>NZ_LQXG01000001.1:0-611486 GCF_001924955.1 Maricaulis sp. W15 | reverse complement strand
CGACGCCGGAAAACCCAAAAAACTCGCCCTCATCGCCGTCGCCCGAAAACTCCTCATAACCCTCAACGCTATCATCCGAGACCAACGCCCATTCCAGGCCTGATCAAAACAGTTGCCTGCCCTGCGTCCGGCCTTCGCCGGACATCCGGCAGGGATGACAATCCTGGCGGGGTATCCGCGCCCAAACAACAAAAAAGCCCCGAACCAGCTGGTCCGGGGCCTTTTTGCGTCGTCACAGAATTCGCGCGATCAGTGCGACTGGCGGCCGTGGCGAATCTGGGCGATTTCGTCGAGCTCGTCCTGTTCGGCGGCGCGGAGGGATTGTTCGATCCGGGCCAGACGGCGTTCTTCCAGCAGCTCGTATTTCTTGAGATCAGTGAAGGCTTCCGACAGCCGGTCGCGTAGGGCGTCGGCCTGGACGTCGACCTCATCGAGCGAGGCGCGGATGTTTTCCTTCCGCTTGATGACCGCCTGGGCATAGGAGCCGTAGGCGACATAACCCTCTTTCGACTGCGTCGCAGCCGCCTGCTCCTCCGGCACGGATGCCTCGAGCCGCTCAATCTGTCCGATCAGTGCCGCCCGGGAGCGATCCAGCTCGGCCATCTGCTTTTGCAGTTCTTCCACTTTGAACCGGGCCAGCCGGATCAAGGGTTCATGTGAGCGTGTCATTGTCGCACTCCTTCACCACCACCCAAAATCTCCGACAGCATCGCGAAGGTCGACGGAATGTCCGCCGCCTCGTCTTTTGACTGCCCGAGAAACGCTTCCAGCGGATCGTTGAGCTCTATGGCCCGATCCACCGCCGGATTCGATCCCTGGGTGTAAGCACCCAGACGGATCAATTCTTCCATGTCGGCATAGGCCGACAAATGCTTTCGCGCCTCGGCGACGAGAGGTCGCTCGGCTGCGTCATAGACTTCAGGCGCGGTCCGGCTGACCGACTTGAGAACGTCGATGGCGGGGTAGCGCCCCCGTTCAGCAATGGCTCGGCTCATGACCACATGTCCATCCAGGATGCCTCGTACGGCATCGGCTATGGGTTCGTTATGGTCATCACCATCCACCAAAACAGTGAAAAGACCGGTAATGGAGCCTGCTTTTTTGCCGTCTTTGCGTTCGGGACCGGGTCCGGCACGCTCAAGTAGCCGTGGCAATTCAGCAAATACCGACGGCGTATAGCCGCGCGTGGTCGGCGGTTCACCGGCGGCAAGGCCGATTTCGCGCTGCGCGAGGGCAAAACGGGTGACACTGTCCATCAGGCACAGCACATCAAGGCCCTGATCGCGGAAATACTCCGCCGCGGTCAATGTCAGATGCGCCGCCTGACGGCGGGCCAGGGCCGGCGCGTCCGAGGTTTCGGTGATCACGACCGAGCGCTTGCGACCTTCCGGCCCGAGCACGTCGTCCACGAATTCACGTGCTTCCCGGCCCCGTTCGCCAATCAGGCCGATGACAATCACATCAGCATCGCAGGCGCGCGCCAGCATCGACATCAACACCGACTTGCCGACCCCCGATCCGGCAAAAATACCGAGGCGCTGGCCACGACGCATGGGCACAAAGCTGTTGAGGACGCGCACGCCCATATCCATGCGGTCGCCCAGACGGGCGCGACCATGGGCGCTGGGCGGATTGCCCTTGAGCGGATAGGGCGTGCCGCCTTCGGTGAGCGGCGCACCGCTATCAAGCGGGCGCCCGAACCCGTCGAGCACACGGCCCAGCCAGGACTGGCTCGGGCGAACACGGGCAGCTTCCGGCTGGAGCAGCGCGCGGGCGCCCGGTCGAATGCCCTCAAGCGGACCAAACGGCATCATCAACGCCGTTTCACCGCGAAAACCGACCACTTCACATTCAGCGATGCCATTACCGGTGTCGATCCGGGCATGGGCTCCGAGTGACAGGCCCGCCTTGGGCCCCTCCGCCTCGACAAGCAGCCCGTTGAGCGCGGTGACCCGTCCTTCCAGGATCCGGTCATCCAGTCGCCCGACGCGATCGATCAGCGTTTGCATCATACGGGTCAGCCCGCCTTCTCAAATGTGGCGCAAATGCCACTTCCCGGACAGTTTAAGGGCCGTCGGTTGCCTCGACGTAAACACCCGGCAGATTCTGCAGCCTTGGAAACGCGGTGATTCTGACCGAGGCCGGATTCCGATTCCAATCCTGAGTCCCGCAGTCGCAACAATTGCCTGTGGATAAGCCTGGTCGATCGGATCGCGGGAATCCTGAGCCGATTTGCCTGTCTGCACAGGTGAAAATCGCAACTCACTGGGAATACTTTATACCGTGCATATTTGATCAATCCGCACAATTTCACCGCGATGATGGCCCTGGCACCCCCGTTAACCCTTGAATGGTTAACGCGAAATCCGAATCAAGCTTTTCCGGGGAAATTTCGGAAATCTGCGATTCCAAAACTGGGTCAAGACGCAGTTAACTTTCGTTAAGGGTTTCCGCATAGCGTCCAAATAAGGTTAATCACCAGATGAGACCGGGCGCGCACTGATTCGCCCGGGTAGCAAAACCGGAGGCGAACCATATGCGGGTTCTTCTTATTGAGGACGATCGGGCAACGTCCCAGTCCATCGAATTGATGCTGAAATCCGAGGGTTTCAACATCTACACCACCGATCTCGGCGAAGAGGGCGTGGATCTGGGCAAGCTGTATGATTACGACATCATCCTGCTTGACCTGAACCTGCCGGACATGCCGGGCTTCGACGTCCTCAAGACGCTGCGCGTGGCCAAGGTCGACACCCCGATCCTGATCCTCACCGGCAATGCGGACATCGACAACAAGGTGCGCGGCCTGGGCTGTGGCGCCGACGACTATATGACCAAGCCCTTCCACAAGGACGAGATGGTCGCCCGCATCCATGCGATCGTGCGCCGCTCGAAGGGCCATTCCCAGTCCATCATCAAGACCGGCTCGATCGGCGTGAATCTCGACGCCAAGACGGTTGAGGTCGAAGGACAGCGCGTCCACCTGACGGGCAAGGAATACCAGATGCTCGAGCTGCTTTCCCTGCGCAAGGGAACGACGCTCACCAAGGAAATGTTCCTGAACCATCTTTATGGCGGCATGGACGAGCCGGAACTGAAGATCATCGACGTCTTCATCTGCAAGCTCCGCAAGAAGCTCGCAGCGGCCACCAATGGCGAACACTATATCGAGACGGTCTGGGGCCGCGGCTATGTGCTGCGCGACCCGGTCGAGGAGAAGGCGTCAGCCTGATCCACCGGTCTCAGCGTGATAAAAAGGCCCGGGCTGCCCGCCCGGGCCTTTTTTGTTGGCGCCTCCCCTGTTCAGGGGCTGGGCGACCTGACGATTTGCGCCTTACCTTCCCGGGCGACCAGGGAGGGGATGATGATCAAAGAGGCCTTTATCGCAGCTATCCTATCGACTGTATTGATGGCGCCGTCTGCAGCACAGGACCATTATCGGATCTCTGGTCCGGAAATCGTGGCGGATCTCCATCGCTTAGCCGCTCAGGCGGGGGACCGCTTCAGCCTGGACGACGGCCAGGCACTGGCCCGGCAGATTGACGCCTTGAGTGACCGGCTTGAAGCTCGCGCCGCCGGGCAGGATGGCGAGTGGAGCGCTGCCATTGGCTTTCACCTGACCACGACCGAGCCGGAGGCCGATCCGTGCGACACGATCGAGCCGTTTCGCACGGTCAGCCGCCACGGTGTCGCGTTCGACGGCACGCTATGCCTGTTTGCCGAGGATGTAGACGGCGCCTCCGCCCTCACGCGAGATCTGCTGCTGCAGACCATGATCGGGGAGCAAAACCTGTTTGTGCGCAGCATCGTGACGATACAGGCGACCGATCCCGACCTTCTGGCTGATGGCATGGGCCTGCTGACCGCCATGTCCGATGCGGTCGTGTCAGATATCCGCGTCAACGAACCGGTCAACATGGACGCCCCCCAACAGTGAATTGTCCTGATGGACGACCTCACCGACCAGTCCAACGGCAATATCAGCTTCCCGGACTCGACGCGGCTGGCTCAGCGGCTGGCTACAGCGACCCGTGATCTCGAAGCCGAATCGCACGCTGTCGGGGCGTGGTGGGCGATCACTGTCGCCTTCCAAGGCGCTGAGACCGTGACCGACGGCGACGGCCTGCCGGACGGCAATGGCATCCACCATATCTGGCATCAATGCATCGCGCGCGACGATGACGGGCGGCAAGCCTTGCTCATGATCTGGCGCGAGACGCAAGGACCGCGCTCTCGTGGCTGGTTCGAACTGTCCCTGCGGGCATCAACCGATACGCCATCCTTCCGGGGCAGGCTAACAAGCGAGGTCAGCCTCATACTGCAGATGCTGGCCGCCGGAGCGGTGATCACCGCCCCGAACAATGACGACTAGTTGAGCGACGGCTCTTCCGCCGCGTCATCAACCTCTTCGCCGGCTTCTTCAAACGTATCGCTGTCTTCACCGGTGACGTCCTCAATCGCGGCGTCGACCTCTTCGCCGGCATTTTCGGCATCACCGTCGGTGCAGCCGGCCAGGGCCAGGGCGGAGACCGTAAGGGCGAGCGGAATGTATTTGCGCAACATGGGATTTCCTTTCTGTGTGACTTCAGGAATTCTGGATTGTCTGCGTGTCAGATCCGCGGATTACGTCCGCGCAACAGACCTACCACAACCGAGAGCGCGAACAGAAAGAGAAACAGGACGAACACGATCTTCGCGATCGACGCGGCGCCCGCTGCGATACCGCCAAAACCCAGTACGGCGGCGATCACGGCAATAATGAAAAAGGCGAGAGCAAGATTTAACATGATCATCTCCTGGTTCGGCTATGTCTGTGAAATGCTTGGAACCGGCTTTGGTTCCGTTCAGCCGCGAAGCTGAAGTATTGCCTGGCGACGCTCCGACAAATTGTCCTCCCCTGTTCAGGGGCCGGGCCGGCATTCGCCGATCGATGCGACACCATTACGCCGGCCCGGATGGTCAGGCGTCATGGTCAGCGGCGGCCGCCCCCTGCATGGTTGACCACAGCGCCACGATGGAGGTGAGACCTGTCCATGATTTTGACCACGGTCGCGTTTTCGTGCGGCAGTGATCGGCAGCGGTCTCGACTACCGGCATTCGATCATCAGTTCGCGGCTGACCATGGTCTGGAAGCTCAGGTCGCCATCCATTTCTGAGACATGCGTGTCCGTGTCACCAACGCGATCGATCACGATATAGCCCTGCGGGCACAAGCGGCTTGCCTCTTCATAACAGTCACTCCAGCGACCGCTCGAACAATCGATCGAGAAGCCCGGGAGGCCGTCCGGTGAGGTGAGCGGCTCGGATGTCGTGCAGCCGCTGACGAAGAGCCCGATCGTGAGAACGGCCAGCCAAGTCCTGGTCGGGCGGATGATTGACTTGATGTGTGAGGTCATGCGGGGCTCCGGTTTTGATCGTAACCGGACCTTAGTCGCCCCAGGCGAAATGCCGCGTCCGAGCCAAACGGCACGGCCCTCGCTGGCAGCTCCGGCAGACCGCCCCGGATGGCTCGGACGTCACGACCGACCGACACCGCTACCAAGACGCATCAGCCGGGTCTGGGCAACGGGATCATCCCACTTGGATCCGGCTGGAAGTCCAAACGGTGGCCGCCCCCCGGGCGTCAAGGCGCTCAAGCAAAACTGCGCCGAGCCCAAGGCCGCCGGTATTCCAATCCGTGTTCAAATCCAGTTTCGAGAAAAACAATGAAACATCTGATCCTGACAACGGCTCTGGTCGCCGCTTTCTCAGCAACTGCCCATGCGCAAGACTCGCGCTTCACCCTCTCCGAGGGCTACGCCTACCAACAATTTGACGAATTCAACGCCCACTCGCTCAATAGCCGGCTGGGCTACAACCTCACGGACTTCATCCGTGTCGAGGCCAATGCAGTGTCCGGTCTGAGCGGCTCCTCGGGGATTGATTGCCCGGTTGGCACAGATTGCTCGTCCATAGAGCCACGAGCCCGCTTCCGCTACGGATATGGCGTGTCAGTCGCCGGCGAGTATCCGGTATCCGAACACCTCTCCATGTTCGCCCGCATCGGCTACGACGTCGCCAACTTCAAGGCCACCGCCGGGCCGTCCGGCGACGACTCCGGCTTGGCGTTCGGCGCCGGCGCCGACTTCTTCTTCAACGACGCACATGGCGTCCGGCTGGAATACTCACGGACTGATTTCGACGATCGAGACGATGCGTCGAGCTGGGGTATTTCCTACGTTCGCCGCTTCTAGCAGGCAGGGTCTGTACGCCATCGCCTGCCCCCCTGTGGCGATCGGACGTCAGCCGGCGGCGGAGTTGCGGTGCCCACCGCAGCTTCGCCGCCATTCGGTTGGGGTCGTACCACTCACGCGCTTGAACGCGGCATTGAAAGTCGATTTGGTGTTGAACCCAACCGTGAGGGCGACCGACAGGACCGACTCCGAACTGTCGGGGTCGGCCAACATCTCCATCGCCGCCCGAACACGGGCCTGGGCGATAAAATCGTAGAACGTACTGCCGATCTCCTGTGTCAGTGTCTGGGACACGTAGGGCGCCTGAACACCAATACATTTCGACAGCTGGGTCAGTGACAGGTCACTGTTGCGATAGATCCCGTCGGCATGGACAGCCTGCCGGATCTTTGCGGCGATACGGTCCATGTCCCGCTGGGTCAGGCCGGATTTGGAATATTTCTGCTCCGCCTCTTGCCGACCATCGGACGGGTCCGGACCCGCATCGGGATCGTCCCGGGCACTGCCCGGCGGCACAGGCGCGACGGGCGCCGGCGGCGGGGATTGTGGTCCGAAGATGACGCCCTGTCGCAGTCCAAGGATCGCCATCACATAAAAGCTCAGCAATTCCCAAACACTCAGCGCGATAAAGCCGGCCGATGCCTCCGACCAGTCGGTCCAGTCAGCCGCCATCGTCACCACCCACAGGAGCGAGATGTTGATCAGCGACACTTTCAGCCATCTCAGCCGCTTGCGGTCCAGATTGGAAAACTCGTCACGAATGCTGGCCGAATTCCTGTTCAGAAGTGCATACCCCTTGATGATGTAGATCAGGGTGATGACGAAGGTGACCAACAAGACAACGGCCAGCATCAACACGATAAGAAAGTCGACCGGAGTGGCCGGGTCGACGTCCTGAGTGATGAAGCCGCCAAACGCGTCGGTTGGCACAAAAAGCAGTCCCGACGTGAACACCGCCCCAATAGCTGGCGCAATGAAGTGTTGTCGGTTGACCGGTGCCGAAAGCTCACCTTCGCGGTTCACGACCTTGGTGATGTACAGGTAGAGAAGCGGACCCAGAAACATCGGCGCGGCTATAAGCGGCACGGCGAGGCCGGGCGCCACGGTCAGGACGCCTGTCATGGACGTGATTTCGGCCAGGAATGTCAAACCGTAGAGACCGACGAAGACGCCCAGATAGAAGCGGGGTTCCGCCTTGCTGCGCGCATAGGCAATCAGCATCACGGCCACGAGCAGCGACTGCGAAAACCCGGCGGTTAGCAACGCCAATTTGAGTTGTTCCAATGGGTAATCCGACAAATTTGAAGCCCAATCCATCATGTCCACCTTCGGTTTCGGTACCAACAAGGTCAATCCTGGTTGCCGCCCCCTCCATTGCCTCGGTCATGAAGGCGAGGAGACCCTGACTGGCACGGCAGCTGGCCGCACCGGCAAGCCGAAACAGGGGAAAAGCGACACCCCATACGCGATCGGTGCGACATGGACGATGACGACCGGCGACAGAGGCGACCGGCGCGTCCCCGAGATTGGCCTTGAGATCGACAACGGGTCCACCGCGGCCCGGCAGCGCGTTGCCCTGTCAATTGGCCGAGATGGCGGGGGTGGTGGCGGAGCCCGCCTCGGCGATCACCATCGCGACGACGGCAAGAATGCTGGCTGTCATGATTCATCCCGTCGCTTGACTCGTGGGCCTGGCCATCGGCACGGCACGCTTGAAGATATCGGAAAGTCAGTTTTGCCCGGGCCGCTGACGACCGACCCGCTCGGGCCGGTCCTAGACGACCGGCCGTCGGGGACGATCCGTCGCCCACAAACAAAAGAAAACCCCGCAGTCGCCACTGCGGGGTTTCTCAATTCGCGTCCTGACCGGACAGGATCAGGCCGCAGCTGATTTGGCGACAGCCTGGCGGCCATAGAGGCCGCGACGTCCCTCGACCGGCGAGAAATCGCTGGAAAGACCGACCACGGTTTCGGCGGCGCCCATAATCAGATAGCCGTCCTGGGCCGTCTGCGTCGCGATGCGCGCCAGCACCTTCTTCTTGGTGTCGGCATCAAAATAGATCAGCACATTGCGGCACAGGACCAGATCAAACGTGCCCATCGCCGAGAAGTTTTCCAGCAGGTTCTGCTTCTGGAAGGTCACCATCGAGCGAATGTTCGGCTTGACGCGCCACTGTTCGCCCTGCTGTTCGAAATGCTGCACCAGGCGTTGCACGGCGAGGCCGCGCTGGACCTCGAACTGGGAATAGATGCCGGCCTTGGCCTTCTCCAGCACACGCGGCGCCATGTCGGTGGCGATGATCTCGACACGCAGATTGCCAAGACGCGCGCGCTCTTCCTCAAGCAGCATGGCCAGCGAATAGGGTTCCTGGCCTGACGAACAGGCGGCACACCAGATCCGGATCGAACCATTATTGCCGCGGGCGCGGGCCAGGACCGGCAGCACGTCCTGCTTGAACAGGTCAAACGGCGTGTTGTCGCGGAAGAAAAAGGTCTCGTGCGTCGCCAGGGCCTCGGTGATCGCCCACAGAAGGCGACCGCCGGCATCGCGCCGGGCTGCGGTGATCAGGGCCTCGATCGAGGGATAGCCCTCGGCCCGCGCCAGCGGCGCCAGGCGGCTTTCCAGCAGGTAACCCTTGTCAGCGGACAGAACCAGGCCGGAGCGCTTGAACGCCTCTGCGGCAACGAAAAGGATGTCGTCGTGTTTTATCATTTTACAGCCCACCTTTCGCGCGCCGGACAATGCCCGGGCCCATGTCCGCGAGGGACAGAATTTCATCAGCCAGACCCGCCTCGGCAACGGCTCCCGGCATTCCCCAGACGACACTCGTCGCCTCATCCTGGGCCAGGATCGTGCCGCCGGCATTGCGCAGCATGCGCGCGCCTTCGCGGCCGTCATGGCCCATGCCCGTCAGCACGATCCCCAGCGCCGCGCCGCGGGTAACCTCGGCGACGGACTGGAACAGGGGATCAACCGCCGGACGGCAGAAATTGATCGGCGGTGTCTGGTCGAGCACCGCATAGTAACCGGCCGCGTCCTTGCGGATGGTCATGTGGAAATCACCCGGCGCGATATAGACGCAGCCCGGCTTCAGGCGCTCATTGTCTTCCGCTTCCTTGCACACCAGCTTGCCGGCCTTGGTCAGATGTTCGGCCAGGATCTTGGTGAACAGGGCCGGCATGTGCTGGGCGATCACGATTGGCGATCGCACATCGGCCGGAAAGGCACCGATCACATCACGCAGGGCCTGCGGACCACCGGTCGAGGACCCGATCGCAATGATTTCCGGACGCCCGGTATGGCGCGGCGTTCCACCGCGATTCATCGGCGGCTGGGCCACCGGTGCATGCATTTTTTTGGCCGGGGCGGCGGCGGACGGCGGCGCGGTCGTTGTGCGCGCTGTCGGCGTTGCCGGTGTGGGCGGTGTCGTTGACGGCAGGACATCGCGCTGGGTCGGCACTGGCGGAATTGGCCGCGGTGCCAGCGCTTTCAGCTTGGAGAGCAGGTCGCGGCGGAATTCCTCGGCGCCCGCCAAGCGGCCGGCCTGAGGCTTGGACGCATAATCGGCAGCGCCCATCGACAGGGCGCGGATCGTCACTTCACCACCGCGGCGGGTCAATGTCGACGCCATCACAACCCTGCAGCCCGGCACAGCCTTCAGCAGCAATGGCAAGGCAGCGAGCCCGTCCATTTTCGGCATTTCAACATCGAGAACGATGAGGTCGGGCTTGAGTTCGGTCGCCTTGCGAAGACCCTGCTCACCGTCGACGGCAGAGCCGACGAGTGTGAGATCCGGGTCCTCTTCGACCCAACGGGTCATGAGACCGCGGGCAACAGCCGAGTCGTCGACAACGAGGACCCTGGCAATGGAATGGGCGGGAGACGCCTTGGGGGCGAGTTCCGTCATTGGAAACTCCCTCAGGACGCGCGCAGCAAACCCGTCTGCTGGAACTTGGACTCGATGATGTCGCCGTCGAAAGGCTTCATGACATACTCGTCAGCGCCGGCCCGCAGAGCTTCGGTGATGTGCGCCATGTCGTTCTCGGTGGTGCAGAAAACCACGATCGGACGATCACCGGTTTCTTCGCGGCGCAAGGCTTTGACGAAGTCGAGTCCATTCATGACCGGCATGTTCCAGTCCAGCAGGATCGCATCCGGCATCTGCTTGCGACAGGCTTCCAGGGCTTCAGCCCCGTCACCCGCCTCATGGCATTCAAAATCAAGCTCTTCGAGAATTTTGCGTGCGACTTTCCGGATCACCCGGGAGTCGTCAACGACCAGACATGTTTTCATCCCAACACCCTCCGCTAGGCTGCCTCTGCCTTGGCACCGGCCGATCCGATTACGGCCGAGACATCGAGTACAGCGAGCAATTCTTTTTCCAGCCTGTGCACACCCTTGACCATGGACCGCCAGGTCGGGTCGACATGGGCCGGCACCGGCTCCAGCTCCGCCCTCGGACGACGAAGCACTTCACCGACACTGTCCACGATAAGTCCAAAAATTTCGCTACCACGCTCAACACCCAATGCCATTCCGGCATCATTGGCGTCGCGCGGCGGCAGACCGAGGCGGCGGCGGGCGTCGATCGCGGTCACGATACGGCCGCGCAGGTTGAGCAGGCCGGCCACTTCGCTCGGGGCGAGCGGCACGGACGTCACCGATTGCGGCGCGAACACTTCGCGGATCGCATCGACCGGAGCCCCGAAGAGCTGGTCACCGATGCGGACCGAGACATATTCATTCATCGACTCGGCGCTGAGTTCAGCATTGTCACCGTGATGCGTGGTCATGCCACCTTCTCCTCTTGAGACACCGAGTCGAGGGCGGCGATCAGGGCGCCACGATCCGATCTCGGCAGCACAGCCGTCAGGCCCTCAGCCTGCGTATCTTCCGGCCAATCGGTGACCGCCAGCGTCGGCAGGTTCGGCCACAGGCCCTCCTGGCGAATGCGCGAGAGCGCGCTGGGATCACCCACCATGGCATCGAATTTCTCGCCCGCCTCGGCAATGGCGTGCACTTCATGCATGCCGCCCGTGGGCGTGACGTCATAACCGGCAGCGGCCAGCAGCGGTGCGATCATGCGGCGCGCGAAGGCGTCGGCATCGACCAGCAGGATGCGGCGGCGGCGATTGCTCGAACGGCGCTGGATATTGCCGGCGCGCGACTGGTCGAGATACCAGGCAATATCGACGACATCGGTCGCCTTGCCCTTGATGATCGCCGACCCGATGACGCCCGGCTTGTCGGACGACATCTGCAGATCGACACGTTCTTCGACCACATCGACGATCTCGTCGACAGCCAGACCGATCGAGGTGTGGTTCTCGGCAAAGACGAGTACCGGCTGGCGCTGACCCTCAATGGTGCGGATTTCCGAACCGATCGGCACGATCGGCATCAGGCGGCCGCGATACTGGACCACGAGGCGACCATTGGTGCTCTCGATGGCCTGCGGCTCGAACTCTTCCAAGCGCGTGACCAGGGCCAGCGGCACGGCTTTCGGCTCGGAGCCACCGGCACGGACCAGGAGAAGTCGCTGGGTATTGGCCATTTCTGCTGCCTTGAGCGCGCCGGTATCAATCGCGGCTTCATCATCCATGGCGGTGACGATTTCACCGGCCAGACCATTCGGGTCGAGGATCATGATGACCGAACCATCGCCGAGAATGGTGGCGCCGGAATAAGCGTGGACGCCGCGCAGCGAGTCCGACAGCGGCTTGACGACGATTTCCTCGGTATCAAGGACATTGTCGACGACCAGGCCGACATTGCGACCACCGGCGTCAAGGACGACCACAAAGCCGGTTTCGTCAGACGCGCCGTTATAGGCTTCGCCGACACCGAGCACATCGTGCAGGTCGACCAATGGCATGAGCCGGTCACGCAGACGCATGACGCGGGCCCCGTTGAGGTTTTCAACCGTATGATCCGACCCGGCACCGACCCGCACCAACTCGCGAACGGCAAGCTGCGGAATGGCAAAACGCTGCTCGTCACAACCGATGATGAGCGCCGAGACAATGGCCAGGGTGAGCGGGATCTTGATCGAGAAGTTCGAGCCCTTGCCGGCCGTCGACGTGACGTCGATGACGCCGCCAATCTGCTCGATATTGGTGCGCACCACGTCCATGCCGACACCGCGACCGGACAGGTTGGTGACTTTTTCCGCTGTCGAGAAACCCGGCGCGAAGATGAAGCGGTGGATCTGCTGATCCGTCATCCGCTCCAGCTCTTCATGCGTGGTCAGGCCCTTCTCCAGGGCCTTCTCGCCGATACGCTTGGTGTTGAGGCCCATGCCATCATCAGAGATCGCGATGATGATATGGCCGCCCTCATGATAGGCGGAAAGCTTGATCGTGCCCTTTTCGGACTTGCCCGCCTTGACGCGGTCGGCCGGCATTTCCAGGCCATGGTCTGCCGAGTTGCGGACCATGTGGGTCAGCGGGTCCTTGATCAGTTCGAGGACCTGGCGATCGAGCTCGGTATCATTGCCGTCCATCACCAGTTCGATCTTCTTGCCGAGATCGGTGGAGACGTCGCGAATGATACGCGGCAGCTTGCGCCAGGCATCACCGATCGGCTGCATGCGGGTCTTCATGACGCCGTCCTGCAGCTCGCCGGTCACGGCAGACAGGCGCTGCAGCGGACCTTTGAGGTCATCATCTTCAAGGCCGCGCACGGTCTGCATCAGCTGGTTCCGGGTCAGGACGAGTTCCGACACCGTGGTCATCAGCGCTTCCAGCACATCGACGCCGACGCGGACGGTCGCCATGACCTTCACACCGCCCTCGCCCATGACATGTTCATCGCTGCCCTTGAGTTCGGCCATCGCCGTCTGCAGGGCCTCTTCGCGGCTCATATCCTTGGAGATCAGTTCGGCCGTCGGCGCGACGCTGACTTCTGGCTCGGCGCTGGCAAAAGCGGCTTCAAGCTCGGCGGCAGAGACTTCGCCCGGACGCAGTTCACGGCCCAGATCGGGGTCAAAATCGCCAACACCGAGATGCTCGACCGGTGCGGCCTCAACGGGTGCGGCCTCGGCAGGTGCGACCTCAGCCGTCGGGACGGCGGGCACATCGACTTCCGGGGCGGCACTGTTGAAAGCGGCTTCCAGGTCGGCGAGCGAGACTTCGCCGGGGCGCAGTTCGCGGCCCAGATCGGCGTCCCAGTTTTCAGGCTCTTGCTGGACTTCCTCGGCAGCCTGTTCCGGCAGACGGCCCATGGCGGCGTCTTCCAGGCGTCCGATCAGCTCGGCATCGTCGCCGGCCGGCTCGACACCGCTGTTTTCGAGGGATTCAAGCACGACCTTGATCTGGTCGATCGCCTGCAGGACCAGCGTCACCATTGGCGGGCTGACACTCAGCTCGCCGTCACGGAACTTGCCCAGCAGGGTTTCGCCGGCATGCGCCACGGCTTCAAGTCGCGGCAATCCAAGGAAACCGCAAGTTCCCTTGATGGTGTGCAGCAGGCGGAAAATATTATCGAGGATCGCCCGGTCTTCCGGGTTGTTCTCGAAGCGCACCAGTTCAGAATCGATGACGTCCAGGCTTTCGCCCGTTTCGGTCAAGAATTCACTGATGAGATCATCCATGGCAGGCCCCGTACGGTTCTGATTCCACAGCAACCTGACAGGGCTTGGTTAACGGACTATTGGCCGGGACGTCTGCGAGACAGCCAAATCGCTCATAGGATATGAGGTTGGCTGACAGCGCTTGGCCTGGCTAGCCGATCATGCCTTCCGGCGGCTTGACCAGGGCGATGAACTCGACCCGGTTCTCACCGGCCTGGGCGCTGACGCGGCCACCATTGGTGCGGGCAATCAGTCCCGTATAATACGGCTGGATGGAGCGACCATCATAGCCGTTCTCCGGAGCAATCGCCTCCAGGGCCTTCGCCGTACCTTCCTCCAAACGCGCCCGCGGACCGTCCGAGATCACGCGCAGGCGCGCACCGCCAGCAGCGGCCGCCGCTTCGATCGTCACCGTGCCGCCGCGCGGGGCCGCATCGACGCCCAGCAGGCACATGTTCAGCAACAGGCGCGCGGCCTGCTTCTCCAGCCCGGTGGCTTCAACCTTCCAGACAATCTGCGGCTTGACCGCCGAGAACATGGCTTCGGTCAGGCGTTGCAGCTCGCGGCTGTCGAGAATGCCCGGCGCCGAACCGCCGGCCCCGAAAGCGAGGCGGCAGAATTCCAGCTTGGCCTGGGCCTGGCGCGAGCTTTCGCGGACCAGCTCCATGGCGTCGTCATGCATGTCCGTCGAGTCCGGATCGTCGAATACGCTCAGCGCAGCGCCGAGCGCCGAAACCGGGCTGACGAGGTCATGACAGAGCCGTGCACAGAGCAGGGCGGCGAGTTGGTCGGCCGGGATTTCGGCGGGAAGAGCATCTTGCATGCAAATTTCCATACACGATTCTTGAGGATCGGTGACGGTTTTCGCACCGTGACTGCAATCACGGTCGCGGAAAGGTCTTGGCAACCGGATCAGTCCAAGACATGATTCGTCCCCGGCTGTGGGGACAGGTTTTGCGTTGCGTTTGGGGACAAGCCACAAACCGGTGCGAGACTTGCTTGATGGACCAGACAGGCCTGATCCGCTACGGACAGGCGTGTCGTTTGAGCAGACCGGAGTTTTGGGCAAGTGTCAGAGTTCGACGTCACCCGCGCCGATACCCGTCGCACGCGCGGCTTGGTAGCTTTCGCCAGCCTGGCGCTGTCTGCCGGCCTTCTGGCCGCGCTGATGCTGGGCGGTGAACCGCGCAGCGAAGCCGCTGGCACCGAGGCCATGAGCCTTGCGATGGCCGCACCGACCGATCCGGCCAACATCGTCCCGGTTCAGGACATCGCCGTCGAGGCCGCCCCGCGGGTGCTCAGCGCCGCCGATCTGGCGCGCGTCAATGATGCCGCCTTCACCGAATGCCGGACCTGCGCCACCCGGATCCAGATCGAGCGGACCGTGCCGCGTGGCGGGACCATGGCCGGCTTGCTGGACGATGCCGGTGTTGATCGCGTCGAAGCCGCTCGGGCCATCGCGGCGCTGGGTACGGTTTTCGACCTGCGCTACCTGAATATCGGCGAACGGATCAATCTGTATTTCGGCGCCGATGCGGCCGCCGATGGCGGCGAGGCCGCGACACGGTTTGAAGGCCTGTCCTTCCGCCCCGATATCGAGCGTTCGATCACCGTTGCCCGCACGTTTGACGACACATTCCGCGCCCGCGAGACGATCGCCGAGTTTGATCGCGAAATGGTGCGCGCCTCCGGTTCCATCACCGCCTCGCTCTATGTCGATGCCCTGGCCGCCGGCGCCACCGACCGGATCGTCGTCGAACTGGCCGGCGTCCTCGCCTATGCCATCGACTTCCAGCGCTCGATCCAGCCGGGCGATGATTTCGACATCCTGTTCGAACGCTTTGTCGATGAAGAGGGCAATACCGCGCGTACCGGCGACATTCTCTATGCGATGTATGACGGACGCGGCGATGCCAAGGAATTCTTCCGCTACGAGACCGAAGACGGCATCGTCGGCTATTACAGCCCCGAGGGCGCCAGTGCCCAGCGCCTTTTGATGCTGACTCCGGTCAATGGCGCCCGCCTGTCCTCATCCTTCTCGAGAGCGCGCCGCCACCCGATCCTGGGCTATACACGCCGCCATAACGGCACCGATTTCGCGGCCCCGACCGGCACCCCGGTGATGGCCGCCGGCAATGGCGTCGTCGAACGCGCTGACCGCTATGGCAGCTTCGGCAATTATGTCCGTATCCGGCACGCTAATGGCTACCAGACCGCCTATGCCCACCTGAACGGCTTTGCCCGTGGCATCCGCGCCGGCAGCCGTGTCACCCAGGGCCAGGTCATCGCCTATGTCGGCACGACCGGTCGCTCGACCGGTCCGCACCTGCACTATGAAGTCCACCACAATGGCACGCCGCGCAACCCGATGACGCTGGACCTGCCGACCGGCCGCCAGCTGTCGGAAGACGAGATCCCGCTGTTTGAAGCCGAACGCGACCGCATCATCGCCATCCGCAACGCGGCCCGCCCGGCGGCTGACACCGACACGCCGATCGTCGCCGATGCGGGGAATGGGGCGCAGTAGTATCTGGGGCGAAGACCGCAGGTCCTCGCCCTTGATGGGCGAGGTGGATCGCCCGCAGGGCGAGACGGAGTGGGTGATCGGCTGTCAGTGCAAAACAAGCGGTGACAGGCCTTCATTTTCGCGCGCGACGCGCGCGGTCGTCCATAGATCACTTGGCAGCCATCGGGCCGTATCCGGTTCTTGAGGTCAAGGGCGCCCCTGGCGCCGCTCCGCGGGCATGCCCCTTGAGCTCAAGAACCGGATACGGCTGTCTCTCGTCAAGTGATGTATGGCGGGGTGAGCGCCGTGGGCGCGGTAGCGTCACCTGTTTCCTGCCCAAGCCAGCCCCGCCTCGGGAGGCGAATGGTCAGTGCATCAGGGACAACGGCATGTGTCCCCAGCCGGCCCCGGTCGCCGCCTGTCATGGGCGCCAAGCGGGATTGCGACGCGTCGGATCTCGCTATTGCCAAGCCGTCCGGCTTGTTAGCCATACGCTGATCCGAGACGCGTCGAAACTAGGAAATACGCAAGATGCAAAGTTTCAAATCCGCTTGCCTTCTCATCGGAATGGGCTTGTTCGGCTATGCAGGGACGGCATCTGCCCAACAAGCCGCCCCGCCTGTTTGCGGTCAGGACGTCGCACCATATTCGGATTTCGATTTCGTGATCGGCGAGTGGGACTTCTTTACCGCCGACGGGCAACAGATCGGCACCCAGACCTATACCCGGCGGGAGGCTGGTTGTCTGGTGGTTGAAGACTGGTCGACCTTCGATGGCGGCACAGGCACAGGAATGACGTTTGTCGACCCGGCCACCGGGCATTGGCGGCAGGTCTGGATGAGCCCGCGCTTTCACATCGACTATTCAGGCGGACTCGACGCAACGGGCGCGATGGTCCTGGAAGGCCGGTTGCACAGCAATGCGGACGGCAGCGAACTGCAGGTCCGTGGCGTTTGGGCACCGCAGGAGGACAGCAGCGTCCGACAGGAATTCTGGGTCCGCCCGGACGATACGTCTGATTGGGCCCCCCTCTTTGTCGGATACACCCGACGCCGGTAGCGCGGCTGGCCAGATCGGCACGGTAGCTTCACCTGCTTCCTCGATGGGCCAACCTCGACAAAACGGCGACGCAGTTCATTTCTCTGATCTCCGCCGGTCTTCGCGGGGGCGTCCATCAGGAATGACAACCGACATCGACGCCCATTGACCCCCGTCCTCGCCGCGCCTATCTAGCACCCTAGGCATGGAGATGCCCGCCGCTCGCAGGTTTCGGCCTTGGTGAAATCTCCCTTGAACACGACATTTCCCTCACGTCTTTTCGACATGCGGCGGGATGGCAAGGCGAGCCCCATCACTTGAACCGCATGCCAGAAGAAAAGGGCATGTCATGACCTCATCCCAACCGCTTTCGCGCGATGCGCTGAAAGCCCAGGCCAAGCGTTTGCGAAAAGCGCTGGAAGCCGAAGGCAATTTTGTCTCGCACAGCGAGGCCCTTGAACTCCTTGCGCGCCAGATGGGCCATCGCGACTGGAACACGCTCAGTGCCGCCGCTGGCAACCGGCCGGACACGCCGCTCGCCGTTGGCGGGCGTGTCTCCGGACATTATCTTGGCCAGGCATTCCAGGCCGACATTATCGGCCTGCAATCCATTGCCGGTGGTGCCGGTGGCTGGCGGGTTTCGCTGGCCCTCGACGAGGCCGTCGATGTAGTAAAGTTCGACAGTTTCTCGGCGTTTCGCCAACGCATCAATGGCACGATCGGTCGCGATGGCCGCTCGGTCGCGCATACCTCGGACGGCACGCCGCACCTGCAATTGTCGCTTCGATAATCTGCGAAACAAAACAGCGTTGATCCCGAACGCGTCAACCTCTACGACCCCGCCTGTACTCAATGAGACGGGCGGGGTCGCATGCTCAACATCCTGGTTCTGTGCACGGGCAATTCCGCGCGCTCCATCCTGGGCGAAGCCCTGATCAATGCCCGTGGTCAAGGCCGGGTTGCGGGATACTCCGCCGGCTCGGCACCGACCGGCACACCCAATCCCCTCGCCCTTGAGACCCTCGCCGCCCACGGCCTGCCCGCAACCGGCTATAGCTCGAAAAGCTGGGATGTGTTTTCCGCGGCGGACGCGCCGGTCCTCGATGCCGTCATCACGGTCTGCGACAGCGCCGCGGCCGAAGTCTGCCCGGTCTGGCCCGGTGCCCCGGTCAAGACCCATTGGGGCCTGCCCGACCCGGCTGCCATTGCCGATGCCGAGACCGCCCGAAAAGCCTTCCATGACACGTTCAACACCCTGGACGCCCGCATCACCGCCTTGATAGCCGCACTTGACGGCGATGATCGCGACGCGCTCAAACGCGCTTTCGACACGCTCAACGCCCGACCGAACGACACGCCACAGGACACACCCGCATGACCGACACCACCGCACAGGACGCCGCCCCGGGCGGGATCGGCTTTTTCGAAAAATGGCTGTCGGTCTGGGTCGGCATGGGCATGGCGGCGGGTATCGCCCTCGGCGTGATCATGCCCGGCGCCTTTGCCTGGCTCGCCGGGCTTGAATACGCCTCGGTCAATCTCGCCATTGCAGTGCTGATCTGGGCCATGGTCTGGCCGATGATGATCCAGATCGATTTCGGCTCGCTGACCCATGTTGGCGAACGGCCCAAGGGCCTGATCATCACCCTGGTCGTCAACTGGCTGGTCAAGCCCTTCTCGATGGCGCTGCTGGGCGTGTTGTTCTTCGAGCATGTCTTCGCGCCCTGGCTGCAGCCCGAGGACGCCCAGCAATACCTGGCCGGCGTCATCATCCTCGGCGCCGCACCGTGCACGGCCATGGTTTTCGTGTGGTCGCAGCTGACCAAGGGCGACGCCAATTACACCCTGGTCCAGGTCGCCGCGAATGACCTCATCATGGTCGTCGCCTTTGCCCCGATCGTCGCCCTGCTGCTGGGCGTGACCGACATCACCGTCCCGTGGGATACGCTCCTGCTGTCGGTCGGCCTGTATGTCGTCATCCCGCTGATCGCCGGCTGGCTGACCCGCAAGGCATTGTCGCGCGGCAAGTCCGCCGCGGGTGCCGACAAGGCCGTCGGTGATTTCACGGCGCTGATCAAACCGGCCTCGATCATCGGCCTGATCGGCACGGTGATCATCCTGTTCGGCTTCCAGGGCGAGACCATCCTGACCCAGCCCATCACCATCGCCATCATCGCAGTGCCGCTGCTGATCCAGTCCTACGGCATTTTCGCCATCGCCTATGGCGCCGCCTGGCTGTGGAAGACCCCGTTCAACATCGCCGCCCCCTGCGCCATGATCGGGACCTCGAACTTCTTCGAGCTGGCCGTCGCGGTCGCCATCAGCCTGTTCGGCCTGAACTCCGGCGCCGCGCTGGCGACCGTGGTCGGGGTGCTGGTGGAAGTGCCGGTGATGCTGTCCCTGGTAGCCTTTGCCAACCGGACGCAGGGGTGGTTTGCGGGGCGTTAGAACGGGGCGCTGTTCCTCGAAACTCGAGTGCTATCGCTCTTGGTGCTTGGATATCGACAGCGTCAAACAATGTCACGGATGCCGACCCTATCGACGCTTTTGTCAAGAAGCGCTAGCGTTTCCATCAATTTGTTCTTATTATGTTCTATCTTTAGAGGGTAAATCAATGAAACATGGCGGTCTGATCTACTGATGGGCAAGGTGAGCGCAGCAATTTTGGGCGCCGTTATGGGCGGCTTTGCCGCCGTTGTGGCTATTGTCTTTTTGTTTGGATGGGGCGCGCCAGGAAATGGCCAGGAGGCGCATGTCGATCCGACAAGGTCAGACTATATCGACCTCCTGCTGACGGTAGTGACCATCTTCCTTGGGGCCGTGGGCGTCGCCGTGACTGTTGGGGCCTTGGTCATCGGTGTGGTTGCATTGAAGACGTTGCGTGAAATCAAAGACGAGGCGGCGAATAAGGCCAAGGATGCCGCTGCAGACAAGATCAAGGAGACGATGGCTGCTGAATTGGAGCCGAACGTGAATACGAAGGTGCAAGAAGCCCTTCCGGCGGCGCTGCAAGCAGCATTATTGAATGACGAACTGGGGCATAGAATACTGAGTGAGATGGCGCAGCGGGGCGAACTTGATGAAGTGCTTGAGCGCGTAGCTATGCGGTTACAAGGGGGCGGGCCGGAACCCGATCCGGACGCCGCAGACCAATATGCTGACGACGAGAGCGATCAAGCCTGACAAAACAGGAGGGAGAAAACATGGACGGTAGTATGCAAAATTTCGCGACCGCAACTGACTGGGAGGTCAAGTCACCTTCGCACGAATACAGGACCCTGTGTCCAGAGGTCCGGGAGAAAATTGACGGATTGCTTTCGGAGCATCCGGTTAAATTGGGGGCGATTGCGAAGCGGTTGGGCGTCAAGGTCCTACTGTCCACGCTGCCTCGAGGAACGTCAGGTCAGATTGGGCAGGAGGACGGAGACTTTGTGATCCGCATCAACCGCCATGAGGCGAAGCACCGCCAGCGCTTCACACTTGCCCATGAACTGGCGCATTTCCTGCTGCACCGCGACCGGATTTTAGCCGACGGCGGCTGGTCTGAGAACGTCTTGCTGCGGTCAGGGCAGCCTGCGAGTATTGAGTATGAGGCTAACCGTCTTGCTTCTGATTTGGTTATACCTTCGGCATTGTTGGCGGAGGCAACAGCGGATTACTCAGGTCCCATGACCAGCGAAATCATCGAGGACCTTGCCCGCCGCTTTGGGGTGTCCACGGCGGCGATGGAAATCAAACTGCAGATGACCTGAGGGGACGGGAACGGGGATGGATGTTCAAGATTATCTGGTCACGCTGGGCATCCGCCCCGCCGAACTGAGCGGTTTGAAAGAACTGCCGGGAACTACGAAGGACAAGCTGACCCCCCTCGTTCTGCTTGCCCCTTGGCTGGCTACTTCGCCTTTGTCCCGAGCGGTGGACAAGTTTGAAGAATCCTACCCGTCACGCCCGTATTTTGTCGACGTTGATACCTACTACCAAATGAACGACAAACCCAATGATGCAAAGGAACTCTGGTCTCGGCTGTCCGCGAAACCAGCGGACCTAGATGCGTGGTGGGAAATTTTATCGCAGTATCCGAATGCCAATCCCTGCCTTCTCATGGCGGAACGCACAATTGAAAGCGCTCGGAAACAGATTGTGTGGGCTCGGGAGCATGACCGAACTTTCTGCTTGCGGATGAACCTTGCCGAGGGGATTGGTTCAGGCATTCCGCAGTGGATGCCTGCTCTTGTGGCAGAATTGGCAGCAGAAGGCGCAAATGACTACGCCATCGTGTTCGAATTTGGCTGGGTACAAGACCCACTCTTATTGGCGGCCCTTGCGAGCGGGTACACTAACAGCTTTTTCGGAACGACACCGCCGGAGGTCCCGATTGCCATCTCTTGCACCTCGTATCCCAAGGACTTCACTGTATTCGACGGAACAAAAACGTGCCGCTTCACGAATCGCGATCTCCTCGACCAGGTGCAGAAGGCGACCAACCACCCCAAGATCATTTACGGCGACTGGGGCACCACAAAGCCTCGGACCTACGGTCACGCGAGCCGGCCCAAGAACCGCATTGATTACCCAGCAGACAACTCATGGGTAATCGCCCGCGACCAGACTGACGAAGTCTCATTCCAAGATGCGGCACAGCGAATACTGAAAAGTGAACACTGGTCTGGAAACCTTGGCATTTGGGGAGAACAACTCATAGAGGGAACCGCCGCCGGGCAGGCCTTCGCAATTGATACCATGCCTAAGATGTATTCAGCACGGATCAACATCCACCTGCACCGTCAAGCATTCTACGGCCACTTGCCGCCACCGGAGGCCCTAGACGAAGAATGGAGCGATGATGACCTTTAATCGCCTCGGATAGGTCTCAGGGCTCATTCTCTGTGCCACGCCGCTGATCAAGCCCCCGTGGCGCCTGCGAGCGAGCTTGACGACGATGGTCAATCCATCCGCTTGAAACGCGGTCCCTGCTTTCATCACCATCCCGAAGAAAGAGCGGCGGCAATTCAAGCTGTCCGAGTTTCCAGGCGCAAGCCTCTTCAAGACCGTTGATGATCGCAGCGCCCAAGCTTTGAATGTCCGGCTCGTCAGTCACGTCCAGTCCCTTTCTTGCTTGTGAGCGAGGCGGCGTCGGGGCGGCCATCACGACCGCCCCAAACATCAATTCACCGCGTCCGGCCTCGGCACTTTCACACCCACGGCAACCCCATTCACCGTCAGCACACCGGCCTCGCTGGAGACCTGGATGGTGTCGCCGTCCTTGATCTTGCCTTCCAGCAGGAGGCGGGCCAGCGGGTCCTGGAGCTCTTTCTGGATGACGCGCTTCAGCGGGCGCGCGCCATAGGCCGGGTCATAGCCCTTGGCGGCGAGCCAGCCACGGGCGCCGGCATCAATCTCGATCGCCATGCGGCGATCGTCCAGCAGGCGCTGGAGATAGCCAAGCTGGATGTCGACAATGGCGCCCATATGCGCTTCGGCCAGCTTGCGGAACAGGATGACCTCGTCGATCCGGTTGAGGAATTCCGGCCGGAAATGGCTGCGCACAACAGCCATCACACTGTCCCGCGCCTCCTCGACATCGTCGACGAGCTGCAGGTGCTCCGACCCCAAATTGGAGGTCATGATGATGATCGTATTGCGGAAATCGACCGTGCGGCCCTGCCCGTCTGTCAGACGGCCATCATCGAGGACTTGCAGCAGCACGTTGAAGACATCCGGGTGCGCCTTCTCGATCTCGTCGAGCAGGACGACCTGGTAGGGGCGCCGGCGCACGGCTTCGGTCAGGGCACCGCCCTCCTCATAGCCGACATAGCCCGGCGGAGCGCCGATCATGCGCGAGACCGAGTGTTTCTCCATGTATTCCGACATGTCGAGGCGCGACACCGCGGTCTCGTCATCGAACAGGAACTCAGCCAGCGCCTTGGTCAGCTCGGTCTTGCCGACCCCGGTCGGGCCAAGGAAGAGGAAGGAGCCGATCGGACGGGCCGGATCCTTGAGACCGGCACGGGCCCGGCGCACGGCGTCGGACACCGCTTCCAGCGCCGGATCCTGACCGATCACCCGGCCGCGCAACGCATCTTCCATGCGCAGGAGCTTGTCGCGCTCGCCTTCGAGCATCTTGTCGACGGGGACACCGGTCCAGCGCGAGACGATCTGGGCGATCTGCTCGTCATCGACGACTTCCTGCATCGTGGTCCCGTCATCGCCCTCGGCCTCGGCGGCGGCGAGCTTGCGTTCAAGGTCGGGCAGTTGGCCGTATTTGATCTCCGACGCCCGGCCGAGATCACCGCGCCGTTCGGCGTCGGCGAGTTCGGAACGGGCCCGATCGATGGCTTCCTTGAAGGTGGTGGCCGAGGCCAGCTTGTCCTTTTCGGCGCGCCAGGTGGCGGTCAGTTCGGCGGAGCGGGATTCCAGCTCGGCGATCTCCTTGGAGATTGTTGCCAGGCGTTCCTTCGAGGCGTCATCCGCCTCCTTCTTGAGCGCCTCCGCCTCGATCTTGAGCTGGATGGCGCGGCGGTCGATCTCGTCGAGCTCTTCCGGCTTGCTATCGATCTGCATGCGCAGGCGGGCCGAAGCCTCGTCCATCAGATCGATCGCCTTGTCGGGCAGGAAACGGTCGGTGATGTAGCGGTTGGAGAGGTTGGCGGCGGATACGATGGCGCTATCGGCTATGCGCACGCCGTGGTGAACCTCGTATTTCTCCTTCAGGCCCCGCAGGATGGAGACCGTGTCCTGCACCGTCGGCTCCTCGATCATCACCGGCTGGAAGCGCCGTGCCAGGGCGGCATCCTTTTCGACATGCTTGCGGTATTCATCCAGCGTGGTGGCTCCGACACAATGCAGCGCGCCACGCGCCAGGGCGGGCTTCAACAGGTTGGACGCGTCCATGGCGCCATCGGTCTTGCCGGCGCCGACGAGGGTGTGCATCTCGTCGATGAAGAGGATGATCTGGCCGTTGGCATTCTCGACCTCGGACAGCACCGCCTTGAGCCGCTCCTCGAACTCGCCGCGATATTTCGCACCGGCGATCAGGGCGCCCATGTCCAGCGCGAGAAGGCGCTTTTCCTTCAGGCTTTCCGGCACGTCGCCATTGACGATGCGCAGGGCCAGGCCTTCCGCGATGGCGGTCTTGCCAACGCCCGGCTCACCGATCAGGACGGGATTATTCTTGGTCCGGCGCGACAGGACCTGGATGGCGCGGCGGATTTCCTCGTCCCGGCCGATGACCGGGTCCAGCTTGCCATCGCGGGCGACTTCGGTCAGGTCGCGAGCATATTTCTTGAGCGCCTCATAGCCGTCTTCGGCCGACTGGCTGTCGGCCGTCTTGCCCTGGCGCAGATCATTGATCGCGGTGTTGAGGGCCTGCGGTGTCACACCGGCGGCCTTGAGGATGTCGGCAGTCTTGGTGCCGCTCGCCAGCGCCATTGCCAGCAGGATGCGCTCGGCCGTGACGAACTGGTCGCCGGCCTTTTTGGACGCCTCCTCGGCGGCGCCAAACAGCTTGGCCGTCGCGGGCGCAAGATAGAGTTTGGCCTCCGCCCCGTCGACGCGCGGCAGGGCGGCCAGGGCCTGATCGACCCCGTCCTGCACCTGACGGACACGGCCGCCTGCGGCCTTGATCAGATTGCCGGCCAGACCGGCATTGTCGTCCATCAGCGCCTTGAGCACATGCACGGGCGTGAATTGCTGGTGGCTTGATTTCAGGGCCAGCCCTTGAGCGGCCTGGATGATGGACCGCGCGCGGTCTGTATAGTTCTCGAATTCCATGTCGATCCCCCGGATAAGGCGAGATAGGTTGCAGTTCGCCGCCTTGATCAAGCACGGCAAACTCGCGTTTCAGACCGCATGTAGGTGTTGCATATGCACCACACAAGGGGCTGATCTGCGACATTCTGACCACGGTTTCACCCGGACGCAGCGGAGCGACTCGGACCATGCCCCAGCTTACAGCCATCACACGCTTTCCGGTCAAAGGACTTGGCCCCGACCCGCTGACCACGGTGCCGCTGCGTGCCTACCAAACCCTGCCGATGGATCGCGCCTACGCCATCGAGAACGGCCCCTCGCCGTTCGATGACGCCGCGCCCGGCCACGTCAAAAAGAAACATTTCCTGATGCTCGCCGGCCAGGCCGAGTTGGCGCGGCTGATTTGCCGCTACACCGAGTTCGACGGGCGCTACACGGTCAGCCTCGACGGCAGCACATCAATCGCGGTGACGCTGGACGATGCCGATACCCACCAACCGCTGTTTGACTGCCTGCAAGCGCTGGTCGGCGATGCCATCCGGGGACCGCTTCGCCTCGTTCACGCCCCTGACCAAGCCATGACCGATATACCCCAGCCGCAGATATCCCTGATCAACGCCGCCTCGGTGCGGGACTTGTCCACCAAGGTCGGCCAGTCGCTCGACCCGGTCCGCTTTCGCGGCAATTTGTTGATCGACGGGCTTTCGCCCTGGGAGGAGTTCGAACTGGTGGGGCAGGAGGTCAGGATCGGCGGCGTCAAATGCCGGGTCGAGAGCCGCATCCGCCGCTGCGCCGCGACCAGCGTGCATCCCGGCAAGGGTGAGCGCGATATCGATGTGCCCGCAGCGCTGTTCGAGCACTACGGGCACATGGATTGCGGTCTGTATCTGACGGTTCTTGAGGATGGCGAGATCGCGCTCGGCGATCCGTTCAGCCTGGCCTAGGCCGCTTCGCTTTCCGGACCGTCACCGCCGGTCTTGTCGGAACTGCCTTCATCGGCGGTTTCCGACGCGGATTTGAGGGCGGCCTCGGCAGCGCGGGCGGCTTCCATTTCCGCCTTGGTGCGGCGCGGGCGACGGGTGCGGCGACGCGGCTCTTCAGCCTCATTGCCGGCATCTTTCGGCGCGTCGGACGTCGTCTCCGGCGACGGCGCATCACCCTCGGGGGTCACCACGCCAAGCGGGTCGTCCTGGGAGTCACGCTCAGTGTCGCGACCATTGCGACCGCGATTATTGCGGCCGCGGCGCGGTTCGCGCTGGTCACGATTCTCGTCCTGATCCCGGTCACGGCGCTCGCGCGGCTGACGGTCACCCCGGTCCTGACGATCATGGCGGTCATTCCGGTTCTGGCCCTGGCCATTGCCGTTGTAATTGCCCTGGGACTGATTGCCGTCGTCGTCATCATCCATGTTGTCGCCATTGTCGTCATCCTGGTTGGGATCACGCTTGGGCTGGTTCAGCTGGACGATGCGCAGATAGTGCTCGGCGTGCTGGAAGAGATTTTCCGCCCGCACCCGGTCACCCGCCGACGACGCGTCGCGCGCCAGCTGCATGTATTTGTCATAGATCTGGGACGCGTTGCCGCGGATCTTCACCTCGGGACCATTGCTCTCATAGCTACGGTTCGCGGAATTGCCGGGCTTACGTCCTCGACCACGTTGACGCTTCATATCGCGTTATCCTGTTCAACAGCGATGCATATCTAACTTCTGGCTTGGCGGTGCATTCGCAGGTGCAAGCCTGTGCGCTGATACGTTGGGGATCCAAATAATTGACCGGATAATGGCAGGTGGCTCATCCGGCCGCGCGAGACCCCCGTACTGGCGCGATCCACCTGCCTTGGTCCGGACCCTAGACTGCGAGGCCGGTCATTCCAAGCCCTTTTAGCGGTCACCCCCGGATCGCCGCCCGATGACGACGCGGTCATGCCCGGCAAGGTCCGCTTTCACGGCGATCCCGACAAGACCGGACGCCTGTGCCAACGCGCTCACCGCAGCGCCCTGATCATAGCCGATTTCCAGCGCGAACAGGCCGCCCGGCACCAGCAGGCGCGGCAGGTCGCGGATGATTTCGCGATAGGCATCGAGCCCGTCGGCGCCGCCATCCAGCGCCAGCGCCGGTTCATGGTCGCGCACTTCCGGCGCCAGCCCGGCCAACACGTCAGCGACAATATAGGGCGGGTTGGACACCAAGATATCCGCCGAGGCATCAGCCAGCCCCGCCCCCCAGCGGCCCTGCAGAAAGCGAGCGCGATTCGCCAGGCCGCAACGTTCGGCATTGCCGCTCGCGACGATCAGGGCCGAGTCGGACAAGTCGACGCCGAGACCGTTCCAACCCGGTCGTTCCGACAGGAGGGCGAGCAGGATGGCGCCGGAGCCTGTGCCCAGATCGACCAACCGCGCGGCGTCGACCCCGGCCTCGGACAGCACCGCCTCGACGAGGGTTTCGGTATCTGCCCGCGGCGTCAGCACATCCGCCGTGACAGCGAGGTCCAGCGTCCAGAAAGGCTGACTGCCCAGAACCTGCGACAAGGGCACGCGCTGCAAACGGCGCCAGCTCAGGGCGGCGAGCCGTTCGGCTTGTTGCCAGGAGAACAGGGCGGGATCGGCCAGGGCCTGGGCGAGACTGGCGGGAGCCAGGACATGATTGAGGAGGAAACGCGCCTCGTCTCCGCCCTCATCAATCCCCGCCGCGATCAGGCGCTCGGCGAGATCGCTGCGGATGTCGGCAAGGGAGAGCGCCTGCCAGGCCTCAAGCAGTGGTTTGTGGTCCGCCGCGTCAAAGCCGAACCGGGCCGCATCGACCAGCGTGTCGAAAGGCCCGCGCGCCATGGCGCTTACGAATTGTCTTCGAGGGCGGCCAGGCGCGCCGCCTGGTCCTCGGCGATCAGCGCCGTGATGACCTCGTCCAACCCGTCACCGGCGACAATGTCATCCAGCTTGTAGAGGGTCAGATTGATGCGGTGATCCGACACTCGCCCTTGCGGATAATTATAGGTGCGGATGCGCTCGGAGCGGTCGCCGGACCCGATCTGGCCCTTGCGTTCGGCGGCCCGTTCGGCTGCGGCGGCTTCGCGCTGCATGTCGTAGAGCTTGGCCTTGAGAATTTCCTGCGCCCGGGCCCGGTTCTGGTGCTGCGACTTTTCCTGGCAGACAACGACAATCCCGGTCGGGATATGGGTCATGCGCACGGCTGAATCGGTCTTGTTGACGTGCTGCCCGCCGGCGCCGGAGGCCCGCATCGTGTCAACCCTCACATCCCCCATGTCGAGTTCGATATCGATGTCTTCTGGCTGCGGCATGATCGCCACCGTCGCGGCCGAGGTGTGGATACGGCCCTGGCTTTCCGTCGCCGGGACACGCTGAACGCGGTGCACGCCGCTCTCGAATTTCAGTCGCCCGAACACGCCATTGCCGGAGATCGCCGCGACGACTTCCTTGAAGCCGCCATGCTCGCCATCAGACGCCGAAACCAGCTCCCAGCTCCAACCGCGCAGCTGGGCATAGCGCTGGTACATGCCATAGAGATTGCCGGCGAAAAGGGCGGCTTCATCGCCGCCGGTTCCGGCCCGGATCTCGATCATGGCATTGGCGCTGTCATCCTTGTCCTTAGGAAGGAGCATCAGGCTCATCGCGTGCTCGAGCTCGGGCAGACGCTCCTTCAGCGCGTAGAATTCCTCACGCGCCATGTCGGCCATTTCCGCATCATCGCCTTCCATCATCTCTGCGAGCTCGGCCAGTTCGGCGCGGGCCGACTTCAGCGCATTGGCCTTTTCGGCCACGGGCTTGAGCTCGGCATGCTCCTTGGAGAGCTTGACGATTTCATCCGGGTCGGCGGCGGCGCCCAGGCGGGCTTCCACCTGGTCGAACCGGTCGATGACTTGGGCGAGTCTGGCTTCAGGTGCGTGCATGACGCTCCGTTAGCACCTCGCGCGAGCGATGAAAATCCTGCGCCGCTGTCGGGACACCCGTCAGGCCAGTACCGCCATCACATTGCGCACCGCCATGATGATCAACACGATCGAGCCGAGGGTGAAGACCAGAAAGCGTATCGGGATGAAGTTCCACAGGCACTGGATCAGCGAGTGGACCACCCGGATCAGCACATAGGCCCAGGCCAGCATGATGTTGAATTCGTCCGACACGCCGACCAGGTGGGAGTAAAGCACCAGCGCATAGAAGATCACCGGCTGTTCGTGCAGGTGATTGTAATTATCCGCGATACGCCGCACCTCGATGGGCAGGCGGTCCATCACGGACTTGTCTTTCACCGTCGCCGGGTCGATCCCGGCCTTGCGCATGGCCGGAATGCGGGTGGCATACATCCACACCCACATGATCAGCGTCCAGCAAACCAGCGCCAATATCGGCGTCATCATTGATTGAAACATAGCTCAGCCCTCCCCGGCCATTTTGCCGGAGGTTAGTCCGAGTTTGGTTGATTTGGCGAGAGGGCGGTTTTTCGCCCTGCAGACCATCCGGTTGGTCGTCCCGGATGGACGCCCGGCGCAGGCCGGGCACAAGTCCGGGACCTTGATACCGATCAACCCGCCGCATTGCCGCCGCGATCCCTGCCAATTCCCGCCTTTCACTGGGTCTAGCCTCTTGCAGGACAGCACCAGAACGCGTTCTATGGGAAAAAATTCGAGTATGCCGGATTCAACGATGGAATTTCACCGCACCAAGCGTCTGCCGCCTTACGTTTTCGAAGAAGTCAATCGCCTGAAGGCCAAATTGCGGGCCAATGGCGCCGACATCATCGATTTCGGCATGGGCAATCCGGATCTGCCAACCCCGCCGCATATCCTCGCCAAGCTGCGCGAGACGACAGAGAAGCCGCGCACCAATGGCTATTCCGCCTCGCGCGGGATTCCCGGGCTGCGCAAAGCCCAGGCGCGTTATTACAAGCGCCGCTTCGATGTTGATCTCGACCCGGACAGCGAGGTCATTGTCACGCTGGGCTCCAAGGAAGGCTTTGCCAATCTCGCCCAGGCGATCACCGCGCCGGGCGATGTCATTTTGGCGCCGTCACCCTCCTATCCGATCCATACATTCGGCTTTCTTATTGCCGGCGGCACGATACGGCATGTCCACGCGCCGTCGCCGGAAGATTATCTGCGCGGACTCGAGCATGCAGCGAGGCATACGGTCCCGAGTCCGATTGCCGTCGTGGTTTGTTTTCCCTCCAACCCCACGGCACAAACCGCCTCGCTGGATTTCTACAAGGAGGTCGTGAAGTTCGCGACCAAGCACGACCTCCTCATTCTCTCCGATCTTGCCTATTCGGAGATCTATTTCGGTGATGAGCCGACCCCGTCCATGTTGCAGGTCGACGGGGCCAAGGAGCGCACGATCGAGTTCACCTCGATGTCGAAGACCTATTCCATGGCCGGCTTCCGGGTCGGCTTTGCCGCCGGTTCACCGCGGCTGGTCGGGGCCTTGGCCCGGGTCAAATCCTATCTCGACTACGGCGCCTACACGCCGGTCCAGGTCGCGGCCTGTGCCGCTCTGGATGGTCCACAGGACTGTGTCGACGAGGTCCGCGCCATCTACAAGCATCGCCGTGATGTGTTGGTGGAAAGCTTCGGCCGGGCTGGCTGGGCCATTCCGTCTCCGGAAGCCTCGATGTTCGCCTGGGCGCCGCTGCCGCGCGGCTGCGAGGAGATGGGCTCGCTGGAATTTTCCAAGCAATTGATGGAAGAGGCCGGCGTCGCCGTCGCGCCCGGTATCGGCTTTGGCGAGCATGGTGAGGGCTATGTCCGCCTGGCGCTGGTCGAGAATGAGCAGCGGATCCGGCAGGCGGCACGCGGTGTTGCCGACTTCCTCAAGTCCAGACAGCCAGCAATCCGGGCGGTCTGACCGCCCGGATCACCTGTGCAGGCCAGTCCGGTTGAGGGAGGATGCCGGACCGGCAATCTGCCTATTGCCTAGAAATAGTGACGGATCACCGTCGAATGTGACCACAGGCCACCAGCTTTGGCCCGGCCGCGACGACGACGCATGCGGTCCTGCATGACCTTGCGGACTTCCTCCAGCGGCGGCTTGGGCGCGCTGTCGGGTGCCTTGAGATCCTCGCGGTGCGCCACGAACTCGGCATAGGCCTCCAGCTCCGGCGCCAGACCAGCCGCGACCAGCTCGATCATGATGGCATCATCGATATAGCCAATGCCCGGCGTTGAATCGGGGATGAGATCGTCCGGATCAACGAAATAGGCCAACGCATTGAGCACCCGCTCGCGGTCCTCGCCTTCCAGCTTCCATTCGGCATCGTCCAGCATGCCGACAAGCGGGCCGAGCTGGCGCAGGCGCGTCTTGACGAATTCCGGCGGATTGGCGGCCAGTGCCTTGGTGATCATGTCGGCCACGCCAGCCGTGATCCGGCCTTCATCCAGATCGGCACGATCCTCACGCGCCTTGTCGAGACGGTCCCGGAAGAAGGCGAGATCGGATTCAGAGAGTTCGAACTCAACCTTGAGGGTCGGGGTGGACGAATTGGTCATGACAGTGTGGCACCTTCCTGTGGCCGTTGATTGATGGAGAGCTTGTCCCATACCGGCCGTCGCGCCAATAGCGGGAACACAACCGATTGCATCCCGGGGGACGCGACACGGTGCCGATCCGCCGATCGGCCTGCCGGACACCAAGGCTTAACCATGACTCCAATCTCCGCTCCGGGCTTCGTGATGGCAGGCCTATTGTGCCGCCATGAACGTCGCTTTCAATACCGCCGTTGCCGGCATGATGTCCGCCCAGTCCCATGCCGGCGAGGCCGCCCGCCAAGCCGTCAACAATGCGGCCAAGGGCGAAGACATCATCCAGGCGGCGGTGGCGCTGAAAAAGGCCGAGGCGGCCCATTCAGCGTCCGCCGTGATGGCGCGAACAGCGGCAGAGCTGACTGACACATTGCTGGACATCACAGTCTAGCCCGACTTCCGGTCGGTGGGTGGCCGGTGGGCGTCATCCCCTCGTTCACAGGTCCGCGATGGCCTGGTGTCCAAGCACGGGGGGATGACGAGCCCGCCACCCGCATCTCTCCCGCCCATCGCTCCCTCCAAGCCTCGCATTTTCCTGCGAACTCGCCTAAATCACCGGCATGACCCAATCCGTGACCGTTGACATCGTCTCCGACCTCGTCTGCCCCTGGTGCTGGCTCGGCAAGCGCCATTGGGATGAAGCCCGCAAACTGACCGCGGAAATCGAGGTCGAGACCGTCTGGCGCCCCTTCCAGCTCGACCCGACGCTGGCACGCGAAGGGCGCCCCTACAAGGACTATATGCGCGAGAAATTCTCCGGCGCCGAAGCGTCCGGCCGCTGGAAGGCCATGCGCGACCATCTCGAACAGGCCGGGCCGGCCGCCGGGATCGAGTTCCGTTTCGACGACATCACCATGCGACCCAACACGCTCAACGCCCACCGGCTGATGCGCTGGGCCGGCGGTCAGGGCAAGACGCCGGAAATGGCCGAAGCCCTGTTCGCGGCCTTCTTCAACCAGGGACGCGATATCGGTGACACGGCCGTGCTGGCGGAGCTCGCCGGTCAGGCGGGCCTTGATGCCGCGGTGACGGCCGATCTCCTGGCCACGGATCGCGACGAAAAAGCGGTCTGGGAGGAAGAGCTGTTCTACCGCAAGCTCGGCGTCTCCGGCGTACCCACCTATATTTTCAACGGACGCTTTGCCGTGTCCGGTGCTCAGGAAGCGGCCGTTCTGGCCGATGCAATCCGCCAGGCGGTCAAGGAACCGGCCGAAACGGAATAGGCCCGCTTCAAGCGGGCAGGTCAGACGGGGAGAGATCATGACCGCCATCCAGGCTTTTGCCCTTTATACCGGCCTCAACGGGCTCTTGCTCGTCGGTCTTGCCTACAATGTGGTTCGCCATCGCCAGCGCTCGAAGATCGGCCTCGGCTCCGGCACGGATGCGGCGCTGGAACGGGCCTGCCGTGTGCATGGCAATGCGGTTGAATATGTCCCGATTGCCCTGGTCATCCTGGCCGGTCTCGCACTGAGCAGTGTCTCTGCCCTGGTGATCCATGCCCTCGGCATCTGCCTGACCCTGGGCCGCATCCTGCACGCCTGGGGCCTGTCGAGTTCGGCCGGCACGTCCATGGGCCGGGTCGTCGGCACGCTGTTCACCTGGATCAGCGTCGCGGTCGGATCGGGCTGGCTGATCTGGACGGCCGTCAGTTGAGCCATTGCCCGGCGGGGCCTCGCGGGGCTATAGCGCTCACATGACACAGACCTTCAAAGCCCCCGACCCCGCCGCCCTGCAGGACATTGCCGCCGACCTTGTCGCCCGGGCCCTGAAAGCCGGTGCCGACAGCGCCGAGGCCTCGGTCGCCGAGTCGCGCGAAACCGAGCTCTCCGTCCGCGATGGCAAGCTGGAAGACATTGGCCGCTCGGAAACGCTGGATGCGGGCCTGCGGGTCTTTGTCGGCAAGCGCCAGGCCGGCGTCGCCTTTTCCGACCTGTCGGAGAAAGGCCGCGACTTCACCATCGGCCGCGCCGTGACCATGGCCAAGGCGGCACCGGAAGATCCCTATGCCGCCCTCGCCGACCCGGAGCGCCTGTGCAAGGCACCACCGTCGATCGAGCAGTTCGAGGCCGGCGAGTGGACGCCGGAAGAACTCGAAGAAACGGCGCTGGCCATCGAGACCGCCGCCCGCGCGGTTGACGGCGTCACGAAAACCGACGCCGCCTTCGCCTCGTCCGGTCAGGGCGCAGCCGCCTATGCCACATCGACCGGCTTCAATGCCGGCTGGAAAAAGAGCGTGTTCGGCTATGGTGCCAGCGTGATCGCCGGCAGCGACGAGGCGATGGAACGCGACTATGCCGCCACATCGGCCCGGCGCCGTGCCGACCTGCGTGACCGTGTCGAGATCGGACGCGAGGCCGGGGAACGCGCCGCCCGCCGACTGGGTCCGAAGAAACTCCCCTCCAGCGTAATGCCGGTGGTGTTTGATCGCCGTGTCGCCACGACTTTCCTCGGTTCACTCGCCGGCGCCATATCCGGCCCGGCCGTGGCCCGCGGTGTCTCTTTCCTGCGCGACAAGCTGGGCGAGATGATCTTCGCGCCGGGCATCACCGTCATCGACGACCCGCACCGGCCATGGGGCCATGCCTCGGCACCCTTTGACGGCGAAGGCACGGTCAATCGGCGCAGCGCCATTATCGAGGACGGGCGGCTGACCACCTGGTTCCTCAACTCGGCCGCAGCCCGCCAGCTCGACATGAGCCCGACCGGCCATGCCCGGCGCAATATGGGCGGTTCGCCCGGTGCCGGTCCGACGAACTTCCACATGGAAGCTGGCGAGGCCAGCCGCGACGCCCTGATCGGCGGCATCAAGGACGGCGTCCTGATCATGGAAATGTTCGGCCCGTCGCTGAATGCCAATACCGGCGACTGGTCGGTCGGCGTGTCCGGCTATCGCATCGCCAATGGCCAGATCGATCACCCGGTCAGCGAGATCACCGTGGCCGGCAATCTCGTCGACATCTATGCCCGCCTCATTCCGGCCAGTGACCTGGAATTTCGGGGTTCTGTTAACGCCCCCAGCGTATTCGTGGACGCCATGTCCATCGGCGGTCTCTAGGCGCCGGACGGACAGGATCATTTTAGGAGCCCGTCATGACTGAAACCAAGATCAACAACCAGCTTCTCCACCTCGTCATCGGCGGCGAGCTGGCCTGTGTCGACCCCACCAATTGCGAGTTCAAGGATCTCGACGAGGTCGATTTCGTCGGCGCGTTCGGAAGCTATGCCGAAGCCCGCGCCGCCTGGAAGGGCGCCGCCCAGCGCACCGTCGACAATGCCCACATGCGCTATTTCATCATCCACGCCCACAAGCTTCTCGATCCCTCGACCGAGAAGAAGGACGGCTAGGTTCCGATCCACGGCGTGACAGGCGAGACCCCACCCTCCTCAACAGCCACGCTGGGCAAACGCCTGTGGCGCGACTGGCTTTGGCGGCGCCCCGGCCTGGTCGGTCTGGCGCTGGTCCTGTCGGCGATCACGGCCGGAGCCGCCGCCTCCTATGCCGGCGTCATCGCCTGGACCTTCGACAAGCTGAACAATGGTGCCGCGGACTTCTTCCCGCTCGCCCCGCTGGCCGTGATCGGCCTCGCCACCCTGCGCGGGGTCAGCCTCTACCTGCAGACCGTGCAGACCAACCGGCTGGCGCTGAACGTGATGCAGGATCTGCAGAACGCCATGTTCGGCAAGCTGGTGCGGGCTGATTTCGCGCGTCTGCAGGCCGAGGGCACCGGCTCGCTGGTCTCGCGCTTCACCAATGACATCACCCTGCTGCGCGAGACGATTGTCCGCCTCTCCAACAATCTGATGCGCGACGTGTTGACCGTGGTGATCACGATCGGCGTCATGTTGAGCCTCGACTGGATGCTGTCGCTGTTGATCCTGGTCGTCTACCCGATCGCGGCCTGGCCGGTGATCCGGATCGGCCAGCGCCTGCGCAAGACCTCCTCCCAGGCCCAGTCGCAAATGGGCGAGGTGACCAGCCAGCTTGAAGAGAGTTTCTCCGGCGCCCGCATGGTCAAGACCTATGGGCTGGAGGATTATGAGAGCGAGCGCGCCCGCAAATCCTTCTTCGACCGGCTGCGCTTCCTCCTGAAAATCACCGAGAACAAGGCCCGTATTGATCCGATCCTTGAAGTCGTCGGCGGGCTGGCCTTTGCCGGTCTGGTGGCCTTTGCCGGCTGGCGCATGCTCAATGGCGAGACCTCGCTGGGCAATATCATCGGTGTGCTGACCGGGATTACGGTGATCGCACCGGCGATCCGGGCCCTGGGCACGCTCAATGCCGTCGTGCAGGAGGGCTTTGCTGTCCTCGACCGTATCTTCATTGTGCTCGACACCGACGAGACCGTGACCACCGCCCTCGATGCGCCAGCCCTCGCCGTCACCGATGGCGCCGTCCGCTTTGACGGGATCGGCTTTGCCTATCCGGACGGTTCGGTGGCCTTGTCAGACATCTCGCTCAAGGCCGAGCCGGGCCAGACCATCGCGCTGGTCGGACCGTCCGGCTCTGGCAAGTCGACCATTCTCAACCTCTTGCCGCGCCTCCATGACGCCCAGAACGGCATGATCACGATTGACGGCACCGACACCCGCACCGTCTCATTGGGATCGCTGCGACAGAGCATGGCGCTGGTCAGCCAGGATGTGACCCTGTTTGACGACACGGTGCGCGCCAATATCGGCTTCGGTGACTTGCACGCCGACGAGGACGCCATCATCGCCGCCGCCAAGGCCGCCGATGCGCATGATTTCATCATGGCACTGCCGGATGGCTATGACAGCCCGGTCGGGCCGCGCGGCGGCAATCTGTCGGGTGGTCAACGCCAGCGCCTGTCGATCGCCCGGGCGATCCTGAAGGACGCCCCCATCCTGTTGCTCGATGAAGCGACGAGTGCGCTCGACACCGAGTCGGAACAACGGGTTCAAGCCGCGCTGGAACGCCTGTCGCAGGGCCGGACCAGCCTGGTCATCGCCCACCGGCTGTCGACCGTGCGTCATGCCGACTGGATCTATGTGATGGAACAGGGGCGGATCGCGGAACAGGGCCGACATGACGAGCTGGTCGCCCGCGACGGTCTCTATGCCCGCCTGTGCCGGATGCAATTCGGCGAATAGCGCCAGCGACAGCCCCGGATGGCCGGATCAGGCGTGCTGGGCCTGAAGTATCTCGCTGCGACGCCCGCTCTCAGGCAATGTCACGGCAAATTTCGAGCCGGCGCCCGGCGCGCTTTCAACGATGATGTCGCCGCCCATCAGCTCGGCCAGTTTCTTGGCGATGGCGAGCCCCAGGCCGGTCCCGCCATTCTTGCGCTGCATGACCGCCTCGCCCTGGCTGAACGGCATGAAGATGCGGGCCATCAGATCGCTGTCCATGCCGATGCCGGTATCGCCGACCTCGAATCTCACATCGTGCGACCGGTCTTCGGTCTGACTCATCAGGCAGCGCACCCGTACCTCGCCGCGATCGGTGAATTTCACGGCGTTGGACAGGAGGTTGGACAAAATCTGGCGGACCCGGGCCGGGTCTCCGACGACCTCGCGCTCGGCAACCGGGTCGATTTCCAGATGCAGGTTCAACCCCTTCTCCATCGCCTTCATGCGATAGGGGCCGGCAACCGTGCGGACAAGCTCGGCCGGATTGAAACTGGCCTGCTCGACTTCGAAACGACCGGACTCGATATTGGCCAGGTCGAGAATGTCATTGAGAATGGTCAGCAGTGACTGGCCGGAGGCCTCGATTAGACTGACCATCTCGCGCTGGGACGGTTCAAGGTCTGTGCTCGCCAGCAGCGCGGACATGCCCAGGACGCCATTCATCGGCGTGCGGATTTCGTGGCTCATCGTCGCCAGGAAGCGCGATTTGGCCCGACTCGCCTCGGTCGCCTGCTGACGCGCCTCAACAAGGTCGTGAATATCGGTCAGGGCACCGACCAGGCGAACCGGATCGCCGTCCGGCGTGCGCACCGCCTCACCGCGCATGCGAAACCAGCGATGAAGCCCACCGACAACTTTCAGACGGATCGTCAGGTCAAACGGGCGACCGGCGCGAAAATGGGCGTTCAGGGCCGACTGGAAGCGCGACCGGTCATCGCCGTGGACGAGCGTTGTGAAACTGTCGGTGGCGGCGGTGAACTCGCGGGGCTGATAGCCCAGCAATTCGCGACCGCGGGCCGAGATGTAGACCTGGTCTGTTTCCAGGCACATGTCGACAATGCCGTCCGACGTGCCCTTCATCGCCAGTTCGGCGCGGTCACCGGACTCAGCGGCCAGGATTTCACCGGTCAGGCGGCGACGATAATGGTTGAACACGGCGAGCAGTTCGTCGGCGAGTTCAACCGGCCGCTTGAACATCGCCACGACAATGCCGACCGACTGGGCGCCATTAAACAGCGGCATGCCGACATAGGCCCGCATGCCCATTTCCTCGAGCATGAAGTCGCGCGGATAGCGCGCCGCCACATTGTCCTCGAAGATATCAGCGCCAGCCTCCATCACATCGGCGCAGGGCGTGCCCTTCAACTCGTAGCAATAATTGCCGACGAGGGCGCTGCCGCAGGCGACCTTGAGGGTGCGCAGGCGTGAATGGGTGGCGTCGATGCGGGCGATAAAGAGGCGGTCAGCAGCGAAAACTTCGGCCGTCTGCTTGACGAAGGCTTCCAGAAAGGCCGGGCCACATTCGCGCGACAACAGGAAATTCAGACGGTTCAACCGCTCCTGCGTATAGTCTGAACGTATGGCCAGATCCGGCATCAGCCCCTCCCCCTCGCCCCCCGGCAAGCCGGGACGCTGAACGTGGTTAACGAGCATTAATGTGACTCAATCCTGTGGAAAGAGTCGTCATATCTGATGAATTCACTGGTTATAAAAAATGGGCGGCGTTTATTCGCGGCGCAATAGCTTTTCCGTCAGGAAATTGCCCCACCAACTCGACATGAAGCCCGCCTGCACGACATCCCGGTCATAGACATTTTCGACCCAGTCCATGAAATCGATCGGCGTGGTTTCATTGTAGAGGCGGTAGCATTCGAAGAAATAATCCAGCACGCCAGTCTTGCCGGCTTTCACATGCAGGTATTTCAGCGACAGATGCGTGATCGCCTCGTCATAGGGCAGTTTCAGCTTGGTCAGCGCGTAGAGGACCGAGATGATGCCGGCCCGGTCGGCGCCTGACTTGCAATGGATCAGGGCGGGATATTCGATGCTGTCGAATATTTTCACGGCCCGCTGCATGCGGTCGACATGCGGCGCCTCGCGTGAGCCGAAGGGCATGTCGATCATCTTGAGACCGAGACGCTCGCAGGCCTCCTTCTCGAGATCATAATAACACACGCCCGGCTGGGTGCCGCGGATGTTGAGAATGGTCTTGAACCCGTCTGCCGCCAGCTGTTCCAGGCGCTCGGGCGATGGCTGGTTGGCGCGCCACATGCCGCCGCCGACCTCGTGCATGTTGTGGAATTTCTGCCGCAGGATGCCATGATCCTTCCACAGATAATCCTGCCAGGCGCGCTCGCGGTCCTTCGGGTCGTTCAGGTCATAGGGCATGCTGGGCCTTTCGTCTGGCAGCGCATTTAGGCTGGTCTCGGCGCCGACGCAACCGCGCGCCATGCTTGACCTTTTGCGTCACGGAGGTGAGCTAGGGCCTGACATGTCAAAACGCCTGCTCTCCCGCCCCTGGGCCCAGGAAGCCCTCGCCTTCCTCATCCTGCTCTATCTCGAGCTGGTCCGGCGCTCGATACGCTGGGAACATCGCAATGCCGACTTCGTGCAATCGGTCTGGGACGAGCGCAAACCCATTCTCGGCTGCGTCTGGCATGGCCGGATCCTGATGGCCCTGCATGGCTGGGCGCGCCAGAAGGACCGCATGGTCGCCCTCGCTTCGCGTTCGCGCGAAGGCGAAATCGGCTCGCGACTGACCCGTTGGTACAAGGTCGGCGTGGTGCGCGGCTCGTCCCGCAATCCCGACAAGCCCGGTGCGACCAAGGGCGGTGAAGCCGCCTATCGCGCCATGGTCAACCATCTCAATGCCGGCGGCTGCGGTGCGGTGACACCGGATGGGCCGCGCGGCCCGCGCATGCGCGCCGGCTATGGCGCTATTCGCATGGCCCGCGATACCGGCGTTCCGATCCTGCCCTTCACCTGGTCAACGCGCCGCAAGACCGTCCTCCGCAACGCCTGGGATCATCATTGCCTGCCGCATTTCTTCACCCGTGGCATCATCATCTGGGGCGAACCGATCCATGTCGCCAAGAATGCCGGACCGGAAGAGCTGGAAGCGGCGCGGCTGGCGCTGGAAACCACACTCAACGCGATCACGCGTGAGGCCGACGAAGCGGTGGGCGGCAACATTGTCGAGCCCGACAGCAAGCTTCGTCCCGGTACCGGCGAACGTTCCGGCAAACGCCGGGGCAACACCCCCAAGAATGGCAACGCCTCCGAACCGTCCGAGGCGCCGGCGTGAGCCTGCCGGTCTCGCTCCAGCTCTATCGCGCGCTCACCGGGCTCGCGTCACCGCTCCTGCCCGCCATCCTGTCGCGCCGGGCGCGGGCCGGAAAGGAAGACGCGGCCCGTCGGCACGAGCGCCTGGGCCGTCCCGATATCCGCCGGCCCGGCGGCAAGCTCCTCTGGCTGCATGGCGCGAGCGTCGGCGAGAGCCTGGTCCTGGCCACCCTGGTCGACGAGCTGGCCCAGCACGACCCGGACCTCGAATTCCTGGTCACCACCGGCACGGTGACCTCGGCCACGCTGATGGGCAAACGCCTGCCGCCCCAGGCCAAGCACCAATATGTGCCGGTCGACACGCCCGGCGCTGTCCGGCGCTTCCTTGACCATTGGCGACCGGATGCGGGCGTGATCGCGGAATCCGAGCTGTGGCCGAACCTGTTGATCGAGGCGCGCCTCCGCGACATCCCGATGGCGCTCGTCAATGCCCGCATGAATGCGGGCTCGCTGCAGCGCTGGCGCAAGCGCGGTGACGCCCTCCGGCGGCTGCTGGAGGGTTTCGACTGGATCGGCGCCGCCGACACCCGCACCCGCGACGGTCTGGAAGACCTGACCGGTCGCGAGATCGTGCTGGCCGGCAATCTCAAACTGGAAGCTCGCCCCCTGGCACCGGACGCCGGCGAGCTGGCAGCGCTGAAATCCGGTCTCGCTGGGCGCCCGATCTGGCTCGCCGCCTCGACGCATGACGGCGAGGACGATGTGGTGCTGTCGGCCCATGCCCGGTTGCACCGGACCCATCCCGGCGCCCTGCTCATCCTCGCCCCGCGCCACCCGGAACGCGGCGACGCGCTGGAAGCACGGATCAAGCAACACGGCTTTGCGGTGGCCCGGCGTTCGCGCGGCGAGGTCCCCGAGCCACGGGACACGGTCTGGCTGGCCGATACGCTGGGCGAAATGCCGCTCTGGTTCGCCCTCGCCCCGGCCGCTTTGATCGCCGGCAGCCTGCTGCCGGATATTGGCGGGCACAATCCGATCGAAGCCAGCCAGGCAGGGGCCAGCGTGATCACCGGGCCGCATGTTGCCAGTTTCGATGACGTGTACGCCGCCTATCGCCGCCACGACGCTGTGCTGGAAGTTGACGACGCACCGAGCTTGGCGCAAGCCGTTGAGCAGGTCTGGCAGGCCAAGGGTCCGGGCAAGGCCAGTGCCGGGCGCGCCATCGCCGATGTCTCGGGCGGCGCGCTGGAGACCAGCCTGGCGGCGATCAACCGCCTGCTGAACCGGGCCGACAAGGCAGGGGCAAGCACATGAAGGAACCGGCTTTCTGGCGCACCGACGGAGGACGCGGCTCGGGCGCCTTGGCGCGTGCCCTGCTGGCACCTCTGGGCTGGCTTTATGCTTGGGCCGTTGCTCGTCGCATCCGCCGGGCGACACCGGTCCGCATTACACCGAGAGTGGTCTGTATCGGCAATCTCACTGTCGGTGGCACGGGCAAGACGCCGGTCACCCAGACCCTGATGCAACGCCTCGCTGCCATGGACATCACCACTGTCTCGCTCTCGCGCGGCTATGGCGGGGCCGAGGCGGGTCCGCTGCAGGTCGATCCCGATCAACACGCCGCCGCCGATGTCGGTGATGAACCCCTGCTCCTCGCCCGTTCGGGCCAGGCCTGGATTGCCCGCGACCGCGCTGCCGGCGGCCAGGCCATTGACGCGGCGGGCGGTATCGACCTTGTGCTGATGGACGACGGTCACCAGAACCCCGACCTCGCCAAGGATTGCTCGATCATCGTCGTCGACGGGGTGACCGGCTGGGGTCCGGGCACGATCTTTCCTGCAGGCCCGCTGCGCGAACCGGTCAAGGCGGGCTTGACCCGTGCCGATGCGGTGATCGTGATGATGCCGGATGAGGACAGCCAACCCGACTGGGCAGGCCTCGGCCTCGCCGACCTGGAGATTCCCGCCTTCCACGCTTGGCTGGAACCGGCCGCGCCGCCACCACCGGGCAAGCTGGTCGCCTTTGCCGGCATCGGCCGTCCGCAAAAATTCTTCGACGCCCTGCAAGCGGCCGGCGGCGATCTGGGTGAGGTTGCCGTTTATGGCGACCATCACTGCTTCACTGCGGGCGACATACGCCATCTTGATGCCCTCGCTTCCGCCCATGACGCGCAGCTGGTGACGACCGAGAAAGATTGGGTCCGCCTGCCACCGGATATCCGCGCGCGAGTGACCGCTTGGCCGGTGCGAGCGGTCTTCGCCAATCCCGGCGCCCTGGACGGCCTGTTGCGCGACATCGTGGACGGCGCCGCCAACGCTGGTTAAATCCGAACAATGATAGATGCCCAACGCAATGCCTCGACGCTGACACGGATCGGCTGGCGGTTCGAAGCCGCTGCTTGGGATGCCTATGCCGGCTGGTACAAGATCAAGGGCATCGACAAGGCCTCCGACGCGGCCGGCGAGCTGCTGCGCAAGCTCGGGCCGTTGATGCCCGTGCACAAGGTCGCCCGCATCAACATGCAGCGCTGCTTCCCCGAAGCCGCCGCGCCGGAAATCGAACGACTGCTCGGCGGCATGTGGGAAAATTTCGGACGCTTGGCCGGCGAGATGCCGCATCTGGGCGTGTTCGCCGGGCCGGAATTCAATGAGCGGGTCGAGTTCATCGGCCGCGAGAAGTTCGAAAAACTGCGTGATGCCGGCAAGCCGGCGGTCATCATCTCGATGCACCACTCGAACTGGGAGATCGGGGCCGCAGCCATCAGCCAGACCGGCCTGCCCTGTCACATTACCTACCGCCCCGCCAACAACCCGCTGATCGACCGCCGTATCACCGACATGCGCGTCGGCTATGGCGTCAAGACCTTGACCGCCAAGGGCGGCGACGGTGCCAAGGCGCTGATGCAGGCGTTGAAGGCTGGCGAGTCGGTGGCGCTGATGAACGACCAGAAGATGAATGACGGCGTCGAAGCGCCTTTCTTCGGCCAGCCCTCGATGACCGCACCGGGACCGACCCGTCTGGCCATGCGCCATGGCTGCCCGATCCTGCCCCTTTCAATTCGGCGCATGGGCGGCGCCCGCTTCCGGGTGGAAGTCCACGACCCGATCGAAATCTCCACCAATCCAGACAAGTCCGCCGCCATCATCGAGACGGTGACGCGGATCAATCAATGGGTGGAAAGCGAAATCCGTCAGGCCCCCGAGCAATGGTTCTGGGTCCATCGCCGCTGGGCCAAGTCGGTCTACAAGTCAGACTAAAAACGGCGCTACTCGCCGCGGGCGGCAACGGCACCACCGGCCAAGATTGCGCCCTTTCTAACCCGGCGCGTTGAGGTGGGCGACGGTTTCGGGCCAGTCGAACAGGTAAGGGTCGTGGTCGACACCGCGCTCCAGGTCGGTCAGCCGATAGGAGTCACGCCAGTCGAACCAGTCATCCTGGCCTTCCGGCGCATAGGTCCCGCTCAAGTCCGCAGCGACGATGATCCCGTCGCCGGTAACCACCACCTCGCCCGACAAGGCCTCGGGCGTCATCGAATGCCGGCTTTCCAATTGCAGGCGCTCGACCGCTTCCCCCTGCCAAGTGTCCGCTGCGACGGCGGTGACGTGGACATCCAGATAACGCAGGTGCTCGGGGTCCAGATAGATCGGACGGCGCGGCGCCGGTTCCATGACGGCATAATCCGGTTCCCCCAAATCGCGCTCATAGACGTGCCCATCGGCGGGCCGGTAAAGTGCTTCCACACCGTGTTCGTCTGCACCAAGGGACAGCGTGCCGTCCGCCAGCCCCCGTGCAGGACGGGAATGGCCATCGGCATCAATCCTGACGGCGGACCAGCTGGATGCGGGTTGCGGTATCCGGTCTGCAGCAAGCAGAGCGTCACCGGCCTCGGGCGATTGGGCCAGTGTGACCGAGGTCGTCAAGCCGGCCATCGCCAGTGCCGCCAGCAAGCGTCGTGTCCATTGCAGCATCATCACTCTGTCTCCCGAGGCGCTGGACAGGATTGTTCACAGGGTGTGGGCTGGAGTCCATCCGTTTCCCGATCCAGTTAATAGGGACACACACCGTTTTACGGCGCTGAAAACCCGCAGCAGACACAATGGTACCCCAAAGCGTCAGCGCCCTGGCGCACACTCATCCATAGACCGCTTGCCGAGAGACCGCCGTATCCGTTTCTTCAGGTCAAGGGCCGCAGGGCGGCCGCTGCGCGGTTTCACCCTTGAGCTGAAGAAACGGATACGGCCTGCTGGCTGACAAGCGGTTTATGGCTCATTGCGCGCGCGGCGCTCAGTTCGCGACGAGTTCAACCGGAGGCCGGCACATCGAATGGGAAATTCGGAATCTTCCCCAGAAACCGGAAAACAGGCGCTAAGCCGCCAACCTAACGCAGTTCGCTCAGGTCGAGATCCAGCAGGCTCTGCGGGTCGACATAGAACTGGTTGCGCAGCTTCACCCGCCAATCGAGGTGTGAGCCGGTGGCCCGTCCGCCGGCACCCATGGCGCCGATCAGCTGGCCCTGTTCGACGATATCGCCCTCGGAGACTTCGACACCGGACAGGTGCAAGAAGGCCGAGACCAGGCCCTGGCCGTGATCGATGAAGATCAGTCCGCCTTCGTAATACATGTCCGGCTCGGCCAGGGTGACCAAGCCGCCAGCGGGCGCGTAAACCGGGGTACCGACCTCATTGGCCCAGTCCAGCCCCCAATGCGGGCTGCCCTCATGGCCGTTATTGTAGACCCGCGCCGAGCCATAGACACCGGTCGTGATACCCTCGGCGGGACTGATGAAACCGTCCAAAAAGCCCTGCCCGTCCCAGACCGAGTTGAAAGCACCCTGCTTTTGCGCGTATTCGCGCTGGCGCCGCGGCAGGGTGGACGGGTCCGGCGTCACGGTCGCCTGCGGCACGCCGTCAACATGCTGGAGATTGTATTCGCGCTGGGTGATGAACAAGATCTGAGTCTCGTCGATCTGGTTGGTACTGTTGACGACATTGACCGTCGACATCTCGAAAAGCATTTCCTCAGGCGCATTGCGCGGAATTCCGAGTACCGCGAAGCCCTGCGCGTCAGCGACGGCCACACTCTCACCCAGATCCAGTCGCGTGCCCGGTTCGAACCGGCAGATGATCAGAGCGCCCTGCTCATACTGTCCACGACAGCCCGTGGGCGCAGGCGCGGAAGCTTCCCGCGCCTGCGGTGCGTTCTGGGCAATCAGCTCGGCAATGGGATCGAACTGGCCATCGACGAAGGCCGTCGTGGATTGCAGGGCAAGGGCGACGGCGAGAGCGATCATTTGCCCGGCTCCGTGTTCAGCTCGATCCAGCGCTGCTTGGCGATCAGTACATCGCGATAAGCTTCCTGCTCGTCAACATTCCAATAGCGCAGCTGGTCGAGCTGGATCGGGTCACCGGTCACGGCGCAACGCACGAAACTGCCCGCCTTCAGGATGATGAAGTCGCTGTCGCCAAACTCGAGAATGGCTTCGCCCTGAAAGTCTTTGTCGAAACTGAAATCGCTCATGGAACTGTCTCTAGCAGGGTTTGCGGGCGAGCGGGAGGGCTGTGCCGCATCAGAAAAGCTTGCCCTGGCCTTCCGCCTCGGGCTTGCCGCGCGGCTTGGCTTTGGGCTTGGCCTTGCGGACAGGCTGCGGCGTTTCCGGTGCCCGTTTCGGCGCCTTCCGCCCGCCCTCGATCCGGGCAGCGCGTTCGCCATCAGCAAAAACAAGATCAACCCCTGCGCCTTCGATCAGGGACGCACCCGAGCGGACCAGCTTGCCGGCCCGGTCGCGCACCAGCACAAAACCGCGTTTGAGCACGGATTGGTGTGACAGGGCCTCCAATCGCGCGGCCCAATTGGCGAGATCACGCTTGCGGTCGCGACGTACCCGGTCGGCCGCCGGCATCAACCGCGCCGAGCGCTCGGCCAGCAAATCACGTTTCTGGCGCAGGTCACGGCTGAGCGCGGCCGGTTTCAGGCCGGCTGCGAGGACGAGGAGCCGGCCGCGTTTCTCAGCGGCGTGGTTCAGCAGGGCCGGGTCGAGCTTGTCGGCGACCATGTCAAAACGCTGGCGTTTCAGCGCCATTAGCGCCGCTGGCCGCGGCATGGCGCGGGCCGCCGATCTCAATTCAGTCCGACGACGCTCGATATGGCGCGACAGGGCCGCCACCAGGCGTCCGCCGAGTTGGTGGATATCGGCCTTCAGCTCGGCCCGCACCGGCACCGCCATCTCGGCGGCCCCGGTTGGGGTCGGGGCGCGACGGTCAGAGGCGAAATCAATCAGCGTCGTGTCGGTCTCGTGGCCGACGGCGGAGATCAACGGGATCTCGCTCTCGGCAGCAGCGCGGACCACCACCTCTTCGTTGAAGGCCCACAAATCCTCGATCGAGCCACCGCCCCGCGCGACGATCAGCACGTCCGGACGCGGCACGACTCCGCCGACGGGCAGGGCGTTGAAGCCGCGGATTGCATCGGCAATCTGGGCGGCGGCCGCGTCGCCCTGAACCAGGACCGGCCATAACAGGACATGTCGCGGAAAGCGGTCCTGCAGCCGGTGCAGGATATCGCGGATAACGGCGCCGGTGGGCGAGGTGACGACCCCGATCGTGGTCGGCAGAAAGGGGATGGGCCTTTTGCGGCCAGTGTCGAACAGGCCTTCCGCCGCGAGCTTTTTCTTGCGCTCCTCCAACAGCGCCATTAGCGCCCCGGCACCGGCCGGTTCCATGCTTTCAACAATCAGCTGGTATTGCGACCGGCCGGGATAGGTCGAGAGCCGGCCTTCGATGACCACTTCCAGCCCCTCTTCCGGACGGAAGCGGAAACGCTGGGCCGTGCCCTTCCAGGCGATCGAGGCGATGACCGCCTTGTCGTCCTTGACGTCGAAATAGACATGCCCCGACTTGGCCACGACAACCCGGCCCAGCTCACCGCGCACACGAACATGGCCAAAGGCATCCTCGACCGTACGCTTGAGCGAGCCGGCAAGCTCGGACACCGTGAATTCGTGGATGTTTCCCGTGGGCGTATTCATGCTTCATCTGGTAAATTGGATTGTCGGCCATCGCAACGTCCCGGATACCGTCGGGCGGACTCGCGATTGTCCGGCGATTGCGCTAGGCAGGGCGCGGAAAGAGTTGCCACAGACGCATTGAGGGTCAGATGAAGGTTCTGGTTGTCGGATCAGGCGGGCGCGAGCACGCCCTGGTGTGGAAAATAGCGCAAAGCCCGGTGATCTCCGCGATTCTCGCAGCCCCCGGCAGCGCCGCCATCAGCGAACTCGCCACCTGCCACGATATTCCGGTGTCCGACCTTGACGGCCTGGTTGAGCTGGCCCGCGCTGAAGCCGTCGATCTGGTCGTCATCGGGCCGGAAAACCCGCTCTGCGACGGTTTGGCCGACCAGCTGCGCCAGGCCGGGATCAATACGTTCGGCCCGTCCAAACTGGCCTCGCGCCTGGAAGCCTCCAAGGCCTTCGCCAAGGATTTCTACGCCCGCCACAATGTGCCCTCGGCGCGTTATGGCACCTTCTCCAATGCCGGTGAGGCCAAGGCCTTCCTGGACCAGTTCGAACCGCCCTATGTGCTCAAGGCCGACGGTCTGGCCGCCGGCAAGGGTGTGGTCATTGTGTCCGACCGCGGCGAAGCCGAGACCGAGATCGACGCCTTCCTGTCGGGCAAGTTCGGCGAGGCGTCCAAGACGCTGGTGATCGAGGAATTCATGGCCGGCGAGGAAGTTTCGATCTTCGCCTTGTGTGACGGCGAGACCGTGCTTTATTGCGGCGCCGCCCAGGATCACAAACGCGTCGGCGAAGGCGACACCGGCCCCAATACCGGCGGGATGGGGGCCTATTCACCGGCCCCGATCGCCAAGCCCGAACTGATCGAAACCGCGATGAAGACCATCATCGAACCGGTCGCCAACGGCCTCGCGGCAGAAGGATCGCCATTCCAGGGCGTGCTGTTTGCCGGGCTGATGGTAACCCCCGAGGGTCCCAAGGTCGTCGAGTTCAACATCCGCTTCGGCGACCCGGAATGCCAGGTCCTGATGATGCGGATCGAGGATGACATCCTGCCCTATCTGGAAGCCACCGCGACCGGCGGCCTCGCCGGCATGCCACCGCTGCGCTGGACGGCCGAGCCGGCGATCACCGTCGTCATGGCCGCCAATGGTTATCCGGAGGCCTATGAGAAGGGCAGCGTGATCGGCGGGGTCGATGACGCCAACAAGATGGAAGGCGTGGTCGTCTTCGAAGCCGGTACGGCCCGCAATGCCGACGGCGAACGCACCGCCAATGGCGGCCGCGTGCTCAATGTCACGGCTTCGGGTGAAACCCTCCACTATGCTGTCGACCGGGCCTATGCCGCCATCGACGAGATCGACTGGCCGGAAGGCTTCTGCCGCCGCGACATCGCCTGGCGGGCGCTCAAGACGCATTAGTGCCAACCGCGACCATGGTTTGACATCACGGGCCGGGTCGTCATCTTCTTGCGCAAACACATGTTTGCGGGGAGGCAGACCTGATGCTCAAGACAACCCTCACAGCGATCGCGCTGATTGCCACGACCACCTTCGTCCCGGCCGCAATGGCCCAGGACAGCAATGATGCACTGACCGTCATCCATGCCGGCTGGCTGCTGGCGGTGCCGGGCGAAGACCCGGCGATGGAGCAATCCATCCTGATCCGCGGCGAGCGGATTGAAGGGATTGAAGCCGGCTATGTCACGCCGGACGGGGCCACCATCATTGATCTCTCCGATGAGTATGTGATGCCCGGCTTCATCGACAGCCATGTCCATCTGCAATCGGAACTCGGCCCGGGCCGTCGCTTCAACGCCTTCACAATGTCGGCCCCCGATCTCGCCTTTGACGGGGCGGTCAATGCCCGCACCACACTGATGGCCGGCTTCACCACCGTGCAGGATGTGGGCGGCAATTTTGAAGCGTCTCTGGCCCTGCGCGACGCCATCGCGGCCGGTGATGTTCCCGGCCCGCGCATGCGCGTGGCTGGCTCGGCCGTCACACCGACCGGCGGCCATGCCGATATCAACGGCTTCTCGCTCGACGTGCTGCACATGTTCGCCAGCGAGAGCGCCTGCAATGGCGTGGCGCAATGCCGCGAAGCGGTGCGCACGCTGATCCGTGGCGGCGCCGACGTGATCAAGATCACCGCGACCGGCGGCGTGTTGTCCGACACCGCGGCCGGCGTCGAGCAACAATTCTTCGATGACGAACTCGCTGCCATTGTCGAGGCCGCCCACATGATGGGCCGCCGCGTCACCGCTCACGCCCACGGCGTGACCGGCATCAATTCCTTCCTCGAGGCCGGTGGCAACTCGATCGAACACGGCACCTATCTCGACCGCGAAAGCATCCGCCTGATGCGCCGCAATGGCGCTTATCTGGTGCCGACCGTGCTGGCCGGTATCACCGTCGCCGAACTGGCCGAGACAGCGGATTTCATGACCGACAACCAGCGTGCCAAGTCGCGCGAGGTCGGTCCGGTCATGCTGGAGATGGCCCGCCGGGCCCATGAGGGCGGCGTCACGATCGCCTTCGGCACCGATAGCGGCGTCTCCCGCCACGGTCTCAATGCCCGCGAATTCGAGCTCCTCGTCGAAGCTGGCCTGACCCCGATGGAAGCCATTGTCACCGCCACCATCAACGCCTCGCGCCATCTGCAGATGGACGAGGATATCGGCACCATCCAGGCGGGTCGTTTCGCCGACATCATCGCTGTCGACGGCAATCCGCTGGAAAACATTTCCGAACTCCGCGAGATGGGTTTCGTGATGAAGGGCGGCGAGGTTTACCGGGACTGATGAGCGAGATCGACGACAGTTTTTCCGGCACCAAGCCGGTTGTGGACGCGCTGGCCTTTGACGAGGCAGCGCTGGCGGCGTGGATGACGCGCCATGTCAGCGGCTTTGAGGGTCCGCTGACGGTGAGCCAGTTCAAGGGCGGCCAATCCAACCCGACCTACAAGCTGGTGACGCCGGGCAAGGCCTATGTCCTGCGCCGCAAGCCGCCGGGCAAGCTGTTGCCATCGGCCCATGCCGTCGACCGCGAATTCCGCGTGATGAAGGCGCTGGGCGGCCAGGGGTTTCCGGCCCCGGTCATGCACGGGCTGTGCATGGATCGGGAGGTCGTCGGCACCGAATTCTACATCATGGATTTCGTCGAGGGCCGGATTTTCTGGGATCCGCTCCTGCCCGATCTCGACACATCCGAACGCAGCGCCATTTACGATGCCTCGAACGCCACGCTGGCCCATCTGCACGGCATTGATGTCGAGGCCGCAGGGCTGGGTGACTACGGCAAGCCGGGCAATTATTTCGAGCGCCAGATCGGCCGCTGGACCAAGCAGTACCGGGCCGCCGAGACCACGACCGTTCCCGCGATGGACCGGCTGATCGACTGGCTGCCGACCGCCGCGCCCGAACAGGAGCGCACCAGCGTCGTGCATGGCGATTATCGCCTCGACAACATGGTCTTCCATCCCACCGAGCCGCGCGTCATCGCGGTGCTGGACTGGGAACTCTCAACGCTTGGCGACCCGCTGGCCGACTTCACCTATCAGCTGATGGGCTGGGTCATGCCGCCGGAGATCCGCAACGGCCTCCTGGGCGTCGACATCACCGCGCTCGGCATCCCGACGATCGAGCAATACACCCAGGCCTATTGCGAGCGCACCAACCGCTCCGCCATTCCGGCGCTGGATTTCTACTTCGCCTACAACATTTTCCGCCTGACCTCGATCATCCAGGGCGTCTATGCCCGCTCCCTGCAGGGCAATGCGTCCAACGCCACCGCGTCACAGATGGGCGCGGCTGTCGAACCAATGGCCGAGGCGGCGTGGGGGTTCGCGAAACAGGCGGGGGCTTGAGGGAAAGCGCCGCTGTCTTGTGAACATGTATGAGAGGCAGCCCGGCACACACGCCTCCATACACCACCACGCTGGCATTGCCTTGAACCTCAGGGCCGATTCGATCCAGGACCCTGGCTCAAATGAATGGATCAGCTGAAAGCCCCGCAAACAGTTCCGCACAGGCGGCAATCGATATTCAGTTGCCAAAGACGTGATCAATCGTCGCTTTCGCGCTTTTGCCTTCGCCGACTTTCCTCGCGGATCGCGGCAACTGATACGACAGTGACGAACAAGGCGAACACTGCCCAAGCTGGCCACAAATTGAGTTCAATCTCACCGATCATTCCATCACCTCCAAACGGCCAAGGAAAAATGCGCAAAGCCAGCTTACTACCAGCAGGCCCGCGCCCAAAACAAAGCTACCGGGGCGCATTGCCGCATTGTCTGCAAACAGGGATATGCCCAATAGGCCCAAACTGATCGCCCTGCTGGACTGCTCCCAGCTTCGCCACAGCGCCTTATTCGCGGTCGCGCCACTTGGGCGCCAGCCGATTAGCCGCGCCACACTATCAAGTAGTCTGCGCCCTATTTCTCCAAGCCAACCACGCATGCCCGCACACTACACGTTCCGGTTGTGTTCCGCAAGCCATACACCCGCCTGCACCCAGCACTCGCCCTCGCCTCAGCCCGCGATATAGTCGCCCGATGATCGCTGCCTTCATCCTTCTCGCGACCTTCATCACCGCCTTTATTTCCGGTGTGTTCGGCATGGCGGGCGGGTTGATCCTGATGGGCGCGCTGGCGCTGGTCCTGCCGGTGGCCTCGGCCATGGTCGTACACGGCGTGATCCAGAGCGTGTCCAATGGCTGGCGGGCCATATTGCACCTCAAATGGATCGACTGGCGCATACTGGCGATCTATCTCGCCGGCTCGGCCGGCGCCGCCGGCCTGCTCGCCTTCGCCAGTTTCGAATTGTCCAAGCCCTGGCTGTTCATCATCCTGGGACTGGTGCCAGCGGTGATCTGGCTGCCCAAACGCATCCTGCATCTCGACGCGGCCCGGCCGCACCACGCGGTGGCCTGCGGCTTTGTGGTGACCGGGTTGAATGTCGTCGCCGGCGTGTCCGGCCCGCTGCTGGACGTCTTCTTCGCCGACACGCAGAGCGACCGGCGCAGCATCGTGGCGACCAAGGCGGCGACCCAGGTGGTCAGCCATGGCGTCAAGATCGCCTATTACATCCTGCCTGCGTTCACCGCTGCCAGCCTGCCACAGGCGCAATGGCTGCTGGTCGCCGCCCCGCTCGCCATTCTCGGCACGACCGCCGGCGCTCGCTTCCTGGCGCTGATGAGTGATGTGCAATTCCGCAAATGGACGAAATGGATCGTCTCGGTCATCGGCGCAATCTATGTGCTGCGCGGTGCCCTGTTGCTCATCGGAGGATCGGCATGATCATCACGCCACAGGTTCGCGAGAATGCGATTGTCCGCCTGGAACCGCTCACGGACGATCATCGCGAGGAACTCCGCCCGCTCGCCGCCGAGACAGAGCTCTGGGCGCTGACCTCGCTGCGCGGCGATGGCGAGCATTTCAACGCCTGGTTCGACCTGATGCTGTCAGGCACCAAGGCCGGCACGCAGTTCTCCCACGTCGTCCGCCGGCAAGAGGACGGTGTGGCGGTGGGCCATTCGGCCTATCTGACCCTCGCCCCCGAGCATAAACGCCTCGAAATCGGCTGGACCTGGTATGGCGCCATGGCACGCGGCACCAAGATCAATCCGGCCGCCAAACGCCTGCTGCTCGGCGGCGCCTTCGAGGCCGGGGCGGAACGGGTCGAGCTCAAGACCCATCATCTCAATACCCGCTCGCAAGCCGCCATGACCAAGATGGGAGCCACACGCGAAGGCACGCTGCGCCGCCATCTCCTGTGCTGGACAGGCGAATGGCGCGATACGGTGTTCTTCTCGGTACTGAAAGACGAATGGCCGACGGTCAAAGCCGGACTGGATGCGCGCCTGGCCTAGCCGGCGACGCAGCTATCGGTGAGACCGGCGATACGGCCACCGCGAATTTCGAGCTCGACCTGGCCGGCCAGATGTTCGTCCGTGGCATAGACGAGAAGATCGGCTGGCGATCCGGCTGACAGGACTGCTGCCGTGCGACGGCTGGCGGCGGTCGAGGTGCGAATGAAGATCGCGCCGGCGCTCGCCGTCGGCTGCACGCCGGGGCGGACGATGGCGCCGGGCCGGCCGAGTTCGATGATGGCCTGACCGGTTTCCAGCTCGATTTCCGAACCGATGGCCGAGATACGGCCGGCCTCGATCAAGATATCCTGGTCGTCCCATTCCCCGGACGCATCGATAATGGTGACATCGCGCAGCAGGATCGGCGCATCGGCGCAAATGGCGGCCTCGGCCATGGCGGCACCAGAGCCGGCAAGCGCCAGGGCGGAAACGAGGGAAGTTTTGATCAGTGCACGACGCATCGGAGCGCTCCGCTTGGATGGCTCCTCTTCGTCCGGCGACCGATTCAACTCAAGACAAGGTTTTATGACAAGTTGGCGTTAACGTGAATTGCCGAAATAACGTAACTACTTGACGGGCAGGGTGGTGACGAAGTCGGTGGTCATTTTCGCCCAGGCCGACAGCGCCTCATCATCGAGGTCGGACGGCCCGTCCACCGTCACCCATCCCGTCATGACACGGCCGGTCAGATCCATTTCGCGGGCACCGGGTTTGGCCAGTGCGGCGACATATTGGTCAGGGCCGACGCGGACATGAAGCTCATCCCGGGACGTCCCGAAACTCATGTTTCCACCGATCATCAGGGCGATCCCACCGAACATGCGGCGACGTTCCGGGCGTTGGCCCAGTGCCACCAGGGCGGCCTCCATGCGGTCGACAAGATCAGGATCATATGCCATCGCGACGCTCCACTGCCTTCGCCTTGCGCCGGGCGCGGAAGAAATCCTTGAGCAGGGCCGCACCTTCATCGGCGAGAATGCCGGAGACGACATCGGGACGCCAGTGGCAGGTCGGCTGTTCGAAAAAGCGCGTGCCGCTGATCACCGCCCCGCCCTTTTCGTCGCTGGCACCAAACACCAGCCGGCCGATGCGGGCATGGCTGATGGCGCCGGCACACATGGCGCACGGCTCGAGCGTGACATAGAGTTCCAGACCGGTGAGCCGGTAATTGCCCAGCGTCTCGGCCGCCGCGCGCAAGGCCAGTATCTCGGCATGGGCGGTCGGATCATGGCCGGCGATCGGACGGTTATGGGCCTGCGCGACAATGCTGTCCGTGGCCGGATCGACGATCAGTGCACCGATCGGTGCCTCGCCAGCCTCAGCTGCCGCTTGCGCCAGGCGTAGCGCCGCCTGCATAAAACGTGTATCGCGCGGGTTCGTCATACTGCGCGCGATAGAGCGCCGCATCGAAAGGGTCAAGCGTGACCGGAACTGCCGACACCTCAGAACGTATTGCCAAATTCCTCGCCCGCGCCGGCGTGGCCTCACGCCGCGAGGTCGAGCGCATGATCGAGGGCGGCCGCGTCAAGGTCGATGGCAAGACGCTCGACACGCCGGCCTTCAAGGTCACGGGCACGGAAATGATCGAGGTGGACGGCAAACGCATCGAGCCGCCAGCGGCGACCAAGTTGTGGCGCTATCACAAGCCGGACGGTCTGGTCACAACCCATGCCGACCCGGAAGGGCGCGAAACCGTGTTCGACGCCATCCCCAAGGATATCGGTCGGGTGATCTCGATCGGCCGTCTCGACCTGACGTCGGAAGGTCTGCTGCTTCTGACCAATGACGGCGCCCTCGCCCGCGCCCTGGAACTGCCCTCGACCGGCTGGACGCGCCGCTATCGCGCCCGTGCCTTTGGCTCGATTTCCGAGTCAGCGCTGAAAATCCTGCGCGCCGGGGTGACGGTGGAAGGGATCAAATACGGCCCGATGGAAGTCGAGGTCGAGCGCGAGACCGGCTCGAATATCTGGCTGGAAATCGGTATTCGCGAAGGCAAGAACCGTGAGGTCCGCAAGGCGCTCGACGCGGTCGGCCTGCGCGTCAACCGGTTGATCCGCATCGCCTATGGCCCCTTCCAGCTCGGCCAGCTGGAAAAGGGCGAGATCAAGTCCGTGCCCTCGCGCGTGCTGCACGACCAGTGCGGCCATCTGATCGAGATGGGTGAGACACCGACCGGACAGGCCATCGCCAAGCCGCGCGCGCCCAGCCGCCCGCCGCGCAAGCCCGGCCAGAAGCCGGGGCAAAGGCCTGCAGGGCGTGCCATGGGCGGACCGGGGCAGCCGGGTCGCCCCAAGCGCGAAATCGATGACAGCCTGCTCGAGCCGACCCTGAAGGGTCGCCCGCTCGACGCCAAGTCCACCCGCGCCCGCCGCGACAAGGATGGCAAGCCAACCGCCAAGCCGGCACCGCGTCCGAGCGGCCCCAAGGGCAGCGCCCCGAAAGGCAGCCGCAATGACGGTCCACGCGGCGGCAGCGGTCGTCCGGGTGGTCCGCGCAAGCCGGGCGGCCGGAGCTAGTCCGGCATGCGCATCGTCGGCGGAAAGTTCCGCAATCGCGCCCTCGTGGCACCGAAGGGAAAATCGACCCGGCCGACCTCGGACCGGGCGCGCGAGAACATGTTCAATGTGATCGAGCATGCCGACTGGTGTCCGGCCATTGAAGGCGCCCGCGTCGCCGATATCTATGCCGGCTCCGGCGCGCTGGGCCTGGAGGCCATCTCGCGCGGGGCGGCCTTCTGCCTCTTCGTCGAGTTCGCGGCCGAGGCGCGCGGCGCGATCCGAGACAATGTCGACACGCTGCAACTCTTCGGCATCACCCGCATCCACCGCCGCGACGCCACAGCGCTGGGCGAAAAACCCTCCAATCTGGGTGAGCCCTTTACCCTCATCTTCCTCGACCCGCCCTATGGCTTTGGTCTCGGCACCAAGACGCTGGAAAAGCTGATCGAGGGAAACTGGGTCAGCGAGGACGCCGTCGCCGTGCTGGAAGTCGGAGCGGAGGAAGAACCGGTGACACCGGGCTGGGTGTGTCAGGTGGAGAAGGTCTATGGCGCGGCGAAGGTCCTGTTTCTGACGCGGGGCTAGGCCCCTCATCCCCCCTGCGGGGACCTTCTCCCGCGAGGGGAGAAGGCGTATGAGCCGGCCTTCATCAAGAACGCCCTCTCCCCTTGCGGGTTGAGGAGCCAAAGGACAGTCCTGTGGACTGTCTGACACGACGAAAGGTGGCCCGAAGGGCCGGGTGAGGGGTCACCGCCGCCCGAACAGACGCTCGATATCGCTCAGCTTGAGCTCGACATAAGTGGGCCGACCGTGATTGCATTGGCCGGAATGGGGCGTCGCTTCCATTTCGCGCAGGAGGGCGTTCATTTCTTCGCCGGTCAGGCGGCGGCCTGAGCGGACAGAGCCGTGGCAGGCCATGGTGCCGACCACGTCTTCCAGTTTTTCCTTGAGCGACAGGGCCTGGTCGTACTCGGCGAGATCGTCGGCGAGGTCGCGGATCAAGCCCTGGACGTCGAGCTTTTTCAGAAGCGAGGGCGTTTCGCGGACGGCAATGGCGCCCTGGCCGAAGGCTTCGATGACGAGGCCGAGTTCTTCCAGTTCCTCGGCCCGCTCGAGCAGTCGACGCGCTTCGGCCTCGTCGAGATTGACGATTTCCGGGACCAGCAGACGCTGACGCTGGACACCGGTCTCGGCGATCATCTTTTTCATGCGCTCATAGACGAGGCGTTCATGGGCGGCGTGCTGGTCGACGATGACGATGCCATCGCCGGTCTGGGCGACGACATAGGTCTCGTGCAATTGCGCCCGCGCCACGCCCAGCGGCCAGTCCGGTGGTGGGCTGGCGGGCTGCTGGGCGGTGTCGAAACCCGCCGGCGCCCCCTCGCCCATGCCGGTGCCATAGCCTGATGTATCCGGTTCAACGCGCGCCGACATGCCGGGATCAAAGACACGGTCCTGGACCGGTTCCGACGGCGGCCGCGGTGCGCCCCAGGCGGCCAGGCTGGCGGTGTGGGACTGATAGCCACCCGGCGGTGGTTGCGGCGGCTGATACCCCTCGGGACGGACCCGCCCCAGCGCATAGCCGGCGACCGTGGTCGAGGCGCGATGACCGGCCGCGGCCAGGGCATGGCGCAAGGAGCCGACAATCAGGCCGCGCACAAGCCCGGCATCGCGGAAGCGGACCTCGGCCTTGGCCGGATGGACATTGACGTCAACCAGACCGGTAGGCAGTTCGACATTCAGCGCCACGACCGGATGGCGATCGCGGGCAAGGAAATCCTGATAGGCGCCGCGCACAGCGCCGCCCAGCAGCTTGTCCCGGACGGGTCGGCCATTGACGAAGAGATATTGGTGCATCGCATTGCCGCGCGAATAGGTCGGCAGGCTGGCAAAGCCGAAAATGCGCACCTCATCGCGGGTCTGGTCGACCTCGAGGGCATTCTCGCCGAAATCGGCCCCGAGAATGGCTGACATGCGGGCGATACGCGCCTCACCCCCCTCACCGCGCTCGGCAGCGACCGACAGGCGTTTGCGACCGTCGAGCGTGAGGAAGAAGCCGACATCGGGCCGTGACATGGCCATGCGCTTGACGACATCGGTGATGCCGAGATTTTCCGAGCGTTCCGATTTGAGGAATTTCAGGCGCGCCGGCGTGGCGTAGAAAAGGTCGCGCACCTCGATCCGCGTACCGCCGCGTCCCAGTGGAGCCGCGGGAGCGATGCCATTGGTCTTGCCACCTTCCACCAGGATCGCCCAGGCGTCACCGGCGCCTTTGGCCTGGCTGGTGATCGAGAGGCGGGCGATGGAGCCGATCGACGGCAAGGCCTCGCCGCGAAACCCCATGGTGGAAATATTGAGCAGGTCATCCTGCCCGTTATTACCGACCGGCAGTTTGGACGTGGCATGGCGCTCGATGCACAGTTCCAGCTCGGCCGGGCTCATGCCCTTGCCGTCATCCTCGATCAGCAAACGGGCCAGACCACCGCCCTCGGCCGTGATGTCGATCCGCCGGGCGCCGGCATCGAGGGCGTTTTCGGCCAGTTCCTTGACGACAGAGGCCGGCCGCTCGACGACTTCGCCGGCAGCAATACGGTTCACCGTTTCCGGTGGCAGGCGTCGGATGATGGGTCGGGTCATGGCCAAAGACATGAGGCCAGCCTCTTGGCTGGCCCCGAGTCGGTCAAGTGTGTGTGCCTGCCCTCATGGACAGAACGGCCTCAAAGGCCCGGCAATTTGGGCAGCAGGCGACGATCGCGCTCGATTTCCACATCGCCACCACCGGTGACATTCTGGATGCGCTCCTGGGCCAGGGCTTCGGCTTCGGCGTCGAGCGGGGTGGCGTCACCACGCGGACGGTATTCACCATCGCGCCAGAACAGGACCATGTCGGCAAAACCGCGATTCTTGCGAACAACGCTGGCCATCTCGCCGTCAATGATCGAGCGGATGAAGGGATCAGCACCACCGCCACCGGCACGCGCGACCAAAAGGGCCTCGGCGTCGGAGCCTTCAAACTCACCTTGCGAGCCGAGCAGGGCAGCACGCGCCTGCTGGTCGGGATAGATCTCGTCCGGGCGAGGCTCACCGGGACGCGGCGGGCGCAGATTATATTCCGGCGGAACCGTCAGCGGTGCGATGGTCACGGTGCGGAACTCATCCGGTGTCGAGCGCTCGGCGCCGAGCGCGCGCGAGACATTGCTGCAGCCGGAAAGGGCGATGGCCGCGGTGGTCGCGGCGAAAATAGCAGTACGCAAACGCATCTCTGTGAGACTCCGAATTTTTGTCTGCCGCAGCTTAACCCAAAGCCGGGGCATCACTCCACCCCGCATTCCACACTAGGTGTCGGATGCGGGTTTGCGATCATTGAAGAAGACGTCGAGCAGGATGGCAGCGACGCCGAGATTGATGCCGACATCAGCGATATTGAAGACGTAAGGAAAGTAAACATCTGAGAAGTTGAGGAAATCGACGACAGCGCCATAGAGCCCACGATCAATGGCATTGCCCAGCGCACCGCCGATGATGAAACCGAAAGCGATGCCTTGCAGTCGGCGGGTCGCCCGGATCGGCCCGGCATTGAGCAGTCCCGCGATCAGGCCGGCGGCGACCAGCACGGAAAAGGCGATCAATATGGTCCGGCCGATCGGCCCGTCGGCGCCCAGAAGGCCGAAACTGACACCCTTGTTCCACACCATGGTGAGGTCGAAGACCGGCGACACTTCGATATGACCGCAGGTATTGGCCAGGGTGAGCCGCTCGGCCCCCTCGGCGCGTTGATAGTCCAGACAACCGGCCGGCGAGAAATTGAGGCCGGACAACACCCACCATTTCGAGAGCTGGTCGAGCACCAGGATCACGGCGGCAATGCCCAGACCCAGGCGCGGGACCGGCGACGCGGCAAAGCGCCGCCGGATCTCGATCGCCCACTCAGGCATGGGTGGCGTCCCACCAGGCGACCGCATCCGCATCGCGCGGGCTCAGGTCGGGATAGCGTGTGTCGGCGCCGATCTCAGTCGAATATTTCCACGAGCGAGCGCATTTGGCGCCTTCGGCCCGGCCCGGCACCACAGCGACGTCCGCGACATCGTCGAGGCGGAAGGCTTCGCCGCTCGCGTCACCATCAACCAGATAAGCCTGGCTGGTGATGCCGATCTCGGCCAGGAAGTCATCGACATCCCCGTTGGTCTCGGCAGCCAGGGCAGCCCGATACGCCGCATCGGTCACATGAACACGCGGCGCGGCCTCAAGGCTCGACCCGATGCGCTTTTCGCGGCGCTCGACTTCCAGGGCGCCATTCACGACGCGGCGCAAACGGCGAATGGTGCGCCAGTTCTCCGCCAAGCTCCCATCCTGCCAGTCGCCCGGCGTCTTCGGGAAAGTGCGCAGATGCACGCTGTCATCCTCGGACGGGAAGCGCGACAACCAGGCTTCTTCCATGGTGAAGGGCATGATCGGCGCCAGCCAGGCGGTCAGGCGCATGAAAATCTCGTGCATCACCGAACGGCAGGCCTTGCGGCGATCATCATCAGGCCGGTCGCAATACAGGCTGTCCTTGCGGATATCGAGATAGAAGGCCGACAGATCGACGACACAGAAATTGAACAGCGCCGAATAGACCTTCTTGAAGTCGTAGGCGGCATAGCCATCGCGCACGACACCATCGAGCTCATGCAGGCGATGCAACATGAAGCGCTCGAGAGACGGCATGCGATCATGCGGCACGTGCTCGACGGTTTCGTCAAACCCGTGCAGCGCGCCCAACAGGTAGCGCAGCGTGTTGCGCATCTTGCGATAGGCATCGACCGAGGTCTGCAGGATCTCCTCGGAGATGCGCAGATCATCGGTGAAGTCCTGGGCTGCGGCCCACAGGCGCAGGATTTCGATGCCGTATTTCTTGCCGATCTCGATCGGGGCCAGCGTATTGCCCAGCGATTTCGACATTTTCCGGCCATCGCCGGCCATCACGAAACCATGGGTCAGGACGGCGTCATAAGGCGCCCGGCCGCGGGTGCCGGCGCTTTCGAGCAGGGAGGACTGGAACCAGCCGCGATGCTGGTCGGAACCTTCCAGATAGAGGTCGGCCGGCCATTTCTGATCGGCCCGCGGTTCCAGGGCGAAAGCGTGGGTACAGCCGCTGTCGAACCAGACATCGAGAATGTCGGTGACTTTCTCATAGGCGTCGGCGTCATACTCGCTGCCAAGGAAGTCGGCGGCCGGACGCTCGAACCAGGCGTCAGCACCATCGGCGGCAACCGCATCGATGATGCGCTCATTGACCTTTGGGTCGTTGAGCACGCGGGTGGTGCCCTTCTCCACGAACATGGTCAGCGGCACGCCCCAGGCGCGCTGGCGCGAGATCAACCAGTCCGGCCGTTGCTCGACCATGGAGCGGATGCGGTTTTCGGCGATTTTCGGCGTGAAGCTGGTCTCCGAGATGCCCTTCAGGGCCTTCTCGCGCAGCGTGCCGCCGGACTTCATCGGCCGATCGATGGCGACAAACCATTGCGGTGTATTGCGGAAAATGACCGGCGCCTTGGAACGCCAGGAATGCGGATAGGAGTGCTCGAGACGGCCGCGTGCGAGCAGTTTGCCCTGCACGATCAGCTCGTCCATCACCGCCTTGTTGGCCGGCCCGTCCTGGCCCTGCTTCTTGCCGTCAAGGCGGATGATGTTCAGTCCGGCAAAGACCGGCACATGCGGATAATAGGCGCCGTTCTCGTCGACCATGTGCGGGACCGGCGCGTCCTTGTCATGCCATTCCGGCGCCGACATCCAGGCCACATAGTCCTCGGCACCATGGCTGGGCGCGGTGTGCACAAAACCGGTTCCGGCCTCGTCAGTGACATGATCGCCGGCCAGCAGCGGCACCGGATAGGACCAGAAACGGTCGAGTTCGGAGAGTGGGTGCGAACACACGAAGCCGGTCGGATCGATGGAGTCAACGCGTTCCCAATTGCCGATCATCGCGGCCTTGGCCGTCTCTTCCCACAGCGCATCGGCTGCGATCAGAAGGTCGCCCGGCATCGCCCAGGGCGTGAAATCGCCGCCATCAACGCCGGTCACCTTGTAAAGGCCATAGCTGATCTCGGGCGAATAGCAGATCGCGCGATTGCCCGGGATGGTCCAGGGCGTCGTCGTCCAGATGACGACATGCGCACCAATGCAGGATTTCGGGATGGCGCTGCCATCCTTGCGCACGCCGCGCACGGGGAAACGCACGAAAATCGTCGAGGAAACCTTATCCTGATACTCGACCTCGGCTTCGGCCAGGGCGGTCTTTTCGACCGGCGACCACATCACCGGGGCTGAACCGCAATAGACCAGGCCCTGATCGACGAAGCTGAGGAATTCGCGCACGATCGCGGCTTCGGCCTCGAACGCCATGGTGGTGTAGGGATCATCCCACTCACCGCTGACACCCAGGCGCTGGAATTCCGACGACTGGACGCCGACCCACTCGCTGGCATAGGTCCGGCATTCGGCGCGAAATTCCTGGACCGGGATATCGTCCTTGTTGCGCCCCTTGGCACGAAAATTCTGTTCGACCTTCCACTCGATCGGCAAGCCGTGACAGTCCCAACCCGGTCGGTAGGGAGCATCAAAGCCGGCCATCTGCTTGGAGCGGACGACCATATCCTTGAGGATCTTGTTCATGCCGGTGCCGATATGAATATGGCCGTTGGCATAGGGCGGCCCGTCATGCAGCACCCAGCGCTGCCGGCCGGCGCTTTCGGCCCGCAGGCGCTTGTACAGGTCAAGCTTGGCCCAGCGTTCCAGCCATTCCGGCTCGCGCTGCGGCAAGCCGGCGCGCATCGGGAATTCCGTGGTCGGCAGGAAAAGCGTGTTTTTGTAATCACGGGAGGTGGCGGCGGTATCTGTCGCGCCAGTCGTCGAGGGCGTGTCCGTCATCGGATCGGATCCTTGCGGTCTTTTATGGTCATGGGTTCAAGGCAGGACATGTCCCGGAACCGCCCACATCACATGCGGCGGCCCGGGCCGGTAATTCGCCCGATGGCGAGGGCAGCAGCGGGCGCTGCCGGGCGGATGAACAGGGACATTGAGACCATGCCTCGCGTGTAACAGAGCCGCTCAGGCCGGTCCAGACAGGCCGCTCAGCACCTTGCGGGCGGCGATGGCGTCCTCGGCAATCTGGGCCTTCAGCGCCTCCAGCCCGTCGAACCGCTTTTCCGAGCGCAGATGATCGAAGAACTCGACCTCCAGCTTGCGACCGTAAAGGTCACCGGACCAGTCGAGCAAATGAATTTCGAGCAGTTCCGTGACGCCATCAACCGTCGGCCGTTTGCCGATATTGGCAACGGCAGCGATGGACGGGCTGTCACCATCGACACCCACCCGGACGGCATAGACGCCATAATCGGGGCGCACATAGTCGCCCAGCGTCAGATTGGCGGTCGGAAAGCCGATGGTGCGGCCACGCTGATCGCCGCGCTGAACGATGCCCTCAACGGCCCAGGGCGTACCCAACAGCGTCTCGGCGGCACGCATGTCGCCATCACGGATGGCCTTGCGGATACGCGTCGAGGAGACCTTGTCGGCGCCATTGCCGTGCAGTTCGGCAAAGGCCGTTGCGATGCCGTGATCCGCGCACAGGCGGGCGAGATCATCGGTGGCGCCCGCCCGACCGGCCCCGAAACGGAAATCCTCACCGGTCACAATACCGGCAATGCCCAGCCCGTCGGCGAGCACATCGCCGACGAATTCGGCCGGAGTCATCCTTGCCATATCCATGGAGAAAGGCAGGATGTGCAATTGTTCGACGCCCAGGCTTTCCAGGATGCGGTTACGCCGGGTTTCGCTCATCAGCCGGAAGGTCGGCGCGTCCGGCGCGAAGAAACGACGCGGATGCGGGTCGAACAGGGCGGCCCCGAGCGGCGCCTTCAATGAGCCGGCCAGACCACCCGCCAGCGCAATGACGTGACGATGCCCCATATGGACACCGTCAAAATTGCCCAGGGCAATGACAGCGCCACGACTATCACCCGGCAATTGATTATGACCTCGCAGGATTCTCATCCGCGATCAGTCTGTCGAGGCACGGCGTTGCTTGCGAACCATGACCTCGGCCTCCGCCTGCATGGTCAGTTTCTCGCCGACATAACAGGTACAGTCCATGACCGCCTTGCGGGATTTGAGATCGACCGATTTCACTTCAACACGGGTGCGCACCTCGTCGCCGATCCGGGTCGGATGGAAGAAGCGCATGTTGAGGCCAAGGAAGATGGCGCCCGGTCCGGGCAGCTGATTTCCGAGCACGCCTGAAATATAGGATGCGACCAGCGCGCCATGTGCAATCCGGCCGCGAAAAGGCGTCTTGCGGGCGAATTCCTCGTCCATATGCACCGGGTTATAGTCCCCGGACACCTTCGCGAACATATCCAAATCATCTTCAGTGACAGTTCTAACTGCCTCTGCGGAAAGACCAATTTCCATTTCTTCAAGGGCGATGCCGCGCACTTCCGACATGTGTGACTCCATCTTTGTATCCGCTTTAACCGATTTTTATCCGCGAATGTCTAGGGTCCTCGCTGAAGACAGCGGAACAAGCTGTCCTTGTGTAAACGCGCCGAGTGGATGGAGACTAAGCATGGCTGTCGATATGACGATGCCGATCCTGGTCGTGGATGACTACAAAACCATGATCCGCATTATTCGCAACCTGCTCAAGCAGATCGGGTTCGAAAATGTGGACGAGGCCGCCGATGGCCAGGAAGCCTACGCGAAAATGCAGGAAAACAAGTACGGTCTGGTGATCTCAGACTGGAACATGGAGCCCATGACGGGCTACGAGCTCCTGCAGAAAGTTCGTGCGGATGAAAGCATGAAGGCAACGCCCTTCATCATGGTAACCGCAGAATCCAAGACCGAAAACGTGGTCGCGGCGAAGCGGGCTGGTGTAAACAATTACATCGTGAAGCCCTTCAACGCCGGAACCCTCAAATCGAAGATGTCGGCTGTTCTCGGCGACTTCTAGTCGCTTGATGAACCGCCCCACCCTCGTTTGAGTCTGCAAAGGAAGGAGGGCCCCATGCCCGCCGCCAATGTTGCCGCGCAAGTCCGCACGTCTCTTGCTTCTTTGAAAGCGAGTGATCTGCAGGATGCCCAGATCATGGAAGTCCTGAAGCTGGCGCACCAGCTGACGGATACGATGAAGCTGTTCTTCAGCTCCCTCGACCAGTCGATCTGCCAGGAATTCAACTATATCGCGGACTATATCTCACGCACTCGCGACGAGATTGCTGCCCTGCGACCGAACGATATCAAGACGTCGCGTATCCCGTCAGCCGGTCAGGAACTTGAGGCCGTCGTCGGGGATACCGAACGGGCGACCGAGACCATCATGAGCGAGGCGGAAGCCGTGCTCTGTGACGATGAAGCCGACTATGACGCCTACCGCGCCAATGTCGAAGCCCGCATGATGACCATCATCGAGGCGTGCAGCTTCCAGGATCTCGCCGGCCAACGGGTGTCCAAAGTCGTGACATCGCTGCGCCACGTGGAAAACCGCGTGTCCCGCTTTGCCGAAGTCATGGGCGTTCGCGATGCCGACCAGGTTGTCGAGGAAACCGCCGAAGACAAGCGCAACCGTGAGCAATTGCTCAATGGTCCTGCCATCGGCGGTCCGGAAACCAGCCAGGACGACATCGACGCGATGTTCGCCGACGCGGCCCCGGCCTCGGATCTCGACCAGGGTTCGATCGACTCCCTGTTCGATTGACCGGCCACACAGCTACCAGGTGAGACGGTCCGCGACATAGCGGGACGACACACCATAATCCTTCAGCGCTGCGGCGGCTGTCTCGACATCGAGGCGGCCGCCGTTCAGCGTTTCGCCGAGAATTCCGTCGGCGATGAAGAGGCAATCGACCCCGGCCCGGCTGGCCCCTTCGACATCGGTCTCCGGACCGTCGCCAATCGCCAGCACGCGATCCAGGTCGACCTCGAAACCCTTTGCTTCCAGCGCCCGCTTCGCCAGTCGGTAGATCGGCCGGTGCGGCTTGCCCGCGACAATGCTGGTCCCGCCCATTTCGCGGTAATACCGGGCGATCGCACCGGCGCAGAAGACCAGGCGATTCCCCGATTGCACGACAATGTCCGGATTGGCGCAGACCAGGTCCAGCCCACGCTCCAGCGCCCGTCGCAACACCGCGTCGTAATCCTCCGGACGACCGTTGAAATAGTCGTCGGGGCCAGTGCAGGAAATGAAGTCTGCCTGCTCGATATCAGTGAATTCCAGATCGAGTCCGGCATACAGGCTGCCATCCCGCTCCGGTCCGATATTGAAGGCCTTGCCTGGCGTCCGCTTGACCAGCTGGCGATGGATCGCATCGCCGGAGGTCACGACCGCATCGGTCGCGGCATCCGGCAGGCCCATATCTGCGAGGAAATGCACCAGCGACGAACTGCGTCGCGGCGAGTTCGAGACCAGACAGACCCGACCGCCGCTGGCCCTGAAACGCATCAATGCATCAACGGCCGGCGGGAGAAGGTCGCTGCCATCACGGATAACACCCCAGACATCGCAATAGAGCGTGTCATAGCGGTCGCGGAGCGGGCCGAGTGTGGCGAGTTCAGGTAACATGCCGCGCTTGAAGCAGGCGCAAGGCAAGCGGTCAATGCGGCGCGTTGGTCAAGCCGTCATCTGGATGACATTGCTGTCGGCGTCGCGCCCCGTGCCCTTGCCGCTGTCACGGGCAGTCTCCAGCACGTCATCACGAACCGGGCGAGGTTCGCCGAACAGGTGGCCCTGACCATAGGCGACGTCCATTTCCAGCACTTCAACCACCGTCGCCTCATCCTCGATCTTGTCGACAATGAGTTCGATCCCGTGGCGACCGAACAGGCCCGCCATGTCTTCGGTGGCGATGGCACCGGCCTCATAGCCGGCAATCGACTCGTAATTATCGATCGCGTCGAGCAGGCGACGGCCGCCAATCTTGGCGAAGCGGACACCGGCCCGTTCCATCTCGGTCAGGTCAAGCTCGACATGGTGGATCTGGTCAATCGAGAAGCGGAAGCCGAAATCGGCCATGCGGGCCATGTTGCGGGCCGCAATGGCGTCACGCTCTTCAAAGGCCTGCTGCGAAATCTCGAAGATCAGTGACCCGGACAGATCCTTGTTCTGGCGGATAAAGTCGAGGAATTCCGGGAAGAAGGTCTCGTCGGCCAGGGAGTTGAGCGAGACATTGCAGAAAATCGCAACCTTGCGGTCCTGGCCGGTCAGGCGGCGCACGATCTGGACGCAACGGAACAAGAGGAGATTGTCGACCTCGGTCATCAGGCCGGCCTCTTCGGCGGCGGCCATGAAGGCGCCCGGTGCCAGGATGCGGCCGGTGGCGTCGCGCAGGCGGGTATAGCTCTCATAAAAGGCCGTGCGGCGCTGTGGCAGGGTGACGACCGGCTGCAGGTAAAGATCGACGCGGTTGGCAGCGAGTGCCTCGCGAACCGTGTCGATGTCGGTGCGCGAGGAGGATGCGGCAGCCGTCGGCATGTCGGCCCGCGCTTGCGCGTCGGCGGGGCCGACGCGACGGACCAGATCTTCCAGCACCTTCACTTCATGAACCAAGGCATTATCGCGCTCGACCGATTCCGCGCGCAATTCGTCGGCGATCTCGTCAATGCGCGACTGGGCCGCCTCGAATTCCTCGGCAAGCGCCAGATTGGCCGCCTTGAGTTCATGGATCTCGGATTCCAGCGCCCGACGCTCCTGGCCACGGGCGGCGGCCGAATGGGCCATGCCGGCCACGACGAAGACGATCGCCCCCATCATCCAGGCATTGAGCGTCGGCATCAGACCGAAGAACTCGAAGCCGATCGCGGCAACGGCCGCAATGGTGATGTAGGTCAGCAGGATCAAAATGTCGGATGCGCGGGGCATGTCGGGCCTTCGAATCAGCGAAACGTCAGGTGTGCTTGAAGGTTAAACTGTGTTGGCGCGGGTTGTCGTTTGGTTAACGAAGGTAAACCCTGATCGGGCATTCACCATCTAACATATTGATCTATAATGACATGCATAAATTAAAGCGGCCCGCCTTGGAGGCGGGCCGCTGGTCGTTTCCTGTGGAGAATCAGTTTGCCTACGAGGCGGCGTGCGGCCGGATCAGGATTTCAACGCGACGATTGCGCTGACGCCCGTCCGCCGTGTCATTCGAGGCGATCGGTGAACGCTCGCCCATGCCGGCGATGTAGAAACGGTCCCGCAACACGCCTTGGGCGATGAGATAATTGCCGACCGACAGGGCCCGACGCTCGGAGAGCTGCTGGTTGTAGTCCGCGGCGCCAACCGAGTCGGCATGACCAACAACATCGACATAAGTGGCCGGGTAACGGTTCAGCACCGTCGAGACATCACTGAGGATGCTATAGAACTGGCCCTGGATGTCAGCGGAGTTGGTCGCGAAGGTGACATCGCCCGGCATGATCAGGCGCAGATCATTGCCCTCGCGGCGGACACCAACGCCGGTGTCGGACAGGGCTTCGCGCATGGCCGTTTCCTGGCGGTCCATGTAATTGCCGATGGCCCCACCGGCGAGCGCGCCGATGCCGGCACCGATCAGGGCGTTGGTCCGGCCCTCTTCGCTGTCATTGGTGTTGGTGAGATAACCCAGCGCCGCACCGGCAGCTGCGCCCAGGAGAATGCCGCGCCCCGTATTGTTGGCCCGGGTCTCGCCGGTATAGGGGTCGGTCGTCGTGCAGGCTGCCATGGACAGCGCAGCGACGGTCAGAATGGTCGTGCGGAGAATGGTTGGGCGGAGTTTCATCGTGTATCCCTCTCGGTGACGCAACTAGATGCCTATCATATCGATTTATATGACAGCTATGGCAATGGCGGATTTATCTTTCCGGATATGAACGCAAGCTGACCGGCGATCCGTCGAACTCAAGCGGCACAAATTGCACCGGATCTCCCTTGACGGACGAGCGGCGACAACCTATCTCCGCCGCTGTTAGCAGTCGACTGGGGTGAGTGCCAACAACCCCCACCGACCGCGATGAACCTTCAGTCCTCTGTTTGGAGAAAACCCAAGATGACTTTTCGTCCTCTGCACGACCGCGTGCTGGTGAAGCGCGTTGAAGAAGAGTCCACGTCCAAAGGCGGGATCATCATCCCCGACACGGCCAAGGAAAAGCCCCAGGAAGGCGAAGTTGTCGCCATCGGTGGCGGCGCCATCAAGGATGACGGCACTGTGCGCCCGCTCGACGTCAAGGCCGGTGATCGCATCCTGTTCGGCAAATGGTCCGGCACCGAAGTCACCGTTGACGGTGTCGAGCTGCTGATCATGAAAGAGTCCGACATTCTCGGCGTGATGGCGTAAGCCGCACACCTGATCAGAACACCCCTCTCAAGCTAGAAGAACGGAAATATTCCAATGGCTGCCAAAGACGTACTTTTCGGCTCCGACGCGCGTGAACGCATGCTGCGCGGCGTCGATATCCTCGCCAATGCTGTCAAGGTCACACTCGGTCCCAAGGGCCGCAATGTGGTCATCGAAAAATCCTTCGGCGCACCGCGCACCACCAAGGACGGCGTCTCCGTCGCGAAGGAAATCGAACTGACGGACAAGTTCGAGAACATGGGCGCACAAATGCTGCGCGAAGTGGCCTCGAAGACCAATGATGTCGCCGGCGACGGCACCACGACCGCCACGGTCCTGGCCCAGTCCATCGTCCGTGAAGGCATGAAGTCGGTTGCTGCCGGCATGAACCCGATGGACCTCAAGCGCGGCATCGACAAGGCCGTCGCCATCGTCATGGAAGACATCAAAGCGAGCTCCACCCCGGTGAAGGACTCCGCTGAAGTCGCCCAGGTCGGCACCATCTCCGCCAATGGCGAGAAGGAAATCGGCGAGATGATCGCCAAGGCCATGGACAAGGTCGGCAAAGAGGGTGTCATCACCGTCGAGGAAGCCAAGTCCCTGGAAACCGAGCTGGACGTCGTCGAAGGCATGCAGTTCGACCGCGGCTACCTGTCGCCTTACTTCATCACCGACGCCGACAAGATGCAGGCCGAGCTGGAAGAGCCCTATATCCTGCTCTTCGAAAAGAAGCTGACCTCGCTGCAGCCGATGCTGCCGATCCTGGAAGCCGTGGTTCAGTCCTCGCGTCCGCTGCTGATCATTGCGGAAGACGTTGAAGGCGAAGCCCTGGCGACCCTCGTGGTCAACAAGCTGCGTGGCGGCCTGAAGATCGCCGCTGTCAAGGCGCCGGGCTTTGGTGATCGCCGCAAGGCGATGCTGGAAGATCTCGCCATCCTGACCGGTGGCCAGGTGATCTCTGAAGATCTCGGCATCAAGCTGGAAACCGTCACCCTCGACATGCTTGGCTCGGCCAAGCGCGTCACCATCACCAAGGACGACACCACGGTCGTCGACGGCGTTGGCGACAAGGCCCAGATCGAAGCCCGCGTCAGCCAGATCCGTCGCCAGTCCGAGGAAACCACCTCTGATTACGACCGTGAGAAGCTGCAGGAACGTCTGGCCAAGCTGGCCGGCGGCGTCGCGGTGATCAAGGTCGGCGGTGCCACCGAGATCGAAGTGAAAGAGAAGAAGGACCGCGTCGACGACGCCCTCAATGCCACCCGCGCTGCGGTTGAAGAAGGCATTGTCCCGGGCGGCGGCGTTGCCCTGCTGAAGGCCTCCGCCAAGCTGGCCGGCCTGAAGGGTGACAATCCGGACCAGACCCAGGGTATCGCCATCGTGGCCCGCGCCCTGCAGTCCCCGATCCGCCAAATCGCCACCAATTCAGGTGTCGAAGGCTCGATCGTGGTCGGCAAGGTCATGGAAAACGCTTCCGCGACCTTCGGCTTCAACGCCCAGACCGAAGAGTATGGCGACATGCTCGCCTTCGGTGTGATCGACCCGGCCAAGGTTGTCCGCACAGCCCTTCAGGACGCGGCCTCCGTCGCCTCCCTGCTGATCACCACGGAAGCTGCCGTGGCTGATACGCCGAAGGAAGAAGGCGCCGGTGGCGGCATGCCTGACATGGGCGGCATGGGCGGAATGGGTGGCATGGGCGGCATGATGTAATCATGCCGGTCACCTGACCGACTAAAAGAGAGGCCCGCTCCGATGGAGCGGGCCTTTTCTTTTGCCATGCCCCCATGAGTCCGCCCATCGATCAAAAGTGAGCCGTCCGGCAAGCCGGACGGCGGCGGCGGAATGGGTGGCATGGGCGGCATGATGTAACAAACATCATAAAGCCGCCCATCATCGAAAGGTGAGCAGACCGGCAAGCCGGTCTGCGGGGGCGGCATGATGTAATCATGCCGGTCACCTGACCGAACAAAGGAAAGGGCCGTCCCGATGGGGCGGCCCTTTTCTTTTGTTCTCTCGGCGCGCTTCCCTCTCCCTCGGGAGAGGGTCAAGGTGAGGGGCAAATCGCGGTGCCAACCACCCAATCCCCTCATCCGCCCCCTTTGGGGCACCTTCTCCCAAGGGAGAAGGAAGACGCGCGAAGGACTTATTCCATTTGCCTTGCGACATGGCCCCCTCTCCGCGTTATGGTCGCGCCAGCAATTTTCGAGGGGTTCGCCATGAAATACCTGATTTCCGCTTCCAGCCTGGCGCTGGCCGGCCTGCTGGCCGCCTGCCAGCCGGCCGGGACCGGCACCGAAACCGAGATCGCCGAGGCGCCCGCTGCGGCCGCTGAGGCCGTTGCCCGCTACGATGCGGCCACCTTCCACCAGACCACCAGCTTCGGCCTCGCCTCATCAGCCGGTTTTGCCTGGTCGGCAGATGACAGCCGGATCCTGATCTCCTCGGACGAGACCGGCGTGTTCAATGCCTATGCCGTCGATCCGCAAACGGGTGAGCGCGAGGCGCTGACGACATCCGACACCAATGCCACCTTCGCCCTGTCCTGGTTCCCGACCGATGACCGCGCCGTGGTGACCGCCGACAGCGGCGGCAATGAAATCTCCCACATCTTCGTGCGCGAGCTCGATGGCCGTCTCAATGACATCACCCCCGGCGAAGAAGTGCGAGCGCAATTCCTCGGCTGGTCGCCGGATGGCAATGACATGTGGCTGATGACCAATGAGCGCGACCAGAGCGCCATGGACATCTATGCCTATGACACGCTGAGCTATGAGAGCGGCTTCGTCTTCCAGAATGATGATGCGCTGGAGATCGGCGATGTCAGCCCGGACGGGCGTTGGGTCGCCCTGGTGCGCAACCGCACCTCGGCCGACAGCGACATCCTGCTGCTCGACCTGGCCTCCGGCGAGACCGAGCCCAGCGTGATCACGGCCCACGAAGGCAATATCGCGCATGGCGTCTACACTTTCACGCCAGACAGTTCGCAGCTTGTCTATGCCACGGACGAGCATGGCGAATTCAACCAGGCCTGGACCTATGACCTGTCCGACGGCACCACAGCGCCGTTGATCGAGGCCGAATGGGACGTCCAGTTCGTGATCTATTCCGACACGGGCCGATACCGCGTCTCCGGCATCAATGCCGATGCCCGCACCGAGGTGACCATTCTCGACACCATGAGTGGCGAGACCCTGACCCTGCCCGAACTGCCGGCCGGTGATATTGGCTCGGTCCGTTTCTCCCGCGACGAGGGCCGCATCGCCTTCCTGATCAATTCGGCGACCTCGCCGTCCAATCTCCATGTCGTGGACCTGGCCAGCCAGAACCATGCCCAACTGACCAATGCCCTCAATCCGGCCATCTCGGAAGACGAGATGGTGGACGCGCAGGTCGTCCGCTTTGAAAGCTTCGACGGGCTGGAAATCCCGGGCATTCTCTATCGCCCGCATGAGGCCAGCGCCGACAATCCGGTGCCGGCGCTGGTCTGGGTGCATGGCGGCCCGGGCGGGCAAAGCCGGATCGGCTATTCCGCTACCATCCAGCACCTCGTCAATCACGGCTATGCTGTCTATGCCGCCAATAACCGCGGCTCGTCAGGCTATGGGAAGACCTTCTTCCACATGGATGACCGCCGTCATGGCGAGGAAGACCTGCGCGACATTGTCGCCGCCGGTGACTGGCTGCGGTCACAGGACTGGGTCTCGGCAGACGAGGTCGGCGTGATCGGTGGGTCCTATGGCGGCTTCATGACCGCCGCCGCCCTCACCTTCCATCCCGAAGCCTTCGAGGTCGGCATCAATATTTTCGGTGTCACCAATTGGGAGCGCACCCTGGCCTCGATCCCGCCCTGGTGGGAGAGCTTCCGCGAAGCGCTCTATGACGAGATGGGCGATCCGGCGACCGACGGCGAGCGTCACCACGCCATCTCCCCGCTCTTCCACGCCGAGAATGTGATCCGTCCGATGCTGGTCATCCAGGGCGCCAATGACCCGCGCGTGCTGCAGGTTGAGAGCGACGAGCTGGTCGAGGCTGTCCGCGCCAATGGCGTGCCGGTGGAATATGTTCTCTTCCCGGATGAGGGCCACGGCTTCCGCCGCCGCGAGAACCGCATCACGGCGTCGGAGGCCTATGTGAGCTTCCTGGATGAGTATCTGCGTGAGCAGGACGACGCTCCGGCCGAGTAAGTCGACGGAAGTCAAAGCCGGGACAGATGCCTTGCGCATATGTCCCGGTGACCTAGCCGGTCAGCTGGCGCAACAGATCCTGCTGGACGCCCTGACCGGCCCCGCCGACTAAAGCCCGACTCGCGCCTTCAGCACAGCCAGTCGGGCCACCGACTGGTTGATGCGCTCTTCGGTCAGGCGGCCTTCCGAGATGGCCGCCACCACCCAGTCAACAATGCGTTGCGGGAGTTCGGCATCCGGGGCGGCGGAGTTGGACAGCATGATCATGTCATTGCCGGCCTCGATGGCGTTGATCACGGCCTCGCGCTGGTCGTAATTATCGCGGATGGCGCCCATGTCGAGATCATCGGTCATCACCACGCCATCAAAACCGAGCTGACCGCGCAGCAAGTCCTCAAGCACGGGTGCCGAGAAGGTCACCGGCACGCCGCTGGGGTCGAGCTGGCGATTGGTCAGGTGTCCGCCCATCATGAGGTGCGCCTTGCCGTCATTGATGAGTTCGCGGAAGGGGGCCAGCTCGGCCTCGCTCCAGCTCTCGGAGATGTCGACAAAACCGTCATGACTATCGCCGCGTGAGCGCCCATGTCCGGGGAAATGCTTGATCGCACAGGCCACGCCTGACGCTTCAAACGCATCGATGAAGGCCCCGGCATAGGCGGCGATGGTCTCGCCATCCGTGCCATAGGCCCGGCCATGACGACCGATCACGGCATTCTCCGCATCATGCACATCCGCGACAGGGGCGAGATTCATGTTGAAGCCGGCCGCCTTGAGCTCGCGGCCACCGATCGCATAGAGCTCGCGGGCACCACTCAGCCCGCGTTCCTCGACCACCTGCATGGCGCGGGGGATCCACGTATAGCCCATGTCACGCGACAGGCGCTGGACCAGCCCGCCTTCCTGGTCGATCGCCATCCAGGCGTCCGGCCGGGTCGCGCGGAAACGGGCGGCTGATCCTTCGGCGCCCTCGCGGGTGCGGGCATTGTGGCGCAGGAAGAGCACGCCGCCGATCCGCTTTTCGGACAGATGGGCGTCGATGATGTCGGCGCCTTCCGTTTGAGCATGCGAACCGATGAATCCCAGCAACAACATCTCGCCGACCCGCTCGGCCAGCGAGCGTTCTGCCACGGCGTCCAGCAGGCTTGCGCGGGCCGCCGGCCCAGCCGCCGCCATCAGCGTGGCCGCGAGCCCCGATTGCAGTACGCGTCGTCGATCCATTGTCCTGTCCGTCACCAACTTGCCCTGTGGTGACCATGCGGACCGGTCCGCCCGCTGGCAAGCCTGCTCGCCCCTCAGGCGCAGTCACGCGCTATAGCTTGTCGATAAAGTCCAGGCGGAGCAGGTTGGGTTCGTGACAAATTATTTAGCCGCGCACAGGGGCGCCGTAAGACTGGACTGTGCAGGTTGAGCGGACATCGAAGAGGGATATGAGCGATGAGAAAATTCTTGCTGGCAGGTGCTGCGCTTGCCGTGACCGGGGCCGCCGCCTTTGCTTTGGACGATGACGACGCCCGCCAGATGCGTGTGCATGTCAGCACCGACCACCACGCCACCTTTGTCGGCGATGATGGCCAGATCGTCGAGATCCGCGGCGCCAATGGCGACCGGACCATCCATATCGACCGTGACGGCGAGCGCTCGGTGATCCGCATCGACGGTCAGGAAATCGCGATCGACGACAACATCGTGCACGTCGATGGCAACCGCGTCGAAATCGGCCCGCGCAGCGTCATCATCATCGATGGTGACGACGTCCGCGTCGTGGAAGGTGAGCACGTCCGGATGGGCCGCGAGCTCGACATCCACATGGCCGAGCGCGCCGAACACCTTGCCGACATGGAACACAATCTCGCCCGCATCGCGATCGATCTCGATGGCTTTGACGGCGAAAGCCTGGAGGCCACGGTGATGCACTCGCTCGAGATGGCCCTGGCCGGGCTCGACGAGGATCGCGTCGTCAATTCGCGCGACTGGGAAGAGCTCAACGACGAGGAAAAGGCCGAAGTTCGCGCCGAACTCCGGGAAGCGCGCCACGAAATGCGCGAAGCCATGGAAGAGGCGCGCCGTGAGTTGCGCGAGGCCGGCATCGAGATGGAGGCCGAACGCCGTCATGCGCGGATCGAGGTCGAACGCGCCGTCCGTGACATGGCCCGCGCCGAACGCGACATCGCCCGCGCCCGTGTGGAGGTCCTGCGCGCCGACGACGAGATGCGCCGGGCCCGGGTCGAAGTCCTGCGGGCGGATGACTCCCGACGCGCCGACATCGAACGTCTGCATCAAGTGATGGGCCGCGATGATGTCAACGACATCCGGATCGAAGAGACCGATGGCCGCCAGCGTGTCTGGATCGACGGCGAAGAACAGACCGGCGATGATCTGGTCGATTGGCTCAATCGCCTGGAAGTCGATCGCCTGGCCGGCGCCGACCGTGAGGGTCGCCGTGAAAGCCGCGACGCCCGCCGCCAAATGCGGATCGAACGCGTCCAGCGGGCCGATAATCGCCGCGTTATCGAGCTGGATGGCGGCGATCGCGTCGTCATCATGGAAATCGAGACCGGCGAGGATGACGAGGAGTAACCGCGCGCCAATGCCCGTCATGAAACGGGGCGGACCAGCACGGGCGGGTCCGCCCTTTTTCTGGCCGGATACGGACAAAAAAAGGGGCTGGCAAAGGCCAGCCCCGAGATAACGGTTGGTCGATAAAGGGCGTCTCCTCCCCGAAACGCCAAAGGACAGAGCGGTCAGGCCCAGTCCGATATCGACGTTGACGTAGCGCATGCACTACGTCAACCCCAATATTCCCGGCACATGGGGATAAGCCTCACCGCTCATTCGACTTTTTGCCACTATTTGTTGCGTTGCACGACCGCTGCGACCGCACTGATCCAGGTCTCGCGGGATACAGTCTCCTGCGCCGGCTGTTCCTCGCGCCATTGCTTGTTGTCGCTGATATCTGCCGCCAGGCGGGCGCCGAGCTTGAGGTCCTTGATCGTGACCAGGCCCTGCTCCCTTTCGTCGGAACCGATGATGACCGCCGCCACCGCACCGCGGCGATCGGCATATTTCATCTGCTTGCCCATATTCCCCGAGCCCACAAAGGCCTCGGCCCGGAAACCGGCGGCCCGCAGCTCGCGCGCCATGGCGAGATAGTCGGCCGAACGATCCTTCTCGCTGGCAACGACAAGGACCAGGGGTTTCTCCTCGACCGCACCGGTCAGGCCCAGCGCCGACAGGGCCGCGGCAAAGCGGCTGACGCCGAAGGAAAAACCGGTCGCCGGCACCGCTTGGCCCGTGAAACGTGACACCAGGTCATCATAACGACCACCGCCGCCGACCGAGCCGAACTGGATCGGCGCCCCGTCGTCATAAGTGGCCTGGGCCAGCAATTCGGCCTCGAAAACCGGACCGGTGTAATAGCCCAGCCCGCGCACGACGGACGGGTCGAACAGGGCCCGGTCGACATCAACGCCGATGGCGGTGAGGACAGCATCGATCTCGGCCAGGGCAGCAAGGCCGGCCTTGCCGGTTTGCGACGTGCCGATCAGGGGTTCGAGGCGGGCGATGACATCGCTGCGGCTGCCACCGCCGGCATCGAGGAAACCCAGCACGGTGTCGATCCCGGCGACATCCAGCCTGGCGCCTTCGGTGAAGTCACCGGATTCGTCCTTGCGGCCCTCGCCAAGCAGCAGGGCGACACCCTCGCGACCCAGCCGGTCGAGCTTGTCGGCCGCGCGCAGCACGCGCATGCGCCGCTCCGGATCTGACGCGCCAATGGTTTCCAGCACGCCATCAAGAATGCGCCGGTCATTGACGCGGACCACGTAGTCACCATCGGCCAGGCCAACTGCCCGCATGACATCAGCGGCCAAAGCGATCATCTCGGCGTCGGCCGAAGCGCTCGAGGCCCCCACCGTGTCGGCATCACACTGGACGAATTGGCGGAAGCGCCCCGGCCCGGGCTTTTCGTTGCGCCAGACATCGCCCGCCTGATAGCGGCGGTAGGGCTTGTTCAGGTCCTGATAATTCTCGGCCACGAAACGGGCCAGCGGCGCGGTGTGATCATAGCGCAGCGACAACCATTGCCCGTCATCATCCTCGAGTGCGAACACGCCTTCGTTGGGGCGTTCCTCGTCGGGCAGGAATTTGCCGAGCGCGTCGGCATATTCAAAGGCCGAGGTCTGCAGCGGCTCGAAGCCCCAATCATCATAGATGCGGCTGGCGGTTTCGACGAGATGGCGCTCGACCCGGAGGACAGACCCGCTGCGGTCTTCAAAGCCGCGCGGACGGCGGGCCTTGGGTCGGAAGGGTTTCTTGGCGCTCATCACGATCTCCGGTTTGCCGGTCGCCCTGCCCTGCATGGCAACCTTTATCAGGCGGTGTTTTCCACGAGCCGGCACGCGCTGTGAACCCACGTGCGCAGACTGACAGGGGAGATGCCGGTCGATTCACCGGAAATCAAGGCGTTACTGCTAGGACAATCTGAGACATCACGGGAGACAGAGATGAAAACCGCGCTCCATGCCGCCCTCGCCGCGCTCATTCTGACCGGCAGCGCTGCTCCGGCCGGGCCGGGCAGCGATTTTGCCGCCTTCGCCGCCGCGATCGGCGCGACGGCGCGTGAGCGCGCCCGTGAAGCCGCCAACCGCCCGGCAGCGCCGGCCAGGCCGCTGGACATCGAGGATCCGCTTTCCTTCGAGCTGGAGCAGTTTTCCGTCGAAGCCCTGTTGTTGAGCCGCCGCATCGACGAAGCCGGTGGCCCGATCGATCTGCGCTGCATCTTCCGCGGCATGTCAGCCGATGCAACGGCCCGGCTCGACGCGCTCAATGCCGCCGAGACCGCCGCCCAGCAAGCGCATATCTATACCGACCTGGCAGCATTGATGTCAGATGCCAGCGAGATCGCGCCCGCAATCGACGACGAAGCCTCGCTCGATGGCGTCGCACTGCCGGCCAGCTGCCCGGCTCTGTCCGGCGGCTGAGACTGCCCCTAACTGTTGGCAGCCCATTCCAGCGCATCGACGAGTCCGCCGGTTGTCAGAACCGTCGGTAGCACACGCGGTTCACCGCCGGATGCCGGATAGAGCAGGTAGAGCGGAATCCCTGCCTGGCCATGGTCGGCGATCAGGTTGGCAATGGTCTCGTTGCGATTGGTCCAGTCGGCCCGCAGGCTGACCACGCCCAGTGTTTCGAACGCATCTTCCACCGCCGCGCTGTCGAGCACGGTCAGCTTGTTGATCTGGCAGGTCACGCACCAGGCCGCCGTGACATCGACGAAGACCGGCTGTCCCATGGCCTGCAACTCGGCAACGCGCTCATGCGACCACGCCTCTTGCCGCGCCGACAGGGTTTGTGTGCTGGTCGAGGCTGGCAGGCGGGCGATGGCGACAAGACTGGTCACGCCCAGCAGCAGCGCGAAAACGGCCGTGACGGACCAGATGCGATGACCCAGCCCGTGCGCCCAGACCGCGAAGGCGAGCGCCAGCATCGCCGCGCCCAGCAAGAGCAGGCCGGTCGGGCCGGACTGGATCGCCAATACCCAACCAAGCCAGACGACCGAGGCGAACATCGGGAAGGCGAGGAATTGCCGGAAGGTCACCATCCACGCGCCCGGCTTGGGCAGGAAACGCAACAGGCCGGGTGATTGCGAGAAGACCACGAACGGCGCTGCCAGGCCGAGTCCCATCGCCGCAGCAACCAGCAACACCACAGGCGCAGGCTGGGTCAGTGCCAGTCCCAGCGCACCCGCTGCGAGCGGGCCGACACAGGGCGCCGCGACCACAACGGCCAGAACGCCGGTGAAGAAGGCGCCCTTCCAGCCAGGCCGGTCAGCCAAGCCGGCGCCGAGCCCCATCAGCCGCGTTCCGACCTCAAATGCGCCCAGCAGATTGAGGCCAATGGCAAACAGCAACAGTGCCAGCACCGCGACCACGATCGGCATTTGCAGCTGGAAGCCCCAGCCGACCGGCAGGCCGACCTCGCGCAGGACCACCAGCACCGCAGCCAGCCCGACAAAACTCAGCAACACGCCGGCCAGGAAAAAACCGCCCTGGCGCCGCACCGCGCCGGTATCGGCATGGGCGGCTTGCACGAATTTGAGCACCTTGATCGAGAGGACCGGGAAGACGCACGGCATCAGGTTGAGGATGAGACCGCCACCAAAGGCCAGCAGGACCAGTCCGAACAGGCCGACAGGCGCGCTCCCGGTCGCCTCCGTCCCAGCGCGGCGCGGCGCCAGGCCATAACCGCCCGGTCCCGGCTCCGCCGAGATCACGACGGCATGCTCGCCATCGGCATCACGCCAGGTCACGACGCCATCCTGAGCCTCGCGGATCGCCGACTGAACCGCATAGCCCGGCTCCATCGCCACCAGCGTGCTACCGTCACCGGCCGACAGGACTTGCTCGCCGGCATTGCGGATGACGCCGGTCTCGTAGGGGAAGAAGCGCAGCGCACGAATGGCGGCCGCATCGGTGAACGCCGGCCCGTCCAGTTCGAGAATGACCTGACCGCCTTCAACCGCCAGGCGGGCGGAGATGGCGGGGTCGGCTTGCGGCTCGCTGTCGAGCGCGCCCTGGATATACCAATACCCTGCCTCGTCGCGCTCGCTTGTCGCGCCAACCGGCAGGGTCAATGACAGCGTTCGCTCTTCTGGCACACAGATATCATCGCAGACCAGCCAGGTCGCATCGGCGCGCAATTCGATGGCAGTGCCGGCATAGGACGGGTCGACCGTGACCGGCATCGGCAGGACGAGCTCGCCCTTGTAGCCATAGTCCATGATCACATCGGTCAGCGGCAATTCGATCGGGGTCGGCCAGACGATCTCGCCGATCTCGACACCGGCCGGCAGGGTCCAGTCGATCTCGACCGGCAGCCCGTTGTCGCCCGGATTGCGCCAATAAGTGTGCCAACCCTCCGGCATGATCTGGTGCAGGCCGATATGAAACGCCTCGCCCGGTGCGACGACCGCCCTGTCAGAGACCAGTTGTGCCTCGATGATTTCCTGACCACTTGACCAACCGGATTGGGCGCGTCCCGGCGCGGACATGACAAGACCGGGCAGGCCGGCCAGCAGGATCAGGGATATCAGTCCTCTCAGGACACGCATTCAACTACCTCTCGGAGCCACGGGTTCGGCGCATGTGCGGAGGATATAGTCGCTTTTTCGCGCGGGTCGAACCGACTTCGCGCAACCGTGATCACAAATGCAAACGGCCGCACCCAAGGGCACGGCCGTTCACGGATCGGATCAGTCAGGCAATCAGGCCTGAGCCGGTGCCTGGGTGTTGGCGACGTTCGATGTGCGGCGCAGGATACGTTCCCAGCGCTGCAGCGAGATCATGTGCGAAATGATCGCAACGAGATCGCCATTGCTGTTCATTTCTTTCAGCTTTTCAGCCGGCAGGGCGTTGAACTTTTCGGCCGACACGCCGAAATACTCGGCCACGGTGACCGGGTTTTCCGGGTCCTGCGGGTTGGAAACCTTGACGTCTTTTTTCTCGAGCAGGTCAAGCGCGATCAAACGCTCGACGAAGGCTTCCGTGGTTCGCGCATCATTCTCGAAGGCGGACACGAAGTCGATGGCCTGACGGGTGTAATCGGTCGGCTCGCCGTCGGCGTCGAAGAAGGGACGCTCCGGATTTTCGGTGACGACAAACTCGGCATCCAGATCAACACAGACCGTCGACGGCTGGTCGTTCGGGTTGGCGGCGCTCACGAAGGGATAGCGACGGACATAGGCCGGAATGTAGTGCTCGCTGTCGAACTGGCCTTCCTCGGTCACGAAGACGTTGGAACCCTGACGCAGCCCCATCACCAGGATCGGCATCTTCTTCTCACCGAGGAAGATGATCGGAAAGCTGCCGCAAGCGAAAGAGAATTCCGCGCTGATGGCCGGCACGAAATGCCAATCCTTCAGGAAGTTGAACGGCTGCGACACCGTGTTCACACCGTATTTGGCATGCTTTTGACGATTGAGCGGCTCCACATTCTTGTAGAGCGGAACAGTCCCGGTAAGGCGCGGCTCGGTTGCGGCAGCGTCGACCATGATAGAAACCCCTTTAAGTTCTTTGCGCACTGGATAGCGGATATGCCCTGCCCCGGCAACGGACCGGCGCAGGGCTGTGCCAGTGTGTCCACGCAAGAAAAATGCCGCGTTTGCCGGGACGCTGAAAGGGACTTGATTTCAAACCTGAATTGCCCTCCGCCGGAACGGCGCGCGGAGCGGTTTCAGCGCCGCTCCGCGCCGGGCAGTCCTAGAAGTCGAGCACCAGGGCGGCGCGGAAGTTGCGGCCCGGCAGCGGCACCTGATCCTTCAGAAAAGACGTGTGCAGGCGCGCTTCGGCGTCAGTCAGGTTGCGCGCTTCCAGGATCACCCGCATGTCGCGGCTTTCGACCGGCTCGAAGGACCAGCGGGCGTTGAAAAGCACGTAAGACTGGCTCTTGAGTTCGAACGGCGCCGTATTGTCCTGGACGTCGGCCCATTCCGCTTCCAGGTGCAGGTCATGCCCCGCCCGCGACGCGGAAACGCCGGCGGTGACGGAGAGCGGCGGCAGGCGCGGCAGATCGCCACCGGCATCAAGGCTCGCCTCGACATACTCACCGGTCAGCTCGCCATCAAAATCCCATCCGCCCCAGGCACCGAGCGGCCCTTCCAGGCGCCCCTCGAAGCCGGACAGGACGACATCATCCTGGCTGTAGGCATAGACCGGAAAGCCGTGATCTTCCGCGCCGGTGGCATAGGCGGCGATGAAGCCGTCATAATCGGCCCGGAAAACCGACGCTTCCAGCGCCCAATCGGCGAAGCGGGTCCGCGCCGTCAGCTCGGCAGACACCGCGCGTTCGACGCCCAGGTCCGGATCACCCAGCTCGAATGTGCTGCTGGCGACATGCGGCCCGTCGGCAAACAGCTCGACATCAGTCGGTGCGCGTTCGCTGGATGACAGGGTGAAGGCGAGGAAGGTATCGCGCGCCGGCCGCACAAAGACCGAGCCCGAGATGCTGGCCGTGTCGAAACTCCGGCTGTCCGTAGCGGTATCAAGGTCGCGGCTTTCAAAACGGAGCCCGCCTTCCAGGCCCCAGCTTTCAGCGTCCCAGCGCTCCACAAAGAAGACACCCCAATCGGCCGTTTCCGACGGCGGGACATAGGCTTCTTCACCGATGGCAGCAAAGTCGCGATTGAAGGCCTGGATGCCGGCGGCGCCTTCCCAGCTGCCACCCCACAGGGCGATCGGCGTGTGCCGGGCCTCGACCCGGCCTTCCCAGCCATCATTGGTGAACAGGGTGCCGATCTCGTCGCCTTCCAGTTCGACATGCTCGTAGCTGCCGGTCCCGAAGGAAAATTTCACGCGTTCGATATGCGCGCCCAAATTCCGCCACTCACCACGCAGGTCGAAACGGGTCTGTTCCAGATCGATGCGGACGCTCTCATCATGCCCGTGTTCTTCGTCGTGATCTTCGTGGTCATCATCATGGTCGTCGTCGTGATCTTCATCGTGATCTTCGTCGTGCTCTTCTTCACCGTGCGCATGGCCACCCGGGATTCCATAGAGCGCGTTCGACTGTTTGATCGCGACCCCGACGAAACCGTTTGACCCGACCCAGGAGATGCCCGCCGAGGCCGAGCGGAAATCGAGGCCCGAATTCTCGACCGAGCCATACGGATGCTCGTCCTCATGCTCGTCCTCATGCTCGTCCTCATGGTCTTCGTCGTGATCATCGTCGTCGTGATGCTCTTCCTCGGCCTCTTCGAACAGGCGGAAGGCCTCCGACTCGGCATAGCCGGGAATGTCATAGGGCTGGGCCGTGCGCATCAGACCTTCCAGGCTGACGACAAATTGCCCGGCGTTGAAGCGGACACGGCCGGCGGCGGTCTCGCCGTCGTCGACCGAGGTAATCGAGCCGTAGAAGCGGCCTTCCAGCCCGTCCTCGACCCGGGCTTCAGGAATGCGTCCGTCAATGACATTGACCACGCCGCCAATGGCCCCGCCGCCATAGGCGATCGCCGCCGGGCCGCGCAGGATTTCGACGCTCTCGGCCTCGAGTGCTTCCGAGGCAACGGCGTGGTCAGGGGAATTCGTGGAGGCGTCGATCAGGCCGACACCATTGACCAGGACGCGGACCCGGTCGGCGCCGAGGCCGCGGATCACCGGACGGCTGGCGGCCGGACCAAAATAGGTCGTGGACACGCCGGGCTCGTGGGCAATCGTGTCGGCCAGCGAGCCGGACAGATTGTCCTCGAGGTGGCGCCGGTCGACGATTTCGACCGCACCGGCGACCTCATCCGCACCGACTCCCAGTGCCGAGGAGGTGACGAGGATCACGTCCTCGTCCCGGTCCGTTTCCTGGGCGGAAACGGTGCCGCCCAAGCCGGCTCCGGCGAGCAGGGCAATACAGGCGGTGGAGGTGGTCAGACGCGCGAACATGGCTTCCCCGATATGTAATAACAATACAGACTTTGAAGCGTGATATTATAACATTCAGATTATCGCAATGCCGAAGCACTGGGAAATGCGGCAAAGCGTGATTAAATATCGGCAAGATGACCACTGATTCCCTGACCAAGGCGCTGGACGCCGCAGAAGCCCATTGCGTGGAACGGGGGGAGAAACTCACCCCGGTGCGCAAGCGCGTGCTTGAACTCGTGCTCGAAGCCGACGGGCCGGTGAAAGCCTATGACTTGCTCGAAGCGCTCAAACCCGGCCCCGGCTCGGCCAAGCCGCCCACCGTTTATCGCGCCCTCGATTTCCTGATGACCGCCGGCCTGGTGCACAAGGTCGAGGCACTCAACGCCTTTGTTGGCTGCAGTCACACCCATGACCACGACGAGCATGGCGGCGGCGCCGAGCTGTTCATCTGCTCGGATTGCGGCGCGGTCGAGGAACGCCATGGCGCGCCCCTGCCCATGAATGCGCCGGCCGGCTTCACGATCCAGCGCTCGGTCGTCGAGCATTTCGGCCAGTGCGCCAATTGCCATCCGGGCTGATGGAGTGAGGCCATGATCGAGCTCTGGCGCGGCTGTGTGAATGCCTGGGAATGTGACGAGCTCGGCCATTACAATGTCCGCTTCTATCTCGCCCGGGCCAGCGAGGCCTTGGCCAACCTGGCCGAAGCCGCCGGTCTCAACCCGATCCAGCGCGCCGATGCGCTCGCCACCCTGATCCCGCAGACCCTGCACATCCGCTTCCTGGCCGAGGCCCGTCCCGGTGCACCGCTTTACATCGAGGGCGGCATTGTCGGCTTTGACACCGCGACCGCCGACATCGTGCTGGTCATGCGCCATTCCGGAACCGGCAAGCCGGCGGCCAGCTTCAGTATGCGCGTCGGCCATGCCGCCCCCGCCAGTGCCGAAGCTTTCCCCTGGCCGAAACGTTTCGCGACGACCGTCGAGGCCCTGACCGTCGACAAGCCGGACTTCGCGGCACCGCGCGGCCTGGCCACCGGGACGGGCGGCCGACGCGCCTCGATGAGCGCCGCCGACGCGCTCGACCTGCCGGTGATCGGGCGCGGCCGTTTCGGCCCGCACGAGATGGATGCTTTCGGCTGGATGCGGGCGGAGTTCCTGCTCGGCCGCGTGTCCGACAGCGTCACCAATTTCGCCGCCGCCTTCCCCGAAGAATGGGACATGCATGCCGGCGAACCGTCCGCCCGCATCGGCTCGGCACTGCTGGAATGCTGCATCCATGTCCACCGCTGGCCGCGCGCCGGCGAGGGGTTCGCCATCCGCTCCGGTCTCAAATCCGCCGGCCCCAAGGTCCGCAATATCGTTCATTGGGTGCTCGAGCCGGCCAGCGGCAAACCCTGGTGGACCATGGAAGGCGTCGCCGCGCCGATGGACCTTGACCAGCGCAAGCTGGCGGCGATCGATCCGGAGACGCAGGCAAAACTGGACGCGGCAGCGGTGCCGGGGATTGAGGCTTAGGATGCGGGCATGCGCCCTGGCCTGCCTGCTCATTGCCCTGGCGCCAGGACTCGCGACCAGTCAGCTCAACGCCTATCCAAGGCCGGAGGACCCGGTCCGGCAGGGCGCTGATCCCGACCTGCCCTTTGTCGTCCGTTTGGGGTCGCTTGGATGTGATGGACTGTGCCCGGTCTACGACATCATGGTACGCATCGACGGCGCCTACTGGATCAGCGACACATTCCCCGGTGCTTATCTGGATTATCCGCGGGATGTGCACAGACCGGCGCCCCATCCGACACGACGGACATCGCCGACCGCACGCGATCGCGGGACAATGATGGCCGGACTCGCCAATCAACTGACCTTCGATCGAGTCAGTGCCGCGATGCGTCCCTTCGAGGAAGGCCGGTGTACCGAATTGCTGGGCGCGCATAACCACGCCTTCGTGCGGATCGAATACCCGGACGGCACCCGGTTCAGCTTTTATCATTCGCCGGGGTGGGATGAGTGTTCCGACCTGGATTCCATCACAACCGCGATCCAATCGGCATTCCAAGCGATCCAATCGGCATTCCAAACGCTCATTGGCTCGCGCACAGCGGGCGCCAGGCCCACATCTGTGCGTTACTATTCATCAGGCTGTTACGGGCCCTGCCCGCAGTTCGATTTCGAATTGCGGGACAGTGGCGAGTTCTGGCTGGCACCCCGCTTTCCCCGACCGCGATTTGGCGGACCATCCGGCCGAATTGGGTCTGAGGTATTTGCCGGTGTCGCAACTCACGTCGAGCGCCGGCGCGTAGAATCAGCAATCCTCGCAGGATCCGGCCAGCCATGCGTTGAGACAACCGGCGACGGGATGCGGGTCGGTGTGATGATCACCTATTCCGATTCAACATCGCTTTCCTTCGATGTCTCACCTCAATGGCGCAACTGCCCAGCTTTGCAAGACGTTGCCGAAGACGTCGACAACGCGATGACCCCACTGATGCGCGCCATATCGCGAGAAATCGCCGACTGAGCCTTTCAGCACCCAATGCCCAGATTTGAGACTTGAAAAGATCCTCGCCCGGACGAGGCGTGGGGATGCCGGAATGTTGGCGCGTCTGACCGACCCGCCACGCCGCACGCGAAAATTTAAGTGTTTCCCGTCAGGCTTGGCCGTCCAACAGATCAGACCCGGGGGACGGACCATGATGAAAACGGTAATTGGTACAATCGCGGCCATCATGATGGCCGGCGCTCCGGCGCTGGCGATCCAGGATGATGTCACAACCCCGACTGGGCGGACTTATTCGGTGGCCGGCGGAGGGCTCGCTGGCAGCGCCACCATCCGCTTTTCCGACGAAGGCGAATTCCGTCCCGATGGCGCGGGTGGCCGGGATGCCTCCGGCAGCGGCTATTACAGCCTCGATGAGACCTTCTGCACGGCCCATGTCGAGATGAGCTGGCGGATCCATGTCAACAGTGACGGCACGGCGATGACCACGCTGGAAACCTCCGAAAATGCCTGCGCGCGCGCGCAGGGCATGGAGGAAGTCCTGCGATTTGGATACGGGGCGTGTGAGCATGGCTGGGACGATTTGCAGCCGGGGGAAACCGGTTCGGTCTGCTGGGCCGGTGTTGAGGTGACACGGGAGAATTAGGCCCCGGACCGGCTGCCGCACCCGCCGCTGCTTATCGCCGCTTCCGGCCCTTCCACACTGTCGCTAGTGTGCCGGTGCAGGCGGATGGAGAGCGCGGCGCCATGATCATCCAGGCGACATCGGGTCGGGCGGAGTTTCCGCGCCGTGGCGAGCGGGCCCTGTGGCTGGCCGGCCTGCTTGTCTACATCATCGGCCAGGTCCTGCTGCGGCAGGGCCAGGACTTTGTCGAGGCGCAGCGGCCGATCGATTTTGCCCATTGGGCCCTGCTGGTGGGCGGGGTGATGCTTCTGCCCTTTGCCGGTCGCCTTCCCTGGCGGAATATCCACTGGCTGACCATCCCGCTGCTCTATGCCGGCATCACCGCGCTGATCGGCATGTGCGTTCTGGATTTCGTGTTCTGGGCCCTGCCCAATGGCGAGATGGAGAATACGGTCGCACGCCAGCTGATCGCCACGCCGGCCGTCTGGTCGCCCTTTATCACCTTCGGCCCCAATTATGTCTTCGTCACAGCCGTCGTGCTGCCCTGCCTGTCCTACCTGTCGGTGTCACGCATCGGCGCGGCGGTGGTTGTGACCGGCTCGCTGGTCATGTTGTTCGGCACGCAATGGTACAATGTTGCCGGCTGGGTGATGATCCTGATCGGTTATGCCCTGTGTTTCGACGGGCTGCGAAGCCGGCGCTTGCCCGGCTAGGCCGGTTCGGCACTGGCAGGCCCGGGATCAGGCCGGTCACGGTCCCGCTGGTCGGCCCTGAACGGTCAGACGAAGATGCGGGCCCTTCAGTCGGAGTCCCGCCATGTCTGCCATCCTTGCCGCCCTCATCCTTGTCGCCCAACCGGCCGGTGACGCCACGCTGCATGACACCATCTCGGCCCTCGATGCTGCCATGTTCGAGGCCTTCAACAGCTGTGACGGCGAAGAATTCGGTACCTTTATCGCCGAGGACATCGAATTCTATCACGACCTGGACGGCCTCAATCAGGACCGCGACAGCCTGATCCAGGCCGTGAACACCTCGATCTGCGGCAATTTCCGGCGCCAGCTGACGCCCGGTTCGATCGAAGTCTGGCCGCTGCCCGGCTATGGCGCCATCGAGAGCGGTTGGCATGCCTTCATCAATTATGGCGCCGACGAGCCGCACGGCCAGGGCCGCTTCCTGCACATCTGGCGGCAGGACGAGGATGGCTGGAAGATCACCCGCATCGTCAGCTATGACCACGGCCCGTTTGATGGCGCGGGGCGCTAGCCGGCGCGGCCCCGCCTCGATCTTCTGGACAGACGCCTGGGGTGAACGCCCGGCCTGCCGCAGCGGGCCGGACTATCCGGTTGGCGCGAATATCGAGTCCGTTGGCGGCGACTGCGAAGCGACGGGCCTGTGCCGGCTCGGCCCGGACGGTGGCCAGCTCGACTGGGAGATAACGCGCATCGAATAGGGGCTCGGATGAGGTCAGGGCCAATCGCCTGACCGTGTGAGCGGTGACAGCGGGGGCGGCCTGTTGCGACGCCCGTCCACCGCGCCCTTGCAGGCGCGGTGCGGCGTGTCGCTATTTGCGGCGGCGGTCGAGCACGCCATTCACGCTGCCCGGGGCGACAGCGGGGGCCGGGGCCTTCTTTTCGGCCTTGGGTTTCTTGGTTTCCTTGTTGGAACGTTTCTGGCCTTTGGCCATGGTGTGCTCCATCGCACGGGGGCCGCATCCGGCGGATGCGCGCGCCCTATCCTACGCTGCACCGCGACAGCAGGATACGGGATTGGCAGCACCCCATCCGACGAGCCGTGCGGGAAGCGCAACCCACGAAATCTTAAGCTTGATTGGCTAGAACCGCGCCGTTCACAGGCCGATCTGCGGTCGCTGCCAGCAGAAGACTTTCGATGCGCAACCCGATCCCCGCCATTCTTGCCAGTATTTTTGTTGTCGCAACGACGGCGACCGGCCCGGCGTTTGCCGACCTGCCGCAAGCTTATCAGGCCCTGCTCAACGAAGCCGCGGACCGGCAGGACGATGATGCCCGCTTCCTCGAGACGGCCGACATGGTCGCCGTCCTCGTCGAGGGCGGCCGGGGCGAGGTGCATGCCTATATCAATACGCATTTGCCGCAGCGGTCCGGCGCCGTGGCCGATTGGCCTCTGCCCGCGCCGGCACCGGATACCGCGCCGGCGGCCACACCGGAGCACACGCCCGCACCGACCCCGGCCGAGCACCCGGAACACCGCAGCCTTGGCGGCGCACCGATTGACCTCACAGAAGCGCCCGACGGGTCCGGCAGCTGGCTGGCCGGTTCGATCCGCGCACTGGCCGATGACAGCTGGGCCGGGCATATCCGCGCCGGCGTCCAGCTCGAGCGTGGCAATTCCGAGTTGACCGATTTCACCTTCGCCTTCGAGCTCGACCGGGAGCTGGAGCACGGCTGGCGCATCGACAGCCAGTTCGAATATTTCCTGTCCGAAAGCGCGACCCGCACGACACGCGACAACTGGCTGGTTGAGTTGCGCACCACGCGCGAGCTCGACAGCGGCATCGGCTATTACGCCGGCGGCTCTTATGAGCGTGACCTGATCGGGATCTACGCACGCTCAGCCTTCCTCACCGCAGGCGGAATCTGGCATGCGGTGGAAAATCCCAAGGCCGATTGGGTGCTTCGGGCCGGTGTCGGCCAGCGCTTGCGGGAGGACGGCCTGACCGGCGACACCCTGACGGACTGGGTTGCCGAGGCGGGGTCGAGTTTCCACTACCAGATTTCCGACACCGCCAGCTTCGGATCGGAAACCACAGGCTTTGCCGGTGGCGGTTCACGGATTGACCAGCGCTTCACGCTCACCAACCGCCTGTTCGGGGACTGGGCCGTACAGACCGGTCTGCGCATCGAGCACGAATTCGAGGACCGGCCCGGTTTCGACCCGACCGATATCCGCCTCGACGTGTCGCTGCTGTACGCCTTCGACTGACCGCAATTTTTTTCCGCCACGACGGAACCAGTTTCACAATCGCGCGTTATCCCCGCAAGACAGACCAGTGGGGAGACGTCATGCGGTCGCGTATCAAACTGTATTTTTACCTCGCTGCCTTCTTGAGCGGTTCCCTGGTTTTGTTGTTCGGCGGGCCTTCGGCCACGCTGTAACCGGATCGGGAGGCGGGTGTCCCGGTGCCCCCCAACGTCCCCAAGCGCCACTTGGTTCGTCCGCCTCCCGATACCCCACACAACCCGCCGCCCCCCGGGCCCTGCGCGCGACCATTGCACGCTTTGTTAAGGCGTGATCGGTCAAGCTTGACGCCTGATACCGCAGGGAGGTGTCGTCATGGGCAAGATCATTGCGTCCAGCTATCGCCGGGTTTCGGATCATTTCGAGCCCGACCTGGTCGAGGACCCGGCCGAACAGCGCAAGCGGCGCGGCCATCTCGAGCAGATTGATTACACGGTGTTCGCGGCCAATCAGGCGGTGATCGCCAAGACCATCCATCATGTCGGCATCGAGGATTTCCAGAATCTCGCCCTGTCGGCCTCCAAAGCCCGCTCGGCCTGGGTGGATGCGGCGATGTCGGCCGCCCGTTCGCGCTCGCCGCTCTCGGCCGAGGAAGTCTCCCGCCTGCAATTGCTTCGCACCGCCTATGAGGAACTCTCCGAGGCGTATGAAGCCATGCGGCGCATGGTCGAACGCGGCTATCTGCAATTCCACAAGGGTGCAGAAAAACCCGGTCCGGGTTAGAGCGGCGGATACCAGGCGAGGAGTTCAGCGCGGTCGCCGGCGGACAAGCCGGTGGGGGTCGGAATTTTCTTGTCTTTCCAGTCCGCCGGCGCGGCAATCAACCCAGGCGCCACGCCATAGTGCATGATCGACTCCGGGTCCCAGGGATGGGGACTCTTGCGGGCCATGTCGTGGCGGTGGATCACATTGCGCCGGGTGTAATCGGCGGACCATCCGGACATCGACTTGTAGTGCGCAATCACCGCGTCCTCGCGCCAACGCAGCGGCGTGTCCGGTGTCTGGTGTTCATGGCGAAAGCCGAACATGTGCCCGACCTCGTGCAGTGCGGCGAGCAGGCCGTCGGTGCTGACGAGATGGGAGTCGAAATTCATGGTCGGCTCCTTGCTGTTGGTGATGTCCAGCGCCTCGGCGCCCAGCATCGACCATCGCCCGCGTGCATGATTGAACATGACCCGGATTTCGGCCTTGTCCGGGTCGGCCTCTTCGATCAGCTGCAGTCCGCAGCCGCCGCTCGTCCACAGGCCGAGGACCTCATCAAATATGGTCCGGTCACGGGCATTCGCTGCGCGCGATGATGGCCGTTTGTAGAGATGGTAGCGCAAGGTCGATCCGTTCGCCCACTTGACGCTGTGGGCGCCGTCCAGTCCACAAGCCCGGGCCTTCGTCATGGTGCGACCATCCCCGCACGCTCAGCCCGAGGCCAGGGCCTGGCACTGGCCGAGGCGGGCCAGTGCTGCCGGATAGCGCGTCTGGTCGAGGAAGGTCCGCGTTTCGGAGATCATGCCGGAAATCTCCCGCTGGATGATGGCGGCCGTCCGGTTTGACGGGGCAGCCACAGCGTTCGGCGGTGGCGCCGCGCCACTGCTCGACCCGCCGCCACTGCCTGTCGGATTGGCCAGCGCCTGCGCCGCTTCGACAAGGGAGGCGATGTTGGGCGCTTGGTTGCGCAAGCGGACGAGCGTCGCATCGTCCGCATCGCGCCAGCTGCGGCCGAGCGCGCCCGGGAACCGGTTCAGCGCCGCGCGACTGGCCCGCAGATCGGTGATGACGGTACTGGCGGTCGCCATGGCCTGCCGAAGCGCCGATTTGGCCTCGTCGGAATCGGGAGCGGCCGCTTGATTTTCGAGCCGACCATGCCCTTGCCCGACCAAGCCTGAGAGATCGTTGATATAGGCTTCCAGCTCAGTATCATGGTCGAGCCGCAGTCCGCGATAGACCTGCTGGCCCGGGGCCGCGTAACAGCCCATGGCACTCGCGCCGTCGGCATAGGCGTCCATCAATTCGGACTGGTTGAGACCATTGCGCAGGACGGTCAGGCCGCCCAGCGACAGGGCTGCTGCACTGACATTGTCGTCATGCGCATCAAAGGCTGCGAAGCCAGCGCCGAGCAAGGCTGAGCCGATACTGCCGAAATTGATCGCGCGTTGTTCACCGGCGATGGCCAAATAGCGCTGATTGTAGAGCGTTTGCCGGGCCAGGACTTCGCTGAGCTGGCAGTCAAGATCGTCGGCGAGAGCCGCTTCCGGGTCAGAAAAATCTCGGGCGCGGACGGAAAAGGCATAGCCGGCTGACGGGTTCGCCGCATCGATCGGCCCCGATACGGCCAAGCAATAGCTGGCACCATTCAAGGGCGCCGGCGGCGGTGGCGGGGTGAGCGTGTTGCAGCCGGCCAAGCCGCTCAGGGCAAGCGCCGCCATGCTGGCAATGATCCGAGAAACCTGCATGCTTCCCCCCTTCAGTTCGGCAATCATAGTTCACAATCGGGCAATTGGCAATGTCAGGTCGATTTTCGGACGTTCGCAGTCGGAGCGTGCGTGCCTTGTCGTGACGTGCCGATTGAACCATTTCCCGGCGCGTGCACACCTTGTTTCCGAAGCGCTGCATTCGTTGCGGTGCGGTGGGAGACGGCATGCAACGAGATCGCAAACGCGTCCTGTCGGAATTCCTTATCGTGTCGGCCCATGCCGGCGACCGGCGCGCGCTCGACCGGCTCTGCCAACTCTGGCACGGCGATCTTTTGCGCCATGCCGCACGTCTGATCGGCGAGGCCGAGGCGGCGCGTGACATCATGCAGGAGGCCTGGTGCGATATTCTGCGCGGACTGCGCCGATTGCGTGAGCCGGCGGCCTTCCCGGCCTGGGCCTACCGCATCGTCGCCCGCAAGTGCGCCGCGGAAATCCGCGGCCGGCAAACGGACCGACGTACGTCCGACGGGCTGCGGGCGGAACTCGCCGGCGCCGCAGTTGACGGGATTGCCGACGCCGAACGCCAGGCCGACCAGGGCGCCATCCGCCTCGCCATGGCGGACTTGCCCGCCGAGCAGCATCTGGCCCTGGCGCTCTATCATCAGGACGGACTCTCCGTCGCCGAGATCGCCGTCATTACGGATACCGCGGCGGGCACGGTCAAAACCCGCCTCATGCATGCCCGGCGCAAACTCGCCGCGGCCCTCAATCCTGAGCCCACCGCATCCTGATCATGAAAAGGAGATCGCGATGACCAACCGGACTGAAGACCTCGACCGTCTCATCCTGGAATCCCTCGACGCCGACGATCGCGCCATTCTCGGCGAACTCAGCGAGGAACCCGGCTATTTCGCCCAAGCCTTCGGCCTGTTCCACGGCAAGCTCGCCTGGGTGATGTGGATTGCCTATATCGTCAACATTATCGGCGCCGGCTTGGCCATCTTCGCCGCCTGGAAGATGTTCCAGACCACCGACCCGGTGATGACCATCCGTTGGGGTGTGGGCGTGGTCGTGGCCGTCAATGTCGGCCTGTTCATGAAAGGCGGGCTGGGCCTGCAGATGCAGAACAACCGCATCCTGCGCGAGCTCAAACGCGTCGAACTCCAGCTCGCGCGTGGCCAGGCGCGGGCAAGCGTGTAGGGTCAGCTGATACGCGTTTCGGGGTGTAGGGTGTTGATGGTGTTCTGGAAGATCCTGATGGGACTGGCTGGGGTCGTCGCCATGGCGATGCCGGCGTCCGCGCAGACGGTGCGCGAGGCGGTGGATGCGTTGAGGGAACAAGCCGCAGACGAGCGCACGGCGTTTGAATACGAACTTGTCGGAGAGGCAATCGAGACTGTTCCTGGCGATCTGGGGGCACTGGAAGACCCACCGGGCCGGGACGCCTTGATCGCACTCATTGATCGTGAATGGGATGAGCGGATTTCATTGCTTGAAAGCGATGGCCCCGGGCCCGCGCTCGAGCTAATTGTGGGCGTCCTGCCGCCCCTTGTACCGGTGATCGAGCCGGACAGGCAGCAGGTCTGGGTCGATCGGTATATTGCGCTCGCGGAGCCGGTTGCGACGCGTGACTATATGGATTGGCATGACGTTCCGCCGTTTTCCCGGCAGCTTCGGGCTGCGGGCGCAGAGGCGGCGGCCGATCAGGTCGCCGCGGCTCATGTCGCCTGGCTCGAATTGGTGATCGAGTCGACAGAACCAGATACGCGCGGCGAAGCGATTGCGGTTGCGTATGAGGAAGCCCTCAATCTCGAGCATGATGCGGCGATCGGGCGGTTTCGTGCCCTGCTCATCACTGAAGCCGTGACCACCGGGGTGTGGAAGTCTGATGAGCCTGCCCTTTCCTGGGATGGGGGTTGGGATTTCGAAGCGCGCACTCTGGCGCGTGACCTGTTGGATAGCTTGCCGGACCGACTGCTGAGCCATGCTTTTGACGCCTGGGGGGACAATCCCCGGGATATAATCGAAACACGACTTTCGGTGCTGACTGGCGAGCGGTCAGCGTCCATGGTCATCGAGGCATATCTTTCGGGGCATTGGGACCTACGCGACGACCATTTCCGGGAAGCGCGCGACATGCTTTCGGCTTTTGTCCGTGATCGCGCTGCGTCGGGCGAGATTGAGGCCGCAACGGAGCTTCTCATTTCCTATCAGAACGTGCCCTTGGCCGAGGCGTCGCCGCGCCTGGCCGAGTTGTGGTTCGCACTTGAGGATTGTCCACGCGCGAAGGCCGCCGCACGCCTGACCATGCATAGGATCGATGAGCCTGCCATGGAAGGCGTCCGTCTCGATAGCGGTGATGAAGGCGTCAGATCCGCTCACGAGGATTCCGTGATCACTCACGCGGATGTGTCACGCAGCCAGGCAATGCGGCGCCCTGGCGGCATACGGGCGCGCATCGCCACCGTGCTCCTGGAATGCGGTGCGGCGCGCGAGGCCCTGGATGTGCAGGCCGGTCAGTCGATGAGAATGCTCCCTGTCAGCCTTGCGCAGATCGAAATCGATCTTCTGGCGTTGTGGCAGACGCTGCAGGCACCGGCGTCGCGTGCCGACATGGAGGCCGCCATCTGGAACCGCTGGCCGATGCCGACTTACGAGTTCGAACGCTCCCTGATTCCGCTGATCGCGCTCATGCCGCACCGACGGGCAACGGATCATCGCCGTCTGGACGAGCTGATCTTGATGACATTGATGGTCCGCGGAATGCCGGAAAGGGCTCGGGATATCTGGGCGCCAATCTATCGGGCCGTGGTGTGGCGCGATGCCCAGGCAGAGTTGACGCTGGACCGGCTCGTCATCCTGGCGCACCTCGCCGCCACAATGCCCGACTGACCCGCTCAACCATTCACGAATGACACCCATGCACATCACAGGCATGTGAGGGGGTTACATTTCGTAAGTCGGGTCCCCAAATAGGTCTCGGACGAGGCGCCGGGGACGTGCAAATGTCGCATGTCGACTGGCACCTCGATGGGATAGGATACGTGTCATGGCCAATGCAGTTTCAATGACGCTCTCGCCCGAACAAGGGCTGTCGAGCTACCTCTCTGAGATCCGTCGTTTTCCGATGCTGGAGAAGGACGAGGAATTCATGCTGGGCAAGCGCTGGCGTGAGCATGAGGACAGCGGCGCCGCTGAAAAGCTGGTCACCTCGCATTTGCGCCTCGTCGCCAAGATTGCCATGGGCTATCGCGGCTATGGCCTGCCGATCGCGGAAGTGATTTCCGAGGGCAATGTCGGCCTGATGCAGGCGGTCAAGAAATTCGACCCGGACAAGGGTTTCCGCCTCGCCACCTATGCCATGTGGTGGATCCGCGCCTCGATCCAGGAATATATCCTGCGCTCCTGGTCGCTGGTGAAAATGGGCACGACGGCGGCCCAGAAGAAGCTCTTCTTCAATCTGCGTCGCATGAAAAGCCAGATGCAGGCCCTGGACGAGGGTGATCTGAAGCCCGACCAGGTCGAAGCGATCGCCACCAAGCTCGGTGTCACCAATGATGAGGTGATGTCGATGAATGGTCGCCTGTCCGGTCCCGACGCCTCGCTCAACGCGCCGCTGCGCGGCACCGAAGGTGAAGGTCAATGGCAGGACTGGCTGTCGGACGACAATGCCGAGAGCCAGGAAGACGAGCTGGCCGAAAGCGACGAGTTCGACACCCGCATGCAGCTCCTGCAATCGGCCATGGGCGAGCTCAATGAGCGCGAACAGCACATCCTGCAGGAACGTCGCCTGTCGGATGAGCCCAAGACGCTTGAGGATCTGGCCGAGCATTATGGTGTCAGCCGTGAGCGTATCCGCCAGATCGAGGTGCGCGCTTTCGAAAAGCTGCAAAAGGCCATGAAGTCCATGGCAGCTGACCAAGGCCTTCTCAACTAGCGTCAAGATTACGGAAACCTGCATGGGGCATGACTGGACTTGCGCGCGTGTCGTCGCCACGATGGTGCGCAAGTTGAGGACTGCCCATGCGTTGTTTGATTGCCCTGCTGATCGCGGCGGCGAGCGGCCTGCTCCCGGTCGCCCACGCCGATCTGTCTGATGATTACCGGACGCTGATCCGGGCCGCCGACCGGCAGCAGAATGACGGGGATTTCCGCAAGACGGTCGAGCTGATCGCCGATGTCGCCGAGGGCGGGGAAGCCGAGGTGCTGGCCGCTATTGCCGATATTGCACCCCGTCGCCAAGCCCTGCTGGCCGATTGGCGTGAGCCGGTGGCGGATGCGACGACCACGCAAGCCAGCGCCGCCATGACTGCCCCCCTGTCAGATGATGCCATCATCAGGCTCGATCCCACCCCGGCTGAACCGGGACCGGAAGGCTGGTCTCCTGTCGGGAAACTGGCCGAAGCGATGGCCTGGATCGAGCCTGAGGAATGGTCCGGCCGGGCGCGTTTCGGCGTCACCATCGACAGCGGCAATACCGAACAGACTGACTATAATTTCGCCGTCGAACTGGATCGCGAGCTGGAGGGCGGCTGGGGCCTCGACAGCAAGTTCGCCTATCATTTCACCCGGAACGGTGAGGCCGTGACCCGCGACAACTGGCTGGTTGAAATGCGTGGCGAGCGCAATGTCATCGACGCCTGGGGCTATTATGTCGGCGGCACCTACGAACAGGACCGCCTGTCCGGCTACCAACACGTCGCCTTTGCCACCGCCGGCGCGCTGCACCAGCCCTTTGATGGCGACGGGCTGGCTTGGGACCTGCGGGCCGGACCCGGCATGCGCTATCGCCAACCTGATGACGGGGATGCCGAGACCGACTGGATCTTCGAGATGGGCTCAATCCTCAATTTTGCCCTCAGCGAGACGACGGACTTCGCATCTGAAACCACCATGCTCGCCGGCCCGGCCTCACGCGCCGACCAGCGCTTCGCGCTGACCACGGCCATCGCCGGGGATTGGGGCATGGAGCTGGCCTACCGCATCAAACACGAATTCGAACCGCAGCCCGGCAGCGAGGCAACCGACAGCCACCTCAACGTCTCCATCGTCCGCGATTTCTGAGCCGGACCAGGCAGGCTACCAACCCAGACGAACACCCGCCTGCGCGCCAACCTCGCCAGTCCTGCCGCCGAAACCAACGCCGAAATTGGCCAACACGCTCTCGTCGATCCGCGCCGCCCGACCGCAGGGCCGTCATGTCACTGTCAGTATTGGCGATCACGGTTGCGCTCCAACTGATCCGGGCGCGCATTGACGGCAATGTTGGTCGCGAAAAGCGTCTAGGCTTCGGGGTTGGCGCGCGCCAGCCCCAGCGCAATCCCGGCCTGTCCGAGATAATAGGTGATCCAGACCACCGGTCCGGCCCAGTCGAGTTCGCCGGCAAACAGGCGCACGGCGAGGACGCTGTCGGAGACCACGAAGAGGAGTGCGCCGATCATCGCCAGCATTGGGGAGCGGCCGAGCACGGCGAGCACGGCCATTACCAGGATGATACCGTTATAGACCGAGGCGAAGACGCGCATCTCGCCGAAATGCGGTTGCAGCCAGTTCAGCATGACGAGGCCGAAGACGGCGATGACCAAGGCCGCGACCCGGCTCATGCCGCCGCGCGGTCCGGCCTTGATACGCCATTGGGCGAACAGCCAGATATAGACCAGATGACCGAGGCCAAAGGCGGCGATACCGAGTGGCAGCACGCTTTCGTCGAGTGCGAGGAAAACATCACCCGCCGCGCCGAGGGCCAGGCCGACGGCGAGAACGAGATGGCGTTGGCGCAGGGCATACACCGCCAGCAACACAATTCCGGCGGCCTTGATCACGACATTGACCGGGAAAGGTGCCGCAAGGCCGAACCCGTCCAACAGATAGGCCAGGCCGAAAATAGCCGAGGCGATCAGGATCAGGCGCGAGATGCGCTCGTCCGGCCATGCGTCCTTGAACAATGTCATCGGCTCTCCCCTCATGCCACCCGGCCACGCTAGACTGCCCGCATGGACGCGCAAAGGGGCGAGGGCAGAGCGGCGATGCGGACGGGGATTGCAAGTCTTCTGGTCGTGACGCTGGCGCTGGCGGCAACAGTGTCGCGGGTCGGTGCCCAGACGCCGACACCGGATAGCTCGCCGCTCGTCATGGCCATCGAGACCATGCTGGTCGAGCGGCCGCATGCCGGTGACGAGGCCTGGCGCGCGCTGGCCCAACCGCGCCTGCCGCGCCGCACGCCGGACCCGGACGATCCCGAGCGGACCCTGGTGACCTTCGCCTGGCGTGGCACGGCGGAGACGCGCAGCGTGCGGCTGGACAGTGTCGTCAACGCCGCCCATGCCCGCCAGCCGGTGACCGACTACATCGCCGACTTCACCCTGCCGCTGCGCCGTGTCGAGGGCGCCGATATCTGGACGCTGACCCTGTCGCTCCCGCGCGATGTCGAGGCGGTCTATTCCTTCCTGGTCGAGGAGGATAGCGGCCTGCGGCGCTGGTCCGACCCGGCCAATCCGGCCCGCCTCGGCGGGGCGGACGGGGAAAGCTTGCTGCGTCTCGACCGCGCCGCGCCGGCCGATATCCACCGCCCGCTCGCCTTTGATGAAGTGATTGAGGCGCATCAGCTGGACATCGACAGTGCGGCGCTCGGGCGCCGGGTCCGGACCCAGGTCCATCGCATGCCCGGCGTCGCCGATGATGCGCCGCTGCTGATCCTCTATGACGCCTTCCTCTGGGGGCAGCGCGCGCCGGCCAGCGACCTGCTGGTCCGCCTTGCAGAACGCGGCGCCATCCCGCCGACGCATCTGGTGCTGATCGACCAGCTCGACGCCGCCAGCGCCGGTCACGCCTATGCCGACCAGGCCGTCTTCATCGCCGATGAACTCCTGCCGGTGCTCGCCCGCGAGGTCGGCCTGGCACCGCGCCGCGAGACGACGCTGCTGGCCGGCGCCTCGCGCCGCGGATTGTCAGCCAGCCTGACCGCGCTGGCCCGGCCCGACCGGATCGGCGGGGTGATTTCGCTATCGGGCTCATTCTATTGGGCGCCGGATGGGGAAGCCCCGCAATGGGCGGCAAGGCAGCTCGGCGATGCGCCGGTCGATGCCCCGCGCTTCCACCTCGCAGCCGGGCGCCTCGAGACCGTCGCGACCTCGACCAATCAGGGCCATGTCATGCTGGACACCAATACCGCCATGACCGATGCACTCATCGCCCACGGCTATCCGGCCGAACTGGCGGTTTATCCCGGCGGCCACGACATCGCCGGCTGGCGCAATGCGCTCGCGGAGGGGCTGGTGGCGCTGTTGGGAGAGGAGTAGGCACGACGTGAAGCCTGCCCGCGCGCTGCAGGCGCTTGGCTTTTTACGAAACCGACGCGCGCTTCCCCGTCCCAATCCTGCGCCCAACCCACCTATTTCGGCGGTTTCACCCCGCTCGTCGGGCGCGAGGCGGTGGCTGTGCTGCGACGGCCTGACGCAAACTCCTCCAGATAGGGGATCCAGCGGTCCGAGCGGGCAGCGATATAGATCATCGGGCCGTTCGGGTTGGAGCGGAAATTACTGTCCGTCGCGACCACGAAATACGCGTCACCCTCGCGCACCATGAAGGGTGAACCGCTATCGCCGCGCGTGGTGTCGCAATCATGCGCCATGGTGTTGTCGTTGAAGATTTCGACCATGTGGCAGCCGATATTTCCGGACAGATGAGCGCCGGTATCCCAGCTATAGCCGCCCTGGTAGAGCTCGGCGCGCAGCGCATCGCGGCGACTGCCGCTGTCGACCAGGGCGCGCACGCCGACATGGCCAAGCTCGGCTCCGAGCGGGCGGTCAATGCGCAGGAGGGCCCAGTCGGTCCCGTCAATCTCGTCGCCGGAGGAAAAGCGCTGCGAATTCCAGTCCGGATCGATCATGTGATCGATCACCCGCGCCGACAGCGCCCCACCGGGACGGCCATAGGCGGTGTGGAAGGTGCCGCGTGAATTGGGACGGCCATTATCGTCGATGCAATGCGAGGCGGTGATCAATATGTCGTCACCGATCAGGGTCGCGGTGCAGGCGCCGCCCGTGTCGAAATCGACCTGGCCGACCACCGACCACGGGAAGGTGGCAGTGTCGTGGAAGACCCGGTCGTCGCGGCCGAAATAATGGTCATTGATGGTCAGCGGGCGTTCACGGCCGAAACAATCGGCGCGGTCAGTGCGCTCGGCACAGGCGCCATCGCCGATACCCGGTTCGTTGCAGACGCCGTCAAAGGCGGTCTCGCAACTGTCATTGCGGAAGCGCAGATGGATGATGTCGCCGCAATCGGCGAGATCGGTGGCCTGGGTGCAGGCGCCGGTGCCGAAACCCGGCTCGTCGCACTCGCCATCATTGGCCCAGCGGCAGGTATTGTCCTCGACACCTTCGACCAGGCGCCAGCAGTCGGAATAGTCGGTGCCGACCTGGCAGGCGCCGGTGCCGATGCCGGGATCATCGCACTCGCCATCATTGGCCCATTGGCAGCTGTCATTGCCGGTATAGCGGGTCGAGGCCGGAGAGGTGCCGCCGCCGGGCTTGGGCGGTTTGACGTCGATCTGGCGCAGCCAGCGGCCGATCTCGCGGCTGGAGAGACGGTCGGCTTCAAGCTGCGTATCCGGCCCGCCTGCGAGCTCGGGAGCATCGCCCTGTGCCGGGGCGGGCGTCGACAGTGCCAATGCCAGTATCGATGCCATTACCCATGCCGGTGCAAGTGCCGACGCGCGGACCGATGCGAGGTTCCCGATGATGTGGCGCATGATGATTTCCCCTCCCCGTTGGCCCGGCTGCCTGGCCATCAGACCTCAGCAAAGCCGAGATTGCCCCCTGAATCCAGCGCCATGCATTTAATGTTCATCGCGATGACTGGAAGCTGAACGACCGCTTCAAGCGCCAGTCAGGCGCATTCTGGCTCACTGCTCCCATCATATCCCGGCTGTCCCCCGCCGGATCCATGAAGGAGACCCCAATGAAGACCGCAAAAACCCGTATCGGCATTGCCCTTCTCGCCCTGTTCGGATCGGTCGCTGCGACCGGTGCGGCCAGTGCCGGAACCTGGCATCTCAATGCCGCCGCCTGCCCCGATCTGCGCGAAGACCGGATCGATGCCCGCCGCACCGACAGCCGTTTCGACCGCCGCGAGGACATTCGCGACCGCAGCGTCATCGAATGTCCGCCCCGGGCCTGGTCCTACCAGCCGGACCGGTATGAGCGCGACCGTCGCTATATCGGCATTGCCGCCCAGCCGGCCAGCCCGGGCGTGGTCTATGTCGCCCGCAATGGCGCCTATTATGTGCGCGGTTATCGCGGCGAGACGCGCTGGATCGATGTCGCCATCCATTATCCGCGCGAATACCGCGGACGCCGTTTCGGGCCGGACCGTTTCGACCATCCGCGCGACCGACGTGACCCCCGGCGCGGCCGCGCTCTGCGTCACTGACCCAGCCGCCGCCGTCGCGGTCGCTCAGACCGTGATCCGGCCTTCAAGATAGCGCGGCGCGTGGCCATACAAGGTCACGCGCTCGCCTTTGGGCGCGACGTCCAGCGCCCCCGGACGCGGACCGATCTGACGCGCCGACAGGCGCAGCTTGTCGAGCCGCTCGCCCCAATAAGGCGCCAGCGTGCAATGTGCCGACCCGGTCACCGGGTCCTCGTCAACGCCGGAGGCCGGGGCGAAGAAGCGGGACACGAAATCGCACTGCTCGCCTGGCGCGGTCAGGATGATATTGGTGTCCAGCGAACGCAACTTGCCATGGTCCGGCTCGGCCAGGCGTACCGCCGCCTCATCCGCCATCACCCACATCTGGTAGCGCGCACCGTGGATGCGGGTGACGTTGAACACCGCTTCCGGTGACGTATCCAGACCGAGCGCCGCCTCCAACGCGGCAGCGCGGCCGGTCGTTTCAAAGCCGATTGCCGGCAGGTCCATGGCAAAGCCGTCACCCTTATTGTCGCGGCTCACGGCCAGCCGGCCCGAACGGGTGTCAAAACTGGCGCTCCGACCCGACACCATCCCCTGTTCCAGCACCACGGCGCCGGCCGCGAAGGTCGCATGGCCGCACAGATCGACCTCGATGGCCGGCGTGAACCAGCGCAGATGCCAGCAATCTGTCCCGCGCGGGACCAGGAAGGCGGTTTCGGAGAGATTGTTGGAATTGGCGATGCCCAATAACTCGCTGTCGGACAGGAAATCATCCATCAGCACCACACCGGCCGGATTGCCGCTGTGGGGCCGGCCCGGCACAGCGAAACTGTGGAGCTCGTAATAGGGAAAGCTGCGCGTCATGACCGGCCGTGATCCTTACCAGGTGTCGCTGGCATGCGGGCGGAAACGCAGGGCGAGATCGGGATCATCGGCATCCAGCGCAGCCACGGTGTCAGCGGTGAAAGGATCACCGCCGGCGCGCGCATTGAGGGCACCGATCACCATGGCGCGGGCCTCCTGACGCAATTGCGCGATGTCACGCGGCAGATTGCGGCGCCAGTTCTCGACCTCGCGGTCAAGGGTGCGGAAATTGTCGGGACGGTCCGCCTCGTCCAGCTGCCGCCAGCGACCGATATCGCGATAGGCGGCGGACAGGCGCGTGCCCTCCTCCTCCTCGAAAATATCGATCTCGATCATCATCGCCTGGTAGATCAGTGAATTCTCGACCAGCCCGCCGGTCGCCGGACGGGCATCGGCCCAGCGCACAAACCAGGCGCGCGCCTCCTCGATCGGCGTCGAATAGGCCGACCCCCAGAAATTGCGTTCGGCCCGGTTGAGCAGGGTCTCGTCACCCGGATCAATCACCAGCACGGTCGGCGTGGCATAGATCGCGGCGACCCCGAAACGGCGCATGATGTCGTGGTTCTGGTCGCGCCAGCCGACATCGATGAAACGGGTGACATAGTGCGCCTCCAGCGTGGCGGCGAGCTCGGCATCCTCGAAATGATGCGCCAGGCCGCGGCTGTCATGGCACCAATTGGCGCCCATCACGAGCAGGAGCCGCTTGTCCTCGGCCAACGCTTCGGCAAGCGCCGCATCAACGACGTCCATCGCCGCGAAATTCTCGTCGAAGGGACGGGGGTGGTCGTCATCCGCCAGTCCGGCGGGTGTGATGATCAGCAGCAGGCAGCCAAGGATTACGGCGAGACGCATGTCGGATGTCCTCGATTTGTGTGGTCGCCAGTCAAGCATGATCAGGCGCCATCGAACAGGCGGACACGCTGCGTCCGCCTGTTCTTCGCGCGATTGTGACCCTAGCCCGCCGCCAGCGCTGCCAGCCGGGCATAGAGGCCGTCATCATTGGCCGCCAGCTCGTCATGCGTGCCCTGTTCGACGATCCGGCCCTGTTCAAAGACCAGGATGCGGTCGGCATTGCGGATGGTCGACAGGCGGTGGGCGATGAGAATGGTGGTGCGGCCATCCATCACCGCTTCCATCGCCGCCTGCACATCGCGCTCGGTCTCATTGTCGAGGCTGGAGGTGGCCTCGTCGAGGATGAGAATGGGCGCATCGGTGAGGATGGCCCGCGCGATGGCGACCCGCTGACGCTCGCCGCCCGACAGTTTCACCCCGCGCTCGCCGACCAGCGTGTCATAACCCATCGGCAGGCGCTGGATGAAGGCATCGGCATGGGCCGCCTTGGCGGCCGCCACGATATCCTCCGGCGTCGCATCCGGGGCGCCATAGGCGATATTGGCCGCGATCGAGCGGTGAAACAGGGCCGGGTCCTGCGGCACCAGCGCCACATTGCGGCGCAGGCTGTCCTGGGTCACGCCGCGCACGTCCTGACCGTCAATCCGCACCGCACCCTCAGTCACGTCATAAAGACGCTGCACCAGCTTGACGAAGGTCGACTTGCCCGAGCCGGTCGGCCCGACCAGCGCCACCGTCTCGCCCGGATCGATCTCCAGCGAGAAGTCGGTATAGAGCGGCCGCGTCTGGCCGGCATAGGTGAAGCCGACTTCCTCGAACCGGATGGCCCCGCGACGGCGCTTGAACTCGGTTGCATCGGCCCGGTCGCCGACATCGCTCTCCTGCAGGTCAAAGATCGCCAGGTCCTGGATCTCGTCCATGCCGCGCTGGACCTGCTGCACCTGTTCACCGAAGCGGCGCATATAGCCGGACACGATCATGTAGGCGGTCAGCGCCGCCACCACATCACCGGCCGAGGCCACACCGCGCGACCATTGCCAGACCAAAAGGCCCACCAGGGCGGCCTGCATGGTCAGGTCGGTGACGATATTGACCAGCCAGGAATTGACGAAGCGCAGCCAGGTCTTCTTGGTCTCGGCCCGCCAACGCCAGGTGAGATCGTGGAAGCGGGCATCCTCGCGCGCCTCGGCGCCAAAGCTCTTCACCGTCGCGACGCCGCCAATGGCATCGGCCAGCGCCCCGCCGATCTCGCTGTCGAGCGCGTTGGAGCGGATGTTCTGCGGCCGGATGTAATAGCGGCTGAGCAGCAGGGACGAGGTCACGAAACAGGCCATCACCGCGAACACCACGCCGCCAACCAGCGGCCAGCGCAGCGCCATCATGCCGGCAATGCCCAGCATCACCCCGATCGAGGGCGCAATCCCCATGAAGATGTTCACGGTGATATTATCATAGGCCCACATGCCACGCGTGATCTTGCGCACCACCGAGCCGGCGAAAGTATTGGCGTGCCAGTCCAGCGAAAAGCGTTGCACCCGGGCAAAGGCATGGGTGGTCAGGTCGGCCATGTTGGCCGAGGAAAACGGCACTTCACAGCGCGAGGCCGACTGGCGCAGCGCATAATACAGCAATGCCGCACCGAGATAGGTGGCAAAGGCCGGCCAGGGCCTGCCGTTGTCGGGGCCGGCCGCGAGGGCATCGATCAGCCGTCCGGCAGCGAGCGGAATCAGCAATTCGGCAATGGTCGCCAGCACCATGAACAGGATCATCCCGGTCAGAAGGACCGGGCGTCGGCGCCATTGACGCGTCAGATAGGCCAGCACTTCCATATTGGAGAGATTGCGGGCGCGGGGCGTTTCGTCTTGGTTTTGAAAGTCGGACATCTCAGCAGCGGACCCGGGGGCAGCGGTGCTGCAGGGTCCGTCCTCATGGTCATCATCATCTGGACAGTCAGGCGGTGACGCAGCGGAATCCCGAGGGCGGCGACCGGGTTGCGGTCGAAGCGGTCTCAGGGTCAGGACGCGCGCCGGCGACCTGTTTTGCCTAGATGAAAGTTCGCATGGATCTGCTCTCTTGTGCCGATTGATCCGGGACGCGCTGGGTAGCCCGGCCCGGCGGCAAGGGCAAGGTGAAGACGCGCCTGTTTCGCGTTTGAGGCGAGATGTGTGGCAAGCGGGGCACAGGCAGCCCCCCGGCGCTGACGCGCCGCCTCCTACGTCCGCCGGCGCAAAGCGACGGGTCGACGGGGGCCGAGCGGAGCGAGGGGCGGATGGTGGCGCACGGAAAACACACGACAGGTCCTTCCCCTCGATGGGGAAGGTGGCCCGAAGGGCCGGAAGGGGTGAAACGCGCAGCGTTCCGGCACCGACCGCCCCGCACCCACTCCGTCTGGCCGCTACGCGCCCAGCCACCTCGCCCATCAAGGGCGAGGACCTCACGCGCCCCGGCGCAGACCGAGCCATAACCCCCTTGCCAGCCAAAGGGGCCTCAGGGGATGAGCGGGGTCAAGGGTGAAACCGCGAAGCGAGTGGTCACTGTGGGATAATGGTTGGGACCAGCGTCACAGCCCACCTTCTCCCCAACCGGGGAGAAGGTGCCCGAAGGGCGGATGAGGGGCACGCGGCGACAGCCGCGCCAGACATGACCTTCCCTGGCCGCAACGCGGCCGCCCCTCACCTGAATCCTCTCCCCGGTCGGGGAGAGGCGGTGCACCTGGCGCGGAGGGCAGCAGGAAAGTCTTGCCGGCAAGGCGGCGCTTCAGCGGGTTTGATCGAGGTTGAAACCCGAGGCGGCAAACATTTGCAGCAATCGTCCGACTTCCGTCGCCGCGAGCGTTGTCGACATGTCCGGCGCGAGGTCGCGGATCATTTGCTGGAAGGTGAGGATGCGGATCGGGTTGCCACCGAGCGCGGCACGAAAGCCGGGATGGGTTTCCCACGGTTCGGCAGGGCCTCTCAGCTTGGCGATGGCGGTGACGTAGGTGAACTCGCGGCGCCCCGTCTTTTCCTCGACCGCAGCGATGAACGCCTCCGACCATTTCGGCACGGTCAGCTCCCGAAACGCCTTCCACGCCTTTCGCCCGCGCAGGGTCTTGTCGCCCTCGATGGCCGCGATCTCACTGGCCGGGCTGAAGCCCTGCTGCCAGCTCTTGCAACTGACCGCAACGACCTGCTCCGGGCCGCACCTGGCCGGATGGAAGCCCAGCACATCGATATCAGAGTGATTGCTGTCCTGATTGGACACGAAATCCGGATGATCCCGCCGTGGCAGGAATTTCACATTGTGCTGTACGAAATAGCCCTGGTGGATGAGGTATTCCTCAACGACCTGTTCGAGAATGTCTTCCTTGGTCGCCATCAAGTCCCCACCTTGTCAGCCGACGCGCCCCCGGCGCGGACAGAGCCATAAAACCCTTGCCAGCAAGGGGCCGTATTGAAGTCCCGCGGTCAAGGGTGACAACCGCAAAGCGGCGGCTCCGCCGCCCTTGACCGCGGGACTTCAATACGGCGGGGTCGAGGTGTGGGGTTTATGGGGAATACGGAGCGCGTTTCATGTTACCAACGCGCTCTCCAGCCAAACATCGCTAGCAAACCATTCATCGATTGCTCGCTCAAGCACTGGCCGGTAGGTGCCGCCATCCGCAAACACCATTGCGCTGGTTATCTCAACTTTCTCAAGGAGCCAACGCAATGGTTCAATTTCAGAAATTGGCAATAGGTGCTTAATTAGAGGTGAAAAAGTCGGCTTATCGCCATAAGCGGGACTAGGTGCAACCTCATTGCACTCAGCCATCCGCGTGTAAACTCGTTCGAAATCATACCTTTGTTCGTTTTGAGCATCCCAAGAATGAATGCCACTCCCTTGCACAGCCTGATAAATTTTTCCAAAAGGCGAGTAGGCCGTCACGGTGAAAACCCCTCGCTGTGAACGCATGTTGGCATTCCCCGAATTGTTCGGGGAAATTAGATAGATGCCCACATCAAACGACCTGGGCCGTTTAATACCTTGCGCTATCGCTTCGAAAGGCTCCCAACAAGCTGTCGACTGTCGATTTGCCCAATTCGCGAATTTTGGATCAAACTCCCAAATGGCGAGGTGGGTTGGCAGAACTTCTGCCTTCGAAAAATCTTTAGAAGCTGCAAAAAACATTGCACTCAATGGACTACATGACCAATCGAGAAGCCTAGTTTCGATGCCTCGGTGCTGCATTTTGGCCAATAGAGGCCACTCGGTAGGATCAGTCTCCATCCCGGCGAACGTGGATACCCTAGGAAACCCTTGAATCGAAGCAACTCCTGGAACACCACACAGTTTATCGTGCAGCGCATCGTCGAGCATCGGCAGCTCACCGCCCGCCCCGTGCACCGCCTGATAAAAGAGCGCCATCAGGAATTGCTGATAACACGCCAATTGCTTTGCGAACACGTCAACGGCATCGTGAAAATTGGGTAGACTTGCCTGATCCTTCAGACGGAGTCGCGAAACCACATCTGGGCGTGCAATTGTGGGCACCAGCTTATAGTTTGCATCTGGAACTCCACGAAAAACCGACCCCGGTTTACCTTCGAATACTAGGGCTTCGAACATTTCTCTCGCCGTTTCGTACGGCCGTTCGACTACAGAATCGTCAACCAAAGGCTCGCCCTCCCCAACCTGCCACTAAAGCTATTCTGCCGGCTCCCGCGCTGAGGACCATGGACCTCTGGTCCGTGTCCCGGGAAAATGCCCTGGAGCCGGACGGCATGAGACGCGGGGTCTGGATGGGACACGTACCGAAGGTACATGTCCCTCCTGGTGCTAGTCGATGGGTTCGCGGACCGTCCCATCCTCACTCAGATAAATCTCCCCACCCAACGCCTTGAACTCCTCGGCCTTGGCCTGCATGCCCTCTTCGGCCTCCACAGCATTCGGCGCCCGCGCGCTCCCAAACCGGTCCCGAATTTCCCGTGTAATCTCCATCGAGCAGAATTTCGGCCCGCACATGGAGCAGAAATGGGCGACCTTGTGGGCTTCCTTGGGGAGGGTCTTGTCGTGGAAATCCCTGGCGGTTTCCGGGTCGAGGGCGAGGTTGAACTGGTCTTCCCAGCGGAATTCGAACCTGGCGCGTGACAGGGCATCGTCGCGGATCTTGGCGGCGGGGTGGCCCTTCGCGAGGTCACCCGCATGGGCGGCGATTTTATAGGTAATCACGCCGACCTTGACGTCATCGCGGTCGGGCAGGCCCAGATGTTCCTTGGGCGTGACATAGCAGAGCATGGCACAGCCGAACCAGCCGATCATGGCGGCGCCGATGCCGCTGGTGATGTGGTCATAGCCGGGCGCGATATCGGTGGTGAGCGGGCCGAGCGTATAGAAGGGCGCCTCGTGGCACTCCTTCAATTGCTTGTCCATATTGGCCTTGATCTTGTGCATGGCGACATGGCCCGGCCCCTCGATCATGACCTGGCAGCCTTTGTCCCAAGCTATTTTGGTGAGCTCGCCCAGGGTTTCCAGCTCGGCAAATTGGGCGCGGTCATTGGCATCGGCGATGGAGCCGGGGCGCAGGCCGTCGCCCAGCGAGAAGCTCACATCATAGGCCCGCATGATGTCGCAGATCTCCTCGAAATGGGTGTAGAGGAAGCTCTCCTCGTGATGGGCCAGGCACCATTTCGCCATGATCGAGCCGCCGCGCGAGACGATGCCGGTGACCCGGTCGGCGGTGAGCGGCACATAGGCCAGGCGCACGCCGGCATGGATGGTGAAATAGTCGACGCCCTGCTCGGCCTGCTCGATCAGCGTGTCGCGGAAAACCTCCCAGGTGAGGTCCTCGGCAATGCCATTCACCTTCTCCAGCGCCTGGTAGATCGGCACGGTGCCGATCGGGACGGGGGAGTTGCGCAGGATCCATTCGCGGGTGTTGTGGATATTTTTGCCGGTGGAGAGGTCCATGACCGTGTCGCCGCCCCAGCGGATTGACCAGACCATCTTGTCGACCTCTTCCTCGACCGAGGACGCCACCGCGCTATTGCCGATATTGGCATTGATCTTGGTCAGGAAATTGCGGCCGATGATCATCGGCTCGAGTTCGGGATGGTTGATATTGGCCGGGATGATGGCGCGGCCGCGGGCGATCTCGTCGCGGACAAATTCCGGCGTGACATGTTCCGGAATCTCGGCGCCAAAACTCTCGCCATCGGCAAGACGTTCGGCAGCGCCCTCGACCGCCGTCTTGCGACCCAAATTCTCGCGCTCGGCGACATAGACCATTTCCGGCGTGATGATGCCGGCGCGGGCGAATTCATACTGGGTGACCGGCTGGCCGTCATTGCCCTTCAGGGGGGCGTGCGTGGCCGGGAATTCGCGGGCGAGATATTTGCCGGTGGCGCCGCCATTATCGAGCGGCGAGAGCGGCCGGCCCTCATATTCGGTCAGCTGGCGATCCTTGTACCAGGCGAGGCGGTGACGCGGCAGGCCGGTCTCGACATCAATTTTCGCGTCCGGGTCCGAATAGGGGCCGGAGGTGTCATAGACCCGCACCGGCGGCTCATTGGCGGTCGGGTGAAGATCGATCTCGCGATGCGGCACTTTCAGCGCCGGCGCCGCCTTGGGCGAGGTATAAACCCGGCGCGACCCCGGCAGCGGCCCGGTGGTGACTTTCGGCGTTTCAAACTCGGACTGGTGGGTGGGCTTGTTCATGAGGGAGCTCCCTTGAGCGGTGCGACCAGGGTCGACGTGATCAGTTTTTCAACGGACGGGCCGTCGGCAATGGCGGTGAATTGGATGAAGGCGTCTTCCGTCATGCCGTAGAGCGAGAGGTCATGAACCTCGCCATTCGGCTCCAAACGGGCGGCGGCCAGGCCTTGGGCGTAGAGGCTGAAGCGGGCATCCGGCCCGTCGATCCGGGTCACGCGGCGATCCGTGACAATGAAGACCGGCGGCTCGGTGGCAAGATCAGCCGGGCGCGGCTTGGCGTGCACAAAACCCAGCAGGGTGAACAGGAAAAACAGCACCAGCCCGCCGCCGAGCGTATTGCGCAGCCATGGCGGCGCGACGAGATGACCGAGATAGAAGACGACCATCGCGGCGAGCGCCAGTCCGACCAGCCAGGCGACATGCACCATCCGGCGATGGTGCCAGGATTTCGGGGCCTTCTCGGCTTTGGTAAAATCAGGCTCACCGCGCCAGAGCAGGGCCTCGCCCTCGACCAGTTCGATCTCACTCATGCCCATGCACCCCGCGCTCCTCACCGGCCTGCGTGAAGAAATCCTCATCGCTCTGCGCGATCCAGACGGGATGGGCATTGCCCAGATGGATGCCGGTGACATGGTCGGCATTGAGGCGGTCGCGCGTGGTGTCGCCGCCCCACTCGCCGATCAGCCAGTAGGGCGGAAAGGCGTATTGGCTGCGGCGGGCGTCGAAATGGTCGCTGTGGGTGTCGTAAATCGCGCTATCGGTGGTGGCATCGCCCATATGCATAACGGTCGCCTCGCCATTGAGCGTGACGCGGTGGGCCATGTTCTGGATGCCCGCCCGGCCCGCTCCGCCGGCATGGGGGATGTGCACGGTCTCGACGCGGATGGCGTCTTCGACACCGTCGGCAGCCAGGACGAGTCCCTGCGGGCTGGCGATGAAGGGCAGCGCGTGGATGCGCGCCTCGAAGGCCGCGTCCCAGCCGTCCGCCGCCTGCATGTCGAGCCGGGCCTGCCAGGGGCCGACGAGGATCACATCGGGACGGGCGGCGAGATAGGCATTGACGGCTTCCGCGTCGAAATGATCGCCATGGACATGGCTGACAAAGACCGCATCGACCCCGTCAAAGGGCGGCGTGCCGGCCATGATCGCGGCGCGCACATCGGGCGCTACCAGCGGATAGCCATAGGAGACGCTGAACAGCGGGTCGAACAGGATGCGCGTCTCGCCGGCGGTGACCAGGATCGCTTCATTGGCGAGGAAATGCGCGGTCGCCGGATCGTCTTCGGACGGGTGGGCGAAGGCGGGCATGGCCGTGGCCAGGGCGAGCGTGAGACCGGTGGCTGCCATTTGAAGGCGTTTGGTCTTCATTCTATAAACCCCAGTTCGCGTTGCAGTTTCTTGGTCAGACCGGAGGCCACCAGCCGATGGCTTTCGGCGAGATAGGCTTCCAGCGCCGCGTCGTCGAGCGTGCTGTCGTCATAGCATTGCAGCCACAACATGCCGCGCGAGGCGAGATAGGGGGCGGGGCGCACGCCCGGCTCGTCCTTGTACATCTCGAACGTCATGGCCGAGCATTTGAAACTGGCGGCGAAGCTGTCGCTATTCTTGTTCCAGCCGCCGACGGCGAAAATCTTGCCGCCCACCTTCCACACTTCGGCGCCGCCCCATTGCACCACATGCGTGGTGTGAGGCAGTGATCCGCAAAACGTATTGAAGCTTTCGACGTCCATTCCCCGCTCCATCCCGACGCCGGCATGACCCGGATCCGGTCCTAAGGGTGAAGTCTCAGCCCGGACGCAACATGCGCGGGCACCCCTTGGAACTCATGCGCGCAGGGTGGACGGGACGCGGTGATTTGGCAAGCGGAGCGCGTCAGCGGCCCTGTTCAGCTGCGGTTCAAATGCGATTGTCTTGAGTGCGTCATGGAGGAGACCGTCATGATTGCACCGACCTTGTTCACACTGGCACTGGTCGCCGCCGCGCCGGAGACTGCGAGCGGCCCGCGGCCCGGCCTCTATGTCGAGCGCACCGCCGATGGCTCACCCGCCTGCCTTGACGACGACGCCAACCGGTTCGACCTGCATCTGGCGCCGAACGGCGAACCCCCGCATGCGCGCTCACGCAATGTCGGCAATCTGGGTATCCGGATCAGCGACGTGTCGGGCCGCTTCATCCTGCGGGCCTCGTCCAACCCTTGGCTGTTTGGCGGCGGCACGGCCTTCACCGTCGGGGTCGAGCGTGATGGCGTCCTCGACTCGCAATTGACCGGAGAGCTGGTGGTCGAGCTGGCCGCCGGGCAAGGCGGCGATCTGCGCCTTGTCACCGGGCGTTACGACCCGGCCGGTCGTCGCGGCAATGGACGGCCGGGCGAAGTCCGCGTCTTTGCCGAAGCCGGCGCCGACGCGGACGGGCGGGCACTGCGGCCCTTCAGTTACTGCCCGGATTGATCGATGCGGGCATAGGTGTCGTCGCCCCAAACAAGTCGTGCCAGTGCACCTGTCTCATCGCGTTCGAAGTCAAACTGGTCAAACTCGTCAAACGGATCCGACAGGGCTGCGAAACGGTCCGGCCTGGCCGGTTCAAGCTCTTCACGACGATCGCCCCAGTGCATCACCAGCTGATCACCATCGATCCGTATGTCGAGATCGAGATAGGGCTCGCCCGTCGACCAGGTGCCGGTATAGGCCGCAAGCGTTTCAGCATCCGGAGACCACGTCCACCCGCCCCAACGCTCTTCCGCCCGGACTTCGGCCAGATTGCCGGTGCGGTAGTCGAGATAGCGCTCGACGCGTTGCGGATACTGTTCGATGCGGATCTGACGCATGCGCGCCGCCGTCTCGTGCTCGGTGAGGAACTGGAAATACATGTTGATCGTGCGGCTGGTCAGCCAGCCGGTCATGTTGTCGGAGTTCGAGAAGGCCGCGATGCCAACACCAAGATCGGGCGCGAAGGCCATTTGCGTGCGGATACCGGTATAACCACCGCCATGGACGTAGAAATCATGGCCTTCAAAATCGCAGATATTCCAGCCCAGCGTGTATTGTGAACAGGGCAGTTCGGCCGCGTTGCGGCGATCCTCCTGATGGGTGGCGACCTGGCCGGTCTGGGCGGCGGCCACCATCTCCGCCGTGATGCCGGAACCGTCAGGCCCCTCACCGCGCAACTGAAGCTGCAGCCAGCTGGCCATGTCATCAACCGAGGTCACCAGGCCACCGGCCGATTGCATCATGCCGTCGGTCTTGGGGGCAATGTCGTACCAGCCCGCCTCCTCGCCCATCCAGTAATGGCCCCAGGACAAATCGTCGATGTTGAAATCGGAGGTCCGGGCCGAAGTGCGGTCCATGCCCAGCGGGTCGATCACATAGAGGTCGAGCCAGTCCTGCCACGAGCGACCGGTCGCGGTCGCGAGGATGGCGCCGTAGATGTTGTAGCCGAGATTGCTGTACTGGAAGCCGGTTTCGCGGGCCTCGGAATGTTCGGCGATCAGGCGCGGATAATCGGCCGGGTCGAGATAGCCGACATAGGCTTCGATCGTGGTGATGAAGCCGTTCTCGATCGGCACCTGGTGGGTGATGAGATCACGCAGCGTCCAGTCCGCCGCATCCATCCCGTCGGGCAATTGCAGGTTCGGCCAGTAATCGGTCAGATGGCTGTCCAGCGGCAAAATGCCTTCTGCGTCGAGCCGAGCTGCCAGAAGGCCCATATAGGCCTTGGTCTGCGAGGCGATATAGATCGGCGTATCGGGCGTCATCAGCGCCCCGGTCGAAGCGCGTCGCTCGCCCTGCACCCGCCGCATCAGCACCTCGTCCGCCGTCACCACCACGACGGCATACCCGGGCCCCAGATCGGGGAATTGATCGAGGAATTCATCCAGACTGGCGACCGCCCCTTCCGGCGTTTCCGCAGAGGCGCCGACGGTGGTCGCCAACGCGGCGACCGTGGCAAGGCACAGGGCTTTCAACATGCAATCTCTCCTGTCAGGGCCACGCAAGGTGACCGGGTTTCGCGAGCAGGTTAGGGACCGGGACCGCTGCGGTCTTGAACGCATGTAACCGACCGCCGGGCGTATTGTGTGACCGGATCATGCGGCCATGAGAGTCCGGATCCGGTGCGGGGTGAGCCCGGTCTGGCGCCGGGCAGCCCGCGTAAAATGCGGTTGGTCGGCAAAGCCGCCCGCCTGGGCCGCATCGACCAGGCTGGCCCCTTGCATCAGGCCGGACATCGCCCGTCCCAGCTTGCAATGGAGGCGGTAGAGGCTGGGCGCCATGCCGTAATGCCGGGCAAAGCTGCGCGACAGGTGGACCCGGTGCACGCCGGCATTCTCGGCCAGCTGCGCCAGATCCGGATCGTCTACCGCGTCGCGCAATTGCTCCCGCACTCGAGCCAACCAGGGGGCCGGCGGCCGGGCCGACCGGCATGGCGTGATCCGGGGCGGCGCCGTGATGCGAGCTGCAAGGTCGGGCAAGGCCAGCCCCGCAGAGATTTTGCCGTCGGACAGGGCCAGCGCAATCCGGATGATCTCTCCCGGCATGTCCTCGCCGGACGCCGCCCACACCCAGTCGTCGAGCCCCGGCAAGTCGGCACAGAAAGGCGATCCGGGCTGAAGGTTGAGCGCCAGGACCAGGGCTCCGTCGGGCCCGTAGAGATTGGCATGGCGGCAACCGGCGGGTTTGACGCCGCGGCTGACGCGGAGCAGGTCGTGCTCGCGCCCGGCGCTGGTCTCGCGCATGTCACCGCTGATCAGCCATGACACCTGATGGTCCGCATGGACATGATCGGCCATCGACTGGCCCGGCTGGTACCAGGTAAGCCGGATGTCGAGACCGGGCGCTGTTGCCAAGATTTTCTGCCGTTTCATCATCATTCCCGTCACCCAGGCTACCGAGGGTTAGTGCATGGATGCACGCGGCGATGTGATTGGATGATGACGTCGCTGTAAGGTCGGCTTTCGCGCTAGTTCAGGGCCACCCGCCGCGAATGGCACGCCTCGTAGAGGCCGAGGAAGGCTGTCGCGTCGGCATTGCCGCGCCGACTGGCATCGGTGAGATAGGCACGGGCCCGGTAAGGATCATCCGTGCCGCGGCCGTCCGACAGCATCAGCCCGGCCAGCAAAGCCGCCAGATCGCCCTGATGCTCATCTGAAATTCGCGCCATGGCCCGCTCCGCCCGGGCGCCCTGCCCCGGCCAGCGCGCCGTCGCCAGGGTCAGCTGGGCCAGGGTGCGCGTATCGCCGGCCTGCATCAGCGCACCGCCCCAGTAAAAGGCCGCAGCCTGCACCGGCACCTGGCGTTGCCTCGCCATCGCCTCGAGCTGTTCGTCCATGCCGGCGCTGACGCCCTGCAGATAGCTGTCGCGATGCTGACCATAGCGCTGACAGTCCGCAGACCGGGCCGATTGCGCCGCTGCGTCACTCATCCCGATCAGCGCCGCGCCCAGGCCCCAGCCCAGCGCCACCGTCCACACAAGAATTGTCCGATTTCGGACCATTTTTCCCTCCCAGATTGAAATCTGGCAGGAATGTGGCGCCCGGCCTTTTAACTTCGCCCCAATATCAACGCCCAGTATTTCAATAATTTCAATATATTAACCCTAATACCCCGGATCGCCATGAGCGGATCGGATTTTGCATGGATCTGCCCCAGAACAAGGATACGGGCATGCGACATTTCCTGTTTCGCGACGGTCACGGCCGTCTCGACGAAAAGGCCAACAACTTCACGGCAATGCGGATCCTGTTCGCGCTGATTGTCCTGTACGGCCACGCCCTGATGATCCCGCTCGGCCTGCCCTTTGAAGGTGCCTGGGCCACCTCGGTCGACTTCATCGTGCAGTGTGCGCTCGACGGGTTTTTCATCCTGTCCGGTTACATGATCACCGCCAGCGCCATGAAATCACGCGATATCGGACGGTATGCCGGCGCCCGCTTCTTCCGCATTTTCCCGGGCCTGATCGCCACGGTGCTGCTGCTCTGGCTGATTGTCGGTCCGCTCTTCACCAGCCTGCCGGCCGGAGAATACTGGAGCCAGTCACAGACTTGGCTCTTCCCGATCAAGCTGATCAGCCAGGTCGATCCGATGGCCGGCCTGCCCGGCGTCTTCGAAGCCTCGCCCATGGGCGAAAACATGAATGGCCCGCTCTGGACCATCCGCTATGAGCTGATGGCCTATCTCGGTGTCGGCGTACTGATGGTGTTCGGCCTCTATCGCAAAAATGCCCAGGTCCTTGTCTGGACTGCCCTCACCCTCGTTTTCGGCATGCTGGTCGAGAGTTTCGGCTATCGCGGCATCGGCGAGGAGACGATCGGCACGCTGGCCCGCTTTGCCCCGGCCTTCATGATCGGCGCGGCTTTCCATGCCGGCCGCAAATATCTGCGCCTGACCCCGGCCTTTGCCGGCCTCGCCATCCTGGCTGCAATCCTGACCCAGCACCTGCCGATCGGCTGGATGATGCTCGATATCGCGCTCGCCGCCAGTTATCTCCTGCTCGGCTATGCCCGCATTCCCGGTCAGACCGGAGAGCGGGTCCGCAATGTCGAGGATGTGTCCTACGGCATTTACATCCTGCACTGGCCGATCGGCATGATGGCCTTCGCCCTGCTACCCGGCCTGAGCACCACAATGCTCGCCCTGATCATGCTGCCGCTGGCCGTGCTGGCCGGCTGGATGCTGCGGGTCGCGGTCGAAAAACCGGCACTGGCGCTGCGCGCCCGGTTGAGCCGACGGGCGGCGCCTGCCACCGCTGCCGAAACCGCCGCTGCCTAGCTCCGAAAGGGGTCCTGCATCAGGATCACGTCCTCGCGTTCCGGCGAGGTCGAGACCAGGGCGATCGGGCATTCGATCAGCTCTTCCAGGCGGCGGACATATTTGACCGCCTCGGCCGGCAGATCGGCCCAGGAGCGGGCCCCTGCGGTGGAACCTTCCCAGCCCTGCAGTTCTTCATAGACCGGCGTCACACCGGCCTGGGCTTCCTTGCCGGCGGGCAGATGGTCGAGGCGTTCGCCATTGAGCTCATAGGCGACGCAGACCTTGATCGTCTTGAAACCGTCGAGCACATCCAGCTTGGTCAGGGCGACACCGTGCACGCCGCCGACCTGCAGGGTCTGGCGGGTGATGACCGCATCGAACCAGCCACAGCGACGCTTGCGTCCGGTGACCACACCGAATTCATGGCCACGCTCGCCCAGTGATTGGCCATCGGCATCGAACAATTCGGTCGGGAACGGCCCCTCGCCAACGCGGGTCATATAGGCCTTGGCAATGCCCAGCACATAACCGACATCGCGCGGACCGACGCCGGTCCCGGCCGAGGCCTGTCCGGAGACGGTGTTGGAGGAGGTGACGAAGGGATAGGTGCCATGGTCAACGTCGAGCAGGGCGCCCTGCGCCCCTTCGAACAGGACTTTCTGGTCCGACTTGATGGCGTCTTTCAGCACCCGCCAGACCGGCGCCGCATAGGGCAGGATTTTCGGCGCGATCTCGGTCAGCTCGGCGACCAGCTGGTCGGCACTGTATTCCTCATGGCCCAGGCCACGGCGCAAGGCGTTGTGGTGATGCAGGATATCCTTGACCCGCGCCTTCAGCGCCGCCGGATCAGCGAGGTCGATGACGCGGACGGCGCGGCGACCGACCTTGTCCTCATAGGCCGGACCGATGCCGCGGCGCGTCGTGCCGATCGGCTCGCCATCATCGCGGTTTTCACGCAGGGCATCGAGTTCGCGGTGGATCGGCAGGATCAGGGTCGCGGTCTCGGAAATCTTGACCACGTCCGGCGTGATCACCACGCCCTGCTCGGCGATGCGATCAACCTCGGCGACAAAGGCCCAGGGATCGACAACCACGCCATTGCCGATCACCGACAGCTTGCCGCGCACGACACCGGACGGCAGCAAAGAGAGCTTGTAGACATTCTCGCCAACAACGAGGGTGTGACCGGCATTGTGACCGCCCTGGAAACGGGCCACCACATCGGCGCGGTGCGACAGCCAGTCGACCAGCTTGCCCTTGCCCTCATCGCCCCACTGGGCACCCACCACGGTAACATTGGCCATGAAGATCTCCGCTTCTGTCATGTCGTGACCGCGGCCGGTCGATCTGTCCGCAACTGCCTGCGGAAGACGTCCGCCGACGGATCAAAGCCAGAGCGGGCCGCGTCGGGCGAGCCTTAAAACAGAACCGCCATCCTCACAAGTGAGGCGTTACCGCTTTCCACGTGCGCCGGGCCGCCCAACTGATTGGCCCCGATACTGCAGCCCTCCGGCATGACGATGCAGATCGTTGCGGAATGGAACACCACGAGTTGGAGTCGCCCATGATACACGCATACCGACTGCGACCGGCCAGCGAACTTCGACCACGCGACTGGCAGGGCATCCAGGCCATGCGGTTGGACAATCCCGCCTATGCCAGCCCCTTCTTCGACCCCGACTATCTGCGAGCCGTGGCTGCGGTTCAGCCCGGCCTGGCCATCGGCTTTGCCGAACACGGTGGCGAGATGCGGGCAGCCTGGCCGGTACAACGCCGCGCCAATGGCTGGTGCAGGGCGCCGGCTGCCCCCTTCACGGATTGGGACGGTCCGATCCTGGCCCCCGACGTGTCGATCGAACCCTCGCACATGCTGCGCGAACTCGGCCTGGCGGGCTATAGCGGCAATAATCTGGTGACCCCGGTGACGCTGGATCATGCCCATCTGAACACCACTCGCAACGCCCTGTCGGATCTCGGGACGGATGGCGCGGCCTTCCTCCGGCAGCAGGCCTCCCGGCATCCACGACAGTTCAAGAAAATGCGCCGACTCGAGCGTCGCCTGCATGATGCGCATTCGGTGCGTTTCACCCTTCACTCGACATCGCCAGCCGACCTTGCAGCGCTGATCGCGCTGAAACGGCGGCAGCTTCGCGCCACCGGCCGACACGATGTGCTGAGCCGGACCTGGGTTCATCGCCTGCTGAAGCAACTGCATGCCGGCAGTCCGGACGGCCGCTTCGGCGCGCTCTTTTCAACCCTGCACCTGGATGGACGTCTCGCGGCGGCAGAGTTCAACCTGCGATCCGCCGATCGCGTACATGGCTGGCTGACCGCCTTCGATCCGGAGTTCGGTCAATACTCACCCGGGCATGTCCTGATGCAGCACATGTTCGCCGCGATGCCCGGCATCGGTGTCCGCCAGTATGACGCCGGAAGCCTCGAGCATGGCTATAAGCGTTTTTACGCCAATGATGTCGTGATCGGCCATTCAGCGACGATCGACGCCCTGACGGACCGCCCGCGCAGCCGCCCCTTGGCGCAGATCATCCGACATCTCGAATACAGCGGGCCCGCCATGGTGCGCTCAATGGTGGCGCGTTCGCGTCGTCGCTTTGACCAGATCTGCGCCACGGAGCGCTCACCGATCGACCGCGCCCGCAGTGTCGGCGCGTCGCTGTGCCGGCTCGCCAATCTGCGCCAAGGCCTTCTCTAGCGCAGCGCCGGCGGCACCCGCTGGGCGAAGAAAAAGTCCGCATCACCAGCCGCCGGTCGCCAAAGTTGTCGCAAGGCCGGATCGGGATTGTGAAAGGCAATATGGCAGGAGTCATGGCGCTGGCGACGGCGCAAGGGTCGCGGCAGCCCCGCCAGTACGGCACTGTCCAATGAGGCGGCAAAACGCAGACGCACACGCGCCAAGCCGGCCCGCCGCGCCGTTTGCAGCACGCGCGCAATCAGATCGCGCCCGGCCCGCACACCGTCGGCGCCGGGCAGGACCGCCAGCTCGACAATATCGAGGGCCTCCGGGCCGTCGACCTCCATCTTGGCGACAACGGCACCGATCAGCGCGAGAACATCGCCATCACGCCGCGCAACCCGCCACACCTGTCCGCTGGCCCGCAGCGGGTCGGACCGGCGCCAACCAAGATCGGCCGCACTGCCGTCCCGCACAATCCCGCCGGCCGCCGTCCGGCGATCGCGAAAACGCGCCAGCGCGTCCGGCCCGACGGTGTCGAGACCGGGCATGTCTTCGGGCCAGTTGGCCGCCATCTCCCGCTGCAGCCGCGCCGCAACCGGGTCGCCCGGCCGTTCCAGCGCCATCCGCCCGGACCAGTCCGGCGCCGGCAGGCCCGCAACCTTCAGGCGGGTCCGCACGGTCGAGGCCGCGATCCGGACCGGGGCGGTCACCCATTCCAGCCATTCCCGGGCATCGGCGCCGAGCCAGGCTTGATAGCCCAATCGCGGCAGGATCACGGCCGACAGCGTGTTATTGTTGAGCGTATAGCAAAAATCCTGTCCCGACTGGGTCAGCTGGTGTCGCACCAAGCGGATGCCGGCACGCGCGGTCCGGGTGCCAACATCAGTCACCAGCGTATGCCCCATTGCTCCGCGATAGGTTTTGTCGGGACCGATGAAGTCGCTGACCAGATTGCCGACAAAGCCGAGAATCGTCCCGGCCTCCTCATAGACCCAGCCCGGTGGCGCATCGCCCTGCGCCGGATTGCCGAACAATACCCAGTCCCAGCCGGCAGGGTCGCGGTCCGGGAAGCCGCAAATGTCGATCAACTCGGCAAGCCGGGCCAGGTCATCCCGGGCGACCACGCGGATATGTCCTGCCATGCGAGACTCCGTCAGCTTGTCTCGCCGATCATGACGCCTTGTCCGTGTGTCACAGGTTACCGGTCGCCCCGGTCGCGAATGCGTGACTTGCCCCGGCGGGCAGCGGCGGCATTATGGCAAGCGTGTCGAGAACGGGGAGTATCAGATGTCGCTCGCGCTTACCCTCGCCGGGTCAGGCCTCCTGCTGCTGCAGTCTGCCGCAACCCCGCCGCCGGATGCCTGTGTGGGCGCGCCCTGGAACGCCTTCGATTTCTGGGTCGGGGATTGGAATGTCTACGCGCCTGACACCGATGACGCGCCCGGCCCCTATCTCGGCCACAACCAGATCGAACGAATCAATGGCGGCTGCCTGGTCACCGAGCACTGGGTCGGCGCCAGCGGCAATGCCGGCAACAGTATCAATATCCATGATCCGCTGATCGGCGAATGGCGTCAGGTCTGGATGAGCAATGGCTGGTATATCGACTATACCGGCGGGCTCGACGAGGTCGGTGCCATGGTCCTGACCGGCGAGGCCTACACCGTCCAGACCGACACCCGCGCCCCGCTGCGCGGCAGCTGGACACCGAATGATGACGGCACCGTCACCCAGCAGTTTGACCAGGGTGATGGCGAAGGAAACTGGCAGACGGTGTTTATCGGCATCTATGTCCCCAAAGCCGACGATCCGCGCGCCGCGGAAGCGGCAGCCGCTCGCGGGGAGTAGGCGATGTTGCGCCCATCATGGGCGAGGACCTGGTGAGCCACTTTTCTTCCCCATGAAATGGGGAAGTGGGCCCTGCGTAGCCTTGGCGTAGCTGGGGTCGATGGGGCCAGAGGAGCCCTCCGCCTGCGGCGCCCCCTCCGTCCCGCCGCTACGCGTCGAGACACCTCCCCATCAAGATGGGGAGGAAAAGTATCGGAGCTAAAGCCCGCACCCCTAATTCCCGAAGCGATATCCGAAACGGATGCCGGCATTGTCGAGCGCCTGGTTACGGCCCGAGGCGAGGATCTGGCCGTGCGAGATGTGCTCGTAATAGGCGCCGATCGACCAGCGCTCATTGAGGTCGTAATCGAGACCGATGGCGTTGTGGAAGAGGACTTCATTGCCCATCAGCGAGCGCGTGGTCGCCAGGCGGATGCGGGTCGGGTCGCCGGGCGGCGAGTTGGGGTCGATGTCCTCGACGCCGTCATTATAGGTCAGGCCGGTGCGGAATTCGAAGTTCAGATTTTCGGTGACCTCGAAATCCCAGGCCAGGCCCGTACCGCCAAAATTGGTCAGACCATTGGTGTTGAACGAACCATAGAGATACGGGCGCGGCGACCAGATGACATCGAGGAAATCCGGCGAGGCAAACAGCAGGTCGAGGGTGACGTTCGGGCCATCTTCAACGTGATCGGCGAGATCGTGCGCGGTCACGCCAAGGCGGAATTCCATGCCGCGATCATCGGCAAGGCCGGCTCCGGTCAGCAGGGCGAAAGCGGCGGTCGTCGTCAGGATGAGTTTCATGATGTCCCCTCGGGCCGCCGATGCGACCGGTCTGTTGGCTGTTGCCAACGGGATAAAGCGTGTCTCAGCCTGCGTCCAGCGCTTCGCGATAGGCCCAATCAAGCCAGGGGCCGAGTGCGGCCAAATCATCACGCTCCACCGTCGGCCCGCACCAGATGCGGATACCCGGCACCGAAGCGCGGTGCATGCTGATGTCCAGCGCCGCATTTTCCCGCTCGAGCAGGGAGGAGATTTTCTTGGTCAGATCCCATTGCGCATCCTCGCCGGCGGCGATCACCGCCGGGTCGGTATATTTCAGCGTCACCGAGACCGGCGAGCGATGGGCCGGATTATCACACAGATAATCGATCCAGTCGGCCTCCTGCACCCAGGCGTCCAGAGCGGCGAAATTCTCCTCGCGGCGACGGATGAGTTCCGGCAGGCCACCAATGCGCGAGGCCCATTTCAGCGCCGCCAGATAGTCCTCGACCGCCATCAGGGACGGGGTGTTGAGGGTTGAGCCCTCATAGACCGCCATATTGGCCTTGCCCTTGGCGTGCAGCTGTAACAGGCCCGGGATCGGCCAGTCGGGGCGCCAGCTGTCGAGCCGCTGGATGGCGCGCGGACTCATCACCAGCATGCCGTGCTGGGCCTCACCGCCCATGCATTTCTGCCAGGAGAAGGTCAGCACATCGATCTTCGACCAGTCGATCTCCACGGCGAACGCAGCAGACGTGGCGTCACACAGGGTCAGCCCCTCGCGATCAGCGTCGATCCAGTCAAAATCCGGAATCCAGACACCGGCCGCGGTGCCGTTGAGGGTGAAAATGGCGTCGCGCTTGCCATCATACTGGCTGATATCCGGCAGCGTGCCCGCCGGCGTCTGGAAAACACGCAAATCCTGCAGCTTCAGCTCGTCGCGGGCATCGAGCGTCCAGCGATTACCGAACACATCCCAGGAGAAGACATCGGTGCCGCGCTGACCGAGCAGCGACCACATCGCCGCTTCCATGGCGCCGGTGTCCGAGCCGGGCAGCATGGCGACCTTGTAACCTTCGGGCAGTTCGAGCAGGGCGTGGGTACGCTCGATGGCTTCCTTGATCCGCGCGACCGGGGCCCCGGCCCGGTGGGTGCGCGATAGCGGCGCATCGGCGATCGCGTCCCATGACCAGCCGGGATATTTTTTCACCGGCCCGCAGGAAAAGCGCGGATCACCGGGACGAAGGACAGGTTTGGGATTATTCGTGCGGGTCGCGGATTGCGTCGGGATATCGGCCAAGTCTGTCTCCGGGAATGTACGGGCTGCAGGGCAGGTTATGTTGCAGCGCACGTTGACGCCCTCGCCGGCGCGGGGCAAGAGCTTTCGCCATGATTTCCCCGTCCCTGATTCCACCGCAACGCGACCAGTTCGACCTGCCGCGCGAGACTTGCTACCTGAACGCCGCCTATATGGGGCCAATGCCGCACGACGCCGTCGCAGCCGGCCAGGACAGCTATGCCCGCAAGGGCCAGCCCTGGCGCTATCAGGTCCAGACCGATTTCTTCGACGCCCCGGAAGCCCTGCGTGAACGGGCAGCCCGCCTGTTTGGCGCAAGCGCCGACACGGTCGCCCTGGTGCCGGCGGCCTCCTACGGGCTGGCAACGGCAGCCCGTAGTCTGGCCCCGGACGCCAAGAGCGAAATCCTGGTCCTGGCGGAACAATTCCCGTCCAATGTCTATGTCTGGCGCGAGTTGGCGGCCGAGCATGGCGCCCGCCTGCGCACGGTCAGCCGGTCGGACAATCAGAGCTGGACCGAGGCCGTGTTGAGCGCCATCTCGACCGCGACGTCGATTGTCGCCTGCCCGCAGGTCCATTGGGCCGATGGCGGCGCCCTCGACCTGGCCGCGATCAGCGATGCAGCCCGGCGCCAGGGGGCAGCCCTGGTGCTCGACCTGACCCAATCACTCGGCATGATGCCCTTCGACCTGGCCGCGATCCAACCGGATTTTGCTGTCGCTGCCTCGTACAAATGGCTGCTCGGCCCCTATGCGATGGGATTTCTCTACGTCGCACCGCACCATCATGACGGTGAACCGCTGGAACAGAACTGGATCGTTCGCGACAAGGCCGAAGATTTTGCCCGCCTGGTCGATTATGCCGACGCGCACGCCGCCGGCGCCCGCCGTTTCGACATGGGCGAGCGCTCGAACTTCCAGCTTGTTCCCGCCGCCATTGCCAGTCTCGACGCGATGCTGGGCTGGGGCGCAGACGCCCTCGCCGCAACGCTGGCCCACAATAATCGCGCGCTCGCCGACCGGCTTGCACCGCTCGGTCTGCGCGAAACGACACCGGATCGCGCAGCCCACTATCTCAGCCTGTCGCTGCCCGATGGCGCGCCCGGCGATCTGGTTGCCCGGTTGGCGTCCGAAGGAGTTTATGTTTCCCAGCGCGGCGACCGGATGCGCATCACACCCCATATCTACAATGATGAGGCAGACTTCCAGCGTTTTGTGACTGCTCTGGAAGACCTGCTTTGACGCCCGCACATTTGCCTCACACCGTCGGCCCGCGCGACTGGGCCGCCCTGATCCTGCTTACCGTTCTATGGGGATCGGCCTTCGCCTTCATCAAACATGGCGTGGAAACCCTGCCACCCGGCGCGATGATCTTTGTGCGCCTTGGCCTCGCCGCCACAATCCTGACCGCTTGGGCCCACGCCCGCGGTCACCGGCTGCCGCCGCTCACCGACCGACGCTGGCTGTGGATGGCCGGGCTCGGCCTGTTCGGCAACGCCCTGCCCTTTTTCCTGGTCAGCTGGGCGCAGCAATATATCGACAGTGCACTGGCCGGAATCCTGGTCGCGACCATGCCCTTGGCGACGGTCGGCCTGGCGCATGTCTTCGTGCCCGGTGAACGCATGACCCTGCGCGCCGTTCTGGGCCTTCTGGTCGGTTTCAGCGGCGTCATCCTGCTGCTCGGGCCCTCGGCGCTGGCCGGTCTCGGCGGCGCCGACACGCTGGCCCAGCTGGCCGTGATCGGAGCCGCGGTCTGTTATGCCGTCAACGCGATCCAGGCCCGGCTCCTGCCCGAAACCCGCCCCTCCGTATCGGCTGCCGGCATGTTGATCATGGCGACCCTGTTCGCCCTGCCAATCGGCATCTGGGATCTGATGCGGGTCGAGGCCGTGGCCCCGACGGCGTGGGCTGCCGCGGCCTGGCTGGCCATCGGCCCCACCGCCCTCGCCTCGGTCGTGCTGATGCAGGTCGCACGGACCGCCGGGCCGAATTTTCTGGCGATTGCAAACTATCTGACACCGATCGCCGCCCTGCTGACCGGTCTGGTGATCGGCGAGATGATCGGCTGGCCAGCGGTGGTCGCGCTCGCCGTCATTCTGGCCGGCGTCTGGCTGGCCCGCAGCGGGACGTCCTCGACTTCACCGCCCTGACCGGGATCAGGGCCGCATCACCCAGGCATGATAGACGGGACCATTGCCAGCCCCGAAGCCCGGTGCGCGGGCAATCGCTTCGTGCAGATAGTCGCCGGCCCGGCGAACGGCGTCCGGCAGGGCCGCCCCGTCCGCCAGCAGGCCGGCAATCGCCGAGGCCAGCGTGCAGCCGGTGCCATGGGTGTTGCGGCCGGGCAGGCGCGGCCGTTCCATCAGCTCCATACCGCGTGTCGAGACCAAAACATCGGTCACCACCCCGCCCTTGAGATGACCGCCCTTGACCAGCGCCGCGCGGGCCCCCATCGCGACGAGCTTGTTGGCCGCCTCAAGCTGGCCGGCGATGTCTTCGACCACCAGGCCGGTCAGCTTTTCCGCCTCCGGGATATTGGGCGTGACCAGCCAGGCCAGTGGCAGCAGCCGGTCGCGGATCGCCATTGCAGCGTCGTCGGAGACCAGGCTGTCGCCCGAGGTCGCGACCATGACCGGATCGAGCACCAGCGGGACCGGCGGGTCGCAGGCCTCCAGACTGTCGGCGACAAGATCGACGATCTCGCGCGTGCCGAGCATGCCGGTCTTGATGATATCGGCCCCGATATCGGACAGCACCGCGTCGATCTGCGCCTTCACGATGTCCAGCGGCACAGAATGGATGGCGCTGACGCCGAGCGTGTTCTGGACGGTGATTGCGGTGATCGCGGTGGCAGCATGGCCGCCCATCGCAGTCACCGCCTTGATATCGGCCTGGATACCGGCACCGCCGCCACTGTCTGAGCCGGCAATGATCAGGACCCGGCCCTTGGGTTCATCAATATCCATCGCGCCTTGCATCCTCCGGCCGGACAGGCGGCCTGTCTTGCCTATTGCTCCCGCAAGGCCCGCAACCGGGACCGCGCACGGGCCGCTTCGGCGTCGGATATCGCATGCCGGGCCGCCTGGTCATAGAGCGCACGCGCCGCCTGTTCATCGCCCTGCTCGACCCGGATTTCCGCCAGCGCCACCGTGGCGCGGAAATTCTCGGGCTCGAAAGCCAGCATCTGTTCGTAGATCGATGCGGCGGCGGCGTGATAGCCGCCATCATTCAGGCAGGCCGCCTGGGCGTGCAGGAGATCATCATCCCAGGGACTTTCGGCGACCGCTTGTGCCGCCTCGGTGCAAACGCCCGGCGGCACCACGGACGTGCCGCTACGCGCCGCTTGGGCAGCACCGTCATTGCTGGCGAAGAGCGGCGTCGGCGCGGCTGGCGCTGATGTAGCGGGAGCGACGGATTGCGCCGGCTCCGGCGTGGCCTGGATCGCATTTTCGCTGCCGGTGGCGGATGTCGGCATCGGCGCACGGTCCGACGGCGGGACATTGGCAGGCGACATGCCACCGTCAGACGGGAGGGCACCGGCGGCAACATGGACCTCGGGCGCCGGACCAACCATCATGCTGACCAGCACGCCGCCCTGGCGAAGTTCGGCACGGGCGCCGGTCCAGCTGCGGCTGGCATGCAGCCGGACGATCGCGCCCTGTTCGGTCGGATCAATGGTCACCGCTGCCACCAGCGTATCCGAGGCCGGGCTGATCGCGCGGGCGCGCAGGCTGACACCGTCCAGGGTGAGCGTCAGGCCGACTTGGCTGACCTCGCTGGTCAGACCGGCCGGTTGCTCGTCGAGGGCAATCCAGATCTGGCCGGCATCGCCATCAAGGCGGGCCCGCAAATCGGTGATCTCTGCCGCCGACGGGGCTGTCAGGGCGAGGCTGGCAATCAGGGTCAGGACGATTTTCGCGCGCATGCCCAAGGCCTTGCTCTGCGTTGCGTAAAGACGCGGTTAAGTCAGCCGACGTCCGGTCCGAGCGCGGCAATCGGGCCGCTATTGCAGGCGTCGAAGCCAAAGGCACCGATCAGTGTCCGGTCGGCTTCACGCACCGCTTCGTAGACATAACACCCCTCACCGAAGTCCGGCATGGCACCCCGCACGAAGATCGGATCGCCTTCACCGAACATGGCATCGGCGGCGTCGAGCGGGCGGATCGTGTTGATCTCGGTCCCGCCTTCGCGGGTCGCGCATTCCCAGGTCCGCATGTCGAGATCGACGATCCGCACACCGGTTTCGCCACCCGCCATCGTATAGGCGATCGAGACATGACGGGCGCGGTCGCGGAAATCGGACAGGCAGAGATCAATCATCGGCAGATAATCGATCAGATAGTTCGACCAGCGATCGACCTCGCCGCCAACCTCGCGGCCACAGCCACTGGCGGTCTGGCTGCCGATCGACATGTCGGCAAAATAGATCAGCGTGTCGCCGTCGGCGGACGGGCACGGGCCGGCCTGCAATTCGACCGCGACATAACGCCCGTCCTGGTCCTCGCCACGGAACTGGCGCAGCCCGCCATCGAGATAGGGCATCACGATATCGAGCCGGGCATCGACCTCGCGGCCGTCATCATAACGCATCACCAGATGCGCCCGGGCATCGCCCTCGTCGTCATAATAGGCCAACCGCCCGGTCCAGTCGGAATGCCCGATCAGCTCATAGCCGGCACCACTGACCGGCGCCCGCGATGAGGGCGCGTAGTTGAACGCCGAATTGGCCATGCTGCCGCCATTGCGACTGTCCGTGACCGTCGTGGCACACGCGGACAGGCTCAAGCCTGCCATGATCAAAATGAGTGCGCGCATATTCATCCGCCCAGATGCCCCCTGCTCGTCCAGCCGCCTTTAAATAGCCTAACACATGAACGCAAGCTGAGTGGCGAAATCTGTTCGCTGTCAGATCCGATCGGTGAACTGCAAGGCCAGAAAGTCCACAAACAGGCGGACCCGGTGGGCCAGATAGCGGTTGGACGGGAAAACGGCCCACAGAAAGCGGTTTTCCGACTCCCAGTCGGTCAGGATTTCAACGACGCGGCCCTCGGCGATCGCCCGCTCGGCCGCCCAGCGCGGCGAACAGGCAATGCCGACCCCCGCCTCTGCCGCCGTCACCGCCGCCACAGCGCCATTGAGTGACAGGCGGCCATGGATGCGGACATCGACCTCGTCCTCGCCCTGCAGGAATTTGAGCATTTGCGGCGCCGGCTTGTTGCGGTCGATGACCATTTCGTGCCCGGCCAGTTCCGACGGGTGTTGCGGGGTTCCGGCACGGGCGAGATAGGCCGGCGAGGCGACCACTGACATGCAGGCCGGCGCGAGCTGTTTGGCGATCAGGGCGCTGTCGGGCAGATTGCCGATCCGCACCCCGACATCAAATCCCTCATTGACCAGATCGACCATGCGATCGGCCAGCGACAGGCGAATTTCGACACCGGGCCAGTCGGTCATGAATTGCGTGATGATCGGCATCAGCCGGCGGGCGCCGAAATCAACCGGCGCCGAGACGCGCAACACGCCGGCCGGCGCCGAGCGTGCATCGGCAACGCCCTGCTCCAGCCCGTCATACTCGTCCAGCCAGGGCCGCACCCGGTCGAGCAGGGCGTCACCGGCATCGGTGAGGCGGACGGAGCGGGTCGTGCGCTCGAACAGGCGCGCCTGCAATCTTTCCTCGAGCGCGGTGATCTGCTTCGAGGCAGCGCCCGGCGTCATGCCTTCGCGGTCAGCCGCCTTGGTGAAACTCCCCAGCTCAGCCACCGAGCAGAACAGGCGCAGCGCATCAATCCGGTCCATTTATTCCCCACAAGAAACAGAAAGTGTCGTTACCGGGCATTTATCCCATTTGCCGCCGCATTCATATGGAAAAGCCAGGAGGCCGACATGTTGATCGATCCGCTTTTCATCTCCCACGGCGCACCGGATGTTCTGGTACGCGACACACCCGCTCATCACGCCCTCGCATCCCTGACCCTGACACCCGGAACCCGGGCTGTTCTGGTCGTGTCGGCGCATTGGGAAGCGGACCCGGTGCGGGTTCAGACCGCGCCGGCCCCGTCGACCATCCATGATTTCAGCGGGTTCGGTCCGGAACTCGCGCGCGCCGTCTATGACGCACCGGGTGCGCCCGACCTGGCAGCGGCCGTGATCGAGCGCCTGAAAGCGGCCGGGCTGGCCGCCGGCGCCGAGCCGCAACGTGGCCGCGACCATGGCGCCTGGATCCCGCTGGCGCTGATGCATCCAGACGCCCGCATCCCGGTCTTCCAGGTCAGCCTTCCCGCCAGCGACGACGCGGCCATCGCCCTCGGCAAGGCACTCGCCCCACTGAGCCGTGACCGCGTCCAGATCATCGGGTCCGGCGCCCTGACGCACGCGCTCGGCGCCGCCCTGCCAGCCGCCGAGGACGCGCCTGCCCATCCCGACGCGTTGGCCTTCGCCGACTGGATCCGACCGCGACTGGCATCCGGTGACACCGACACCATTGCCGGCTGGCGCAGCGCACCGGCCGCGCGCTTCAATCACCCGACACCGGAGCATTTCCGGCCGCTGCTTGTCGCCATGGCGGCTGGCGGCGGACAGGCCGGCACGTGTCTGCACAAGTCCTGGAGCCGTAGCGCCCTGGCCATGGATATCTGGCGCTTTGCGGCCTGATCACTCGGCGGCGCGCTCCGCCAGTCGCGCCGCGACATCCGGCCAATCCAGCATTTCGGCGATCTCGGCGAAACCCGGTGCTGTCTCGGATCTGACATCGGGATCGGCACCGGCATCCAGCAGGGCAAGCACGGCCTCACGCTGGCCTTCAAACGCGGCCCAGTACAGCGGCGTGGCACCGGACACGCCCTGGACATCCAGATCGGCCCCGGCCTCGGCCAGCCGGGACAGCATGGCCGTGTGCCCTGCGATTGCGGCCAGGTGGACCGCCGTCAACGCCATGCCGTTTTCCGCCCCTGCCCGGTTGAGGTCGGCGCCGACCTCGATCAATTGCTCGACAATCGCGACCTGGTCGGTCCGCGCTGCTTCGAACAGGGCCGTATAGCCGATCGCGTCGACCGCATCCGGATCGGCCCCATTTGCGAGAAGCAGGCCCAGCGTCTCGGCCTGTCCGGCCCCGGCCGCGGCATGGGTCAGGGGCCGACCGGCCCAATCGCGTGCTGAGGCGACGTCATGCCATTCCGCGATGGCCGCGACCGTTGCAGTGTCGCCGGCTATCACGGCCCGTTCCAGGACGGCGTCGACCGCCAAGCGGGCCGGCGCCTGACCCGTGGCGTCCAATGCCACCGCAAGGGTCGCCTGATGTCCCCGGCGCAGGGCGATTTCGGCAACGGAGCCATGGCCGCTGGCCTCACCATCGGCGCCGGCCTCGAACAACATCTGCACAATTGCGGCGTGGCCATAATAGGCGGCCCAGTTTACCGCCGGATCACCCATCGTGTCCCGGACATGGATGTCAGCGCCCGCCTCGATAAGAACGCGGGCCATCGCAGGGTCGGGATTGGATGTTGCATACATGAGCGCAGTGGCTTGCAGACCACCCTCGGCCCGCGCGTCAGGATCAGCGCCGGCTTCCAATGCCGCGGCCAGTGCGTCGGCATCGCCGGCCTCCAACGCCGTCCGCACCGCCTCCGGCCACTGGGCCGCCAGCGGTGCACCGACCGCCGGAAGCATCAAACCAACAGCCATACATATCGTCACAAGAATTCGCATCATGTCCTCCCGTCCCGATCGGAAGGTTAGCCCGGCACGACGCCAGACGCGTCCAACATCTTTGTGATCAATCCGCGAGCGCGAGCTTGAAATTGCGGCGTTGCAAGCGCACCGGCAGCGTGAATTCATCAAGATCTGCCACACCAATGCTGCGCAGCAATTCACCAACGGCCCGCCGCGCTTCACCACCCAGGCCGTCGCGATAATCGGTGACCCGTTGCAGCATCCAGAGCGGGAAGGGAATGATCGCCCGGTCGGTGGTGACCGCGCTGTCACCATGGCCGATGACCGCCTTGTGGAAGCCCAGTATACGGGGCAATTCTGTGCCCGGCGCCTTGTCCGCAGCCCAGCCCGCGAGGGCGTCGGCGGTATCGCGCAGCACCGGCCAATGCTGCGCAGCAAAAAGCTGCAGCAATTTCTCGACGCCCGCCGGGATTTCGTCGTCCGGCAGGAAGTCACCGGTCAGCGAATGCTGCGGCGCATGGCAGTGCTCCGCCCAGCGCGCGACCCGCGGCGCCAGCCGTCGCATCAGTTCGCCCGACTTCGGGTCGCGCAGCAAATGCGCGTATAGGGGACCGAGCAGACCGTAGTCGCCGATAGAGGGCCGCGAGCCGAACAGATTGTCATGCTCGCCCAGATGAGCCTCGAACACGGCCAGAAAATCCTCATAGGCCGCTTCGATCGCCGCCACACTGTCAGGATTGATGCCGAGCCCGGTGATCGAGCCGGAAAAGAAGCCGACAGCCTTCTCGGCGGCGACGAATTGTTCTTCCGGCGGCAGGTGGGGATGGCTGGTGGCGCCAAATTCCTGCTGCGCGAAGTCGCGATTATAGGCCCAGCGATAATGCATCGCCGGGATGACCAGCCACTCATCGCCGAACAATTCCAGGATAAGGGCGGCAAGCCTCTGGCGCGGCGTGTCGGGATAGACCGACGGGCCGGGTTCGCACGCTTCGACATGGTCGATGATATCGGTCGTGTCCTGAAGCGTCACGCCGTCTTCGGACCCGTCTTCATGGATGACGACCGGAATGACCGACCAGCCGACGCGCGGAAGAATGTCGGCCTTGAAAACCTCGCGCGTTGAAAGCCGCTCGGTGAAGGCGACATTCTTCCAGCGCAGATAGCCCCGCACCTTGCCGGTATAAAGGGAGACCGGGGTCCCGATCAGGGTATAGCTCATTGCTCGCTCCGCACCGCTTTGAGCCACGAAAGCTAACCTGCTTTTCGCCCGGCGCCAGCCTGCGTCAGTGCATGGCAGGGCTTCAGTCTGTTGCCGCCTCCGGCATGTCGGCGACGACATACCACCGCGCAACCGCGTCCGCCCCGACGATGGCGGTCGCCCGCCGGCGCACCTCGGCCGGCGTCAGCAGGCCCCGATCAAAGGCGGAGATGAGCCAATCGCGATATCGGCCGCCGCGTTCGTCGAATCCGTCCTCTTTCATCGCATGATAGAGCGCCGCCGCGAGCATGTGCATCCCGTCATCGGCGTGTTGCCAGCGCTGCGACGGATCCCGCCCGACGCCGATACGCTCGGAAACGATCTGGTCCAGCGCCTGTGTCGAGTCCTCGTTCACCACCCCCATGAAGGAATTGTATCCAAACGCCGGTTCATGGTTCTCGACGATCGAGATCATCCACGGATCGGATTCCAACGGCGCAAGCCGCGCGCGCAGATCCGCGTCGCCGCGATCGAATGGCGGGTGGAAGATTTCATGGGCCGCAACCCGGACCTGAGTGTCGCCCGGCCAGCCATGATAGGCGATGAAGCGCTGACCGATAATGCGGATGCCATAGGGCTGCGAGAAACTCAGGATCAAGATCTCGACGGTCGGTTCGAGATCCTGACCGAGAAGACGCGCCTGTTCCGGAATAATGTCATGAGCCGACACGGCGGCGAGGTTGCGGTCAATCGCGAGTGCGATGTCGGGCATGAAGCGTTCCGCATACCAAGTCTCGAAACCACTGGTGCGAAATCCCTCCAGGACCGTGAGTATGTCCGGCATCAAGCCCCGCAACCCCGCATAACGTTCGGCGTCCCAACTCGGTGAGGCCTCAAAGCCCGGCCGCAAGTAGCGGTCCGGGTCGCCGGCCGAGGTGATGATGTCCTGAAGGCTGTCGACCGGCCCGGCCGAAAACAGCAGCGCCAGCAACGGGCCGACCAACAAGTCGTGCGACCGGATCCGCTGCCCGATACGATCCATCGCCGCCACCGCCGCAGGATCAAGCTGCCCGCGAATGAAAACGATTTCCTCGGAATAATAGCCCGATTGCAACGCATCGCCGGATGCCGCCCCGAGCAACATGAGCGCATCCAGCCCGGGTGCCGGCCGAACACGCCATTGCGTTGTCATGGCCTGGGTGTGGTCTGGAGCTTCGGTTTGCGCGACGGCCGGAACTGTCGAACCACAAGCCAGCGCGCCGGCGAACGCAAGTACGAGTAAACGCATCTGAATGATCTCTTTCGTTCATACGCCCCCAAGCGTCCCCGGATAGGACCGCAATGGTGTGGCCATTGTCTTGAACGAATCTGATCTCAATGACCGCGGAAACCAGCCGGTGTCAGTCCTGTCTGGTGACGCAAGACACGGGTCAGATGTGGCTGATCCGAAAATTCGCCGATCTGCGCCGCTTCCGATATCTTCGCGCCGTCGCGCAGGGCGGCGATCGCGGCACGCATCCGCGCCTCGCGACGCAACGCCAGGGGGGAAAGCCCGAACCATGACCGGCACGTGCGACTGGCATGTTCCGGTGAGCAACCGGCCTGCCTAGCACTGGCAGCGACCGAAGCACCAGCCAACAGTCGCAAGGTAAAACCCGTCAGCCAACTCGGCGGCGCCAGCGGCGGACGACCGGCCCCCTCCTCGATCAACGCATGGCCGGCTTTGACCGGATTGTGCGCCGCCAATGCGAGCAATGACCGGACATCCGGAGCATTGAACACTTTCAGGCCGTGCGCGTCGGCCAGCATGCCGGGCAGCGGAATATTGACGACCCTGGCGCGGCCTTGCGGGAAGGCATTGCCATGTGCATGCACACGCGGATGCAGCACGACATCGCCCGCCTGACAGACATAGCGCCCGTCGAAGCCGAACTCGTCATAGCTGCCCTCGATGATCACGGCGGCATAGGCATCGGCATGCCGGTGCATCGGCAGGCACTCGCCGGCTTCAAAACGTGTCCTGCCCGGAATTTCGGTGGCCAACATGGCGTAAGTCTAGGCGAGCCGATTGCGTGTGGCGATAGGGCGCTGCGGCCAGCGGCCTCACAATCGACGCAGGGCCTTTCCGCCAGTACGTCAAGCAAGATGAGAGTCCATGTCGGCGAGGCTGGGTGCGCTGTGCTCGAACATGTACCGGGTGCCCGGTGCCAGATTATCCGGCGCCCGGCAATCCGCGACGCGTCCCGGGGCTTAGCGGCGGGCGATGAAGATGTCGCGGCTCTTGGCGACGACACCGGCCTCGTGACGGGCGACGACACGGTCGACGCCCTCGGCGGCATTGTCGAAGGCCCGCCAGGCCGACCACCCCATCACGCCGGTCATCAGCACCGCGACAGACCAGCACACAAGTGCGATAGCACGGGTATAGCCCGCCCAGTCAGTCAGTCTCCAGCGATCGGGTCCGAAGGTGTTCATGTCTGTCTTGCCTTGCCTGCCGGGCATGACCAGCCCGTCGCCGCGCATCTTGGCGATGGATTTGGTTAACGCATCTCATATTTGATTAACGTCTTGTTCAATTTTCGCGCCAGACGTGTTTTGAACGCCAATTCAACGACCTAAACACTTGGTTGCGTTGGTGAACGAATACGATATTCGCCTGTGAGGGGAATTTGTCGCGAGAAACCTGTGCCGAAAACGCCAGGTCAGCCCAGGCGGCGCAGTTCCAGCCCCAGGCTCCACGGCCGGACGGCGGATAGCGCAGCGGGTAACTGGACGAGGGATGAAGGAGGGGGGATCCGTCGCGGTGCGGGCGATCGCGCGATACGCCCCAAACGCACCAACCGCCCGTCCCTTACCTGGCAAGAGGTGAGGAGGCGGGCGGCCGTGTTGCGTCGGGTTGAGGCTTTGACACCTGTTCCTTCCGCGTCCCCTTTCTTTCGTCCGGGGCAGCACCACGGTGAGGCAGCGCTGGCATCTTGGCGTCCTGGTCCCCTCCCTTGCGGTCGGTTCAGTCCCTCCGGTTCGGTGAGCCCTTCAGCGCCAGTCCTTGCGGACCCTTGCCTTGAAACCTGACCTGAATTCCGGGCCCCTTGCGGGTCCTTTTCCTTCCGGCCTGCCCTTGTGGAACCTGTTCTTGCGAACCTGTTCCTCCGAGCCACCTCTCCGGCGATCCCTGGTCCTTGCGGGCCACTTCGGTCGCTGTCGATGAGTGAAGTAGAGCAGGCCGAACCCGGCTCCGCAACGCACGGAAAATGCGATTTCGTGGACAAGTCGCCGGAGTTGGTGGAAAACTTTCCACTTTCCGTGGAAAAGCTGGTGAAAACTTTCAACAGCCTGTTTTCACGCCCTGATTAGCCCAGGTGCGGCCAGGAAAAAACCGGCGCGAGCAGTCTTGAGCCGCCAAAAGTTCAGCTCTGACCCAGGTGCGGCGCGCGGGGCTGTCCATAAATCGCTTGTCAGCCAGCAGGCCGTATCCGCTTCTTCAGCTCAAGGGTGAAACCGCATAGCGACCGCGTTGCGGCCCTTGACCTGAAAAAGCGGATACGGCGGTCTCTCGGCAAGCGGTTTATAGCGGAGTATGCGCCGGGGCGCGGGGGGAGAGGGGTAGGAATCGTATCTGGGTTGCTTTTTCCCGGTTACTTCCAATCCTAGATTTGGTGGGATTGCATCGATCTGAACGGAATGCTTCTCTCAGATTTCAATCTGACGCCGCAAGCGAAGCCTAATGCATTGTTATGTTTCCAATAATTCGGTCTTAAAAACAACAATTGCGCTATCAGCAGCGATGTTTGCTGCCGGCTGCATCCCACCTTCACTCTATGGGCGATCATCCATTGACCCCAGCGGATGTGCGCTCGAATTCGGGACTGGGCAACTTTCCGACCTTGCAATATGCCTGAATGAAAGAGTGGTTGAGCCCGACAACCGAAACGTACTGGAGCAAGCCCGTGAATTGCGGGACCAAGCGCGAGAGGTGTCGCCGATTGGTCCGCGCATACCTGAACGTACCGCGCAGCACGCTATTGGTGGCTGCGAAACGCCACTTTGGGCTCGCGTAACTATAGCTCTGCATCAGCTTTTTAATGGGTCCGAAGCACTCAACGCACCTGATATTGAACACAATTCTCTTTTGCTCGATTTGCTTGATGGCCATGCGGACGAGTTGGAGCTTTTCAGACGACACATTGAGTTTCTGGACGGAGCGGACGCAAGCGACCCTGGGACATGGCAAAGATTGGTTGAGGTAGACGTTGCGATGAATACAACGCGACCTCACTCAGACAGGTTCGGAGCAACACACGACCGAATTAGCTCAATTTTGTGGTGTGAAGCGGTCAAAGCTAATGCGGAGTACGTTCGTAGCAGTGACATCCTATCGAATCTGCCGGACGACCCGACCACCTTGTATGGCATATGGTACACGTCGCAGCACGCGGACCACGACCTCGATCTCCAACGTTTGGCGCTGGAAGCGTTCCGGCCATACGCCGAATCTGGCAGTCGCCCGAGCATGTACTATGCATACCTCTATGATCGCGTCGCTATAGGGGAAGGTCGCAGCCAACGATACGGCACGCAATCGTGCTTTCAAGCGGATGATCGCTTCGACTTGTGTCCCCTGGAGGACGGCATGGAAATGGCCGAACGCAGGATACGATCCGGCCTAAGCCCAACCCCCAGGCGCAGGTAAGAGGCTCCAAGACCGCTCACCTGAGCCCGGATGATCGAGAAGCCGACCAATGGACACCTCGGACTCACTCGAACAGCCGCCAGCTCAGCTGTGGTCAGATCCCGCACCCAACGACCATAGATCGCTTGTCAGCCAGCAGGCCGTATCCGCTTCTTCAGCTCAAGGGTGAAACCGCGAAGCGGCCGCCTTGCGGCCCTTGACCTGAAGAAGCGGATACGGCGGGGTCTCGGCAAGCGGTTTATGGTGGGGTTTGCGCCGGAGGCGCGGACGTGGAGGGGCGCTCATTGAATCCGCTCGGCTTCTGCAGCGCACAGGCATGACGTGCGTCCTCATCCATTCCTGGACTTAAATACCGTCATCCCGGCGAACGCCGGGACCCAGATTGCGACTCTGGTTGTTGGCAAGTCTGGTGAAACCGCGCCTGCGAGACTGGGTCCTGACTTTCGTCAGGATGACGCAAAGGACAGGCACACACCCTTTACTCCGCAGCGCAAAGAAAAAACCGGCGCGAACAATGCCGCGCCGGTTCTTTGCACTCTCAGTGAGGCTTAGGGCGGACTACTCCGCCGCCACTGCCGCCGGAGCGCCGAAGCGTCCGTAGAAGGTTTCACCCTTCTCGGCCATTTCGATGAGGAGGGCCGGCACCGCGAACTGGTCGCCATAGGCGGCTTCCAGCTCCTTGGCGCGGGCCACGAAGGCCTTGGCGCCAATGGTGTCGATGTAGGACAGCGTGCCGCCGGTATAGGGCGCGAAACCCCAACCGAGGATCGAGCCGACATCGGCCTCGCGCGGGTCCTGGACGATGTCCTCACCCATGCAACGCGCCGCTTCCAGCGCCTGGGCGTAGAGGATGCGGTCCTTGATCTCGTCGGCTGTCGGCTGCTCGTCGGCGTACTTGCCGCCCGGAGCAAACTGCTCCAGCTCCGGCCAGAGACGCTTGGGCTGACCCTTTTCGGCCGGATAGTCATAGAAGCCCTTGGCATTCTTGCGACCGAAGCGCTCATATTCCTCGACCATCTTGAACAGGATCGGCTCGGTCTTGGACGGCTTGTGCGCGTCACCCAGATCGGCCTTGGTCTGCTTGATCAACTTCACACCGAGATCCAGCGCCACCTCGTCCTGCAGGGACAAGGGGCCGACCGGCATGCCAGCCATCTTGGCGGCATTTTCGATCAGGGCCGGCTTCACGCCCTCAGCCAGCAGGTTCATGCCCTCGCCGATATAGCGCATGACGCAACGATTGGCGTAGAAGCCGCGCGTGTCGGAGACGACGATCGGCGTCTTCTTGATCTTGGTGACGAAATCGATCGTGCGCGAGAGGGCAAAATCGCCCGTCTTCTCGCCCATGATGATCTCGACCAGGTTCATCTTCTCGACCGGCGAGAAGAAGTGGATGCCGATGAAGTTGTCCGGACGATCCGACGCCTTGGCCAGATCGGTGATCGGGATGGAGGAGGTGTTCGAGCCGAACACCGCCGTGGTGCCGATCTGCTCTTCCGCCATCTTGGTGATCTTGGCCTTGAGTTCGGAATTCTCGAACACGGCCTCGACGACCAGATCGACATCCTTGATCAGGGTATAGTCGGTGGTCGGGGTGATCAGACCGCCCAGCTTGGCCGCCTTCTCTTCGCTCAACTTGCCGCGGGCGACGCCCTTGGCGAAATGATCGGTACAATGTTTCTTGCCCTTGTCGGCGCCTTCTTGCGTGGCGTCGATGAGGACAATCTCGATCCCGGCCTGGGCCGACACCGTGGCAATGCCCGCCCCCATGAAGCCGGCGCCGATGATGGCGATCTTGTTGATCTCGCCCTTGTCCTGACCGGCCGGACGACGTCCGCCCTTGTCCAGATCCTGCTTGGACAGGAAGATCGAGCGGATCATGTTGCGGCTTTCCGGGCGCAGCAAAAGCTTGGTGAAATACCGGCTCTCAATGCGGATCGCCTGATCCATATTGACCTGGCTGCCTTCATAGACGCAGGACAGGATGTAGCGCTGGGCCGGGTAATTGCCATAGCTGGTCTTGCGCAGCATGGGCGAGGCGGCGCCGAACATCTGGCCACCGGCGGGATGGTAGGGACCACCGCCCGGGAAGCGGAACTTGTCACCATCCCAGGGCTGTTTGGCACCCTTCGGATCTTCCTTGACCAGGCCCTTGGCTTTGGCCACCAGCTCGTCGAGCGGAGCCAGGGCATCCACGATGCCCTGCTGCTGTGCGGTTGCAGCGTCGAGCTGCTTGCCCTGCAAGAGGATCGGTGCGGCGTTCATCAGACCAACCAGGCGCGGCAGGCGCTGGGTGCCGCCACCGCCGGGCAGCACGCCGACCATGGCTTCCGGCAGGCCGAGCTTGGCCTTGGGATTATCCGACGGCATGACCCGGTAATGACAGGCCAAGGCAATCTCGAAGCCGCCACCCAGGGCGAGACCGTTGACTGCCGCGGCGATCGGCTTGCCGCAGGTTTCCAGCGCCCGGAAAGTCTTGTTGAGACGGAAGCATTGCTCGAACAGCTTCGTCTTCATTTCCTCTTCCGGCAGCTTGGCCAGCTCGGAGGAGGAGCTGCCCAGTTCCGACAGGTCGGCCCCGGCACAGAACGCGTCCTTGCCCGAGGTGATGACCACGCCCTTGATGGCGTCGTCATTGATGATCTTGTCGGTCAGCGCGTCGAAGTCATCCATGACATCGGCCGAGATGACATTCATCGACTTGCCCGGGCTGTCAAAGGTGACCAGGGCAATGCCGTCGGTATCGATTTCGAGTGTGAAGTTTTTCATCGTCTTTTCTCCTGCTCGACCCGTTAAACGCGTTCGATGATGGTCGCGGTGCCCATGCCGCCGCCGACGCAGAGCGTGGTCAGGGCGGTTTGCTTGCCCGTGCGCTCCAGCTCGTCGAGGACGGTGCCCAGGATCATCGCGCCGGTCGCGCCCAGCGGGTGACCCATGGCGATGGCGCCACCATTCACATTCATGATGTCGTGATCGATGTTGTAGGCCTGCATCAGGCGCAGCACGACCGCGGCGAAAGCCTCGTTGAGCTCCCACAGGTCGATATCGCCCGCTTCCATGCCGGCCTTTTTCAGAGCCTTGGCGGTGACCGGGACCGGGCCGGTCAGCATGATGGTCGGTTCCGAACCGATCGAGGCCATCGAACGGATCCGCGCCCGCGGCTTCAGGCCGGCACGCTCGCCCGCCTCTTTCGACCCGACCAGGACCATGGCCGAGCCATCAACGATACCCGAGGAATTGCCGCCGGTATGGACCCAGTTGAGGTATTCCACTTCCGGATACCGCTGGGTCGCGACCGCTTCAAAACCGACGAAATCGGACATGTCCTTGAAGGCCGATTTCAGCGAACCGAGGCCCTGCATGTCAGTACCCGGACGCATGTGCTCGTCATGATCAAGGATCGTGGTGCCCAGCTGGTCCTTCACGGCAACGACCGACTTGGCAAAGCGGCCCTCTTCCCAGGCCCGCGCCGCGCGCTTCTGGCTCTCGACGGCATAGGCGTCGACATCATCTCGGCTGAAGCCGTATTTGGTGGCGATCAGGTCGGCAGAAACGCCCTGCGGCACGATGTAATTGTCGAAGGAAATCTCCGGGTCGACGCCCATGGCGCCACCATCCGAACCCATCGGCACGCGCGACATGGCTTCGACACCGCCGCCAATGGCAAAATCGGCCTCGCCGGACATCACCTTGGCCGCCGCGACATTGACCGCTTCCAGGCCCGAGGCACAGAAACGATTGAGCTGATAGCCGCCCGTGGTTTCGGCATAGCCGGCATTGATCACCGCCGACCGCGAAATATTGGCGCCCTGCTCACCGACCGGCGAGACGACCCCCATGATCACGTCATCGACGAGCGCGGTGTCGAGATTATTGCGGTCACGGATCGCGGCGAGCTGCTGGGTAGCCAGCTGCAGCGCGGTGATCTCGTTGAGCGCCCCGTTCTTTTTCTTGCCGCGCGGCGTGCGCGTGGCGTCGAAGATATAAGCTTCTGTCATGGTCACTTCCTTTCCCTTGGCGGGGTGGTTCCCTTTATCGACGTAAGTTTTCTGCCCCCGCTAGCGGGGGAAGTGGCCCTCGGGCGCATCGCGCTCGGGAGCCGATGAGGGCTGGGCACGGGACTAATCATCCTCTTCCGCCTCGTCCTCGATCATGTGGTAGGCGACGGCGTGTTCGCCGCGTTCATTGAGGGCGTGGGCGATGCGCAGACGCTCCTCCAATGGCTTGTTCTGGGAGAGCTTGGCCTTGCCCTCCAGGCGGTCAATCTCGAGCTCGAAAGGCTGGATGGCGCGTTCCAGCATGGCGCGGCGCTTTTCTTCCAATTGGGTGATCCGCCACTCGCTCTCAAAATCGGCGATCTGCGAGGACAGCGCCCGCTCGGCCTCGACACCCTCGAGCGGCACCAACGTACCAAAGGCGTGCACGGCGACATAATTCCAGGTCGGCACATTCTCGTGCGGCCGCGAATACCAGGTCGGCGAGACATAGGCGTGCGGACCGGTGAAAACGACCATCGCCTCCTTTCCCGCCTTGATCGCCTCGGAGGCCGGGTTGGCCATGGCGACATGGCCGATCAGGACCAGGCGCTCATCGGCCAGCTTGAAGGGGATATGCGTCGCGGCCAGATCCGGCTCGCCCGGAATGAGCAGCAGACCGAAATCATACGAACGCATCACCGCCCGCATCTCGCTCTCGTCTTCCATCCGGAAATGTGTGGGCGTGTACATCAGGCGGGCTTTCCTTTTGTGCGAAGCCAGGCACCCAGCGGAAAGCCCGCACAAACCACCACGGTGAACCCGATCAGCGGCCACGGCAATCCATCGCCCAAACTGGCATGGGCGAGCGGATCGGCACCGCCCAGCACGGCATAAACCAGCGACGACAGGAGCCAGGGGCCGAACTGCATGGCGACATAGCCAGCCGCCGCCCAGAGAGCGAACCGCCCGTCGCGCAGGAACCAGCCAAGCCAAATGGCAAAACAAGTCGCCGCGACAAGCCCGATCACCAATCCCCCGCTGAGCGGATGAAAGGGGGAAAAACCCGACGCCAACTCCACACTCAACCAAATCATCGACGCGGAAACGCCGGCCGCATAGGCACCCGCACCGCCAGCGATCGCGGCGATGAGGAGGGAACGGGTGGAGTTGTCGCGAGCGTCAGTCATTCCCTACAGCGTCCTGGCAATCAGCAGCTTCATGATCTCGTTCGTCCCGCCATAGCCAATGCAGGCGGGTTGTGCGGAGCGGAGAAGGGAGGTGGCGGGTACGACGATCACCTGAATTTCTCCCGAAGAATTTGCAGACCCGCGCCGAGCAATAACAAGCCGACGAGCACAAGGACCGGCATCATGAAGGGAAAATATGACACGGAGGTGCGAAAACCGACCTCGCCCGGGGCCAACGGTCGGATGGCTTCGACCCAGTTGAGAGCCTTCAGGGCCCCATCGGCCAAGCCAACAAAAGTGAGACCCGCCGCTCCCCAAATGATGGACCCTTGTCTACGAAGCCACCAACCAATCGTGATCACGCCCAACGCGGCCAACAGCCAAGCCACCGCATCAAGCGTTGCGCCAAAACGCGCTGCTGCGTCGAACGACCATCCGTCCATCAGACCGGCCGCATTGGCGACCGAAAGAACACTGCCATTGATCGAGGTATAAAGGCTGATCGCACTCAGCCCCGCAAAGACGGACAGCACACGATTGCGAGGGGTCCTCCCGTCTATGATGACCGCATCATTCATCCCTACAGCGTCCTGGCAATGAGCAGCTTCATGATCTCGTTCGTCCCGCCATAGATCCGCTGGACGCGGCTGTCGGTCCACATTTTCGCGATCGGGTATTCGCGCATATAGCCGTAGCCGCCATGCAGCTGGACGCATTCGTCCATGACTTCATTCTGGGCTTCGGAGACCCAGTATTTGGCCATCGAGGCGGTGGCGGCGTCGAGTTCGCCTTTCATCAGGCGTTCCGAGCAGTGATGGGTGAAGACCTCGGCCAGAGTCGCCTTGGTCTTGCATTCGGCGAGCTTGAACTGGGTGTTCTGGAATTTCAGGATCGGACGGCCAAACGCCTCGCGTTCCTTGGTGTAGTTGATCGTCTCGTGCAGGGCGCGTTTCATGGCGCCGACACCCTGGACGGCGATCTGCAGGCGTTCCTGGGGCAATTGCTGCATCAGTTGGATGAAGCCCTGGCCCTCTTCCTGGCCGAGCAGGGCATCGGCCGGCACCCAGACATCCTCGAAGAAGAGCTCGGCCGTGTCCTGGGCCTTCATGCCGACCTTGTCGAGGAGGCGACCGCGACGGAAGCCCTCGACCTTGTCGGTCTCGACCATCAGCAGGGAGACGCCGTCAAAGCCCTTGGACGGATCGGTCTTGGCCACGACGATGATGAAATTGGCCGAACCGCCATTGGTGATGAAGGTCTTCTGGCCATTGATGCGATAGCCATTGCCGTCCTTGATCGCCGTCGTCTTGACGCTCTGAAGGTCCGAGCCCGTGCCCGGTTCGGACATGGCGATGGCGCCGATCAGCTCGCCGGAAATCATCCGCGGCAGGACCGACTTCTTCTGATCTTCCGAGCCGTAATGGGTGACATAGGGGGCGATGATGGAATTGTGCAAGCCGACACCCCAGCCGGCCGCGCCGATCTCGGCCCCTGCCGTGTGGAAGACGTATTCATGGCCCCAGTCGCCGCCGGCGCCGCCATATTCCTCGGGCACGGAGGGGCACAGAATCCCCGCCTTGCCGGCCTTGGTCCAGATCTCGCGATCGACCATGCCCTGTTCTTCCCAGCGTTCGGCATTGGGCACGCATTCCTTCGCCATGAAGGCGCGAACCGTGTCCTCGAACATCCGCACATCCTCGCGTTCGAGAAAGGCCGGACGGGGCACATTGAGTGGGTCCTGAAACATGAAACGTCCTCCCCAGACGGTTCTTTTGAGACGAGCCTGACCGCGGGATGGCGGATGCCCTTTATCAACCGGAATTGTGTGGCGGGCCGCTCTCTTTTGTCGGAACGGTCCCGCCGATTTGTCGTTCAGTCTGCGCCTAGAAGGCGTCGGCTTCCAGCGCCATCATGGAGTCGGCGCCGGCCTCGACCTTGGCCAGGTGCATGGCCGCTTCCGGGACCCAGCGGTCGAGGAAATACTGGCCGGTCTTCAGCTTGGCGGCATAGATCGGATCGCTGTCGCCGGCGGCGATCTTGGCCGAGGCGACCTTGGCCATTTTCGCCCACATATAGGTCAGGCAGGTCAGGCCGAAGAGGCTGAGATAGTCGTGGCTGCCGGCGCCGGCATGGTCGAAATTGTTGAGCGCATTATTCATCAGCCAGTCGGTGGCCTGTTTGAGCTTGCCCTTGGTCTCAGCCACAGCGTCCACGAAGGGCTGGGTCTCGTCATTGCCGCCTTCGGCGATGAAGGCGTCCAGCTCGGCGAAGAAGGTCGTGATCGGGCGCATGCCGTTCATCGCCAGCTTGCGGCCCACCAGGTCGAGCGCCTGGATGCCGTTGGTGCCTTCATAGATCAGGGTGATGCGGGCATCGCGCAGGAGCTGGGAGGCGCCCCATTCCTCGGTGAAGCCGGACCCGCCATGAATCTGCAGGCCGGAAGAGACCATGTCATAGCCCTTGCCGGTCAGATAACCCTTCACGATCGGGGTCAAAAGCGCCATGTAGTCGCCGGCCTTTTCGCGCATGGCCGGGTCGGAGGCTTTTTCCTCGAGATCGCCTTGCAGGGCGGTCCACAGGGCAAAGCAGCGGGCCGCTTCGACGAAGGACTTCTGGTCCATCAACATGCGACGCACGTCCGGATGGACGATGATCGGATCGGCCGGGCCATCCTGGTTTTTCGGTCCGGTCAGGGAGCGACCCTGGAGGCGGTCTTTCGCAAAGCCGAGGGATTGCTGGTAGGCGGCCTCGGCCAGGGCATAGCCCTGCAGGCCGACACCCAGACGGGCCTCATTCATCATGATAAACATGATTTTGAGGCCCTTGTTCTCGTCGCCGACCAGCCAGCCGGTCGCCTCGTCATAGTCCATGACGCAAGTGGCATTGCCGTGGATGCCCATCTTGTGTTCCAGGCCACCACACTTGGCCGCGTTACGCTCCCCCGGATTACCGTCGGCATCGGGGATGAATTTCGGCACCACGAAAAGCGAGATACCCTTCACGCCTTCCGGCGCACCCTCGATGCGGGCGAGGACCAGGTGGATGATGTTCTCCGCCATGTCGTGCTCGCCGGAGGAGATCCAGATCTTCTGGCCGGTGATCTTGTAGGAGCCGTCGGCCTGCGGCACGGCCTTGGTGCGCAGGAGACCGAGATCGGTGCCGCAATGCGGCTCGGTCAGATTCATCGTCCCGCCCCACTGGCAGGAGATCATCTTGGGCAGGTAGAGCGCCTTTTGCTCATCGGTCCCGCCGGTCGCCAGCGCGGCCGCGGCGCCCAGGGTCAGACCCGGATACATGCCGAAGGCCATATTGGCCGAGGAGACCATCTCGTTGAAGGCGAGATTGAGGACATGCGGCAGGCCCTGGCCGCCATATTCCGGATCCGAGGACAGCGCCGTCCAGCCACCTTCGGACATTTGTTTGAACGCGTCTTTCCAGCCGGTCGGCGTCTTGACGTTTCCGTCCGCGTCACGCGTGCAGCCTTCCTCATCACCAATCTTGGAGATCGGAGCGAGCACACCCTCACAGAATTTGGCCCCCTCCTCGAGGATGGCGTCGACCGTGTCGGCATCGGCGTCGGCGAAGCCGGGCAGGTCGCCATACTGGGCAATATTGAGCACGTCATGCAGGACAAAACGCTGGTCACGAACCGGGGCGCGATACGGGGTGGTCATGATGGGTCTCCGGGGAGCGGGGTGTGAATTATTGTGATTTGTAATGGCGCGATCAGGGCGGGCGATACCGGGTCAACCCGGTGACAGACCGCTCCAGTCTTCCAGATGGGCATTGGCCAGCGCCTCGAAGGCGCGGGCCCGGCGACGGACATCGTCCGGCGGGGTGCGGTCTTCCAGGCGCTCGCGCATCCAGTCGAGACCGGCCTCAAGCTCAGCCAGGGCACGGGCGACATCCTCGCGCTGCTGCTGCAGCACGGTGATGCGGTGCTCGAAACGTTTGATCGCCGGCTCCAGACGCTCGCGGCCGCCACGGTCGATCGCCTGCAGGTCGAGGATTTCCTTGATCTCGTCGAGCGCAAACCCGACCCGCTTGCCGCGCAGGATCAGCTCAATCCGGGCCCGGTCCTCGGCGGAATAGACCCGGGCTGCACCGCGGCGCAGCGGATGGATCATCCCTTTTTGCTCATAGAAGCGGAGCGTGCGCGGGGTGATATCAAACTCGTGGGCGAGTTCGCGAATGGTGAATTCGGCATCGGGAGCGACAGGCTTGATCATGGGGTGAATGGTGTTCACGAAGTGACGCGAACGTCAACGTCAAATATATGACAGACGGAAATTTTCAGCCTTGCCGGGCTCATCCGCCTTTGCCCCCTTTCATCTTCACGGCAGGCACGGCACAGTCCGCCGCATGTTGCGTTCTCCTGCCCTCCCCGCCCTCGCCCTGACCTTGTCGGCCCTTATTGACTTGGCCCTTCCTGCCAGTGCCGCCGCCCAGGCCGGCCAGCCCGATCCCGGCTTCTCCATCCTGGCGCCACAGGCCGGACGGACGGATCCGACACCCGACCAGCCGGTCGCGGACCTGTCGGATGAGACCTATATCGTGATCGGGCCGCACCTTGATCGCGATTCCTATCTGGCCCTGCGCGGCGGCACGCATGACCAGGTCCTGCGCACCCGCTGGCGGATCGCGCGGACCGCGCTCGACGGGACGGCGCTGGACAGCGAACAGCGCGAGATCGTGATCGGTGACGGCTATGTCACCGAGACCGGCGAGTCCGAGCGCGTCATCCAGGATTTCCTGACCCGGCGAACCCTGACCCGCGTCCCGGCGCTGGACGGGCCGGTCATGCGCAACGAACCCTTCGTCGCCCACATCCATCGCCAGATGAACACGTTCGCCTATTACACCGAGGGCGGCACGCTGGATCAGGTGACCGGCCCCGGCGGCACGGCATTCGATCGGTTCTGGATCGAAGCCGCGATGGGTGTGCGACTGGCCGAGGCCGAGCTTGCCTCGACTGTGAACGAGGACGGCATCACCGAAATCCGCCGCAATGCCGACGGCTCAGCCCTGTTCACACACCGCGATGACAGATTGGGCGCCGGTCGCCCGGCCGCCCTGTTCCGCGCCTGGCTGCAACACTCCGTCCCGGTCCATCCGGACGCGCTGGCCACGCTGGTCGATGAGGCCGGCATTCCGGCGGAGTTCAGCTTCCTCGTCTTCAGCCCGTCCAGTCCGGACGGGCGCCGCGAGACCTGGACCCGGCTCAGCGAGCACGAGGACGCGGCCGCCTTCCCCTGGCCCGAAGGCCTCGCCCCGGCCCGCGCCGACAGCTACCAGATCGACGACCCCGCCGTGCGCGGCCTGCTGCAGGCCGGGCTCGACGCTGCCGCCCGACCATCAGCAGCGCCGGCCGATGCCGACTTCCTGGCCGCCGCCGACGCCGCCCAGCGCCGCGCTGATCCCGCCGGCGCCTATCTCGCCCTGTACCAGATCTCGCACCATCAGGGCCCGTGCCGTGGCGACACGCCGTCGCCAGTGTGCAATCGGATGAGCCAGGTCACCGCGTCAGGGATCGGCAATGCCAATTTTGAAGCCCTGATGAGCGCCATCACCAGCATGCAGAGCGACCGGGCCGCCGCCATCACCATCCTGCGCGACCACCTGCACCGGGACGGGCTGGAAGGCGGCGCCGCCAACCTGCTCGCCGCCCAGGCCCTGGCCGCCCTGCGCAGCAGCCAGGCTGGCGCCCTGCCGGACATGAATCTGCCGGCCCTGTTCGCCGCCAGCGCCGTCGCCGACCCTTATGCACCGATGGCATTCTGGCATGGTGGCCGGTTCGTCGCGAGCCAAGGCGATGTCGAGACGGCCTGGTTGTTATTTGATATTGCCCGCTCGCTGCCGGCCTCGCAGAGCCTGCCGCCGGCCCGCGAAGCCGTGGCAATGAGCGAGCAGTTGCAGATGCTTGCGCCCGGCTTCTTCCTGCATGTCAGCGACACCCCCCAGGATGACCCTGACCAAGACGCCGACGAAGGTAACGCCGTCGACCCGGTCGAAAACTGAGTCGGAACGCCAACTTATCCACACATTTTACCCACCATTAACCGAGTCAGAGCCTTGTTCAGACTCAGGATTTCGCACCCGTGTGCGTCAATCTGAGATTTGGTGTGGAAACACTACATATTGGGTCTCCACCCTTGGTTTACACAATATTAACCACGGAATAGCCTTCCGCGGGTTAGGCTGAGCGAGCGAATCAAATGTCGTCTATGGGTAACCCTTGGAGCGTGAAAGGGATTGATCCCCGCGCCCGGGCGAGAGCCAAGACGGCCGCGCGCAAGGAGGGCATGACCCTCGGCGAATGGCTCAACCGCGTCATCCTCGAAGACAATGATCCGTCCTCCCCGCACTGGGATGATGCGCTGGAAGCCTTCCCCGGCTTTGGCAGCCAGCAATCGCTGAGCGAAGACGAGGACAAGCTGCTGCGGGCCATGGTCAATCGCCTGTCCGAACGTGTCGACAGCAGCGAACAAATGTCGGCCCGCACACTCGGCGGCATCGACAAGGCGATCACCCAGCTGGCCGAGAAGATCAGCAAGACCGGGACACGCACCCAGTCCGAACTGGCCGCAGCGCGCGACAGCATTGAACGCGTCAAGAAAAGCCAGGACGAGATGGGCGACCGCCTGCGCACGCTGGAAAGCGGTGGCGGCAGCGGCGCGTCTCCGGACACGGTGAAGGCAGTCGAGACCACAATCATGAAGCTGGCGCGCCGGCTCTATGAACACGAAAATGACACCGCTGCCCGCGTTCATGAGGTCGGCGACGACAGCAAGCGCATGGCCGAGAGCCTGGAAGAGCGTCTCGCGCGGCTGGAAAACCGGGCCGAAGACTTCGCCGAGCTGACCAAGAAACATGACGACCGCACCGCCGAAACGCTGAACGGCCTGCACACCTCGACCGAAATGCTCAAGGCCCGCATCGAAGGTTCCGAGCGCGTCACCAATGATGCTGCCCGCCTGCTGGAAACCTCCTTCACACGCCTCGACGATCGGCTACGCCAGCTGGAAACCCGCAATTCCTCTGACACGGTCGAGCTGGAGCGCCGCTTCGAACGCCTGACCGATGACGTCGCCCGCACCATCGCCGAGACCCGCAACCAGGTCAGCCAAGCGCTCAACAAGGCCGCCGCCGAGCCGCGTGTTGACCGGCTGGAGGATGCCCTCGCCAAGGCCCTCGACCGCATCGACACCGCCGAACGCCGCCAAGGCGACAATATGGCCCGCCTCGGCGAAGAGATCACCAAGCTGGCCGGCGCCATCGACCGCCGCCTCACCGAGAGCGAACGCCGTTCCGTCGAGGCTCTGCGCGAAAGCCAGTCGGAACAAAAGCTTGATCGCCGCCTCGATGAAGTCCGCCAGGAACAAAAGGACTCCATGAAGCGTATGGGTGACGAGGTCACCCGCCTCGGACGCGCCCTTGGCGACCGCATCGTGAAGTCGGAAGAACGCGCCGCCGGCATGGTCGAGACCGCGACCGACCGCATGGCCCAGATGATGGATCGGCTGGAACAATCCGGCCGCGAAGACAATCTGGAAGACCGGCTGCGCCAGTCCGAGGAACGCACCGCCCAGCGCATTGAAGAGGCGCTGTCTGGTGTCAAGGATCGCATGAGCGCGGTGCGTGCCGAGACCGAACAGGCCTTGTCGCCGGTCCAGCGCGCCATGTCAGCCCTGGCCGACCGGCTTGAAGCCATTGAAGGTCGCGGCAAGCCGGCGCCGGACAGCGAGCCGGAGACCGGCAAAGCCGAAGACGACGCCGCGCCGGACCCGGCGATTGATTTCGACACACCGCTGGCGCCGCCGCCGCAGGCCGAGACGCCATCGGGTGGCTTCGACATTGACGGCGATGACCCCTTCCTCGCCGAGGCCGACCCTGTGACACCGGTCGCGGCCGCTGCACATGCCGCGCCGATCCTGCGCGAGAAGCCGGCCCGGCCCCAGACGCCCTCGACGGCGGCTGCCATGCCGACGCCAGCCCCCCAGGCACGCGGCCCTGTACAACCACCGGCCCAGCCGGCCCGTCCGCACCGCATGGGCGCCACCGCCGATGCCGATTTCCTGGCCGCCGCCCGCGAGCGCACCCGCACCGGCATGCCGAGCCAGGGCAGCGATACGGGTGAACAACGCCGGTTGCCGCAGTCCAAGCTCGGCCGCAGCCTGCTCTACACATTGCCGGTCATCGCGCTGGTGATGCTGTCCGGTGCCGGTGCGCTGTTGATCTGGGAAGCCTGGCAAGGTGATGGCGAACGCGTTGCCGCCGACACAGCCGCCGAACGCAGCTTCATCGCCCAGGTTGAAGCCGACCTGTCCGGCAGCGACAACCAGACCGCCGCCACCACAGCACCGAGCAACACTGCCGCGTCGCAAACCGCCGAAGCGGACGCCGCGACGCCGCCAGTCAATCAAGTCCCGGAACCATCGCCGGACCAGCCACCGGCCCAAACCCGGGTCGCTGAAGCCCGGCCGGCAACCGATAATCCGCGGCCGCCGGCCAACCAGGTCGCCGACGCCACAGGCACCAGCCTGCCCGCCGCGCCAAGCGCGACGGCAGTCGAACCCGCGCCCGTTCCGACACGCACGGCCTCAAACAACAACCAGCCCGGCCGGATGACGCTGGAAAGCGCCGCCGCCGAAGGCAATCCGGTCGCCCGCTACCAGCTGGGCGTGCGTGCACTGGACAATGGTGACGCCGCGACGGCTGCCATCCTGCTTCGTCGCGCCGCCGAACAGGGCGTGCCAGCGGCTCAGTATCGCTATGGCAAGCTGCTGGAGACCGGCGAAGGCGTCGAGATCAATCTCGAAGATGCCCGCCGCTGGACCGAACGGGCCGCCAATGCCGGTCATCGCCGGGCCATGCACAATCTCGGCGTGATGTATTACTATGGTACCGGTGCCGCCCAGAACATGGAGACGGCGGCACGCTGGTTCCAGGAGGCGGCCCTGCTTGGTCTGCGCGATTCCCAGTTCAATCTGGCGCTGCTCTACGAGACCGGCGACGGCGTGCCGCTGAGCCTTCCCGACGCCTATGCCTGGTTCACCATCGCCGCCAGCGAAAGCGATCCGACGGCGACCGAGCGCGCTGCGGCCCTCGCCGAGCTGATCGAACCTGCCGCCCTCAGCGCCGCCCGCTCGACCGCCGCCGGTTTCACGCCGCGCCCCCTCGATGGCGAAGCCAACGGCATTTACGCCGACCTGCCTTGGGAACGGGTCGCGACAACCGACACGGCCATCGTTCGCCGCGCCCAGGGCTTCCTCTCGGTGCTCGGCTATGGCCCCGGTCCGATCGACGGCGAAATCGGCGGCCGCACCCGCGACGCCATCATGCAATTCGAGGCCGATCAGGGCCTGCCCCGCACCGGACGTGTCGATGCCGTTCTCGTTGAACGCCTCGAGCGCGCGGCGGCGGGCTGACCGGCGGTGCAGATCTACCTCCCGATCGCGGAAATCTCGGTCAACATCTTCCTTTTGCTCGGATTGGGCCTCGGCGTCGGCTTCCTGTCCGGCATGTTCGGGGTTGGCGGCGGCTTCCTGATGACGCCGCTATTGATCTTCATCGGTGTGCCGCCGGCGGTCGCCGTCTCGACGGGCGCCAACCAGATCGTCGCCTCCTCCATGTCCGGCGTCTTCCCGCATTGGCGACGCAAGACGCTCGACATCAAGATGGGCTTGCTTCTGCTTATCGGCGGCTCTGCAGGCTCGATCGCCGGAGTGCAACTCTTCGCCCTGTTGCGCGGACTGGGGCAGATCGACCTCATCATCTCCCTGAGTTATGTCGGCTTTCTCGGCGTGGTCGGCGGATTGATGATGGTCGAGAGCGTGCGCTCCATCCTGCGCGCCGCCAATCCGGAAAAGGCGGGCAGCAAACGCCCGCTGCGCCGGCGCGGCTGGATTTCGCGCCTGCCGTTCAAGATGCGTTTCCCGACATCGGGCCTCTATATATCGGTCCTGCCGCCACTCGCGATCGGCCTTTTCGTTGGCACGCTGGTCGCGATCATGGGCGTTGCCGGCGGCTTCATCATGGTACCGGCGATGATCTACATGCTGCGCATGCCGACCAGCGTCGTGGTCGGCACCTCCCTGTTCCAGATCCTGTTTGTCACCGCCCTGACGACTTTCCTGCAGGCTGCCCAGAACCAGACCGTCGACATATTGCTGGCACTCTTGCTGACCGTCGGTGGCGTCATCGGGGCGCAGTTCGGCGCCCGCGCCGGCCGCAATGTGAAGGCGGAGGAATTGCGCGCCCTGCTGGCCGCCCTGGTCCTGGCCGTATGCCTGAAAATGGGCTGGGATCTGGTGGTCACGCCGTCCGATCTCTTTGTCATCCTGCCTCGCGGCGCCGGCGAGGGGTTTTGAGATGCTGACCAGCCTCCTCCTTGCCATCGCCCTGCAGGGCCAGCCGCAAATCGCCACCGAAGCGCCCGGCATCGTCGCCGCCCTGACCCAGGAAACGGTCGAGATACGTGAGGATTTCGACGGCGCTGAACTCGTGCTCTACGGCGCCACCCGCGGCCTCACCATCCGCGACGAGATCGTGGTCGTCCTTCGCGGCCCGGGACGCGATCTGCGGGTCATGCAGAAGCGCCGCACGTTCGGTATCTGGATCAACGCCGCGCCGCTCGAATTTGACGACGTGCCCAGCTATTACGCCATCGCCACCTCGCTACCGCTGGACACGATTGCCGGCCCGGACGAGCTGGCGCGCAGTGGCGTCGGCCTGCAGGCCATGCTGGAAGCCAATGCCGCGGCCATGGCGCCGAGCTGGCTGCTGAGCGCTTCAACCCTGCCCGCCGAAACAGCAGATGTCTTGCAACCGGCCGCCGTCGCCGATGATCACGACGTGCCGGCCTTGATCCGGCGCGACGAGGTCGCCGACTATCTCGCCGCCATCGCCCGTTCCGGCCGCCGCGACAACACCTTTGCCGAGGCCCAGCGCGGTGTCGAAATCCTTGATGGCGGCCTGTTCCGCGCCACCATCGCCCTGCCGCCCCTGACCCCGGTCGGCAATTATGTCGCCGAGGTCTACCTCTTCCGCGACGGCCGTCCGATTGCCAGCCGCTCGGCCAGCCTGCGGGTGGAGAAAGCCGGCATCGAACGCTTCTTCTTCGAATTCGCCCACGACCTGCCGGCGCTCTACGGCCTGTTCTGCGTTCTGATGGCGATGCTCGCCGGCTACCTCGCCAACCTGGCCTTCAATCGTCGCTAGATCAGCGCTATCCTCCAGCCATGGGATGGATCAGCGATATCGGCCAGCTCCTGCTTGGCTGGGTCAGGCACCGCGACGCTGGTGCCGATCAACGGGCGCGCCGAATGCGGTTGCAGGCCATGTTGGAGGATGAACGCTTCCAGTGGCGCAGCCTCGCCCAACTGGTCGCGGCCTCGGGCACAGACCCGGACACCGTCCGCAAAGACCTCGTCGCCCTCGGCGCCCGGCCACAGGAAAACAATCCGGACATGTGGGGCCTGATCGACCGTGTTGGCACCGGCGGCGACCCGGTCGCCCGTTAGGAGCGATCCGGCACGCAGGATTTGGCGGCGACCGGATAAACCCGTGCCCGCCCCATCACCAGCACGCCCGGCACCGCGCCAAAACAGCGCTCAAAGGCGGGATCACAGACATTCAACCCACCGGTAAACGCGCCAAAAGCCGGCATGATCAGCCGCTCGCAATCAGTGGCAAAACAACGCGCCCGGACCGCCCGCCCCTTGCCGCGCACCTTCGCGCAAGGGTGTAGATGACCGGCGATTTCGCCGGGCGCCGGGCCCTCGGTCGGTTCATGGCGCAGCACCAGGCCTCCCAGTTCGAGCGTGTGACGCACCTCGCCGCCAAATTGCGGTGGTGGCGCCGGATCATGATTACCTTCGATCCAGACCCAGCGGCCAACCCCATCCACCAGATCAGCCAGCCGTTCAACATCGGCCCCGTCCATGCGGCGATCAGCAAGCCGGTCGTGGAAACTGTCCCCCAGCGCGATCACGGTGCGGGGCCGGTGCCGGGCAATGGCCGCGGCGAGGCGGCGCAGCGTCGTGCGGGTGTCATAGGGCGGCAGCATCTGGCCGCCCATGCCGTAGGACGAGCCCTTCTCGAAATGCAGGTCGGAGACCACCAGCACGCCGTGGTCCGGGAGCACCAGCACCCCGTCGGCATCGGCAATCGCGGCTTCACCGGCCAGTGTGAACGCGTGATCCGCAAGCCTGTCAGTCAAGCCGGACGGCCTCCGCGATCAGATCATCGGCAGCATCCTCCAGGATGCTGTCATGGCCTTCGCCATAAACCGCTTCCTTGCCGATCTCCAGCATGACCGGCACCGCCAAGGGCGATATGCGATCGAGGTCGACATGGCTGATCCGGCCCTTCACTCGCGCCAGCGCTTCACCGAGACGGCGAATGTCCAGAAGGCCGGTGGCCGCGTCCTGCCAGGCTGCGCGCAACAGGATGTGGTCGGGCTCGTGCTCGCGCAGCACGTCATAGATGAGATCGGTCGAGAAGGTGATCTGGCGGCCGGACTTCTCCTGACCGGGAAAACGACGCTCGATCAGGCCGGCGATGACCGCGCAATTGCGGAAAGTACGTTTCATGAGCTGGCTTTCGGCGAGCCAAGCATCAAGGTCATCGCCCATCATGTCCTCGTTGAACAAGGCGTCGAAATCGAGGCCGGCGAGATCGCGCAACCCCCAGACCGCGACCGCATACTCATTGGCGACAAACCCCATCGGCCGCATGCCAAGACGTTCCAGCCGGCGGGTCAGCAACATGCCCAGCGTCTGGTGCGCCAGCCGGCCCTCAAACGGGTAGCAGACCATGTAGTGGCGGGCCGCGCGCGGGAAGGTCTCGACCAAGAGGCCATCCGCATCGGGCAGGCGCGAACGCTCGGCTTGCAGCTGCAGCCAGTCGCGCACCTGGACGGACAGCGCGCCCCAATGGTCCGGGTTCTGCACGATGTCGCGCACCCGCCCGGCCAGATAGGTGGAGAGCGGGAATTTGCCGCCCTGATAGGAGGGAATTTTCGGATCGGCGTCGGCAGCGCGGGTGACCCGGGCCGACATCTCCTCGATGCCGACAAAGCGCAGCACCTGGCCGGCGAAGATGAAGGTGTCACCCGGCACAAGCTGTTCGACGAACCATTCCTCGATCTGGCCGAGCCGGTGGCCGCCGCGGCCCCGTCCGGACACCACCACATCCAGCATCGGCGCTTCGACAATGGTGCCGACATTCATCCGGTAGCGCTGGGCGATCTGTGGTGTGCGGGCCAACCAGCGCCCGTCCTTGCGCTTCACCAGGCGCCGGAAGCGCTCATAAGTGTTCAACGCATAGCCACCGGTCGCCGTGAAATCGAGCACCCGGTCAAAAGTCTCGCGATCCAGCTGCGCATAGGGCGCAGCGCCGCGGATTTCGTCGAACAGGGCCTCGGCCTCGAAACCGTCACCACAGCCGCGCCCCATGATGTGCTGGGCCAATACGTCCAGCGATCCGGCAGCCAGCGGCTCACCATCAAGCGCATTCTCAGCCACAGCCTCACGGGCCGCCTGGCATTCGAGATGCTCGAACCGGTTGGTCGGCGCCAACAGGGCGCGAGACGGTGCATCGAGCCTGTGATTGGAGCGCCCCAAGCGCTGGATCAGTCGCGACGAACCTTTCGGCGCCCCCATCTGGATCACCAGATCGACATCGCCCCAATCGATACCGAGATCGAGCGTTGAGGTGCACACGACCGCCTTCAGACGCCCCTCGGCCATCGCCTTTTCCACCTTGCGACGCTGTTCCGGCGACAGCGAGCCATGATGCAGGGCGATGGGCAGGTTGGCGTCATTGCGAGCCCATAGCTCCTGGAAGGTCAGCTCGGCCTGGGAGCGCGTATTGACGAAGACGAGCGCCATTTTCGCCGCCTTGATGCGTTCGTAGACATCGCCGAGCGCGTGACGACCGGAATGGCCGGCCCAGGGGATGCGGTCAGCCGGGTCCAGGATTTCCACCTGCGGCCGGGTGCCGGCCTCGCCGCGCACGATGCGGGCAAAACGGTCATCGCCGGCCGGCTGTGCCACCAGCCAGCGCGCCAGACCGCCCTCGTCCGCCACCGTGGCCGACAGGCCGGCGCGGCTGGCCTGCGGGGCCCACTGGCTTATCGTGGCAAGATCGAGCGAGAGCAGGTCACCGCGCTTTTGCGGTGCAATGGCGTGGATTTCGTCAATGATGATCCGGCGCAGATCCCGAAAAAAGGCCTCGGCATTGGCGGTGGCGCAGAACAGGGCCAGCTGTTCCGGCGTGGTCAAAAGAATGTCCGGCGGATGGGCACGCTGGCGCTGGCGCTTGGCGGTCGATGTATCACCGGTCCGGGTCTCGATGCGCAGGTCCAGCCCCATCTCCTCGACCGGTATCATCAGATTGCGCGCGACATCGACCGAGAGCGCCTTGAGCGGCGAAATGTAGAGCGTGTGCAGGCGATAAGGCCGGGTCTTGCCCGACCCGTCTGTCTGTTCGGCCAGATCGATCAGGCTCGGCAGGAAACCGCCCAGCGTCTTGCCGCCGCCGGTCGGCGCGATCAACAATGCGTCCTCGCCCGCGCGGGCGGCCGCGACCATGTCGATCTGATGGCGACGGGCCTGCCAGCCACGTGCGGCGAACCAGTCAGCAAAGCGCTCCGGCAATGTGGTCGCGGCGGGTTTTGCGGCGGGTGCAGTCGGCATGACATTATTCCGGCCCGCCCTTGTGGCGCGCGCTTTCCTCATGGGGGGATGACTGCCCTGAGCGTCCCCCTGCCCGATTTGCCCCGATTTCGCCATGGTGACAGGCGAGTTTGCCATTAGCGAGGGAAATTGGGTCATGGTCAACGCCGTCATCGAACGGTTTCAACGGCTTGATGCCGCGTTCTGTGAGCGTGCCAGCAAGGGCGAGCGCCTGTATGGCCGCTTCTCGGCGCTGGCCTGCATCTCGGCGACCGAAGCCCCCGAGGCGCTTGTCGCGCGGACCCTCACCATTCGCGACCGGATGAATGAGGGCCTTGGCACCTGGCGTTCGCCGGGGCGGGCCATGCGACTGGTCTTCTCCGCCGCCCTCGCCTCGTCCAACCGCAACGCCGACCAATTCTTCGCCATCCGCGAAGCGATCAATACGCGGCGGCGCGAGCGTGGCAGCCGCGTGCTCAGCCATGGTGGCTCCTGCGCCGCACTCGCTCTGGCCGTGGCCGGCGGCGAGATCGGCCAGGTCGACACCTTCTTTGACATACTTGACGAAATCTCGCTGCCCTGGTGGCGTCGTGTGCCGGCGCGCGAGGATGTTCTCGCGGCCACCTTTGCCGCCATGGGCGAGACTCCGGACTGTGCGCGCGCCAAGCTCGACAAGGCTCGCCAAGCCCTGCGCGCCGCCGGTGTTCCCGGCCATCACGTGGAAGGCGCGGCACAGGAGATCTGCCTCGGCCCAATCGATCACGGCGAGATTGCCGCGGCCTGGACCAGTCTCAACACAGCGGTTCGCGGCCGCATCGTGCTGCGCAATGGCGTCGGCAAGACCGGCTTGGCCATCCTTGCCGCGCGAGGCCGTGGCGCCGAGACCGCCGACCGCCTGGTCTCCAGTTTCGAAGCCGTGCGGGCGCTCCGGCCGCGGCCATCGGGACAGGTCGCTGCGCGTCTGGCCATGCGCCTCGCCCAAGCCCAAACCGGAACCAGCCAACCGCACGCGGCGGCCCGCGACTTGGCCGCCATCCTGGCCGCCCAAGCCGCAGTGATCGCCGCAGTCGCCGGTTCCACGGCGGCCGTTGCAGCTGCGAGCTGAACCGGCGTGACAGCCGGCGCCAGACCACGTTAAAAACGGGTTCTGGCCTTCGCACGCGAAGGTGGCGTCGGGGGAAGTGCCGTGTTCAGCCAACTCAGTTCCGATCACATCGTGGCAACACTGGAGCGATTGGCCGCCCGCTGCCGCGACCGGTTCGCGTCTGCCAGCCTGAACAATGTCATCGACGAGCTTATCGGCCTCGCCAAACGCGATCGCCGGCGCAGCCAGCGCCTGTCCCGCCCCTATCTCCTGCTACGCGGCGGCACACTGCTCGCCGTATTGCTGGCCCTGACCGGGCTCGTCTTTGTCGGCGAACGGGTCTTCAACTGGGCGCAGGAAAGCGGGGCCAGCGCGGATGTCTTTACGGTATTCGAGGGGGTCGAGGCCGGCCTCAATATCGTCATCCTCGCCGCCGTCGCGATTTTCACACTGACCCGCGTCGAGGAACGCCTGAAGCGCTCGCTTGCCCTGGATGACCTGCACGAATTGCGCTCAATCGCCCACGTCATTGACATGCACCAGCTGACCAAGGACCCGACGGCCCTGCTGCGGCTGGGGCCTCGCACAGCTGCGTCGCCGGATCGGGCGATGAGCGAGTTCGAGCTTGGTCGTTATCTCGACTACTGCGCCGAAGCGCTGAGCCTGGCCGGCAAGATCGCCGCCCTCTATGCCCAGAGCTCACGCGATCCGGTCGTGATCGCGGCCGTCAATGACATCGAAAGCCTGACATCGAACATGTCGGCCAAGATCTGGCAGAAAATCAACATCGTGCGCGACGCGCAGCCAAATGCCGGCGAGCACCGCGACGATTGACCGAATGGTGCTTTCCCTTCCCGGAAGAAGGGTGCTAGGGAGCGTTTCAGAACCAAATGCCAAGGGGGCCCCGCATGAATCCCGAAGACCTTATGAATCCGGAAACACTCGCAACGCTGATCGAGACCGGGATTGCCGCCAGCACGAATGTGGTCCTGGCCGCCATCATCCTCATTATCGGCCTGGTGGTCGCTGGCTCGGTACGCAAGGCGATCAAGAATGCGGTCCACAAGAACGAGCGCATGGACAATACGCTCGGCAGCTTCTTTGGCTCGCTGGCCTATTACGGCATCATGGCGATGGTCGTCATCGCGATGCTCGGCACGTTCGGTATTCCCACCACCAGCTTCGTGGCCACGCTGGGTGCCGCCTCGCTGGCCATCGGCCTGGCGCTGCAGGGCACGCTGTCGAACCTGGCTGCGGGCGTCATGCTGATCCTGTTCCGCCCCTATCGCCTGGGCGACTGGGTCGAGTTGGCGGGCACGTCGGGCGCAGTAACCGAAATCACGCTTTTCACCACCGTGTTGTCGACCGGCGACAACAAGAAGATCATCATCCCCAACTCCAAGTCCTGGGGTGATACGATCACCAATTACTCGGCCAATCCGACCCGCCGCGTCGATCTGACCTTCTCGATCGATTATGGCGACGATATCGGCAAGGCGATGCAGGTCATCACGGACACGATTTCTGCCGACGAACGGGTTCATGTCGACCCGGCTGTCTTTACCGCGGTCACCGCGCATGGCGAAAGCTCGGTCGATATCGTCGCCCGCGCCTGGTGCAATACCAGCGACTATTGGGGCGTCCACTTCGATGCGATGAAGAATGTGAAAGAGGCTTTCGACAAGAACGGCATCTCCATTCCCTATCCGCATCGCGTCAATATCGCCCGCAAGGGCTGAATCGGTCCGCGGTCGGGGTTGCGGCCCCGATTGCGCCGCATTTGGGGGTAAGCTGGGCACATGACAGACCGAGAGACAGAGACCGATAGCCGGTCAAACCGCACCACATTCGTCCAACGGCTGATCCGGGTCGGGTCGACCGACATCATCCGGGTCGTGGTGCTGTGCGTGCTTGCGGGCTTCGTACTGGCCGCCTTCCACGTCAATCCGCGGCGGCTGTGGGTCGACTTCTTCGGCACGATCGCCGAATCTTGGGGGCGTTTCATCGACTTTCTCACCCATTCGGTGGGCTGGGCGATCGAATACTTCCTGTTGGGCGCCATCCTGGTCATCCCGATCTGGATCGTGTTCCGGGTTCTCGGCGCCCTGCGACGCAGCTGAATCTTTTCGACTTTTCGGATTCGTTAACCAACTTCCTTTGCCGAATGGCAAGGAAGGTTTGCTAGAGCTTGGGCATGACAACCCTTGCGCGAAACCTGCCGGTCTCGGCCACCAGCTTGGCCGCCGTCGCCCCGAACGGCTGCGGCGAGACCCCCTTGCTGCTGGAGTCGAACGGGTTCCTGCGCAACATGTTGCTCGGACTGCTGCGCGATGCCGGCGCCGGCGACGTCATGCTCGCCAAGCGCGGCGATGCGGCCCTGATGCAGATTGCCGAACGCACGCCGAGCGTCATCATCGCCGACTGGCACAATCATGACGACCCGACCGAAGATCGCCTCAAACTGGTCCGCGCGATCCGCGAATCCGAACACGCGCCCTACCGGCACACACCGATTGTTCTCATCTCCCAGCCACGCTCGCGCCGGGAAGTCGAACGGGCCCGCGATGTCGGTGTCTCGGAATTCCTGATCACGCCGATCGCACCGATCACCCTGCAGAACCGACTGCAGGCGCTGGATACACAGCCACGAGACTTCATCAGCGCGGCCCGCTTTGCCGGGCCGGATCGTCGGCGTCGGCCACGCAAGGCGCACGGGCCGGCCCACAAGCGCACGGCCGATGTCGAGGCTGGCCTGGCAACACCAATGGGCGCCGCCCGGGCGGCAGCGGTGGCGTTGGCCCACGAGACCCAGCTCAGCGGCGACCGGATGGCGATCCGGGTCGGGCGCTCATTGCAGCGCTTCATCACGGCCGTGACCGACTATACACCCGTCGAGGCCGAGGTTGTCGAAATGCACCGCGCTGCCCTGGCACAACTCGTACGCATGGCTGAGGACGGTAATCCACTGCGCGAACCGGTCGTTGCCGGCCTCGAGCAGGTGGTCGCCAAACGCATGGGCCGCCGCTGACGCCGCTTCCGGGAAACCCCGGCCTGTCCTATCAAGACGGTCCAAGTCCGCAGGATCGCCATGACCGACGATATCCAGTCCCGCCTCGATTCCATCGCCCCGCTCATCGTGGACGGGTCACCACATGCCGTCGCGCTCGGCCTCTCGCTCAAGGCGTTGACGCCGGGACGGGCGGTGATGGGCGCACGTTATGACGAAAGCCTGATCGGTGATCCGGATACGGGAACCCTGCATGGCGGCGTGGTCACCGCCTTGCTTGATCATGCCTGCGGCATGGCGGCCTTTGCCGGTTTCGGCGCCAAGGACACGCCGGCCACACTTGACCTGCGGATCGACTATCTGCGTCCGGCGAAACCCGGCCTTGATGTCACGGCCGAGGCCAGCTGCCTGAAATCGCACGGCCTCGTCGCCTTCGTCCGGGCCACGGCGCATGATGGCGACCCGGATGACCCGGTCGCCATCGCCCAAGCCGCTTTCATGATCACCAAGGCGTCCAAGCTTGCCCAGGAACGGGCCCGCCGGGCCTATACCGAGGGGCGGATGGAATGAGCCAGGTGCTGATCGAAACCCTCATGTCAGCCCCCTATGTTGCCCGCTTCGGTGTCCGCCTGGAACGCAAGGGCAATGAGCTGACCGGCGTGCTGCCCTTCGCGGACCACCTGGTCGGCAATCCGCTGATCCCGGCCCTGCATGGCGGCGCCGTCGGCGCCTTCCTGGAAATCGTCGCCTCGGCCTCGCTGCTGGCCAGCCAGCCGCTGCAACGCCTGCCCAAGCCGATTGATGTGGCGATCGACTATCTGCGCCCGGCCCGGGCCCAGGACGTCTATGCCCGCGCCGTCGTCGCCCGGTCCGGACGACGCGTCGCCAATGTCCGTGTTGAAGCATGGCAAAACCGCATTGATGCGCCGGTTGCGACCCTGCACGGTCATTTCCTGATTACACCGGGACAAGACGACACCGCGACCGACTGACCGGGCGGTGTCGTTCGTCGCACACACGCCGTCACTGGTCGCAGAAGACTGACGGGTACTTACCTGCACCTTACAATGCCGACAGTTTCTAACTGTTTTCTCTCAAAGGTTTAGGCCCGCTGTCAGGGCCCGGAGACATGGCGTCGCGCAATCTGGTGGGCGTGGTGACGGGTCACAGAGGGTAACCGGCCACGCCTGAGGAGACAGCCCCATGCTTATCACGTCCCTGGCCGCGCTCACGATGAGCCTGACCGCAACCCCACTCGCCGCCGCCACCGATCAGTCCCCGCCAAGCCAGATCGTGCGCATTCATATGAATGAACTCGAAAGCGAAGCCGGTCGGGCCGATGTCGAGACCCGCATCCGCGTCGCTGCGAATCGTGTCTGCCGCCAACACGGCCTGCGCGGCCTGGTCGCCGAACGCATCCGGCGAGCCTGCTTCCGCGAAGCCTTCACCGACGGCATGTCGCAGCTCAACCGCCAATACGCCGATACGACCAGCCGCACCGTTGCTGTCGTCATCGCCGCCCAGTAGACGCTCGCAATCAAGGCGGCCGCCACGGGGCTGGCGCGGCCGCCTGCGACCTTGTGACATCTCGCCTGTGGCGCGCGCTCGCGGCACGGTGACGCCATGACCAACGCCAATGCCGTAATTGCCTATTTCGACGGTTTGTGTCCGATCTGCCGACACGAAATGGCCGGCTATGCGAGACGCGCCCCCGATCTCATCCAGCTGCATGATTGCAACGGCGAGCTGCCCGTCGATGTCGACCGCGAGGCCGCCCTTGCCAGCCTGCATGTCCGCCTTCCCGACGGTGTCGTGGTCGACGGGTGGATTGCATTCCTGGCAATCTGGGAACGTGTGCCCGGCTGGGGCTGGCTGGCTTGGATGACCCGGCCAGCCTGGATCCGCGTCCCGCTCGACCGCCTCTATCGCTGGTTGGCCCCCTACCGGCCCCGTCAGGTCTGCCGCGACGGTATCTGCGGCGGTCGCATCTGACATCCATACAATTTTGTATAGCCGCCAGAGACAAACCTCAACAACACAGCCATGGACTCTTGGACAACCCCACCCAAATAGGGGTCGTTGCATCATGCATGTTTGCATGTCGCGTGACATCCATTCTGGAGAGAGCCATGAAACATACCCTGCTCACCCTCGCCGTCTGCCTGACCGGCCTCACCGCAGCGCTGTCGGGAACGGGTGGTACCGCCACCGCCCAAACACCTGCCGGCCCAGCGGTCCAGATCCCGTTCGAAGCGGCCGACCTGATCGACCCGGCCCGCTACGAAGCCCTGCGTGAACGGGTCGAAATCGCCGCCCGCGATGTCTGCCGCGAGCAATTGCTGGGTGATCTGCTACGCCCCGTCACCCTCAACGCCTGCATCCGGGACGCGCATGCCCGGGCCATTGATCAACTCGAGGCGCAACGATCAACGGCCCTGACCGTCGCCGCGGCATCAGTGCCGGACCAGGGCTGACCGTTCGGCTATTGCCTGCCTCGCCGGGCCGGGATAGGTGCGGAACATGTCTGTTCCGTCCCTGACCCGGCTCGACGTCATCAAGCGCGCCTGGCCCCTCGTCTTCGCCAACGCCGCCGTACCACTTGCCGGGGTCGTCGACACATTTGTGCTCGGCCTGTCGGGTGACAAGGCGGATCTGGGCGGGGTCGCCCTGGGCGGCGCCCTGTTCGCGATCTTCTACTGGAGCTTCTACTTCCTGCGGATGGGGACGACCGGGCTGACGGCCCAGGCCGATGGCGCCGGCGACCGGGCCGAGACCCAGCGCATCCTGTTGCGCGCCCTCGCCATCGCCGCCGCCTTCGGCATCCTCATCTTCGCGCTGCGCGATCTGATCGCCCTGGCCGGCTTTGCGGTCCTTCAGGGCGAGGCCCGCGTCGAGGACAAGGGCGCGACCTATCTCGTGGCAAGGGCCTGGGGCGCCCCGGCGGCCCTGGCATGTTTTGCCCTGTCCGGCTGGCTGATCGGGCTGGGGCGCAACGCCGCGACACTGGCCATCTATGTCGTCTTCAGCCTGGTCAATATCGGGCTCGATCTGTGGTTTGTGCTGGGCCTTGGTTATGGGCCAGGCGGCGTTGGCGCCGCGACGGCCATCGCCGAATGGGTCGCCCTTCTGGTCGGCCTGGCCTTCATGGCTGACACACTGCGACGCCAGAAAGGCTGGGCGGACGGTGTTCTCGACCGCGCCCGCCTGCTCGATGCGGCCGCCATCCGCGAGCTGTTCCAGGTCAATGTGAACCTGATGATCCGCACCTGGTCGCTGGTGATCGGCTTTACCTGGTTTGCCAATGCCGGCGCGCGCCAGGGCACCGCCGCGCTGGCAGGCAATCACGTCCTGCTGCAGGTGATCTCGGTCTGGGCCTTCGTGCTGGACGCCTTCGCCTTCGTGGCCGAGACCGAAGCGGGCCGCGCTTTCGGGCGGCGGTCGGTAAGCGATTTGCGGCGCTCGGTGCGCCTCACCGGCGAACCCATGCTGATCGCCGGCGGCCTGTTTGCCCTTGCCACCTGGCTGTTCGGTCCCGCCGCCCTGACGGCGCTGATCGAGGATCCCGAAGCCCGCGCCGCCGCCATCACCTATCTGCCCTGGTGTGCCGTCGTACCGCTGCTGGGCGCGCCGGCCTGGCTGATGGACGGTATTTTCATCGGCACGACCAGCGGCAAGATCCTGCGCAATGCCGGACTGGCCGCGGTCGCGGTCTATCTGGCCGCCGATGCGATCCTGGCGCCGGCCTTTTCAAACCACGGAGTCTGGGCCGCTTTCCTGATCTTCTACATCGCCCGGGCCGGGGCGCTGATGAGTGCCTATCCGGCGTTGGAACGCCGGCTTCACTCGGCGCCGACAGCCTCGGCGACAGACGCAAACCCGTCGACCTGAAGCCGCTCCGCCAGGCCGCGCTTGATCCGTTGGACAAGACCCGGCCCCTCATAGACCAGCCCCGTATAGACCTGGATCGCATTCGCCCCGGCACGGATCTTGGCATAGGCGGTGTCGGCACAGGCCACACCACCAACGCCGATGATCGCCATCTCCGGTCCGGCCGCCTTGCGGAAGACCCGGACCAGCTCGGTCGACCGGGCAAAGATCGGCGGGCCGGACAGACCGCCCCCCTCGCCCATCTTGTCACTGACCAGACTTTCCGGCCGGGTGATGCTGGTGTTGGAGATGATGATCCCGTCGAGCTTGTGGCGGGTAATCGCGGCGACCATGACATCGGCCTCGGCGTCATCAATATCCGGCGCGATCTTCAGGAAGACCGGTGCCTTGGCACCAACCGCAGCCACCGCCGACAGGAGATCATCCAACGCGCCGGAAGATTGCAGTGTGCGCAGGCCGGGCGTGTTGGGCGAAGAGACATTGACGGTGAAAAATTGCGCCAGATCCTGCAGCTCGCGCAGGCAGGTGACATAGTCGGCGACCCGGTCCTCACTGTCCAGATTGGCACCAAGATTGACGCCGACCACGCCGCTGCGACCAGTCCGTCGCTGCAACCGCGCCCGGAACAGGTCGAGACCCTGATTGGGAAAGCCCATGCGGTTGATGACGGCGCGGTCCTCGGCCAGTCGGAAAATGCGCGGCTTCGGCTTGCCATCCTGGGCGCGCGGCGTCACGGCGCCGCATTCGACAAAACCGAAACCGGCTGCCAGCAGGGCGTCGGGCGCTTCGGCATTCTTGTCGAAACCGGCAGCCAGACCGACCGGATTGGGCAGATCGAGGCCAGTCAGCGAGGTCTTCAGGATCGCCGGATCGCGACGCAATTGGCGTGGCCCAAGGCCGGCTTTCAGGCCGAGCAGGCCCAGCCGATGCGAGGTCTCCGGCTCGAATCCGTGCAGCAGGCGGGTGGCGAGGTCGTGAATCATCAGCGGCTCTCCAGATCGGCGGGCAGAATCCAGTCACCCTCCTCATTGCGCCGGACATGGCGCATGCCGCGCACGACCGCCGTCGGGATCTCGCCATAGACATGGGGAAAGAGGGCGCCGCCGCGGGACTTTTCCCACTTCACGGCATCGCCCAGCGGTTCCAGATCGATCTCGACCAATAACAGCCGCTCATGGCTGTCATAATGCTTGATCAACGTTCCTTCGACCTGATCGGCAGCGGACAGGTGGATGAAACCGTCGGCGATGTCGTGCGGATCACCGGTGAAACGGCCCGCGGCCATGACGTCGGACCAGCCTTCGATCGTGGCCAGTCGATATGCGGTTTTAATGGTCATGGGGAGGGACTAGCCCCGAGGGCGGATTCGGGCAAGCACACGACTCGCGCATGGGACAATTTTGGCGACTATATACATGAGTGAACAGCCAATACCTCCCGAAAAAGACACCCTACCAGAAATCGAAGTCACGTCGGAAATGATCGAGGCGGGGGCGGGGGCTTTTCAGCGAGACGTGCAATTTACTGATCTACTGGATGAAGCGCACGCGGCGGATTTGGTGTGGGAGGTAATATCGTCTGTGCTCACGTCTGCGGGCATCCGCGTGCGTCTAGTTCGTCGCTGATATCAAACACAAGCGCGATGATGTCAGCCAAGGAAAGGTCTGCACAAACAACTAGCTTGTCATGATCTGCTGGAGAGTAGGTGATGCCACGCCAGTTAACCGACCGGCTAGTAGAATTTTTGAACGTAAGCTTTCCGCCGTGAGAGCAAGCATTTCGAATTACCCGTGCAAAGTCTAACACTGCTGGCCATTTCGAGCCGTCGCGACCGCCAAGATTGGCCTCTATCCAAGGCAGATGTTGCTCGTAAAAGTCTACAAACAGGGGTGCGATCAGGTGGCGGACCAGCGACTGATATCCTGACGTCCAGATTTTGTAGGTTGGTGCTGGGGTGCTGGCTTCGATCGCTAGGTCTATTCGCGAGATGGGAATTTCCATGAGCGCGGCCTCAACCGGCCCGCTCATTGGAACGCGCAACTGCATGGGAAATCGGTTTGATACGACGGCGAGATAATCGCCAGGGTTTACCGTGACCCGACCGTCCGCATAGTATTGCGCTGCAATTCCAACGCTGGCGACGAGGGTTGCAAGATGCTTCATGGGTTCAAAAAGTCGGTCTCCAGGGCGTATACTTTTAGTCTCGAAAGTCGGTGTCATGACGAAGCCTCAAAAAACTGACGAACAGCGACGCGATGAAATCTTAAAGCGTATGCTAGAGACGCCCCCGCAGCCGCACAATGACGGCAAGAAACAAGAAAAGAGGCCCGCCAAATAGGCGGGTTTTTTCATGGAGATCGGCGATGAATTCCGCGCTGTCTAGCCGCATACATATTGACGTAGACGGGGTTGTGCGGGGGCGGAGCCTTATCCCTCTTGTGCGATCTGACGGCACACATTTCGAAGGCGTTCTCGCGCTTCGTCAACGGCCGCATCAATGCCCGTGTTTAGAGCGACTTGAACATCAAAACGGAAAGCCCCGAACTCTGTTGATGCAAGAAGCGACACTTCAGCAATGTCAAAATCCTCACCGGTTTCCTCTGCCCGACCGATTTCAACGCTCTTTACTAAAATCGCCATTTCGGCCTCCTTGTGTTGGAGCGCCGACACTACCCTGAGTCGATCTTTCGGGAATGCTCACGCGTCGGGCGGTGCGGCCAGTCTAGGAAGCGTGCGCCCTCAAGCGGCGGCAGCGTGGAATTGAGCAGTCCGCCGATAGGTGAGACGCTTGCCCTCGGCGCCGCGCAGAATGTTATCGCGGCGCTCGACATCGCTCACGCCTTGAGCTTGGCGATTGTTGTAGCGGAAGTCGAACTCCGCCAGATAGCGGTGCAGATGCTTCTCTTTGCAGTGCTGGTAGATGCCACGCATGCCGCGCTTGAAGATCGAGAACACGCCTTCAATGGTGTTGGTGTGGACCTCGCCGCGAACGTATTCGTCAGCTGAGTGGCGCACCGTTTCATGGGTGGCGTACTGCTTGCCCAGAACCGTGTAGAGACGGCTTTCGTCGGTGTAGAGCTTGGTTTCGCGGGTGACGTTCTCGAACAGGATCGTCGCCACCGTGTTGCGGTTGGCCTTTTGGACGTGGAATGAGCGGACATTGCCGCCACGCTCGACAAGAGCGACCACGGCGCGCTTGTTGGCCGGCCCGCCACCGCCCTTGAGGTAGGGCGTGCCATCAGCACGCACGGTGCGAGGATTGGACACCTTACCGAAATAGGTTTCGTCGGCTTCTACGGTCTTGCCTTCGCCGCCCATGCCGCCGGAGCCTTTCGGCAGATCGTCGCGCATGGCTTCACGGATACGGTGGCACATGAACCAAGCCGTCTTGTAGGTGACGCCTATCGTGCGGTGGATCTGATGGGCGCTGATGCCCTTCTTGGAAGACGCCATGAGCTGTGTCGCCAGCAGCCACTTGTGCAGGGCGACCTTGGAGCGCTCATAGACGGTGCCAACACGGACAGTGAACTTCTTGCGGCAATCGCCGCAGTGATACCAACCTCGACCCATCGACTTGCCACCCAGCGCCTTGACCGTCTCCCGCTCACCGCAGAACGGGCAAACGGCGCCTTCAGGCCAGCGGATGGCCTCAAGATGGTTGCGGGCTGCGTCTTCGTTGTGAAAGATGGGGTCGGTCAAGTTGCACATGGGTCTAACTCCTTGAAGCCCATAACATCACAACGGATATGTTCAGTCAAGTATATAATCGCCACAATTTTCCTATAGCGTTCCGCGCCCATGCTCACCCATGAGGACATCTGGCGCGGGATCGACCGCCTGGCCCGGCACGCACAGACCAGCCCGTCCGGTCTGGCCCGACGTGCGGGGCTGGATTCGACCACGTTCAACCCGTCCAAACGGGTATCATCCGACGGCAAGAAGCCGCGCTGGCCCTCCACCGAGAGCATCGCCAAGGCGCTGGCGGCCGCCAATCTGGATTTCGATGATTTCGCCGCCCTGATCTCGGGCCAACCGCGCGGCGGCGCCCTGCTTTCACGCGCCCTCGCGGACAGCGAAGCCGGCAACCCGTTTGACGCCACGGGTCACCCGGTCGGCCCTGATTGGGAGGCCATTCCCTTCCCCGGCCTGGCGCCCGGCGACGCCTACGCCCTGACCGTACAGGACGACACGATGCGGCCTGTCTACCGTCCCGGCGATCGACTGGTCGTGTCGCACGAGGCGCCGACACGGGTCGGCGACCGCGTCATCATCCAGCGCCGCGACGGCACGCGTGCGGCCTGGACATTGGCGGAGAAGACCGTGCAGGGCGTGCGGCTGGCGCCCCTCGACCCGCTGTGCCCCGGCATAAACCTGCCCTTGTCGCAAATCGCCTGGATGGCGCGCATCATCTGGGTCAGCCAGTAACGGCAGATCCTACCGTTGCAGACGCGCATCGGCCCAGGCCGAGACGAGGCGGTGATCGTCCAATCGGGCCGCGAACTCGCCCAGCTCACCGAGAATGGCCGCCTCGAAGGAATCACGCGGCTGCAATTGGCGACCGGTCTCGACCAGTTCACGGATACGGACCCGGTAGGCCGGCTCATCCAGCGCCGCCAGGCCGAGCGCCGCAAAATAGCGCGGTGCCGGACTGGCCGGATCCAGCGCGATGGCTTGCGAATAATATCCCATGCCAGCCTCGACCGAGGCGTCGAGCACCCGCAGACCTCGCGATCCGCCACGGCGGGCGACTTCCAGATGCCAGGCCCCCAGCATGCCCAGTGCCCGGGCATTGTCGGGCTGCCGGGCCACGACGTCTTCAAGAAGATTGCGACCGCGCTGTGGAACCCGGGTGAGATAGGCCCGCCAGCCACTCATGTAACGGCCACGAAAACCGAGTGCGCCGGCAAGGCTGACGCGCGCTTCGACATGATCCTCGTCCAGCCGCAGGGCATATTCCGCGAGATCAATCGCCCGCTCGGCCAGCGCTTCCCGATCGGCGCCGACATCCTCGACCATCAATCTGGCCAGCAAGGCGCCCGCTGCGAAGGCGTACCCGTCGGCTGTTTCCAGCCGCTGCGCCTCATATGCCGCCAATTCCCAATCGCCTTGTTGATAGGCCGCCGCGGCAGCAGCGCGGTCGGCCTGGGCCGGCGCAGCGAGAAACAGGAATGAGAGAAGCGCGAAGGTCCGGACCATGCCGGAAACTCTAGATCAGTCGGACGACGGCGCAAGCCGCGACCGCGACTTTTCGCGCGCTGGCGTAAGGCGCAAATCGGGCTAGTTTCGTGACGTCACAAGGAAGCCCGCATGACCCTCGCCTTCGCGCCGCCCAAACCGCCCTATGCCAATTATAGCGGCGTCGGCAAATTGAAGCTGTCCGACTACTGGACCTATTTCCAGGCGATGCAGCGCAATCCCCTGGAAGTCTGGGGCGAGCATCATTTCTCGATCCGGCTGGCGCCCTTTCGCTTTCTCGGCCGCTCCAACCTGCTGCTCAACGATCCGGCAGCCATCCACCAATGCTTCGTCTCCGACGCCGGCAATTTCATCATGAACCCGCTACGACAGGCGGTGCTGCGTCCCTTCCTGCGGGATGGTTTGCTGACCGCAGAGGGCGATGTCTGGAAGACCGCCCGCAAGGCCGTTTCGCCGGTCTTCACGCCACGCAAGGTAAACGGGTTCGCGCCGCTAATCCGCGACGTGTGCGAGTCCGCCGCGACGCGACTGGTAGACAAGGCCGGTGAGACGATCAGCGTCTCGGACCTGATGGTCGAGCTGACGCTGGACGTGCTGATGGAAACACTGTTTTCCGGCGACGAAGCCCTCGACAAGGCGCGCTTCACCCGCGGCATCTGTGATCTCCTGGAAATCTCCGGTCTCCCGCACCCGTTCGACCTGATGCACCTGCCCGGCTGGCTTCCGCGCATCGGCCAGGGCAAGTCGCGCCAGGTGATCCGTGACTTGCGCGATCAGGTCGGCGCCGTCGCCGCCGCCCGCCGCGCCGCCCCCTCGCCAGAGGCTGCCGGTCGTACACCCGACTTCCTCGACCTGCTGCTGGGCGCCGGGCTGGACGATACTGCCGTCATTGACAATCTCCTGACCTTCCTCGCCGCCGGCCACGAGACCACCGCACGCAGCCTCGCCTGGACGCTTTACCTCCTGTCACGCGACACCAAGACCCGCGACCGGGTCGAAGCCGAAATCGACGCCGCACCGCTGGCCGATACCGACCCCGCCGCCTGGTCGGGCCTGCTGCCCTTCACCGAGGCCGTGTTGAAGGAGAGCCTGCGCCTCTACCCGCCGGCGCCGATGCTGACGCGGACCTCGAAAGCCTGGAGCCTGGTGGCCGGTCTGCCGGTGCCCGCCGGCACCGACATACTGGTCTCGACCTGGCTCCTGCATCGCCAGCGCGACATCTGGCAACAGCCGGACGAATTCCGTCCCGACCGCTTCCTTGGCGAGGCCGCCGCCGCCATTCCGCGCGATGCCTACCTGCCCTTCGGGCTGGGGCCTCGCGTGTGTATCGGTGCCCGTTTTGCGATGATGGAGATGGTGATCGTAATGGCATGCCTGTCCAAGCGCCTGCGTCTCGACTTCGCCGGCGAGCGCGACCCGGTGCCGGTGATGCGCATCACACTGCAGCCGGACACCGGCATGCCGATGACTGTCCAGCCGCGCTAGCGCTGGAAGCGCAGGCGTACATTCACCGATGGCACCGATTGCGAGTCGCGACTGAGCTGATCGAGTGCCACCCCGTCGAGCGTTTCGACACGGCTGACGCCGGCTCGGTCACGACCGGTGCGCAGGGACAGGCGCAGATAGGCGGCGCGGCGAATTTCCCATTCTGACCAGATGTCGGCATGTATGCCTTCGGCACGGTCCAGCGTGTTGACGAGGATCGGTGCATTGCCCGACTGGCGGACCCCGTCGAACACGTAAATCCTGTCTTCGCGATCACCGCGCCAGCGCGTGGCAATGCCGGACCGCCAGCCCGGCGCGTGTCGCCACTCGCCATCCAGCTCGACACTGAGACCATTGGCCTCCTTGCGAATTTCCGTCAGCCAGTAATGCATGGCCGGAGCCTTGTCCTCGACTTTGGCGGCCACGACATAGCGCCCGTCGGACCATTCCTGACGCAAGCCAAGACGGACGTGATGATCGCGATGGCCCGACGTGGTGCGGGCAAAGCCCTGCAAGGGATCCAGGCGGTCCGACCAGCGCCGCGTCGCCATGCCCTCGACACTCAACCCATCCAGGCCGAACCGCGTGAGATCGAACTCGAACTCGGCGGTCAGCTGATCAATGCTCTCCGGTCCGACATTGGCCGGGCGAACGCTGCCATCGCCATCCAGGACATTGGCGACCGGATTGTCCGTGCGCCGAGCGGCCGCCTCGAGACGCAACAGGTCGCGTTCGCCGAAACGGCGCTCCAGCGTGACGCGATGGACCCAGTCGCGTTGCGGTTCCAGCGTCGAGGCGCCCGCCGTGTTGAGGGCGTTGTCCAGATCCGTCGAGGCGAGGAATTGGTCGAGATTGAGCTGACCGACCTCACGTTCCGTGCTCAGGCGCAGCGTCCAGGCTTCCAGCAGGGTCCAGTTGAGATCGGCCCGCGGTGCGATATCGGTCAGGCTGAGCGAAGCACCACCCTGGTTCGAACTTTCCAGCGAGAATTGCTCGACGCGACCGCCAACCGTGGCTGTAACCGTCGAGGATGGTGTCCAGGTCGCAGACGCCAATACCGCCGACCGAGTCTCCTCGACCCGCGCATCGGCGCCATCAATCGCCTGCTCGACCCCGTCAATCGACGCCGAGGAGGCCCCTTCAAGCGTATTGCTGGCCCAGGTGACGCCCGTCTCGGCGGTCAGCCTATCGATTGGCCGCCAGCGCAGATCAGCCCGGGCCGCGGTCTCACTTGTTTCGCGCAGCGAGGCGGAACGGCTGCGTGACCCGCCAGAGAACAGGCTGTCACTGGCGACCGTTTCGCCCTGACGTCGCGTCACCAGCCCGATCATCTGCAATCGCCGGGTGAGGATATGGCGCCAGCGCGCCGAACCGAAACGGGCGACCGAAGACGACTCCCCTGTTTCGATCAACCCACCCGCGGCCTGCGCCTCGGTGGTGGGCTCACCCGTGTCTTCCCGGCGCTCGGTGGACAGGGTGAATTCAAACTCATTCGCCTCGTCCAGTTCGAACCGGGCCATCGCCTGCCAGTTGCGCCGCGTCCGTGTCGTCAACTCGTCAACCGAGGCTCGTGCGAAGGGTTCGTCGGCCGTCGACGCCCGCACTTCAGCGAAGTCGATGCGGCTCTCGTCCAGCCCATCAATGCGCGCTTCCAGTTCGAGACGCCCACCACTCAGCGAGGCCACCAGCTCACCACTATTGCGTTCACCGCCATTGCCGCGCTGCTCCAGCTCGATCCGACCATCGGTGCGAGCGGCGCTGCGCTGGGTTGTCACGATATTGAGCAGGACGGGATAGCCCTGCATATCGACATCGCGGGCGCCGGCATCGATCAATTCCAGCCGCACCACGTCCCCGACCCGGATGGCGCGAACGCGGCTTTCAACCGAGCCGCCACCGCGGGGTGGCCGGCGACCGTCAATCAGGACATTGCCCTGCGCGCCGGACAGGCCGCGGACATTGTCGCCACCATTGAGGCTGAAGCCGGGCAATTGCCAAACCATGTCCAGGGCGTTGCGCGGCAGATATTCGCGGAAGGAGGCCGGCGTGTAGACGGCAACCCCGGTTTCTGCCGCTGCGGCGGGTTCAACATCGGCGCCGTCTGCCAGGGCCGGTACGCTCGACAGCCCAGCCAGGATCAGTCCGGCTGCGACCGGAAGCTTGTGCCAGTTCTGTTGCGTCACCACCCGCCCCCTCCAACAAAATCAAACGGCAAGATCGCTGAATTTTGTTAGAAAAGAACGAGGATTGACCGGAAAATCCAGCTTGTCCGGTGAGAAATTGCAGCGCAATTCTCCCTTGCGCAACCGGATGCAGGCTTAATCTTCCGGATACTGGAAAACCGCGTCCAATCCGACCTTGAAGACACGGGCGATCTTGAAGGCGACCTCGAGCGAGGGCGAGTATTTGCCCTGCTCGATGGCAATGATGGTCTGCCGCGTCACACCGACCTGCCTGGCCAGCTCGGCCTGGGTCATCTCGCCAGCGTGAAAGCGCAGGGTGCGGATCTCATTGATGATGGGGGTGGGTTTGGCCATGTCTCACACACCTCCCCGATAGCTCATCCATTTCACCAACATGCTCGTCAGGCCGGCCAGCATGGCGCCCACAAAGAGGGTATTCGCGGCCCAGAACGGATCGAAGTCCAGCACCAGCAAGATCAAGGCAATGAAGGCAACAGCATGCATGGCATGCCCACCCCAGGCGTCGCCGCGCCGTTCGATCACGTCATCGCGCTCATCATCCAGCACATCCGCCTCGACGAGTTCTTCCCGGCTGGCGATGGCAGCCCGGATACTGTCGGCAATCAGGGTGACCACGAAGATCACCACCGCAATCATCATCTCCCCCTTCCAGGACACGTCGTCCAACGGCCCGCTGGTGAGTTGCGGCACAACCCGGATGAGATACCAGCCCAAGGCCAGGATGGTGCCGATCGCGGCGGCGCGGTTCAGTTTTTCGAGGAAACCGGACATCACACACCCCGCCGATAATCGACCAGCTTGGACACGCCCTTGACCAGCTCGCTGGCGACCAGGCCGGCCAGGATCAGATTGGCGATCAGGTGGTAGGGCTGCGCGGTCATTGCCGACGCCATCGCCGCCAGGGCAAACAGGGCCAGCACGAAACCGCCGCGCTGGTCACCGCGCATCTCGACCAGCTTGTCACGCTCGTCGGCGTCCTCATTGGCCTGCGACGGGGCCGAAATTGCGATCGCGATATTGGCGACGATGGAGGCCAGGATGATAATGCCGACCGTGACCAGCATCTTGGTATTGGTCAGGTCGAGCGCGTCCTCAGGACTCATCGCTCCGCCGAACAGGACACCGGCTGAGGTCGCGAAGTACCAGGCATAGACACCGCCGGTCAGCAGCAGCATGGCGATATTGCTTTTCTCGTGAAAACTCATGTCAAATACTCCATTCTCTGTGTCTGATTTTTTTGACATGACGTTATGTAAGAAGGATCGGACTTTATGTCAAATTTTTCTTACATTTTGTGAGAAAAAGAAGACCCGCATGGCGGGCCTTCCAGTCAAATCAACCTGTTACCAGCTCGCCCGCCAGCGCTTTTTCGATCAGCTTGATGGTCTCGCCAACGCCGTAAATGGCGACGAAGGAGCCAAATCGCGGTCCCTGTGACTGGCCGAGCAGGACTTCATAGAGGGCCTGGAACCAGTCACGCAGATTGTCGAATTCCTGCGTCTTGCCAGCGGCAAACACCTCGTCCTGGATCTTGGCAGCGTCACGCTCGCCGGCATCCATCGCGCGAAGGCGGGACAAGAGATCCTCCATCGCTGCCCGCTCCATGTCGGTGGGTGCGCGGAAGGATTTGGTTGGCTTCACGAAGTCCTGGAAATACTGCACGGCAAAGCCGGCCAGCTGGTCGAGCAGCGGATGGCTGGCCGGCGAGGCGCCTTCGACATAACGACCGATAAAGCCCCACATCACGTCTGTGCTATGGGCCGAGGCGGCCGAGGCGAGATTGAGCATCAGGGCAAAGGAAATCGGCGAGGTATCCGTTGGCGGATTGCTGTCATGGATATGCCAGGCCGGATTTTCCAACTGCTTGTCCGGCGTCTGGCCGGCATAGGCCGCCAGATGCTGCATATACTCATCAACCGCCTTGGGAATGACGTCGAAATACAGGCGCTTGGCCGTCTTCGGCTTGACGAAATTATAGTAGGAGAGGCTCTCCGCCGGGGCATATTTCAGCCAGTCCTCGACTGACAGGCCATTGCCCTTGGACTTGGAGATCTTCTCGCCCTTCTGGTCGAGGAAGAGTTCGTAGACAAATTGCGTCGGCGGCTCGGCACCGAGGATCTTGCAGATGCGCGAATAGATCGGCGCATTGGTCTGGTGGTCCTTGCCGAACATCTCGAAATCAACGCCCAGGGCGGCCCAGCGCATGCCGAAATCGGGCTTCCACTGCAGCTTCACATGGCCACCGGTGACCGGCAGCGTGGTCTCGGTCCCGTCCTCATCGTCAAAGGTGATCGTGCCAGCCGCTGCATCGACGGCCTTCATCGGCACATAGAGGACCCGGCCCGTCTTCGGCGAAATCGGCAGGAAAGGCGAATAGGTCGCCTGGCGTTCCGCCCCCAGCGTCGGCAGCATCACCGCCATGATGTCGTCATAGCGTTCGGCGGCACGGCGCAGCATCGCGTCATAGGCGCCGGACTTGTAGAGCTCGGTCGCCGACTGGAAGGTGTAGGTGAAGCCGAACCCGTCGAGAAATCCGCGCAGGCGGGCATTCATGTGGGCGCCGAAACTCTCATGCGTGCCGAACGGGTCGGGCACCACAGTCAGCGGTTCCTGCAGGTGCTGGTTCAGCATGTCCTGCTGCGGCAGGTTGTCGGGCACCTTGCGCATGCCGTCCATATCGTCGGAGACACAGATCAGCTGCGGCTCATAGGCCCCGCCGGTCAGCGCATCGAAAGCGCGCAGCACCATGGTGGTGCGCACCACCTCGCCAAATGTGCCCATGTGCGGAAGCCCCGACGGGCCATAGCCGGTCTCGAACACGACCGGCCCGGATTTTCGCCCCAGCTTGTCCAGACGCTTCTTGAGCAGGCGCGCTTGTTCAAACGGCCAGGCCTTCGCGTTTTGGGCAAGATCGGAAACAGACATCCCGGGCAACTTTCTCATGCATGTGGACAGGAGCTCGCGAGGTAGAGGGGAAGGGCGGCAGGGTCAAGCTGGCGGGGCTTGGCAGCGATGGCCTTTTCGACGCGGCTGCGCTTAACTCGCGCGGAAGATGCAGGACAAGAGCGCCAAACCCATGCTGACCAAGGAAGAACGCCAGGCCGCGATCAAAGCGGCAGACGAGGAATGGTGGAAGGGCTGGTGGGCGGCGGATTATAGCTGGGAGGGGTTGGGACGGCTGGACGAGGATGGCGATCCGGTCCATCCGTGGATTGGTTGGTCGGTACAGGAAGGCACCGAGGCCAAGACGAAAACCCTGATCGAGACCAGCCACGCCACGGCTTCGGCACGGCCTGCCAACTTGCAGGACTATTTCCGCTGGGATGCCGCGTCCCGGCGTTGGCGTGGGGACAAGCGGCTGATCGCGGACGGCGTCCTGATCGAAACACCAAGCCAACCGCGCTTTCACATCCTGCATTTGCCCGAACGCTGGAAAGACGGATCGGAAAGCTGGAAAATTGATCCCGCGCATCCGTTGTGGACAGCTCTCACCGATGAATTGGAGCGCCTGTTCAGTCATACGAAATCTTGCGATATCCATACAGATGGCTTTGAAAAAGGGTCACTCAAGGGCGCGGATCACCGGGCCCAGCTGACCGGCGCCCATCTTCGCGCCCTGCCCCGCCCTCCCACCCACCCTGAACACCCTGATACCGACCGCGCCCGATCGACCAATAGCGATGCGCCCGGGGCAAACCCACAGGCCGACCCACCCGGTGCTTACAATCTGGCCGCCCGTCACACCCGCTGGCTCGAACATCTGCATCTGGGAAACGCCCGCTTTGACTCCCCTGCGAACTTCAGCCAAGCGCAGTTCTCCGGCGGATACGCTAACTTCTATAAAGCGCAATTCTCCGGCGGAGACGCTTACTTCAATCAAGCGCAATTCTCCGGCGGAGACGCTTTCTTCTGGAAAACGCAATTCTCCGGCGGAGACGCTTACTTCAATCAAGCGCAATTCTCCGGCGGATACGCTGACTTCTCAGACGCGCAATTCTCCGGCGGAGACGCTTACTTCAATCAAGCGCAATTCTCCGGCGGGTACGCTGACTTCTCAGACGCGCAATTCTCCGGCGGAGACGCGAACTTCGACAAAATAAACGCAAAGCATGAGTGCCGTTTTATTGAGGCCCAATTCGAGAAGGCCACCTATTTTCGGGATTGCACGTTCGAGGGTGGTGTCCGATATGGCGACGCCTTTCAGTTTGGCTTGCGCGACACTGCCGTCCGGTCCGGCGCCCGCTTTGATGCGGAACTCAGCTTCCGCGGTTCGACCTTCCATGCCCTCGCGGATTTTGCTCGCTGCCGCTTTCCCGAACAGGCTGAACACCGCAATGGCGCGCTGGAAGGGGCGCGCTTTCATGAGACGGTGGATTTCAAAGGTGTGGAACACCTGCCCTTCTCCGCCTTTCAGGGCGCCATCTTCGATCAGGGCGTGCTGATCGGCTCGGACCACCCCAAGAATGCCGACTTCCACCGCGCCCGCAACGAAACAGAAGCGACTGTTCGCCGCGATACGGATATCCTCGCCGATCCATCCTACGACGCCAACAAGGATGGTGATCGCGACAGGCGGGGCCGCGACGCCCGCTTTGCCGCGCTGGAGAAGGGCTGCCTCGTCCTCAAACACGCCATGGCGCGCGGCAGTGACCGGCAGCGCGAGCAGGCCTTTCACCGGATGGAGTTGAAGGCGCGGGAAAGACGGCCGGTCTACTGGATCAAGCAGAAGCCGGAAACCCAGATCTCCATTTTCTCCAATCTCGCCTCACGATTTTACGGCCTCGTTGCCGACTATGGCGCCTCGTCGTCGCGGCCGCTGCTTGCCCTGCTCGCCACGGCCATAATCTTCTTCCTACTCTACACGATGATCGCCCTCGGCCTGCTGAGCCAGGATACGAACCAGCTCTGGCCCGATCCGGACCCAGCCTTGAACCGCGCCAGCCTGGCCGCTCTGGAACTGGCCCTGACCAACATGCTCGGCCCGCTCAAATTCGCCCTGACCGACAGCCAGCCCTTCGCCGCGATGACAGCGGACGCACCGGCCACGCGATTGCTGCTGGGCCTGCTGTCGGCGGGGCAATCGCTGATCTCGCTGATCCTCCTCTTTCTCTCCGCCCTCGCCCTGCGCCGGAAATTCCAGATCAACTAGGCACGCTTCCCCTCTCCCTTGGGAGAGGGGCAGGGTGAGGGGGAAATCCCGATGATGGCGGGCTGATCCCCCTCATCCGCCCTTCGGGCACCTTCTCCCACGGGAGAAGGACTGAAGACGGCACCCCACACCACAAACCCGTCACCCAAAAGCCACACTTCGCACCGATCCAACCCAGACGTGTCGATTTCGCCTTGAACGCGAAGTCGGACGGCGTCATAAGCCGCCTCCCGTTAGCCCCGCTCGGGACCGGCCCATCCGGTCCTGCGCACAAGAAGAGACGATCATGAACCCAGTTCAGACCCGATATCGCCTCTCCCGCCCGGCCCTTTGGCCGGCGGTGGTTGTGCGCGCGGAGGATGACGCTTCCACCCGGTAGACTGGCCCCACAGTCCCGGTTGTTGGCCCTCCCGAGCGCCCGCTCGAGGAGGGTTTTTTGTGTTCTGCGCCGCTCTCCCCCCATGGCGGCCGGAATGCAAACCCAGGGAGGGAGCGCGACCCCCGACGCGCTCCCTCCCGTATTGGGGCAGTCGCGGGTCGCCACAACACTGCGGCGCTAGCCTGCCACCTCGTCCAGCGACCAGCCCGCCTTGCCGCTGAACTTGCGGGCGAGGAGATGGATGAACAGGCCGACCGGTCCGAACAGGAAAGTCAGGATGAGGGCCGGCGTCACGATCCAGCGGCCCAGGCCGATCCGCCGGGCATCGCGGCTTATCCAGGCACCAACGAAAAGATCAAAGACCAGGAAATGGACCCAGCCGGTCAGCAAGCCGACCGGGTGCGAGAACAGGGCCTGGACAGCGGCCAGGCTGGACATGCCGGCCTCCGGGTCGGACTGGCCGAAACCGATCCCCAGCGTCAGGAAGCTCAGATAGATCGCAGCAAGGACAAGCGGGATCAATGCGCAGTGAACCAGGCGCTGTGTCCATGACCAACCAGGTGCGAGGATCAGCAGGGCCCAAGCCGGCACAACGGACAGGTTGAGCACGGTGTAAAGGGTGTCATAGCTCATCACGAACTCCTTCCGCGATGGATAGGGGCGAACCGGACTACTTCATCCAGATTCGCGATCGGCTCCACCCTTGTTACTGACTGACTGGTCAGTTATAAACAATCTCATGACCTCCGCTCCCAAACGACGACGCCGCCCTGACGCCCGCCCCGACGAGATCCTCGACGCCGCCCTCGCCGTGTTTTCGGCCAAGGGGTTTGCCGCGGCGCGCGTGGAGGACATTGCCCGGGAGGCCGGCCTGTCGAAGGGGGCGGTCTATCTCTACTTTGCCTCCAAAGAGGCCATGCTGAACGGCTTGGTCGAACAATCCGCCGGCGAGCTGGCCAAGGGTGCCGAGCGGCTGGTCGCGCTGGGCGCACCGCAGGACCCGGAAACCGCTTTTCGCGGTCTTCTGCGCATGCTCTTCACGGCCATGGGCGATCCGGACATCAATGCCGCGCCGCGCCTGGTCTTCGCCGAGGCCGGCCGCTTCCCGGAGATCGCTGCCCATTACCGCAGCCAGGTCCTGGATGTGGCTCGCCGTGCCTTGCGGGCGCTCCTTGCGGCGGGTGTCGAGAGCGGAGCTTTCCGGGATGTCGATGCTGACGCCTTCATGCGCGCCACGGGCGGGCCCGGCATCGCGCATATGGCGCTGACCTCGATTTTCGGCTTCCCGCCCGACCAGCTCACGGATCCAGCCGAGATGGCCGACGCCCTGGCTGACATTCTCCTCAATGGTCTCAAGCCGCGAGTTCCCGCCTTATGACCCGACTTCGCACGCTTGCCCTCCTTCTGGCCCTGCCCCTGGGACTCACCGCCTGCAGTGCGGAAACGGACACCACGCTGCACGGCTATGCCGAAGGCGACTTCATCCGCATCGCACCCCAGCAGCCCGGCCAGCTCATCGACACAGCCGCGCGCGAGGGCGATCGGGTGAGTGAGGGCGACGAGCTCTTTCGCCAGGACGCCACGGCCGAGATCGCGGCCCTCGCATCCGCTACCGCCCGCATCGATGCCGCCACTGCGCGCTATGATGATGCCCTCGCCGGCGCCCGTGACCCGGAAATCGAGGCCGCGCGGGACTTGTTGCGCCAGGCCCTGGCCGCCCAGAACGACGCCGCGCATTCGCTTGAGCGCAGCCAGGCCCTCTTTGCCGACGGCCATATCTCCCAGGCCCGACTGGACACTGTCCGGGCTGCCGCGACAGCGGCGGATGCCCGGGTCGATGAAATGCGCCAGCGGCTCAACATTGTGCGCCTGCCCGCCCGGGCCGATCAGTTGCGCGCCCTGCAAGCCGAGATCGCCGGCGCCGAAGCCGACCGCGATGCCGCCCTCTACCGGCTGGAGCAGCGCACGACCCGCGCTCCGGTCGATGCGCGCATCCATCGCCAATTGCGTTTTGGCGGCGAACAGGCAGGACCCAGCGCGCCGGTCTATGACCTCCTGCCCGACGACGCCGTGCATGCCGTGATCTTCATCCCGGAACCCGCCCTGGCCAGCCTGCCGGTCGGAACCCGGCTTCGGGTGAGCTGTGATGCCTGCCCGACCGGTCTCGAGGTGGCCATTGCGACGATCGACGACGAAGCCGAATTCACCCCACCCATCCTCTATTCCGACAATGAGCGGGCGCGTCTGGTCTATCGCGCTGAAGCCCGCTTCGCGTCTGATCCGCCCCCACCCGGTACCCCGCTCTTTCTTGAGCCCGCACAATGAGTGACGCTCTCGCCATCGACGTGCAGGGATTGAGCAAGTCTTTCGGCGGTACCCGGGTCGTCGATGGGTTCGACATGGCTGTCCCGCCCGGGAAGATCTATGGCTTTCTGGGCCCCAACGGGTCCGGCAAGACGACCACGATCCGGATGATGTGCGGCCTGTTGAAGCCCGATGGTGGCGGCGGCACGGCGCTCGGCCTCGACATCATCCGCCAGAGCCGGGAGATCAAGGCACGGGTCGGCTATATGACCCAGCGCTTCTCGCTCTATGGCGATCTGACCGTGCGCGAAAACCTGACCTTCATGGCGCGGCTGCATGCCCTGCCCAAGGTGCGTGATGTCGTCGACCGGGCGCTCAACGAATGTGATCTGGCGCCACGCGCAAAACAGCTGGCCGGCAATCTCTCCGGCGGCTGGAAACAACGCCTGGCCCTCGCCGCCGCCTCGCTGCACCAGCCCGGTCTCTTGCTCCTCGACGAACCGACCGCGGGCGTTGACCCCAAGGCGCGGCGCGACTTTTGGGACCGGATCCGGCGACTGGCCAAGCAGGGCGTTACGGTGCTGGTCTCGACCCATTACATGGATGAGGCGGTGCAATGCGACAATATCGCTTTCATCGCCTATGGCCGAAAGCTGATCGACGCCCCCGCGGGTGAGATCCCGTCGCGCATCGGCCTGCACACGATCCGCATTGAAGGTCCCGGCCTGCAGCCGGTTTATGACACGCTGGAACAGGATCCGGGTGTCGAGCAGATCGCGCGCTTTGGCGCCGCCCTGCACATTTCCGGCCGCGATGCCGACGCACTGGCCGCCGCCGCGCAGCCCTATGACGGGCGCGACGGGCTGAGCGTGAGCGCGGCCAAGACCGGGCTGGAAGAAGCCTTCATCTGGTTGATGAGCGGTGCGGAGGACAATTTCCAGTGACGAGTCTCACGCCATGAAGTCCCTGTCCCGCATCCTGGCCATCCTGGGCAAGGAATTCATCCAGATGCTGCGCGACCGGCTGACCTTCGGCATGATGGTCGGCATTCCGGTGATGCAGCTCTTGCTGTTCGGCTATGCCATCAATACCGATCCGCGCCATCTGCCGACCCTTGTGGAGATGGGGGATAATGGCCCGGCCAGCCGCGCCATCCTGCAGGCCATGGAGATATCGGCGTATTTCGACATTGTCGGGACGGTCGCGCCGGGTGCCTCGGTTGAGAACGCCATGCGCGACGGTGAGGCTGTCTTCATCGTCACCATTCCGCCCGGCTTCGAACGCGCCCTCGCGCGCGGCGAGCGGCCGCAAATCCTGCTCGATGTCGATGCCACAGACCCCGTGGCGGCCGGGGCTGGCAGCGGCGCTTTCGCCACCATCGTCCAGCAAGCACTGGAACCCATGCTGGGCGACCTGTCTCCTCCCGTCGAAACCGTGATTCACCGTCGCTATAATCCGGCCGGGCGGACCGCGCTGAATATCGTGCCGGGACTTCTTGGCATCATCCTGACCATGACCATGGCGATGATGACCTCGATGGCGCTGACCCGCGAGGCCGAGCGCGGCACGCTGGAGGCCCTCCTCTCCACCCCGACCCGGCCGCACGAGGTGATGATCGGCAAGATCACGCCCTATGTCGTGGTCGGCTTCATCCAGGTGGCAATCATGCTGCTGGGTGCCCGCTTGCTGTTCGACGTGCCCTTTGAGGGTTCGCCGCCGGCCTTCCTGGTCGCAGTCTCGCTCTTCATCCTGGTCAATCTGGCGCTGGGCTTTTTGTTCTCGACCGTGGCGCGCAGCCAGATGCAGGCGATGCAACTGACCTTCTTTGCCTTCCTGCCCTCCATCCTCCTGTCCGGTTTCATGTTTCCCTTCGCCGCCATGCCGCAGTGGGCACAAGCGTTGGGACAGATCATCCCGGCCACGCATTTCATCCGGGCGGTTCGCGCGATCATGCTGAAGGGCGCCGGACTGGATCACGTCTGGCCCCAGATCTGGCCGCTTCTGGTGATCTTCACGGCGATCGCAGCGGTGGCGATGCTGCGCTACCGCCGGACGCTGGACTGAGTGGGCAGGCGCTAACCCGCCCACTCATCATCGAAAATGCTCTCGATCGGTTCGCCGAACAGGCGGGCCAGTTTGAAGGCGAGCGGCAGGGACGGGTCGTACTTGCCGGTCTCCAGCGCGTTGACGGTCTGGCGGGAGACGTCGAGATGGTCGGCCAGCACCTGCTGGCTCCACCCCTTCTCGCCGCGCAAGTCCTTGAGCCGGTTCTTCATCGCACCTGGACCTGCTGGACGGCGGCTGCAAGAGAGTGCACGACGGCCGCCAACGGAAACAGCATGGTCATGTTGAGCGGTTCCATGATCCCGTAGATCTCGGCCACCCCGAAGACCGCGCTGAACAGGAGCATCGCCAGCATTGCGATCGCCGCCGCGCGGACCTGCATGCGCGCCAGCATCTCGTCGATCGAGCGCACATAGCGAATGACTTCATAGCCATAGACCAGTAGCGGCAGACAGGTCAGCGCCACCAATGGCCAGGCCGAAATGGCGTCCCAACCATTGAGCGAAGGGTTCAACACCTTGTCGATGGCAACGAGAATGGCGGTGAAGGCGATCATCGCCACGAAAGTCCGCCAGAAATAGCGACGGGTCACCGAGGCCTGTTTTTCACTTGCACTCATGACACGTCCTTTTCGTCGCCGCTGGCCAACAGCGAGATAATGCGGGCAATCGCCATCACGCCGAGAATGAACACCGTCAGGCCGGCCATTTTCATCTCCGGGGACAAACCACCGATAACGTCCCGCACCATGTCCAGCGAGGGACCGACCATGCCGGCCAGAAAGATCGCGGGCAGAAAGACCACGGCAAACAGGGCCAGAGAGACCAGGCTGGGCGGGTCGCCCGCATCTCCAAAATCCTTCATCCAGTCACGCATCGTCATGAAAACCTCCTTCACGCTTGTAAAGTGACCTTGACTATGTGGCGTAAAGGAAACTTGTCGTCAAGGGTGCCTTACAATCGAATGCGAAAAGAAAGGCGCCCGGTTGCCCTGAGCGCCTCTCTTCCGACCGTATAAAATGCGCCTACTCCGCAGGCTCATCGACCTTGTTCGGCTGTTTCGTCACCCGCAGATAGGGCTTGATCTTGTTGTAGCCGGCCGGGAAGAGCTTGTCGGCTTCGGCGTCCGAGATCGACGGCACGACGATCACGTCCTGGCCATCTTCCCAATTGACCGGGGTGGCGACCTTGTAGCCGTCGGTCAGTTGCAGGCTGTCGATCAGGCGCAGCACTTCATTGAAATTCCGGCCGGCGCTGGGCGGATAGGTGAAGGTGGCGCGGATCTTCTTGTTCGGATCGATGATGTAGACCGAACGCACGGTCAGCTTGGGATCGGCATTGGGATGGATCATCGAGTAGAGCTCGGACACGGAGCGATCCGTATCGGCGATGATCGGGAAGTTCATCCGGACATTCTGGGTTTCCTCAATGTCCTTGATCCAGCCCTTGTGGTCCTCGACGCTGTCCACCGACAGCGCGATCGCCTTGGCGCCGCGCTTGGCAAACTCGTCCTTCAGCCTGGCGGTAAAGCCCAGCTCGGTTGTGCAGACAGGGGTATAGTCGGCCGGGTGGGAGAAGAAGATCACCCAGTCATCGCCGATCCAGTCGTGAAAACTGATCGGTCCGTCACTCGTCTCGGCTTGGAAATTCGGGGCGATATCGCCCAACAGCAGGCCCATGGCTTTCTCCTCGGTTCAAAACGCGATGAAACTGGCCTAGGAGTAGGTGCGCCTTGTCGGTCGGGAGATCAAGCCCTGTTCCGCCCGGCACGCCCGACTTTGCAACAGCCGGACCTGGCCTGAAACAGCGGACGCCATGACTGCCACATTGATCCTTATGCGACATGCCAAGGCCGTCGACCGGCTGGAAGCGGAAGATGATTTCCAGCGCGGACTGACACCGCGCGGCCGCCGCGATGCCGGTGATGCCGGAGAGGCATTGGCGGCGCTCGGCATCAGCGCCGACATCGCCCTTGTGTCGCCCGCTTGGCGCACGCGTCAGACCTTCGACCAGCTGGTCCCGCAAATCGGTTCACCGAAAATGGACGACCCGATGGTGCTCTACCACGCCTCGACCGACATGCTGGAACGGGCCACGCGCGACGTATTGGCGCCGGGACGGAGCGTCCTTCTGGTCGGCCATAATCCGGGCATTGGCGGCTTTGCCCACAAGCTGGCCCAGCTGTGCGGCGCGACCCGCGATCTTCCGTCCGGCTACCCCACCGCGACGGCCAGCGTGTTCGAACTGACCGATTGTGATCTGCGCCAGCCGCACTTCGTGACCTGCAGCAATCCCAAGACGTAATGCCAAATGATTCGCGTTAAAGGTGCAGCCATGCTTGTATGCGCCCATGGGAGGCAGTGGGGATCTTTGCACCATGGCGATGCTGGACGACGAAACCCGCGTTCGCACGCGACCGCGAACCGTTGCAAGGCGTGACTCCGTAACATCAACCTTCCGGCCTTGGCGCCCCCAAGGCGGACACGCCTTCCGGCCCACACGACTGGCGCGGCCGCCGGCACGACTGGCGCACCTGTGGCGGGATCACGCCGCTTGTGGCCTGCCATGCCGGGCGCCCGAGCTGAGTGCTTTTGGCCGGGTGTCGCACGGCCTCGCTACAGCAAGCCTCGCCGGACTTGTCGGCAGCCTGATCCTGTTTCTGCTCGCCCCTGGCCTCGCCTTGTCGCTCGCCAGCTGCCTTGTCTGCGCATTGTTCGCGGCACTGATCGGCCTGCGGCTCGCTGCCAGTGTCGTGGCACCACGCTGGCAAGCGGCGCCGACGCTTCCGGACACAGACCTGCCGACCGCCTGCGTCATGGTCGCACTTTATGATGAAGCGGCCGTCCTGCCACAGCTTGCCGCCAGCCTGCTCGCAATCGATTATCCGCCCGACCGGGTCAGCTTCAAATTGGTACTGGAAGCCGGGGATGGCGAGACCCTGCATGTCGCACGCGCCTTGGCGCTGGATGACCGGTTCGAGATCATCATTGTGCCGCCGGGCCATCCGCGCACCAAGCCGCGCGCGCTCAATTACGCCCTGCGCCTGTGCCGCAGCGAACTGGTCACCGTGCACGATGCCGAGGACAGGCCTGACCCCGGTCAGCTGCGCCGGGCTGCGGAAGTCTTTGCCGCCGGCAACGCCCGACTGGCCTGTATCCAGGCCCCGCTGAACTGGTTCAACCGCAACGAAACCTGGCTGACGCGCCAATTCGCACTGGAATACGCCGCCCATTTCCACGCCCTCCTGCCGCTTTATCAACGCATGGGATGGCCACTGCCGCTGGGTGGAACCAGCAATCATTTCCGCCGCGACGCGCTGATCCGGGTCGGCGGATGGGATGCCTGGAATGTCACCGAAGACGCCGATCTCGGCTTGCGCCTGCATGCCGCCGGCTATCGTTGCGGCCTGATTGCGCCGATGACGATGGAAGAAGCCCCGCTGCGCCTGGCACCATGGGTCACGCAGCGCACCCGCTGGATCAAGGGTTATGCCCAGACGCTGGCTGTGCTCGCGGCCCGCCCCGACACACCCTGGAGACAGGTCTGGCCCGGCGCCCTCGTCCTGGGCGGCGCCGCCTTGTCGGCACTGATCCACGGTCCGCTGAGCCTGGTCTGCATCGCGGCGCTCGCGCTCGCCCCGGCCGCCTGGCCCGACAGCCTGGCGGCCCTGGCCTTCATGCTGACCGGCTATGCCAGTGCCCTCACATGCGCCACCATCGCGATGCGCCGCGCCGGACTGCGCCTGCGGGTCCGTGATCTGGCGATCATGCCCGGCTATTGGCTGTTGCAAACGCTTGCGGCGGCACGGGCCTTGCGTCAACTCCTGACCAACCCACATCACTGGGAGAAAACCGAACACGGCCTGAGCGCCATGACGGGGCGGCCATGTACCTCTCACTCACCCCCACACTCATCGGCCTTGCCGCCTGCATCGGCGCCTTCTTCCTCGCGCGTTGGCGCGCCGGACAGCCGGTCCGCCCCGAACGCGGGCCCCGCCTCATCCCCTGGACGCTGATCGCCATTCTCGCCGCGGCAATCGCCATCGTGATGGTGGCACACCTGGTGGAGCTGGCCGGCATGGACCCGGCGGCGTTCCGGCCTCAGCGCTAGGCTGGAACGAAATGTGTAGCGCTCAAAGCCCCGGCCAGGTCCACTCAACGACATAGGCGAGGACGACCGCCATCACCACGCCGAGCGCAAAGCGGGACAGCGCGACCGCCAGCCGCATTTTGTGCGCAACATGGTCCCGAATTTGCGCGGCCGCCGCCTCCGCCGACACCGTCACCAGACGGCCGATCAGATGGTTGTCTCGCGCGCTCAAGGCCTCGATCTGGCGCTCAATCCGGGCTTGTTCCTTCTCGAGCATTTCGACGTCCTTGCCGAGCTCGATGATGCGGTCCCGGACCTCATCCCAACTGGAAAGGCTGTCCCAGGCCGATTTGGCCAGCGGTTGCACAAAGCGAACATTCGCGCCTCCCGCCAGCAGGCTCAAGCCGGCAAGCGCCAGCCCGCCCACCGCCTTGCCAACCTTCTTGGCCCGCGTCCAATTGCGATCATCATAGGAGGCTTGCAGCTCATCCTGGATACTCTTGAGTTCGCTGATCGCAGCCGACTGCGTCTCCTTGGCCGACTGTAGCTCAACGACCCAACGCAAGCGTTTCCGGACTGAAGACCTGATTGTCTGCGCCGTCCACACCGCGCGCAAAAACGGCCCGATGGCAAACAGTACGAGCGTGGCAACTTCAACGACAAGCAGCGATGGATGCCAATCCAGCCAGTCACCGAGATATGCGGCAAGCGGGACGACCGCAATTTCGTGCCACGCGACCACGATCCTGTCGACGACATCGGCGACCTGCCCAAGCTGGCTGAGCCAATCTTCGACCACCGACAGAACGGCATTGGAAAAGTCGCGCCGCACCACAAGCGTCAGTGCGGTCAGCAGGGTCGCGGTGAATGTGAGATAGCCCAGCATCGTGCGAAATGCGCCAAGCGCTGTCGAGATCACCTGCGAAATCCCGCGCCGTATCGCCTGTGCCGCAGTCGTTGCTGACATTGGACACTCCTCAAAACCACCACAATGAAAGATAGGCTACACGCCTTATGTGACGGCTCTGCCCGGCGGGTCGACGGAAACGGGCGCAGGGACTGGAGCGGGTGAAGGGAATCGAACCCTCGTCGTAAGCTTGGGAAGCTTCTGCTCTACCATTGAGCTACACCCGCGACACCGTCAGCTTATACGCACTGATTGCCACAGCGGAAGCCGCGATTTGCACGCCCGGCTGCGACCGGCTCAGAGCGTGAAGAACTTCGACAGCTTCAGGCCTTGCGCTTGGTAGTTCGACGCTACCTGGCCGTAGGCCGTCTGCGGCGGTTCGAGCATCGGCTCATAGACAAGACGGGCGATCGGCTGGCCGTGCTCGAGAATGAAGGGGACATCGCGACCACGCACTTCCAGCACCGCCCGCGCCCCGACACCGCCCGCCTCGGCTGTGCCAAAGCCCGGGTCGAAGAAGCCGGCATAGTGGGCGCGGAACTCGCCAATCTCTGTGGCGATCGGCGCCATTTCGGCCGCCTCGCCACGGCCGATCTCGACCGCCTCGCGCGATGCCAGGATGTAGAACTCACCCGGATCCAGAATGAGGCGCCGATCCGGCGCCCGCAGCGGCTCCCAATAACGGCTCGCCGCATGTCCGCCGATCCGCGCAAGGTCGACGAGCCCGGAATGACGACGGGCCCGATAGCCGACAATGCCATCGCCAAACCCGGCCAGGTCAACGCTGACGGTGACTTCGCGCAAGGTCGAATGCGCCCCTTGGCGAAACCGGACCTGGCTGAGACGGTCGCCCTCACGGGCAAGGATCGAGAAGGTGCAGGGCGATATCTCGGCATAGAGCGGCCCGTCATACCCGACCGGGGCCTGATCGAACGCAACCCCGCGATCGGTGATGACACGGGTGAAGACGTCGATACGACCGGTTGAACTTTTGGGATTCATCGCGGCAGTCAGACCGGCGGGCAATTTGAGGCCTTCCTGCAGTGGCGCGAGATAGACGCAACCTGTCTCCAAGACCGCGCCGGCGGTGAGATCGACCGTGTGCATGACCAGATCATCATCGAGACGTTCGGCAACCGTGCGGTCCGGACCGGGCAGGAAGCTGGCCCGCAAGCGCCAGGCCTTGCTGCCCAGGCGCAAGTCGATACTGGCCGGCTGCACCTGGCCGTCCGCCAGTGCTTGCTGCGTGGTCAGGATACCCTGTCCGACGAGGGCGGCGAGATGATGGTCAGGTAGGATTCCGGTGTCGGCCATGGCTCTCGATCAGCATGTCTGGTGCGTGGCAGATGTCCAACATCCAGCCCGCCCTGTCCAGCGATGCTGACCGTGGGGGTTGAGCCGGCCCGCCCGCAGGTTGATGATGGCGGCGAATTCAGAACCGACCGGCGGCACAGGGCGTGCCGGTCACAGGGGCGCTCCATGTACCAGCACGAAAGCTGCGGCGTGCGGATCAGTGTCAGTCCGGACTATCTCGAAGACGAAAGCACTCCGGACGAGGGGCGCTATGTCTGGGCCTATACGATCGAGATCGAAAATACCGGCGAGCAACCGGTGCAACTGATTGCCCGCAAATGGGTGATTACCGACGCCAATGGCCGCACCGAGCATGTGCAGGGCATGGGCGTGATTGGCGAACAGCCGGTCATCGAGCCCGGTGAGCGCTTTCGCTATACCTCCGGCGCACCGCTGCCGACCCCGTCCGGCTTCATGAGCGGCAGCTATGAAATGCGCCGCGGCGATGGTGAGAGCTTTGCCGCCACCATCCCCGGCTTCTCGCTCGACCGCCCGTCCGACCGGCTCTGGCTGCATTGATCCGATGAACGCCTCCGCCCGGCACGTCTTGGCCCAGGAAGCCCTGCAACCGTGACCCAGGCCCTGCGGCAAGTCCTCTTCATGATCGGCATGATGGTCACCGTCTTGGCCGTGACCATGCTGGCGCCTGCCCTAGTTGATCTCGTCGATGGCGACCAGGAGAGCGCCACAGCCTTCATCCTCTCCGCCGTGATCGGTGTCTTCATCGGCGGCGCCGTGACACTGGGCACGCGCGGCCCGGTCGGCGACATGCCGCCGCGCGGCGCCTTTGTCCTGATCGTCGGCGCATGGTTAGCACTGGCACTGTGTGCGGCGCTGCCGTTACGCCTGTCCGGCGAGGGGTTGAGCTGGACCGATGCCGTTTTTGAGTCGATCTCGGGCCTGACCACGACCGGGGCCACGGTGATCACCGGCCTCGATTACCGACCGCCGGGCCTGCTGCTGTGGCGGGCCATCCTGCAATGGATTGGCGGCATCGGGATCATTGTCACCGCCATGGCCTTCTGGCCGATGCTCGGCATTGGCGGCATGCAGCTCTTCCAGCTGGAGAGCGGCGACAAATCCGACAAGGTCTTGCCGCGCGCAACCCAGATCGCTGCCGGGATCGCCATCATCTACCTGCTTTTGACGGTGATCTGCTTCCTTGCCTACATCGCGGTGGGGATGGACTGGCTGCCGGCAATTTGCCACGCCATGTCGACGGTCTCGACCGGCGGTTTTTCCACGTCGGACAATTCCATGGGCCAATATGTCCATCTGGGCGCCGACATGATCACGACGGTTTTCATCGTGTTGGCTTCCTTGCCCTTCGCCCTGTTCCTGCTTGCGGCAAGGGGGCGGTTCAGCGGTCTGTTTCGCGATGCACAGGTGCGTGGCTTCCTGCTCGTCATCCTGATGGCCTCGGTCGGACTCACAGCCTTGCTGATGCTGCAGGACATCCCGACCGACGATGTAGCGGCATGGCGCCATGCCAGCTTCAACGCGATCTCCATTATCACCGGAACCGGCTTTGCCACCACGGATTACGGACAATGGGGACCCTTCGCACAGGCTTGTTTCTTCATCTTCATGTTCATCGGCGGCTGTGCCGGCTCGACAACCTGTTCGATCAAGATTTTCCGCTTCCAGATCGCCGGCACCGCAATCCGCCGATACCTGGCCCGGCTGCTTCGCCCCAATGCAATCATCCCCATGCGGTATAATGGCCGACCGGTATCGGAGAGCATCCTGCATTCGGTGCTGGGCTTCTTTTTTGTCTTCTTCGCGGTTTATGCGGTCTCGGCGGCCCTGCTGTCCGCCTTGGGACTGGACCTGATCACGGCCTTGTCCGGTGCGGGCACCACGCTGACCAATACCGGCCCGGGACTCGGCACCCTTATCGGGCCATCGGGCACGTTCCAGCCACTGTCCGATCCGGTGAAATGGGTACTGACCGCCAACATGTTCATCGGGCGGCTGGAAGTCCTCGCCGTGCTTGTCCTGCTCAGCCCGCGCTTCTGGCGCGCCTAGGGGGCGCTGTTCAGCCCGCCACCTCGTCCGGCGCGAAACGCCAGTCGCGATTGCAGTATTCACAGGTCATCACGATGGCCCCGTCAGCCTCCATCTCGGCCCGGTCATCGGCCGGGAAAGAGGCGATGATGCGCCGCAGGCGTTCACGCTCGCAGGAACAGCGTTTGGTGACAGCCGCCGGCTCGAGCAGGCGAACACCGTCCTCATTGTACAGGCGATAAAGAAGCGCCCCGGCAGACAGGTCAGGATCCAGAAGCTCGGCATCCTCGACCGTCTCGAACAGGGCACGGGCGTGATCCCAGTCCTCCTCGGCCGACCCGCGGGCTTCGTCACCCGCCACCGACTGGAGCAGGGCCCCGCCGCCGCGCCATTGCCGCGCCGCATCGCCGGTCCATATCTCGCCGATCGCACAACGCAGCCGGGTCGGCGTTTGCTCGGACTGACGGAAATAGGTTTCGGCGACCTGGCTCAGGCTCTCGCCTTCCAGCGCCACCACGCCCTGATACTGGTCCATATCCGGCCCGTGATCGATGGTCATGGCGAAGGAACCGCGCCCGAGCAGGGTCGACATCATCGCTTCCGGCGCGATCTCGGCGGCCAAGGCCGCATCCACCGCATCGCGGTCCATCGAGGCAAAGCCCCGAACGCCCTCGCCGGTGACGTATTCAGCAACGAGAAAGCGGACCGGTCCATCACCCTGGGCCTGCACGATCAGGCGACCGTCAAATTTCAGCGCAGCACCGACCAGCGTGGTGATCAGCACGGCCTCGCCCAGCAGGCGCGCGACCGGTTCGGGATAGTCATGCGCCGACAGGATCTCGTCGAGCACGGCGCCCTGCCGGGTGATCCGCCCGCGAACGGTGCGGCCTTCAACCTGAAAGCCGGCAACAATATTGTCGTGTTCACCGAGCGGGTCACTCACGGTCGAAATCCTTGTTGATCATCCAAGCCTGACAGGATCAGGCGGTTGGTTCCAGAGCAGCCAATGCCTCGTCCAGCACCGCGACAGCCTCGCTGGCATCGTCCTTGGTGATGACCAGCGGAGGCGCCATGCGCGAGACATTGTCACCAGCGGCGCCGATCAACAGATGACGGTCGCGGGCGAGGCCCACCAGCTTTTTGGGGTCGAAACCCGGCTTCAGTTTCATGCCGATCAAGAGGCCCTTGCCGCGCACTTCCTCGATCTTGTCGGGATGACGGTCCATCAGCCCATGCAATTGCTGGCTGAGATAGTTGGAGACCTCGACCACCTGGTCGAGGAAGCCATCCGAGGTGAGCTCGTCAAACACGACATTGCCAACCGCCATGGCCAGCGGGCCGCCGCCATAGGTCGACCCGTGCGTGCCGACGACCATGCCTTCAGCCGCTGCTTCCGTAGCGAGACAGGCGCCCATCGGGAAACCACCGCCAATGCCCTTGGCCGCGGCCATGATGTCCGGCTCGGCGCCCTCGATCCATTGGTGGGCAAACAGCTTGCCGGTCCGGCCGGCACCGGACTGGACTTCATCATAGACCAGCATCAGGCCGTGCTCGTCACAGAGCTGGCGCAGACCGCGCAGGAAGCTGTCCTCGGGGGCGCGCACACCGCCCTCACCCTGGACCGGCTCGACACAGATGGCAGCCGTCTCGTCGCTGATGGCATTCTTGACCGCGTCCAGGTCGCCAAACTCGACCTGGTCAAAGCCTTCCATCGCCGGACCGAAGCCCTCGAGATATTTCGGATTGCCGCCGGCATTGATCGCGCCATAGGTGCGGCCGTGAAAGGCGCCGGTGAAGGTGATGATGCGATAGCGCTGCGGATTGCCGTTCACATAGTGATAGCGACGCGCCGTCTTGAGCGCGCACTCCATCGCCTCGGCACCGGAATTGGTGAAGAAGACGCGGTCGGCAAAGGTCGCCTTGGTCAGCTTGTCGGCCAGTTCGACACCGGCCGGCACCCTGAACATATTGGACAGGTGCCAGAGCTTGCCGGCCTGCTCGGTCAGCGCCGCGACCGCCTTGGGATGCGCGTGACCCAGGCAATTTACCGCAATGCCCGAAATGAAGTCGAGATACCCTGCGCCATCGCCCGTATACAGGCGCGCGCCCTTGCCATGGTCGAAGACCAGATCCGGCGGGGCATAGGTGTCCATCATCGGTGCGGGCATGTCGTGTCCTCCTGGAGTGTCCGGCTGGCTATCCGGCCCGGTCTTGATGCGGGCCTTTCCTCTCCTCTAGGCCGCGCCGATCAGCTCTTCAAGCGCCAGCCTGCATGCAGGAGCGCATAGCTCACCGCGCCCAGTGCAAGGTTGATCACGGCGAGCAGGACAACACCAATCAGCAGGTTGCCATCGGCATGGCCGGTGAAACCATAGCGAAAGCCGTCGATCATGTAGAAGAAGGGATTGAAATGACTGATCGTTGCCAACGGTCCGGGCAGATTGGTGATGGAATAGAAAGTGCCCGACAGGAAGGTCAGCGGCGTGATCACGAAAGTCGTGACCGCCGCCATGTGGTCGAATTTCTCGGCCCAGAGTCCGCCGACAATACCGATCATCGACAGCATGGCCGCCGCGCTGAAACCGAAATAGACCACCGCCCACCAGTGTGTCGGCATGACATCAATGAAGGGTACCAAAGTGATGGCCGTGACGGCCGCAACCAACACGCCGCGCGTCATCGCACCGGCCGTGAAGGCGATAAAGAGCTCCAGCGCCGAAAGCGGCGGCATCAGGAAGTCGACGGTATTGCCCTGGACCTTCGAGACCAGGATCGAAGAGCCGGAATTCGCGAAGGCATTGTTCAACAGCCCCATCAGGATCAGGCCCGGCGCCAGGAATTCCGCGAACGGAATGCCGCCGACATCACCGCGCCGCGCTCCGATGGCGACAGCAAAGACAGTCATGTAAAGCAGCGTGGTTGCGACCGGTGCGAGCACGGTCTGCATGCCGACCTTGAGGAATCGCCGAACTTCCTTCTTGTACAAAGTCCAAAGACCCAACCCGTTGAAAAGGCCGAATTTCTTGGGCTGTGGAAAATCGGTTAAGGCAGCGTTACTCATATCGAATTACCCTTAATTTCCCGGTAACCATCTTCGTTAACGATTGGTGTTGCAAGGGAGCTTTCCACAGGTATGACCATAACCCCATCTTGTGGCACCGCTCCGCGTGGGTACAATATCTAGTGTAATTAAACATGCATTGAGCAATGCGCGGTTTACCATCATCAAGGTAGGCAAGCGCATCCCAAACGGGAGACTAGGGCGATGGCTTGGACTGACGAACGCGTAGAAGAACTCAAGAAACTCTGGTCGGAAGGCCTGAGCGCGAGTCAGATTGCGAAACAGCTCGGTGGTGTGACCCGCAATGCCGTCATTGGCAAGGTGCACCGTCTTGGTTTGTCAGGTCGGGCGACCCCGTCGCGACCGGCCCGCCGCACCGCCAAACCCTCCCGCCCGCGCGCAACAACGGCTTCCACCGCGCCGGCTCGCACCGTTGCGCGCCCCTCCCCCTCAGCGCCCCCGGCTGCAACGCCGGCGCCGGTGGAGCCAGCCGTCCTTCCGTCCGGCGAATTCGCCACCGTGCTGACGCTCCGCGAAAGCATGTGCAAATGGCCGATCGGCGATCCGTCCCAGTCGGAATTCCGTTTCTGCGGCCGCAAGACCGACACCGGTCAGGCCTATTGCAACGCGCATTCCGACATGGCCTACCAGCCGAGCCAGAAACGCCGTCGCCGCAATTCCGACGCTTCGGCTGCACTCGACGCAATTGCTGCCACGCGCCGCTATAATTTCTGACCCGACCCCTCACCCAGGTACCGGGACAGACAATGGCCGCCTCGTTTTCGAGGCGGCCGTTTTTTTGCCGAAATCCCGGTTCCGACCATATCCCGCAAGCACCAGCCTCGCCTCTGCGCCAAGTGACCACATATTTTGCTCGGCAACGTATAGACTTATACAAACATTAAATTTGCGATCTCCACAAAACTTGGAATAAGACCAAGTTTGCGCATAATAGCGCTCATCTGTTCAGGAGGTCACGATGGAAGCCAAATCAAAAAATCGCACTCTGAATAGGATTTACAACTTAACGGGAAATCCCGATGAGTGCGTGGAAGCTTACAAGGAGTGGGCTGATCATTACGAAGAGGACACCGTAGACGGTATGGGCTATGTCGCGCCGGCCGTGGTCGCCGAGAAGCTGGCAAGCCTCGCCAAGCTGGACGGCAAATCGGTTCTTGATGCCGGCTGCGGCACCGGCCTCGCCGGTGTCGAACTGGCGGAACGCGCCAGCGCGCTGATCGACGGCATGGATATTTCGCCGGACATGCTCGACCTCGCCCGCAAGAAGGGGGCGTATGAGGATTTGCGAACCGCCGACATGACCGGCCCGCTCGACTACAAGACCAACCAGTATGACGCGGTCATGTGCGTCGGCACCTTCACCCACGCCCATGTCGGCCCGAAGGGTTTCGACGAGTTGGTCCGCATCACCCGCCCGGGCGGTCTGATCGTCGCCACCGTGCATGAGGACGTCTGGGACGCCGACGACTATCTGGCCCATCTCAAAGGCCTGGACGCCTCCGGCGCTGCCCGCCTCAAGGAGTACGATGTCGCCCCTTATCACCTGCACAAATGCCGGCTTGTGGTACTGGAAGCGGTTTAGCGCCCAATGACGCCTAGCGAGTGAAGCTCGACGCGATCACGCATTCACATCAAACGCATAGCCGGCCGAACGCACGGTGCGGATCGGGTCACGCTCGTCCTTGTTGTTGAGCGCCTTGCGAAGGCGGCCAACATGGACGTCGACGGTACGGGCCTCGACATAGACGTCCGACCCCCAGACCGCGTCCAGCAATTGTTCGCGCGAGAAGACCCGGCCCGGGTGCTGCATGAGATAGTCCAGCAGGCGGAACTCGGTCGGCCCGAGATGGATTTCGCGATCGGCACGGCGCACCCGGTGGGCGACCCGGTCCATGGTGATATCGCCGGCCTCGATCACGTCCTCGGCCAGGCCCGGACGGATGCGGCGCAGCACGGCACGGATGCGGGCAAACAGCTCGGTCATCGAAAAGGGTTTGACGACATAGTCGTCGGCGCCGGTATCGAGACCGCGCACACGATCCGTCTCCTCGCCGCGGGCGGTGAGCATGATGATCGGCACATTGGCCGTTTCCTGGCGACCGCGCAGGCGGCGGCAGACCTCGATGCCGGACACTTTCGGCAACATCCAGTCGACCAGCACCAGGTCGGGCGTGGTCTCCTCGGCCTGCATCAGCGCGTCTTCGCCATCAGCGGCAACCGCAACGGTGTAGCCCTCCTTCTCCAGATTGTACTGAAGTAGGGTGGCGAGGGCATCTTCGTCTTCAACGACAAGGACTTGGGGTTTCATCGACCGGCTCCGGGCTATCGATCAGCTATGGCTCAGGACTTGCCGTCTTCGACCAGTGGCGACGCGGTCACCATGAAGTGGACGGCTTCGGCAATATTGGTGGCATGATCGCCGATACGTTCGAGGTTCTTGGCGACAAACAGGATGTGCACACCCGGGCCAACCAGGCCGGAATCCTCGGTCATCGACAGCAGCATCTCGCGAACCAGCGTGTTGTAGCGCTCGTCCACCTCATCATCGGAATGCCAGACCCGCACGGCCGGTTCGACATCGGCCGAGGACAGGGCGTCCAGCACTTCGCGCAATTGCTTGATGACGATAGCGCCAAGGCGCTCGACCTGCTGGGTCAGCGAGACCGGGGCATATCCGGCCAGATCGCCGGCGCGATAGGCGATATTCTTGGCCAGGTCGCCGACACGTTCGAGGTCGGTGGCGATCTTGAGTGCTGAAATCGTCATGCGCAGATCCGTCGCCAGCGGCTGGCGCAGGGCAAACAGGCGCAGGACGCGTTTTTCCACGTCGACCTGCAAAGCATTGACCTGGGCTTCGCGGGCCTTGATGTCCGGCTTGACGCTGGCATCACGGCGGACAACCGCAGCGATGGCCTTTTCAAGCTGGGTCTCGACCAACCCGCCCATGCGGGCAAGATCGTCGGCGAGCTGATCCAGCTCCTCGCCATAGGCGGTGACGATATGCGCAGTTCTTGAAAGCGCCATGACTGGCCCCCTTCTCGATGGATGCAGCGGCCTAGCCGAAGCGTCCGGTGATGTAGTCCTGCGTGCGGGTGTCGCGCGGGTTGGTGAAAATGTCCTCGGTTGGCCCGTACTCAACGAGGTTGCCCATATGGAAGAAGGCGGTCTGCTGGGAGACCCGCGCCGCCTGCTGCATCGAGTGGGTCACGATGATGATGCAGTAATTCTCGCGCAGCTCGTCGATCAGCTCCTCGATCCGCGCCGTCGCGATCGGGTCGAGGGCCGAGCACGGCTCGTCCATCAGGATGACTTCCGGATTGACGGCTATGGCGCGCGCGATGACCAGACGCTGCTGCTGGCCACCCGACAGGCTGGTGCCCGGATGGGCAAGCCGATCCGACACTTCCGCCCACAGGCCGGCCTTGTGCAGGGCATTCTCGACGATCTCGTCGAGTTCGGGGCGCGACAGGGCGAGGCCATGGATACGGGGTCCGTAGGCGACATTGTCATAGATCGACTTGGGAAACGGGTTCGGCTTCTGGAACACCATGCCGACGCTCGCGCGCAGCACGACCGGGTCGATCGACTTGTCGTTGATTTCCTGGCCGTCAATGGTCAGTGAGCCGCCGACCTTGGCGCCCTCGATCGTGTCATTCATGCGGTTCAGGCACCGCAGGAAGGTCGACTTGCCGCAGCCCGACGGGCCGATGAAGGCAGTTACCGAGCGATCGGGAATGTCGATCGAGACATTGTGCAAGGCCTGTTTGCCGGAATAGCTCACGGTCACGTCGCGCGCAGCGACCTTGATCGGCAGCTCGTCAGCCGGGTTGTGAATAGCGTCGGTCATGGATCTACCATCTCCGCTCGAAGCGACGGCGCAGATAGATGGCCAGGGCATTGAAGCCGATCATCAGCGCGAGAAGAACAAGGATTGCGGCGGCCGTGCGCGCCTCGAAGGCCCGCTCGGCGCCATCCGACCACAGGAAAATCTGGACCGGCATGACGGTGGCGGGTTGGGTAAAGCCTTCCAGGCCCAGCGTCGGGGCGTCAGCAATGAAAGCGACCATGCCGATCATAAGGAGCGGCGCGGTTTCGCCCATCGCCTGGGCCAGGCCAATGATGGAACCGGTCAGGATGCCCGGCGCCGCCAGGGGAAGAACATGGTGGAAGACGGTCTGGGTCCGTGAGGCCCCCACGGCCAGCGCCGCCTGCCGGATCGATTGCGGCACAGCCTTCAGCGCCGCGCGGGTCGCAATGATCACCGTCGGCAGCGTCATCAAGGACAGGACCAGGCCACCAACCAGCGGCGCTGATCTCGGCAGGCCGAACGCATTGATGAAGACCGCCAGGCCCAGCAGGCCGAAGACAATGGAAGGAACGGCCGCGAGATTGTTGATATTGACCTCGATCAAAGCCGTGAAGCGGTTCTTCGGCGCGTATTCTTCCAGATAAAGTGCCGTGAAGACGCCGATCGGGACCGAGATCGTGATGGTGATGATCATCGTCAGGATCGAACCGAACAAGGCACCCTTGACGCCGGCAAGTTCCGGCTCGCGGCTGTCGGCATTGGCGAAGAGATAGGTGTTGAACGCGGAACTGATCACGCCGCGGGCCTCGAGGGCCCGTGTCCAGACGATCAATTGATCGCTCACCCGGCGGCGCTCGGCCGGCGTGTCGATCACATAGAGCGTCCAGTCTGACATGGCGTCGACCGGCTCTGAGCCGAGCAGGAAGCGGCCGCTCGCCGTCGCCCCGTCTGCAGCGATACTGGTCAGCGCAACTGCCCGCCCGTCGACTTCGACCAGCACACTCGGCAAGCTGGCATCGAGTGCCAATGGGCCAGCGTCCCGCTCCAGGGTCGCGCGGATGTCGAGCGCCCGGCGCCGGTTGAGCTCGGCATCATAAAGCATGTCCTCGGCGTCATTGCCGGACAGGCCTTCGGCGCGTTCAGCCAGCGTGTCGGCCTCGACCTCGAGCAGGGTGGCACGGGCGCGCAAGGTGCGGGCAAACTCGCCCGCGAGGTCGCGAAAGTCGGTCGCGCTGGAACGCACCGTCACGGCATCACCCTCGACCGACAAGGACAGCGCCCCGTCGGTATCAAGGACCCGGTCCTCGACCAGCAGGCCCTTGAGGTAAAGGTCGAGATCATCTGCCAGCGGCATGGTGAAGACATGCCGGCTACCGATCAGCCCGGGATTTTCAAGCACCTCGTCCATCAGGCGGGTCGCGTTGAGCGCGGTGTACAGGCTGAACAGGTTGCGCAGGTCACGGCGCGCCTGCACCTCCGGGAACTCGGCCCGCATCGCACTCTGCAAGACACGGCTATAACCACCCCGGCGCAGCGACTCCTCGCTGCCATCGCCAAGCGGATCAATGACCTCGCGTTCAAGATCGACCGTCAGCTCCAGCTCATTGACCGTGAATGCCGGTAGGCCGCCGGAAACGATCGAGCTGAGCAATACGATCAGAATGCCAACGGCCGCCGCAACGGCGGCGAGACCGGCGGCACGAAAGCGCAATTCGGCGCGATAGCGCGCGCCGAGATTCTTGCTGACGGCGGACCGGATCGGCGAGATGTCGGGGGTATCAGTCATATTTTTCCCGGTATCTTTGCACGACGCGCAGCGCGATGACGTTCATCAGGAGGGTGATGACAAACAGGACCAGACCGAGGGCAAAAGCCGACAGGGTTTTGGGGCTGTCGAATTCCTGGTCACCAGTCAGCAACATGACGATCTGAACCGTGATGGTGGTCACCGATTCCAGCGGATTGGCGGTCAGGTTGGCGCCTTGGCCGGCGGCCATCACCACGATCATGGTCTCGCCGACGGCACGCGACACGGCCAGCAGGACAGCCCCGACAATGCCCGGCAAGGCGGCTGGCATGATCACGCGGCCGATTGTCTCGGATTTGGTTGCGCCCATGGCATAGGATCCGTCCCGCAGGGATTGCGGCACCGAATTGATGACGTCATCGCTGAGCGAGGAAATGAAGGGGATGATCATCACCCCCATGACCAGGCCGGCAGATAGCGCGCTCTGGGTCACCACGTCGTCAATGCCGACCATGGCAAAGAAGCTGCGGATGGCCGGCCCGACGGTGAGCAGGGCAAAGAAGCCATAGACCACGGTCGGAATGCCGGCGAGGATTTCCAGGATCGGCTTCGCCGTCAGGCGGAAGCGCGGCCCGGCATATTCGGACAGGTAGATCGCGGACAGAAGACCGATCGGGACTGCGACAACCATTGCAATCAGGGTGATCATCGCCGTGCCGGCAAACAATGGCACGGCCCCGAAAGCGCCGGACTGGCCGACCTGATCAGCCCGCAACGCAATCTGCGGCGACCATTGCAAACCGAACAGGAATTCGGTCAGCGGCACGGTCGAGAAGAAACGTATGCTTTCGAACAGCAGCGAGAAGACAATGCCGACCGTTGTCAGGATCGCGATGACCGACGACAGGAACAGCATCGCGGTAACCAGGCTTTCGACATGATTGCGGGCTCGGAAGGCGACTGCGACTTGGCCGCGTGTCCGGATCAGACCGGCCACGGCGAGGGCGAGCGCCAGTCCGGCGAACAGGTTGCGCATCTGGGTGTCATGACGCGCCATGACCGCAGCCGCCGCATCGAGTTCATCGCTCGACCGGCTCGCCAGACCGTCGGTGGCGATCCGGCGGGCATCCGACAAAAACAGCTGGCGGCGTTCCCGCGGAGCATGAACGAGTTCAAACCCGGCCAGCGCACGCAGACTGGCCCCGTCCTCGGCAGCGGCACGGGCGACCGCATCCCGCAACATGTTGCGACGGGCCAGCCGGGCCTCCTCGGCCGTCGCGATCTGATTGACCAGCTCGGTCTGTTCGACCCCCAGCGCCTCAAGCCGGTGGGGGTCACGATCGCTGCCGCTGGCGTCGCGCAAATCAGCCATCGAGTTGGTGATCGCTGCGGCCCGCGCACGCAGCATGGTGAGGGCTTCCTCCAGATCACGCGTGGCGGTGTCGGCGACTAGTCCGGCCTCGAAATCGGCGGTCAGCACGACGGCGTCGCGGCGCAGCTCGCTGGCCGTCAACCGGTCAACCAGCGGAGTTCCGAACATGCCGTAGACGGCGAGCAGGAGAAACGCGGGAAGCCCGGTCCAGATCGCTACATAATAGCCGTGATAATTGGGGAGGGAATGCAGGCCCGCTGTCGCGCCGGCGACAGCCGCGATCGCACGCGAACGACCGACATAGAAGGCGCCGGCCAGCATCACGATGATCGCGAGAGCGACTATGGCGATAATCGACATGCAATTCCCCTCGGCTCGCCGATGGTGGTCGGGTTTCGTTGGCACCGTGCTGCGTGGTACGCCCGGTGCGCGCTCCGTTTATGACAGTCGGGCTACAGTTTTGTGACAGCGCCCGAACTGCCTGCAGGGATATTCCGAATTTTGCCTCAAGCCCTTGGTGTTTGAGACGTTTTTGGCATGCGTTTCATGACAGGCAAAAACACGGTGAAAACAGAACCAGCGCCCGGCAGGCTCTCGACCGTGAAGCCGCCACGATGCCGGTTGATGATGTGCTTGACGATGGCGAGACCGAGGCCGGTGCCCTCCCTGGGACCGCTCTTCTGACCATCAACGCGGTAGAATCGCTCGGACAGCCGCGGCAGGTTCCGGCGCTCGATCCCCTTGCCGGCATCGCGGATCCGGACCGCCACGAACCGGTCGGCTGCATCCGAACTGGGCGCGGCCAGGGTCAAACGACTTGCCCCCTCGCCCAACAAGAGGCCCGGCCGCTCGGCCTGGTCACGCGTAAGATCATTGCTGAGCTGCAGCGTCACCGTCGCGCCGGGTTCGGAATACTTGATTGCGTTTTCGACCAGATTCATCACGACCTCGAGCAATTGATCGCGATCCCCCATCGCCGTCGCCGGGTCGGCCTCGACGGACAGGGTGATAGATTTCTCGGTGATCTGCGGTCGCAGAACGTCAACGACGTCATCAATGATCGCAGCCATGTCCGCAGTACCGCCCGGCAGTACGTGTTCGTCCATTTCGACCCGGGACAGCGACAGCAGATCATTGATCAATCGCTGCATGCGTTCGGTCTGATCGAACATGATGCCGAGGAAACGGTCGCGCGCGTCCGGGTCGTCCTTGGCATGGCCGCGCAAGGTCTCGATGAAACCGGCCAATGACGCCAGCGGCGTCCGGAGTTCATGACTGGCATTGGCCAGAAAGTCAGCCCGCATGCGGTCGGCCCGCTTGATCGAGGTTTCATCGGACAGCACCAGCATGGCGCGCCAGGGCTGCGCCGGATCACCCTGCGACGCGACTGGCGCGACGAAGGCCCGGACATGACTCTCAACCGGCGCCATCATCGAATACTCCACCGGGTCGACAGTTTGCCCGCGCAGCGCCGCGCTGACCGCCTCAAGCACTTGCGGCTGGCGCAGCACGGCCGACAAATGCCCGGTCACCGGGCCGAGACCGAGAAACTCGCGCGCCGCCGGATTGGCAATTTCAATGCGACCTCCGGCCCCGATGAGCAGGACCGGAATGGGCAGGCTGTCCAACATCAGCTTGGCATTTGCCGGGCTGTCGGGACCGCTGGCCTCATGCTCGCGCCGCGACGCCGGGTCCGGCAGCGGATTGAGGGTTGTGCGCACGGTCAGGTAATAAAAAGTCGACAGGGCCGCGATGGTGGCGATCGCCACCACGGTTTCCAGCAGTCCCAGCTCGCCGAACAGCCAGAACAGGATGAGCACCATGCTGCCGAGCGCAGCGACCGCCGCTGTGTCGCGCCGCCTGATCCGGATCAGCGGCGCCTCTGAGTCCCTTTTATTGCTCAAGTTTTAGTCGCCTTCGCACTGATGATGCGTCATGTAGCGCGCCAATCGGGCGCAAAGCTTGACCGGAGCGCCCTGTCGCGCGCCGCTTCTAGCGTGATTTGCATCCAAATGACGAGCCTGCGGCATCAAAGGTGTCATGGCAGGCGGACGACATCACGAATTTCGAGAGAGTTTTCATGCCATTCGCTATGCATTTAGTGTTTTTCGATAAAAATCTGTTGACTTTCGCTATGCCCTTCCTAGGATGCAATTCCAATTCAGATCAAGACGTGCGGGGACAACGCATGGCAAAACGTTTGCTAGTAATCGCCACAGCACTGGCCACCGCTTCCTGCAGCACGATGCAGGCCTTCGAGACGCGGGAATTCAGTGCCGATGGAACCCTTCCCCCGGCACCGACCTCCTGGTCGGCCGGGACGGGTGAAGCCGGCGCCGAACTGGCCCGCGACTGGGTCGCCTCCCTCCAGGATGCGCGGCTGACCGCTCTCATCGACGAGGCCTTCGCGGGAAATCCGTCCCTGGCCCAGTCCTTGGCACGGTATCATGGTGCCCGGGCCGCCGCCCGCATCGACGGTGCGCGTTTCCTTCCACAGCTTGACGGCAGCGCCAGCTATACCCGCACCGAGCGTAACACCGGTGCCGGATCGGACAGCGTCAGCCTGGGGCTGTCCGCATCCTGGGAAACCGACCTGTGGGGTGCCCTCCGCGACAACTCACGCGCCAGCGGCCTCAACGCCGAAGCCGCGGCCGAAGACGTGCGCGCCGCGCAATTGTCGGTCGCCGGACTGGTGGCCAAGGGCTGGTTCTCGCTGATCGAAGCCCGCCAGCAGACCGAATTGGCCGAACGCGATGTCGCAACGCGCCAGAGCTCACTCGACCTTACTGAACGCCGGTTCGCCCGCGGACTGGTCCGCAGTTCGGACGTTCGTACCGCCCGCAGTGCGCTGGCCTCGTCGGAAGCGGCCCTCGCCTCGCGCCAGCGTGCCGAAGCATCGTCCGCGCGCAGCCTCGAAACCCTGCTTGGTCGCTATCCGTCCGCCAGCCTCGCGCCGGAAGGCGACTTCCCGGAGCTTGCCACCCTTGGCGGGCTGGGCACGCCGGTCGACCTGCTCGGTCGCCGCCCGGATGTGCGCGCCGCGCGTGATCGCCTCGATGCCGCCGGCCTGCAGTCTGAGGCCGCAGCCAAGGCCCTCATTCCGAGCCTGTCACTGCGCGGATCGTCCGGTACCGGCGGTGTCGACGTCTCGGACATGTTCGACCTCGACACGCTGGTCTCCAGCATCACGGCGTCGCTTGTGGCCCCGATTTTCGATGGCGGCACCTTGCTGGCGCAGCGTGATCAGGTCTATGCCAATGCCGAAGGCTTGGTCGCGAGCTATGTTTCGACCGTGCTGACCGCGTGGCAGGAATCGGAAAACGCGATCCATGCCGACGCCATTCTCGCCCAACGCGTCGAGAATTTGCGCCAAGCCTATGAAGAAGCCGCCGCTGCCGAGGATCTTGTGGTCCGCGAATATGCCCGCGGCGTCTCGACCATATTCGAACTGCTGACCGCCCAGTCGCGGCGGATCAGCGCTGAAAGCCAATACATCTCGGCGCGTCGCGAACGTGTGACCAATCGCGTCGACCTCTATCTCGCCCTCGCCGGCGATTTCTCCGCGGCCCAGTCCGCAGACCCGGCCGCGCACACAGGAGAATAATCATGGGTAAGTTTCTCGGACGTTTTTTGATCCTGATCGTTGTCGGCGCAGTCGGCATTGGCGTCATCATCAGCCTGGTGGCATCACAACAGCGCCCTGAGCGCGCCAATGCGGCACCGCGGCCGGTCGCGGTCTTTGTCGACGAGGCTCGGCTGGACACCATCGCGCTGCAAGTGACGTCGCAGGGCGAGGCGCGGCCACGCACCCAGATCAATCTGGTTCCCCAAGTCGCCGGCCGTATCACTTTCGTGAACCCCGACTTCATCGAGGGCGGTTTCTTCGAAGCCGGCGAGACCCTGGTCCAGATCGAGGATGCCGACTATCGCCTGGCCGTGACCCGCGCCTCGGCGCAGGTCGCCCAAGCCCAGCAAGCCTTGGTCCGCGAACAGGCCGAATCCGAACTGGCTGCCAGCGAATGGGCCGAGCTCGGTGACGGCGAGGCGTCTGCCTTGACGCTGCGCGAGCCGCAATTGGCCGAAGCCCGGGCCCAGCTGGCCGCCGCCGAAGCCGCGCTGCAATCGGCACGCCTCGACCTGCAACGCACCCGCATTTCTGCACCCTTCAGCGGTCGCGTCCGCGTCAAGAATGCCGATCTCGGCCAGTATGTCTCTCCGGGCACGCCGCTGGGTGAGGTCTTCTCGACCGATGCCGTGCTGGTCCGCCTGCCGCTGACCGATCATGAACTCGGCCTGCTGGGCATTCCGATCGCCTATAATGCCGGCGGCGATGGCGAAGGCATGCCGGTCCAGCTGCGCGCCGCCCTCGGTGGCAGCCAGCAAACCTGGCAGGGCCGCATCACCCGCACCGACAGTGCCATCGACCCGCAAACCCGCGTCCTCTACGCGATTGCCGAAGTGACCGACCCCTATGGCGCCGGCGCATCGAACGGGACGCCGCTGGCAGTCGGCCTGTTTGTCACGGCCAGCATCACCGGACGGGATGTGGAAAACGCCTACATCCTGCCGCGGTCAGCTCTGCGCGGCCAGAACAGCGTCTATGTCGCCGAAGAAGGCGGAACGCTGTCGGTCCGCACGGTTGAGGTCATCGACTCCAACTCCGAGCGGGTCGTGGTCTCGTCCGGTGTCCGTGGCGGCGAAATGGTCGTCACCTCGCCGATCCGCGGCGCCAGTGATGGCATGCGCATCCAGACATTCGACGCCGAAGGCACAATGATAGCGTCCCATTCAGCAACCTATGACGAAGAAGACACGGCCGAAGGCCTGGCTGAAACCGAAACCGGCGAAGCTGACAGCGAAGCTGTCGCAAGCGCCGGTTGATCGAACAGTCCCCAGGGAGGAATACGGCGATGACCGACCCGAACACCACTCATGACGAAGCCCCGCGGGGCGGTATTATCGGCTGGTGGGCGCGGAATTCCGTCGCCGCCAACCTGGTGATGATCATCGCCGTTCTCGGCGGTTTCATCGGCTATACTTCGCTCAACCGCGAAGTCTTCCCGACCGTGTCGGTGAACGGCGCCAGCGTGTCCGTTGCCTGGCCCGGCGCTTCACCGCAGGAAGTCGAAGAACAGATCATCGTCCGAATCGAAGAAGCCCTGTCCGACATGGACGGGATCGAGACCATCACCTCGACGGCCCGCGAAGGCGGCGGCAACATCAATATCGAGGGCAAGCGCTCGGTCGATGTTGGTGAGTTCATTGACGCCATCAAGCTGGAAGTCGACTCGGTCAACAACCTGCCGCAATCAGCCTTCCGCCCGGTTGTGACGCCCTGGCGCTCGCAGGACCAAGTCGTCGGATTTGCCGTGCATGGCAGCCCCGACCGGCGTGAGCTTCAGGCGATCGGGCGCGAGATCCGCGATGAAGTGGCCCAGCTCCCGGGTGCCTCCATCGTCAACATGTGGGCAACCCGCGGCGAAGAAGTGTCCATCGAGGTCTCCGAAGAGACGCTGCGCCGCTATGACCTGACCTTTGACGAGATCGTCCGCGCCGTCCGCTCCAGCTCGCTGAATGCATCGGCGGGGAGCGTGCGAACCGATCTCGGTGATGTGAACATCACCTCGCGCCAGCTCGCCGACACGGCGCCCGAATTCGAGGACATCATCATCCGGCAGACCTCGGACGGCGGTACGCTGCGCGTCCGTGACGTTGCCCGGGTGACGGACGGATTCAACGATTTCAACCTTGAAGCCACCTATAATGGTGAGCCGATGGTGCTGGTGGTCGTCGAGACCTCGCCCAATATCGATGTCGTCGACACCTCACAACAGGTCCGGGACTACATTGATCGCAAGCGCGCCGAACTGCCCGATGGCGTCCACCTGTCGCTGTGGTGGGACAACTCGGAAATGTATACGGGGCGTATGGAGACGATTGCCAAATCGGCCCTGTTCGGCGGCATTCTGGTGCTGATCGTCCTCTTCCTCTTCCTGCGTCCGATCGTGGCGTTCTGGGTGACTGTCGGCATTTTCGTGGCCTTCGGTGGCGCCTTCCTGCTCCTGCCCATGCTCGGCGTGACGCTGAACATGCTGTCCCTGTTCGCCTTCCTGCTGGTGATCGGTATCGTCGTCGATGACGCCATCGTTGTCGGCGAGAACATCCACGACCGCGTCGAACGCGGCGAACCCGGGCTGACGGCCTCGATCGTCGGCACGCAGATGGTGGCCAAGCCGGTGATTTTCGCCGTCATCACCACCATCATGATGTTCTCGCCCTGGATGTTGCTGACCGGTCCGGAAGTCCAGTTCACCCGCCAGATCTCGCTGGTCGTGATCGCGGCGCTGGCCTTCTCGCTGATCGAGTCCCTGCTCATCCTGCCGGCCCACCTGTCGCACATGAAGCCGCAGTCCAATACCGGCCTCTTCGGGCCGCTGATTGCCGTGCAACGGATGATCGCCAACTCGCTGCTGACCTTTGCCCGCGGTGTCTACCGCCCGGTCGCCAAGGCCTGCATCCGCAATCGTTATGCGACCTTCCTCGGCTTCTTTCTTGTCTTCCTGATCTCGATCTTCATGCTGACGACGAACCGCGTCGGCTCGGTCTTCATGCCGCAGATCGAGAATGAGACGATCCAGACCTCGATCACCCTGGCCGAGGGCACGCCCTGGAACCGGACCGAGCAGGTTCGCCAACAGCTTGACCAGGCCCAGGACGAGGCTCTGAGCTACTATCGGGAGCAGTTCCCGGGCGAAGTCGACATGATCGAAAGCCGCTCGACCCTGGCAACCGATGGCCGTATCCGGGCCTGGATCACACTTGCCGATCCGGAAGTCCGCCCCGGCAACCTGCCGACATCAGAAGTCGCGGCCCAGATCCGCGAGTTTCTGGGACCGATCCCGGATGCCGAGGAAATCCGCCTCGACTCCACGATCAATGACGGCGGCAATTCGATGAACTTCGCCCTGTCCGGGCAAAATCTCGACGAATTGCGTGCTGCGGCAGACGATCTGAAAGCCCAACTGCGCAGCTATGACACGCTCTATGACGTCGTCGACTCGATGCAGACCTCGACCGAGGAATTGCAGGTCCGCCTGCGTCCCAACGCCCAGGCACTCGGCCTGACCCTGAATGACGTGACCCGCCAGGTCCGTCAGGCCTTCTGGGGTGAGGAAGTGCAACGCCTGCCGCGTGACGGCCAGGATGTCCGGGTGATGGTGCGCATGGACGAAGCCTCGCGCCGCTCGCTCGACACGCTTCGCGATGTCCGCATCAGGACCGCTGACGGCCGGGAGATCCCGCTGGCAGCTGTCGCCGAGGCGGATTTCGCACCGGGCCTCAACCGGATCAACCGCCGCAACGGCATGCGGACCATCACGGTCAGTGCCGAACTGTCTGACCCGGCAGCCCGCGGCGACGTCAATACCAGTCTCAACGAGAACTACTGGGAGACCTTCGAAGCCCGCTTCCCGCACGTCTCGCGCGACGAGATCGGCCAAGCCGAAGGTGAGCGCGAATTCATGGCCGAAGTCATGGTCCTGCTGCTCTTCGCGCTGATCTCGATGTATCTGCTGCTGGCGATCGCCTTCCGCAGCTACTTCCAGCCGATCGTGATCATGATCGCGATCCCGTTCTCGCTGACCGGCGCCATTTTCGGGCACTATATGTTCGACATGCCGATCGCCCTCTTCTCCTACTTCGGAGTGGGCGCCGCGGCTGGCGTCGTGATCAACGACAACCTGGTGCTGATCGACTTCGTCAACCGGCTGCGGGCCAATGGCGTCGGGGCTTTCCAAGCGCTGGTCGATGCCGGTGTGCAGCGTTTCCGCCCGATCCTGTTGACCTCGGTCACCACCTTCCTCGGGATTTTCCCGATGATGGCCGAGCGCTCGACCCAGGCGGAATTCCTCAAGCCGATGGTCGTCGCCCTGGGTTTTGCGGTCATCTTCGCGCTCTTCCTGACACTGGTGATGGTTCCGGCCATGTACGCGATCGGCGTCGACATCGCCCGCTTCTTCCGGATGATGTGGACGGGCCAGAAACAGCCGGCCCTTGGCGAGCATTATACCGACACCGATTTCGCCCATGGCGAACGGCCCGGCCATCTCGACCATTCGCCTGCCGAATAATTGGCGTCAAAACGCCCCGCGTTGTATCTAGCGCGGGGCGTTTTTGCGTCTTGGACAATGAAACAAGGGGATCATCGCATGAAAAAGCTCTTGCTGAGCACCGCCGTGCTGGCGCTTACCGTGGCCTGCCAACCGGCACCATCCAATGACACGACCGCCGAAAACACGCATACAGCCACCACCGGCAGCCCGGAAATCGGCGCCTGGGGCTTTGACCTGACGGGCATGGATACCAGTGTCGTGGCCGGCAATGATTTCTATCGCTACGCCAATGGCGCCTGGCTCGACCGCACCGAAATTCCGGCCGACCTGACCAATTACGGCATGTTCACCGAGCTCGCACTTGAAGCCGAGGAACAGGTCCAGGACATCATTCTGGAACTGGCGGCCCTCGACGCTGCGAACGGCTCGATCGAACAAAAGGTCGGCGATCTCTATGGCAGCTGGATGGACACCTCGACCATTGACCAGCTCGGCCTGGCGCCGGCCCAGCCTTATCTCGACGAGATCGCGGCAGCCCAGACCCATGCCGACATCAATGCCCTGTTCGCGACGATCCATCACCAGTCGCCCTACGGCGTCGGCATCATCCCCGATCCGGCCGACACCACCCGCTACACGGTCTTTGTCGGCCAAGGCGGGTTAGGCCTGCCGGACCGCGACTTCTACCTGGTCGAGGAAAACCAATCGATCCGCGATGCCTATCTGGCCTTCATTGCCCAGATCTTCGATCTGGCCGGCATCGAGGACGGAGCCGCCAAGGCACAGTCGATCTTCGATCTGGAAATGCGTCTCGCCGAGTCCCATTGGACCCAGGCCGACAGCCGCAACATCCAGAAGATCTACAACCCCATGCCGATGGCGCAGCTTGCCAGCCTCGCGCCCCAGCTGAACTTCGAAGCGGGCATGGAACAGCTTGGTCTTGATGGCGTCGCCACCTATCTGGTCGCCCAGCCGAGTGCCATTGAAGCGGCCGGCGCAATCTTCGAGGAAACGCCGGTTGATGTGTGGCAGGACTACATGACCTTCCACTTCATCCGCTCGAATGCCGGCGCACTGCCGGAAGCATTCGACGCCGCCAATTTCGCCATGTTCGGCACCACGCTGAACGGCGCCGAGGAGCAGCGGCCGCGCGATCGCCGCGGCGTCAACCTGGTCGGTGGCCAGCTGGGCGAGGCCGTCGGCCAAGTCTATGTCGAACGTCATTTCCCGCCGGAGTCCAAAGCGGCGATGGAAGACCTCGTGGCCAATCTCACTGTTGCCTTTGAGGGCCGCCTCGAAGCGCTGGACTGGATGGATGACGAGACCCGGGCCAATGCACTGCAGAAGCTCTCCACCTTCGAGCCACGCATTGGTTATCCCGACGAATGGCAGGACTATTCGGCACTGGAAATCCAGGCCGACGACCTGTTTGGCAACCTCTTCCGCCTGACCGAATTCGAGTGGAATGAGCAAATCGCCGACCTCGCGGGTCCGGTCGATCGCAATGCCTGGCCTTACCCGCCGCAAACGGTGAATGCGTCGTACAATCCGCTGATGAACCAGATCACCTTCCCGGCCGGCATCCTGCAGCCGCCCTTCTTTGATCCCAATGCTGACGCGGCGATCAATTACGGCGGTATCGGTGCCGTGATCGGCCACGAAATCGGCCATGGCTTTGACGATCAGGGCCGCCGCTTCGATCATGACGGTTCGATCCGGGATTGGTGGAGCGAGGCCACCAATGAGCGTTTCGAAGAACGGGCCGACGTGCTGGAAGCCCAGTATTCCGGCTATTCCCCGGTTGAAGGTCGCTTCGTCAATGGTGAGTTCACCATGGGTGAAAATATCGGCGACCTGGGCGGTCTGCAGATGGCCTACACGGCCTATCAGCGTCACCTCGATGCCTGCTGCGATGGTGAAGCCCCGGTGATCGACGGCTTCACCGGCGAGCAGCGCTTCTTCCTCGCCTGGGCCCAGGTCTGGCGTCGCCTGTATCGGGAAGAAAACCTGATCAACCGCCTGGCGACTGACCCGCACAGCCCGTCGCAATACCGGACCAATGGCGTCGTTCGCAATCTGGACGTCTGGTACGAGGCCTTCGGCGTCACCGAGGACAATGACCTCTACCTGCCACCGGAAGAGCGTGTCTCGATCTGGTAGGTTCACACCTGACCGTATGAAACGGCCCGGCGGAAACGTCGGGCCGTTTTGTTACAGGGCTGTAAGACATGTCTCCCGCGTATTGCGCCGCCGCCCTATCGCACTAGTGTTTCCGCCAATGAAATCGCTCTGAGGGGAAACACCATGAAAAAGCTTCTGCTGACCAGCGCCTGCGTGGCGCTGATGGCGGCCTGCTCGCCGACCAGCGAGACGCCGGATACTGCCAACGATACGACCGCGTCCCAGGACACCGCCGCGATGCCGGCCGGCTCGCCGGACCTCGGCACATGGGGTGTCGAGATTGAATACGTCTCCGAGACCGTGGCTCCGGGCGATGACTTCAATCGCTATGTCAATGAAGGCTGGCTGGACACGACCGAGCTGCCGCAGGGCTTCTCGTCCTTTGGCGGTTTCACCGAGCTCTATCTGCGGTCGGAAGAACGCGTGGAAGGCATCATCCAGGAGGCGGTCGCTGCCAACGCCGAGGCCGGCACCCTGCAACAGCAGGTCGGCGATCTCTACGCCTCCTACATGGACACCGATACGCTTGAGGCGCGCGGTCTGGAGCCGGCACGGCCGATGCTCAACACCATCGCGCAAGCGCAATCACATGACGACATCGCCACGCTGATGGGCAGCCCCGGCACGGCTTCGATCTTCGGCGCCGGCGTCGGCCGCGACCCGGGCAATCCCCAGCGCTACATCGTCTCGGTCAGCCAGAGCGGTCTCGGCCTGCCGGACAAGTCCTATTACGAGCGCGATGACGAGACCTTCGTCGGCTATCGCGACGCCTATGTGGCCTACATGACCGACGTGTTCGACATGATCGGCATGGACAATGCGGCCGAGCGGGCCCAGGGCGTGCTCGATCTGGAAACGCGCATCGCACAAATCCATTGGACGCGCGCAGAGAGCCGTGACCGGGTTCGCACCTATAACCTGGTGGGCATGGACGATCTGACCGCTTCGGCGCCGGGCTTCCCCTGGCAGGCCTTCATGACGGCGCTCGAATTTGACGGCGAGAGCGAAGTCGTGGTCCGTCAGGACACGGCGATCCAGTCGCTGGCCACATTGTTCACGGAAATCCCGGTCGAGGCCTGGCAGGACTATCTCAGCTTCCGCTACATGTCCTCGAACCAGAACCTTCTGACGCCGGAATTCTACGAGCGTTCCTTCGACTTCTACAGCCGCACCCTGCGGGGCACCGAACAGCCGCGCGAGCGCGATCGCCGGGGCATCCAGTATGTCAACGGCAATCTCGGCCAGGCCATCGGCCAGATCTATGTCGACCAATACTTCCCGCCCGAGCACAAGGCGCAGATGGAAGAACTCGTCGAGTATCTGCGTCGTGCCCTGCGCGAGCGCATCGAGACGCTCGAATGGATGGATGACGAGACCCGCATCGAAGCCTTCGACAAGCTTGAGAAATTCCTGCCCAAGATTGGCTATCCGGACATCTGGCCGGACTATTCCGAGATTGAAATCCGGGCCGATGACCTGTTCGGCAATTCCGAGCGGATCGCGGCGTGGTTCCGGGCCGACAACCGCGCCCGCCTCGGCAGCCCGATCCGCGAGTGGGAATGGTTCATGTCGCCGCAAACGGTGAATGCCTACTATTCATCGACCGCCAACGAGATCGTCTTCCCGGCTGCCATCCTGCAGGGTCCCTTCTTCGACCCCTATGCCGACGCGGCCGTGAACTTTGGCGGCATCGGCGCCGTGATCGGCCACGAAATGGGCCATGGTTTCGACGACCAGGGCAGCCAGTCCGACGGTGACGGCGTCCTGCGCAACTGGTGGACTGATGACAGCGCCGAGAACTTCAATGCCCTCACCGACCAGATCGTCGCCCAGTATAATGGCTTCTCGCCGGTCGAAGGCCAGACGGTCGACGGCTCGCTGACGCTGGGTGAGAACATCGGTGATATCGGCGGTCTGTCGATGGCACACCGCGCCTACCAGATGTATCTGGCCGACAATGGCGGCGAAGCGCCAGTGCTCGACGGCTTCACCGGTGATCAGCGCTTCTTCATGGCCTGGGCACAGGTCTGGCGGAATGTGCGCACCGAGGACAGCCTGCGCGCGCAGCTCCTGTCCGACCCGCACAGCCCGGCCCAGTACCGCATCAATGGCGTCGTCCGAAACAATGACGCCTGGTACGAGGCCTTTGGCGTGACCGAGGACCACGAACTCTATCTGGCCCCGGAAGAACGCGTCTCGATCTGGTAGGGTTTAACCCTAAACCCACGAAACGGCCCGGCGCTCGCGTCGGGCCGTTTTGCATTGCGGAAGCTTAATCAATCCCCCATCGGCGCGACGCCTGCCCGATTCCAATTTTGCGGCGTCTGAAACCGTTTTTCGGGGGTAACTGATGAAACACATCCTGCGCGCCGGCGTCGCCGGCATTGCCTTGTCACTCACCGCTCTTGGTCCCACCCTGGCGCAAGACGCCATTCTCGGGGACTGGGGTGTCGAAACCGCCCATGTCAGCGACACGCTGAACCCGGGCGATGACTTCTTCCGCTACGTCAATGAGGGCTGGCTCGACACGACCGAGATCCCGGCAGGCTTTTCTTCCTACACCGCCTTCCACGAGCTTTATCTGCAATCGGAAGAACGGATCGAGGGCATCATTCGCGACAGTGCCGCTGCCCACGCGCCGGCCGGAACACTCGCCCAACAAGTGGGCGACCTCTACGCGTCCTACATGAATGTCGACGCGATCAACGCGCTCGGGATTGATCCGGTCCGTCCAGGTCTGGCGCCGATCACCGATGCCGACAGTCATGACGACATTGCTGCCGTAATGGGGATGCTCGGTCATGCCTCGATCTTCGGCACGTCGGTGCAGCGAGACGAAGGTGATCCGAGCCATTACATCCTGTATCTCAACCAGGGCGGCTTGCACTTGCCGACGCGCGATTATTACCTGCTGGAAGATGAGCGCTTCGTCGAATATCGCGCCGCCTACCGCGCTTATATCGCCGACGTGTTCGGCTTCCTCGGGCTGGATGATGGCGAAGCGCGCGCCGACCGCATCATCGCGCTGGAAACCGCGATGGCGAATGTCCACTGGACCCCGGCCGAGAGCCGCGACCGTGTCGCCACCTATAATCCGACATCGCTGGCCGAGTTGCGCGAACTGGCGCCGGGCTTTGACTGGGATGCCTTCTTCGAAACGGCCGACTATGCCGACCAGGAGAATTTCATCGTCTCCCAAACGTCCGCGATTACTGGCCTGGCTGCCGTCTTCGCTGACACGCCAGTCGAGACCTGGCGGGATTACCTGACCTTCGCCTACGTCAATTCGAACACCAATCTTCTGTCCGAGGAAATCTACAACCGCTCCTTCGACTTCTGGGGCCGGACGATGAGCGGCGCCCAGGAGCCGCGCCCCCGGGACCGCCGCGCGATCCAGTTCGTCAATGGCAATCTGGGCCAAGCGATCGGCCAGATCTATGTCGAGCAATACTTTCCGCCCGAGCACAAGGAACAGATGGACGAACTCGTCGACTATCTGCGCCGCGCGTTGGAAGAGCGGATCGAGACCCTCGAATGGATGGATGCCGAGACCCGCACCGAAGCGCTCGACAAGCTCGACAAATTCCTCCCCAAGGTTGGCTACCCCGAGGTTTGGCCGGACTATTCCGAGATCGAAATCCGGTCCGACGACCTGTTCGGCAATGCCTGGCGCATCAATGCCTGGTTCCGCGCTGACAGTCGCGATCGGCTGCGCGGGCCGATCCGCGACTGGGAGTGGGGCATGTCACCGCAAACGGTGAATGCCTATTACAACTCCACCGGCAACCAGATCGTCTTCCCGGCGGCCATCCTGCAACCGCCCTTCTTTGATCCGAACGCCGACCCGGCAGTCAATTTCGGCGGTATCGGCGCCGTGATCGGTCACGAGATCGGGCATGGCTTTGACGATCAGGGCAGCCAGTCCGACGGCGATGGCGTGTTGCGGAACTGGTGGACCGAATCCAGCCGCGAACAGTTCGATGCCCGTACCGACCGGATCATTGCCCAGTACGAGCAATTCTCGCCGATCGAGGGCATGCATGTCGACGGGCAGCTGACCCTTGGTGAAAACATCGGAGATATCGGCGGCCTGTCCATGGCCCACCGGGCCTATCAGATGTATCTGGCCGATCACGGCAATGAAGCGCCGGTACTGGACGGCTATACCGGCGAGCAACGCTTCTTCATGTCCTGGGCCCAGGTCTGGCGCGTGATCCAACTCGACGATGCCGCGCGCAGCCAACTCCTGTCCGACCCGCACAGTCCGGGCCAATACCGGGCCAATGGCGTCGTGCGCAACATGGATGCCTGGTACGAGGCGTTCGGCGTCACCGAGGACAATGACCTCTATTTGCCACCGGAAGAGCGCGTCTCGATCTGGTAGGCCTGAGGATGAACTGACGAAACGGCCCGGCATCACAGCCGGGCCGTTTTGCATCCGGCGCCTTGCCATGTTTCACCAAAACCGGTCCTATCCGCCAACAAGAACCATTCTCGGGGGAATTCATGGACGCCGAAACCGCGCCGCTCTTCAGCAATGACGCGATCATCATGGGCCTGCTTGCCGTCCTGCTCGGCGCCGTATTCTGGACCTCCAACCTCGACAACAAGCTGGCCAAGGGCTTCTACCGGATTTTTCCGCCCCTGCTGCTTTGCTACTTCCTGCCCTCGCTGTTGAACCTGTTCAACATTGTCGATCCGGAAGCCTCGCAGACCTATTTCGTCGCCTCACGCTATTTGCTGCCCGCCGCGCTGGTCCTGCTGACCATGTCGGCCGACCTGCCGGCGACCTTCAAGCTCGGCCCCAAGGCGCTGATCATGTTCTTCACCGGTACGATCGGCGTCGTGCTGGGCGGCCCGGTCGCGCTTTTCATTGCCAGCATCCTCTTCCCCGACCTGATCGGTGTGACCGGTCCGGATGCGGTCTGGCGCGGCATGTCGACCGTGGCCGGCACCTGGATCGGTGGCGGTGCCAACCAGGCCGCCATGTATGAATTCTTCGGCGTCGGAAGCGAGGTCTACTCGGCCTGGATCGCGGTCGACATCATCGTCGCCAATATCTGGATGGCCTTCCTTCTGCTTGGTGTCGCCAACGCCAAGCGCATCGACAAGGCGCTGAACGCCGACAGCCGTTCGGTCGATACACTGCGCGAAAAGGCCGAGGGTTTCGAGAAGACCCATGCCCGGATACCCGAGCTCAAGGACCTGATGATCATCCTCGCCTTCGGCCTTGGGGCCATGGGCCTGTCCCATATCGTCGCTGACTTCATGGGGCCCTGGGTCGGAGCCAACTTCCCGGGCTTGGCGGACCTCGGGCTTAACTCAGGTTTCTTCTGGCTAATGCTGTCGGCCACGGTGATCGGGGTCGCGCTGTCCTTTACCAAGGCGCGCAAGCTGTCAGGTGTCGGCTCCATGAAGGTCGGTTCGGTCTTCATCTATGTGCTGGTCGCCACCATCGGCATGCGCATGGACATCACGGCGATCTTCCGCAACACGGAGTTCTTCGTGATCGGCATCATCTGGATGCTTGTCCACGTCGCGCTGCTGTTGCTCGTCGCGTGGCTGATCAAGGCCCCCACCTTCTTCATCGCGGTCGGCTCGAAGGCAAACATTGGCGGCGCGGCCTCGGCGCCGGTCGTCGCAGCGGCCTTCCATCCATCCCTGGCACCGGTCGGCGTGCTGCTGGCGGTCGTTGGCTACATCGTCGGCACCTGGGCCGCCATGATGACCGGCTACTTGATGATGTTCATGATGGGCGCCAGCGTAACCCCTTGAGTTGAAAACACCTCTTCCATTTCCCCTGAGGGTTGAAAATACCGTCTGACGCGTATTATTTCTTAACGACACCCCTTGTTTCCGTTAACCTTATTTAATCGAGGGGCGGATCAGCGTGCCTTCAGCGAATTCCTAGGGGGGATGCAAGATGAAACACCAACTCCTGTGCGCCAGTGCCATCACACTGCTGACCGCGTCGACCGCGTTTGCCGGTGATACCGAATGGTTCCCGCCGGATCCGCCAACCACCGCCGCCACCGGCGAGTGTTACGCCCGCGTGCGGATCGCGCCGGAATATGATGTCTATTCCGAGCAGGTCACCACCCAAGACTCCTACGAGCGCTACAATGTGGCGCCGCCGAGCCTGCGTGACGAGTATCGCGAATATATCTCGCGCGAAGCCGGCATGCGCTACATCGTGCACGAGCCGGTCTACGAAACGGTCACCGAAACCGTCCAGGTCCGCCCGGCCTATGTCGAGTATGAAGTCGTTCCGGCCACCCATGACACCGTGACCGAGACCATCCTTGTGCGCGAACCGCGCATGGTCTGGCGTCGCGGCTACGTGCCCGGTGCATCGATGACGCGCTTTGACAGCGAGACCGGCGAAGTGTGGTGCCTGGTGGAAGAAGCCGGCGAATACCAGACCGTGACCCGCAACATCGTGGTCTCGCCGGCCAATATCCGTGAGATCAACCATCCCGCCGAATACGCCCAGATCACCCGCGATGTCCTTGTTCAGGAAGCGCGCATCGAGGAAATCCCGATCGCCGAGGAACGCGACACCTATCGCATCGAAGTCCTCGACCAGCACGCGACCGTCGACAGCCATGTCGTCCCGGTCGAAACCCAGACGGTGACGCGCTACTCGCTGCGCACCGAAGAGCGTTGGGAATGGCGCCTGGTCGACTGCGAAGAGATCAATCTTCCCGGTCACAACCCGCCAATGAGTTCGGAAATCCCGCCGGTCGCTTCGCGGCAGGCCGCGCCGTCGAGCCAGGGCAACACCTATCTCTACGGCACCGACATGCCGGCCGATGGCAATGCCTATTCGGAAGAAGTGCCGGTGGCGCAGGCGTCCTATTCCTCGTCCCGCTCGTCGTCGCGTTCGACCCGGCGCCAGCGCTGATCAACAGACGAAGACTGGACACGGGCGCAAGCCCGGAGACAATGAAATGGCGCGGAGCGATCCGCGCCATTTCTTTTTGTGCGCCGGGATCGGAGTTCGCGTGTCTGACTACATGATCGGTTATGGCAGCCTGCTTTCAAGTTATAGCCGCCGCACCTACTCGAAGATCGAGAGCGTCATTCGTCCGGTTGTCGCCACCGGCTGGCGACGCGGCTGGACCGTGCGCTATGGTGACGAGGCGGCGACCTATGCCGGCGTGAGGCAGGCGCCCGGACAGGTCCTGCATGCCGCCCTCGTCCCGACCCGCATCACCGCGGAGCTGCGCCATCGCGAGCGCGGCTATGTTTTCACAGAAGTCGACCCGGCGACCGTCCACCCGGCCGGGTCGGACAAATCCGCCCTGCCCGACGGGCGCTACTGGATCGTCGTCAATCGCGAACAGCTCCGCGCCGACAGTGCCCATCCAATCCCGCAAACCTATGTCGATACCTGCCTGGCCGGCTGCCTGGAAACGGGTGGCGAAGCCCGCGCCAGGGCTTTTATCGAAGCGACGGAGCTCTGGGATGCACCCTGGGTCAATGATCGTGACAGCGCCGCACCGCTCTATCCGCGACGCACACCGCTGGACGCCGGCGATCGCGCGTTGGTCGATCGGCTGCTATTGGCCTGCGGTGTCCTGAAATACCGACAACCGGTCTGATCGGCCATAAACTGTCAGGCTTCGACCAGTTGGATGTCCCGCGGATCAAGGCCGGTCTCCCTGAAAACCCGCACCATGTCCCGCGCCACCCGGAAGGGGGCGTCAAAGCGGTCCTGCGGATCGGGTATTTCGGTCAAGTCCTCGCTCGCCGGACGGAAAGTCCGTTCATCAAGCAGGCCGGTGGGCCAGATGCTACTGTCCTCGACCGGGTCACCGGCCCAGTGCCAAGCCCCCGTCGCCGGGTCGCGGTCGTAGAAACCGGCGAAGAATTCAGCGTTTTCGGCCAGGAAGCAGACGGCGTCGATGAGATAATCGATTTCCGCCTCCGACATGATCCAGTGCAGGCTCACCCGGCACCAGCCCGGACGGGCACCGACATCGCCCGCCAGGACGCGGGTGCGGATGTCCTGCGTGGTATCCGCGTCAATTCCCAGCAGGTGATGGCCATAGGGACCCGCACACGAACAGCCGGCGCGGGACTGAATTCCGAACAGGTCATTGAGCAACAGGGTCACCAGGCGCGGCTCCACGAGATCGCCATCGGCCTTGCGCAGATTGAAAGCGACAATGCCCAGACGGCGAGCCGGCAATTGCGGCCCCAGCACGTCGATCCGGTCATTGCAGCACCAGTGTGAAAAGGCACGCTCCAGTGCGTCATGCTCGCGCCCCGAAATGACGTCGAACCCGATCTCACTCTGGATCTGCAAGGCCAGCGCTGCCCGGACCAGTTGTGGCAGTCCCGGCGTGCCGGCGCGTTCACGCGCTTCGATCCCCTCGAGGAAATCATGCCCGTCCTGCCAGACATAGCGCACCGTGCCACCGGCACTCTGGGTTGGCGGCAGGTCGCGCCGGTAAAGGCGTTCGTTGAAAACCAGGATGCCGCAGGCGCCCGGACCACCGACAAACTTGTGCGGCGAGAAATAGACCGCGTCGATCGCCGCATCGGGGTCGAGTTCCGGATGCATATCGATCCGCTGATAGGGCGCGCTGGCGGCGCAATCGAGACACAGGATCGCGCCGGCGGCATGCAGGCAATGGGCCAGGCTGGCAATATCGGTGCGGATGCCGGTGACGTTCGAGGCGGCCGAGAAGGCGCCAATCTTCCGCCACCCGTCAAAGCGCGGATCGGCCAATGCCTCGGTCAGCGCCGCGAGGTCGATCCCGCCGGCCGTGTCGAGTCCGATCGGCACGACTTCGGCCAGACTGTCGCGCCAACTCAACTCGTTGGAGTGATGCTCATAGGGCCCGACAAACACGACGGTCTTGACCTTTGCCCCCTGCGACAGCCCCAGTCCGGACCGACTGGCCGGGGCGACGGCGAGGCCGAGAATTTCCTGCAGCTTGTGGATCGCCCCCGTGGCGCCGGCAGCACACGGCAGCAGACAGTCATCCGGCGCCGCATTGACGGCGCGGCGAATGACAGACTCGGCCTGACGCATCCAGCGATTGCTGGCCCGCCCGGTCGCGCTGTCCTCGGTATGCGGATTGGCATAGTCCGCCATCATGCGCTCGACCTGCGTTTCGACATGACGCATCGCCCGTCCGGACGCCGTATAGTCGGCATAGAGGAAGGGCTTGCTGCCGAAAGGCGTCGCCAACATCCGCTCCGCGCCTATCATCCCACGGCGGGCAGCCTCAATGCGAGCAGCGGTTCTCGACGGATGGGACATGCGCGACTCCTGACAATGAGCCGCTATACAAACATCTGACCAGGGGCGATAATCACCAAAGTTCAGCTATACTGGGTTCGAATGATGGTGAAATTCACCTCGATGGAGATAACGCATGGTGTTTGATGACCATGATCGCCGCTTGCTACGGGCCGTACAAAAGGACTCCGACCGGACAGTCCAGGAACTCGCCGACCTGATCGGGTTGAGCGCAACCCCGACGGCCCGACGTTTAAAGCGTCTGAGCGAGGCCGGCGTCATTCGCAAACACGTCGCGCTGCTCGATCCGGAAGCGCTGGATCTGCAAGCGACACTCTTCGTCACTGTGCGGACCAGCCATCATGATGCCGACTGGCTGAAACGTTTTGCCGACGGCGTGGCGCGCATGCCGGAAGTGGTGGAGTTCTACCGTCTGAGTGGCGATATCGACTATCTCATCAAGCTCTGCCTGCCGGATGTGCGCGCCTATGACGAAGCCTACAAGAAGCTGATCGCGATCGCGCCACTGTCCGATGTCAGTGCCAGTTTCGCCATGGAAGCGATCAAGAACACCACCGAATTGCCGGTCTGACCCAAGCCAAGCCTTGCATGCCTGCCGGGTCTGTTTGAAGCTGCCGCCTCGCCGCCCGCGTTTCGGGCACCCGCACCGCCGCCCTCTGACGAGCCATCATGACAATCCCCCAAACCGCCGCTCCCGGAACCGACAGCTATCGCAATGTCGCGGCAATCGTCATTGCCCTCGCCATCCTGCAGACGGCCCTCGGCGGTCTTTCGGTGGTCGGCCCGCTGACCTTGTTGTCGCAGGGCGCTGCGCCAATGAAGATCGGTGCGATCGTATCGGCCTATGCGCTCGGCTTCCTGCTCGGCGCCCGCTTGGCGCCACGCGAGATCATGCAGATCGGCCATATCCGCGCCATCGCCGGTTTCGCCGCGGCGGCCTCGCTCGGCGCTGCCTCGCTTTACATCAGCGGCGCGATGGCCTGGTGGATGCTGGTGCAATTCATCATCGGACTGTGCGTGGCCGGCTTCCTGGCCTCCGGGGAAAGCTGGATCGCCGACGCCGCGCCGAGCCAGAGCCGCGGCGCCATCCTCGGCTTCTACCTTGTCACGTCCAAGCTCGGCTTCATGGCCGGCCCGTTTCTGGTCGCCGGCGCGCCGACAGGAACTGCGACCGGCTTCCTGATCGTCGCAGCCTTGCTAACCGCCAGCCTGATCCCGGTGTGCGCCACCCGCCGAGCCGAACCCGCCATCCCCACCACCAAACCCTTCAGCCCTCTTAAAATCTGGAGTTTTGCGCCGTCCGCCATCATCGCGGCACTGATCTCGGGGATGGTATCGGGTGCCGTCCTGCAGCTCTACGCGGTCTTCATTCAGGACTTCTCCGCCGCCAGCGTCACCCAGACGGCCGCCCTCTTCAACGCCGCCATGATCGGAGGATCCGTGATCGCGACATGGCCGGCCGGCATGTTGTCGGACCGGATTGACCGGCGCCTTGTCATTGCCGGATTGGCAATCGTGGCAGGTGGCTCAGCGCTGATCCTTGCACTGTTCAGTGGCCTCCTTCCACAGGCCGCAATCTTCGCCATCGCAGCATTATGGGGTGCCGGGGCGCTGTCCTATTACGGGGTAGCAGTGGCCCACGCCGCCGACCGCGCGCCCGAAGGGCAGGCCACCAGCATGATGTCCGGGATTTTGATGGTCTGGGCGCTGGGATCCATGATCGGCCCGCTGGTCGCCAGCGTTGTGATGAGCCTGATAGGGCCGTCGGGCCTGTTTTATTTTGCCGCGACCGCCTTGTTCACCCTGACCGGGCTGATGCTGGTCCGCCGCACCGGGACGCCGCCTGTGCGCAGCGAGGACAAGGCCGACTTCGAGCCCACGGCCACGACCTCGGTTTCCGTGATCGAACTCACGGAAAGGGCCGGCGAGGATCAGGAATTCGCGGCCGACCCTGAAACCGAATTCGGATCAGAGTTCGACACCGAGTTCGAGGACGCCAGCTGGCGCGACTGACGTCGCGCGCCCGTACGGGATATCCAGGCCGCCGGCACTGTCATTGCCAATCGCGAGGTTCACTCGACTGTTTTTAAGTAATTGCAAATTAAATCGACATCGATATTGCACAGTTCGCACCTAGCATAAGCATAATGCCAAGTGAATTTGTAAAAATTTCGCGCACCTGAATTATTTCCTGACCGATAATATATTTTAATCGCACACGCGCCCCTTGATTCGATGCGCATCATCATTATTCCTCTACACGATTAAACTTTGGCGCCGGATGAACTGCGCCCGCAAAAATGGAGAGCTTCCGCTTGATGAAACATGGTCCCCGCCCCACCCGCGTCGCGGCCTTTGTCGCCGAAACCGTCAATGTGCAGCAGATGCAGACGGCCACCGACGCACTTGCCCGCCATAATCGACGCCTTGTCCTGGTATCCGGACAGCAAGCACTGCTGCGCGGCAAAAATGGCGGCACGGAGATCAATTTCGCCGTTGCGGAAACCGTCGCCGATATCGATGAGAGCGCCTATGACGCGCTTGTCCTGCTCGAAGACGCGGTGACCCAGGCCGACAGCGCCAGTGCACTGGCCAAGCTTTTCGCCGACAAGGGCAAGCCGGTGATCGCCCTGAGCGGCAGTGCGACGATCATCGCCGCCATGGCCGGCACCGCGACGCCGACCGACACAACCGCCGCCGCGCTGATCGATGGCAATCTTTACGCCAGCGACGATGCTGACAGCGACTGGAAGATCATCGACGCCGTCGCCGGTCGCATGCAGCGTGAAGCCGCGCCAGCAGCCTGACGCAAACTACCGACGACATGAAAAAGGCCGGGCGCGCTTGCCCGGCCTTTTTCGTGTCTGTTGCCCGCTGTCGTCAGCGGCTATAGGTCAGCACCACCCACTGCTTGGTACGGTCTGCCGGCGAAAGCGGGCTGGACCCGCCTCGATAGTCGGCAAACTGGAATGACAGGCCGACATTGCCCGGCAGGTCGAAATTCAACCAAGCATCCCATTCGCGGCCCAGATCATCGCCATTGCGCTGCGAGGAGAAATCACGGTGCACCGCGCCGATTTCCCAACCGGACAGGAAACCCGCCTCGAGCGTGCCTTCATAGCTGCCTCCAAAGCGCAGATCTTCAAGGCCATCGACCGTCGATTGCGCGCCGCCACCACTGAAGGCATCAGCCCAGCCATGGAAGCTGTGGCCGGAACCCAACGGGGTTGCGATCGTATTGCTGCCATCACCGTCCAGCACGTCATAGCCGAACAGCAATGTCCCGCCGGCGCCAGAGACCCGCACGTCGAAACTTGCGAAACCGAGCTCAAAATCAGCCGTCGATGAGCCATAATCGGATTGGCGGGCCAGCATCGCCGCATAGCTCAGCCGGGCTTCACCAAGCGGCACAGAGCCGGTCAGGCGACCACCCCAGGTCATGTTCGACCGGTCCTGCGGAGCGGCGGGATCGGTGAGATCAATGAAATACGCAAACCCGGTCAGCTCGGCAGAGTCATTGATCGTATAGCCCAGATTGACCAAGTGGCTGTCACTGTCCCAATCGAAATCATCGCCAGGTCCGCGCAGAACCCGGTCGTGATAGACATAGCTGGCGCGCCAGCCGTCCTGACTGAGATCGACACGCACGGCATCATGGGAATTGCGGTCCTGACGCCAGGACGGCGAACCGACGAAACGGTTGCCGTCGAACGACAACAACTGGCGGCCAACGGTGATGCGCGCATGCTCGCTGGCGGCATAGCTCACTTGCAACCGGTTGAGCTCGGTGACGTCATCATCCTTGATCGACGCGTAGGCCGTCTGGCCGTTAAGGCCGGAATTATAAGTGTCCGAGCCGAGGGCAATGACCGACTCGCCTTCAAGCAAAACGGTAAAACCGGCCCATTGCGGCGACTGCCACCCCAAACGGGTTCGCAGCGTCGCCGCCTCCGCATCCAGCTTGCCATCCTGCTCCACCGCCTCATAGCGGGCACGGATGTCGAGCAGGATGGTCCCGGCCTCGTCATCGGCGGCGGCAGCCGGCATGGCGGCAGTGGCAAGCAGCACAGTGGCGGTATTTCGCGTCAGTCGCATCATGGTCGCTCTCCTGCCTCAGGCCGCACGGATGGCGGTCAGGAATTCATCAAACTCGGCCTTCCAGGCCTCGTGCCGGCTGGCCATCTCGGTCGATGCGCTCAACACCGAGCGCGAGACATCATCGGTCTGACGGGTAAATTGCGCGACCTGGTCAACATCAGCGGACGCCCGGCTCGTCCCATCCTGCGCGCGCTGCGCCGACTGGGCAATTTCCGAGGTTGCGACCCGTTGCTGTTCGATCGCCGAGGCCGAAGCCACTGCCAGCTCACCCAATTGCGCGACCGCTTCCAGCGCCTTGGCGGACGAGGCCGTACACGCCTCAGCCGAGCTCTGGATGCCATTGATTTTCTCCGCAATCTGCTGCGTCGCCGACGTGGTCTGCTCGGCCAGGGCCTTGACCTCTGAGGCGACGACCGCAAACCCCTTGCCAGCCTCGCCGGCCCGGGCGGCCTCGATGGTGGCGTTGAGTGCGAGCAAATTGGTCTGCGAGGCGATGGTGTCGATGATTTCAACAATGGCGCCGATCGCGTCAGCTGCCTCTGCCAGTTGGCCGATGACTTCCGCGCTCGACCCGGTTTCGGCGCCCGCCTGCTGCGACAACTCGCTGGTCCGGGTCACCTGGGTCGACACTTCACTGATGGATGCTGCGAGTTCCTCCGAAGCCGCCGCGACGGCCTGGACACTCGACGCCGCATTCGATGCCGCACCGCGGGCTGAATCTGACAGGGTGGCGGCCTCGCCGGACGTCGATTGCATCTGATTGGCCGAGGCCGACAATTGTTCTGATGCCGCCATCACACTGGCCAGAAGCTCACTGGATGCCTGCTCGAACTTGCCAACGGCCTCCTCACGGGCCGCATGGCGGCGCGCTTTCTCCTCAGCCTCCGCCTGTTCGCGCTCGCGGATCGCGTCCGCGGTGCGGAGTGTGTCCTGCAGCGTCGATGTGGCACGCGCGAGATCACCGAATTCGTCGGTCCGCTCGACGCCGATGATATCAACATCCCGGCGACCTTCGGCGAGCGCGCCGACAATGTCGCGTGTCTTGACGACCGAGGCACGGATCGTGCCGCCGATCAGCGAGGTCAGGCCGAACAGGCCGATCGTGGCGATCACGACCGCGATGATCCCGGCCCAGAAAGTCACCGATGCCATGCCGTCAAGGCTTTCCCAAGCCGCATCCAGATCGGCGCGAGCGCCGTCACGAACAGTCTCGATCGCCGTATCCATCCGGTCATCATAATCCGCCAGCTCGACGACGAAGCGGGAAATGCCCTGCTGATCCATGCCGGCAATACCTCGCGCGGCATCACTGATCAGGCGGTGCAATCCTGCATAGTCGGCCCGCACGGCCGATAGCGCGGCATCATACTCTGGCCGCGTCACGATTTGCTCGACCTCAGCCAGCGAGGTTTCAAAGTCTGCCAGATTGCCGCGCGCGGCCTCGATCCGGTCCGCCGTCGGCTCGGCCGCCATCAGATAGGTGTCACGCAACAGGGAGGTCAGGTCTTTTTCAACCGTATTCGCCGCCATCAGACTCAGCGTGGCGTGTCGGGCTTCATCCTCGATACCGGAAACGGCGTTTCGCAACAGTCCGTTTGCAACGACATATCCAAGCAGAAGGACCACGGACGTGGCTGCAAGCAATGCGAGCCGGGCTTTCAGGGAAAGGGCCTGGAGACGGAATGGCATGGGGCTACCTTTTTTGTTCAAGCAAAAGCATGGCCCCAGCTAGCGCGGCAAACCTTAACCATCGGCTGAGATGTGCTGGCTAAAGCGGTGGCGAAAAGGTCATATTATATAAATGCTTATCGGATCGCCTCCGACGAACAGGGTTCATGGACGCCTGGCCACGTCCGATTAGCCTGTCGCGGCAGGACAATCGGTCACATGATGCCGGATTCAGCTTCGCCTTCACCGGCCACCAAGGAATGCGGCACCAAGATCCGCCCCATCGGAGGCGCGGATAACGAACTGCCGTAAGATCGAGGAAATGGCGCACCTTGAGGGATCAGGCTCAACCCCCACAGCCCTGAGCGCGTTCCATGTGAGCATCGACCCCGGCACCGAAATTGGCATCAGGCGCGGGTCGAGCGGAGCGGGAACAAAGAAAGAAATGGCGCGTCTCAGAAGCGCCAACTCGAACACAACGGGTTCGCAAGCGCGTCGGCCGGTCAGGCCGCCCCTTCGGAGACGTCCGCGCAGCGGACTGTCGCGAGATAAAAAATGGCGCACCGGGGAAGATTCGAACTCCCGACCCCCAGATTCGTAGTCTGGTGCTCTATCCAGCTGAGCTACCGGTGCAGACCGTGTCACTCCAAGGCCTCAGCCCCGAAGAGGCGCGGAACCTAGCCCCGGGTTTTGCTGATGGCAAGTCCCCGATTGCGGCAATTGCACAGCGACGTGCAGCACATCTCAATCGCTGGCGGTGCGGGCAGCGTGGACGCCGCGGGCGACGGCGCGGGCAAGGCAGTCGGCAGCGGCGGATCCAAGCCGTGCGAGCGCAATTTCTCCCCCCTCGCCCAGCGGTTTGGCCGCCGTCGACAGCGCAAAAACGACGTCACCATCGAACGGGGTGTGAACCGGGCGGATGGCACGGGCGAGCCCGTCCTGGGCCATGATGGCCAAGCGTTTGGCCTGTGACGGGGTGAGCGCGACATCGGTGGCGACGACGGCAATGGTGGTGTTTTCACGCGGGCCTGGCTGCATCTTGGCGGCGCCCCAGTCTTCGGCGCCGGCCCGCCAGCCAGCGGCCGGGCGGCGACCGCCGAACTCGCTGCCGATCTCATGGGGCCAGGCCCAGTAAACATCGTCGGCGCCAGGCAAGGTGACCGAACCAAAACTATTGACACAGACCAGCGCGGCAACGCGCCCGCCCTCGCCCGACAGTTGGAGACTGGCGCTGCCGGTCCCGCCCGCATGCAAGCCGGCCCGGGCGCCATGGCCGGCGCCGAAAGCGCCCAGCTCGACCTCGTCGGAGACCGCCGCCAGCGCCTGTTTCCCGAGTCTGCGATAGGGCGGCTCCTCACCCCATGCCTTGTCGCCGCCATTGGCGAGATCATAGAGGATGGCCGAGGGAACGACCGGGGATTTGGGTACGCCGGGCATGTCGAACAGGCCGAAACCATCGCCGCGCGCGCCCAGCGCCGCGGCGACACCATCGGCGGCGGCCAGGCCATAGGAGGAACCACCGGACAGCACGATCGCATCGACAGCATCAACCAGGGTGTGACTGGCCAGGGCGTCGGTCTCGCGCGTGCCGGGCCCGCCACCGCGAACATCGACGGCGCAGACCGCACGCTGGTCAGGCAGGATCACGGTCACACCCGTGCGCACCGCTGCATCATGGACCTGTCCGACGCGCAGACCGGCAATATCGGTCAGGCTGTTGCGGGGTGCTGGCATTGACATGACCGGCCTCTTATCTGTGTGTTGTGGGTCCAGTCTGACCGGACATTGCTGAGGGGCAAGTTAGATGCTGCGTTTCCTGTTCGCCACCACCGCGCTCGCCGGTGGACTCATTCTTGCCAGTTGCTCCAGCGCCGACGAGGCAATGCCGGAGACCAATGCCGGGGCAGGAATTGAGGCCGAGGTCACCAGCGCGAGCGGTCCGGCCATGGTCGCTGCCGCCAATCCCCATGCCGTTGAAGCCGGGCTGGACGCCTTGCGTGCCGGCGGCGACGCGATTGATGCCGCCATTGCCGTGCAAAGTGTGCTGGGACTGGTCGAACCGCAAAGTTCCGGCCTCGGCGGTGGCGCCTTCCTGCTCTATTACGACGCCCAGAGCGGCGACCTGACTGTATATGATGGGCGCGAAACGGCCCCGGCGACCGCCACGCCCGAGCTTTTCCTTGACGTGAATGGCCAGCCGCTGGGCTTCGTTGAGTCGGTCCTCTCCGGCCATTCCATCGGTGTGCCGGGCGCTGTCGCAATGCTGGCGATGGCCCATGCCGACCACGGCGCGCTGGATTGGGCCGATGGCTTTGATGCGGCGACCGGCCTGGCCGAAGACGGTTTCGAGATTTCGCCGCGCCTGGCCGGCTTCATCGCCGGCATGGCACCGCGCGGGCCACTGGATGAGTGGCCGGCCTCGCGCGACTATTTCTTCACCGATGACGGCACACCGCTTCCCGCCGGCCATCTGTTGCGCAATCCGGCCTACGCCGAGACCACGCGCGCGCTCGCGGCCGACTGGCGGGCGCTTTATGAAGGCCCCCTGGCCGCCGCGATTATCGAGGCGGTCCAAGACGAACCGCGCCCCGGCGGACTGACCCTGACTGATCTGGCCGCCTACCAAGCTGTACGGCGCGATGCGCTCTGCCGTGATTATCGCGAATGGACGGTGTGCGGCGCGCCGCCGCCGGCGTCCGGCGGGATCACCGTCAACGAGATCCTGGGCCTGCTCGAACCCTATGACATGACGGCAACCGGCCCAGACACGGTTGAAGGCTGGCGGCGCTTCATCGAGGCCAGCCGCCTCGCCTATGCCGACCGCGACGCCTATGTCGCGGATGCTGATTTTGTCGACGTGCCGGTCGCCGGGCTGCTGGACGCCGACTACATCAATCGCCGCGCCCTGGGCATTAACCGGACCACCGCATTGCCAACATCGGTACCAGGCATCCCCGAGGGTGTGAGCGAGCCAGGCGCCGACGCGACCCCGGATTCACCCGGCACCAGCCATTTCGTGATCGTGGACAGCGATGGCGACGTCGTGTCGATGACCACAACCGTTGAAAGCGTGTTCGGCAGCCATCGCATGGCCGGCGGTTTCTTTCTCAACAACCAGCTCACCGATTTCTCGCGCGCACCGACCGATGCCGAAGGCCGCGTCGTGCCGAATGCGCCCGAGGGCGGCAAACGGCCGCGCTCGTCGATGTCACCGACCATCGTCTTTGATCGCGACGGCGAGTTCGTGCTGGCCACCGGCTCACCCGGCGGCTCCTCCATCATCGCCTATACCGCCAAGACGCTGGTCGGCATGCTCGATTGGGGGCTGACACCACAACAGGCGATCGAGCTACCCAATATCGTTGCACGGGGCGATATCGTTCGGGTCGAGGATGGCATGGATGCGAATATCCTTGCCGGCCTGGCCGCGCTCGGTTTCACGCTGGATGCCAATCGCGGCGAGAATTCCGGCCTGCATATCGTGCGTCGGCTGGAAGACGGAACCCTGATCGGCGGCGCCGACCCACGCCGCGAAGGCCAGGCCCGCCAGCCCTGATCAGGGGCGCACCGGCGGGGCCGCAGGCAGGCGAACGGCGAAAACCGTGCCGGCGTCACCTGTGGTGACCAGATCGACATCACCGCCATGGGCACGCGCCAGCTCGCGGGCAATCGACAAGCCCAGCCCGCTACCGCCACGCCGTGTCGAGCCGCTGAAGGCCTGGAACAGGCGTTCACGCGCCTTGGGCGGCACGCCAGGGCCGCTATCGGCGATCTCGATGCGGATTTCGCCTGATCCGTCGGCAACCAGCGGCATCGCCGTGGCACGGGCGGACAGACGCCGTTCGCCCTCGACCGACTGCATCGCCTGGATGGCGTTACGGCACAGGTTGAGAAAGAGGCGATGCGCTTGGTCGGGATCGGCATCAAGCCGCAATTCATCACCGATATCATTGGTCCAGACGACATCGCCCTCGGCGAGCATCGCGTCACCGGCAACCTCTTCGAGCAGGGCACGGGCCGCGATCGGTTGACGCACCGGGGCGCTTTCCTCGGCCCGACCAAATTCCAGCGTCGCCTCGCACAGGCGGACGCCCCGATCGACCGCCCGCACCAAGCGCTCGCCCATGCCGCGAACCCGGTCATCACTGTCCATGGCCAACCGGTCGGAAACGAGCTGGGCACTGGCCAGAACATTGCGCAGGTCGTGATTGATCTTGGCGACGGCACCGCCGAGCGCGGCCAGGCGTTCGCGTTGCAACAGCGCTTGGCGGACATCAGCCTGCATGCGGGCCAGTTCATGCTCCGCCTGGCCAATCTCATTGCGCGCAGCGCCGGGCCGGATCATGCGGGCGGGATCTGCCGGATCTTCCCGGAAATGCGTCATCGCGCCGGCCAAACGGCGCATCGGCCGGACAAAGAGAAAGAAAAGCGCGCAATAAAGCACAGCACCGACAATGATCGCCGCAAGGCTGGCATAGATGAGCAAGCGGCGTGAAAACTCGCGCAGGGCAGCGTGCAGCGGCGCTTCGCGGACAATCACATCGATCAACTCGTCCGGCGCGCCCATCGGGTGGGCCCGGATGCGCAGCAGCCGGTCGTCAGGCGCGTTCAAGGTCTCGATCGTATCGCGGATATGCGTGAACCAGCCCGCCTTGCGAAGGTCACTCTCGACCAGCCCCTCGCCGATCGGGCCGGAATAGAGCACCAGCTCATTCATGCCGTTGCGGACGCGTGCCACAGCGACCGCGTCAGCCCCCATCAGGAGCGCCCGCACTTCTTCCTCGCCCAGAGCCCCGCCGGGCGCCACATCCGCCGCCAGGGCGGCCAGGTGGGCTGCTTCGGCGCGGTCTGTCATCCATTGCAGCCGGAAGCTCGCCGCCGCCGGGAAATAGACCAGCACGAGGCCGACCGTGACCAGACCCAGCGTCACCATCAGCAATTGCGCCCGCAAATTGTCGAGGACACCGACGAGCGGCGCGGCATCGGGGCGAGCTGGATCGTCGCTGGAGGAAGGTGGTTCAATGGACATCGGCATTCGCGGATAGCCTAGAGCGATTTGCCCGGCAAGGCGCCTGCTTTTGATGGCCATGTCGAGCGCGATGACATCAAATGGGTGCGACAGCGGCAACCTTGCCGCCCGGCGGAATCGGATCGGCCGACTTTCCCTCTGCGGCAGACCCGGTCCGCAATGCACTGCGAGTCCGGCGAAGGCCGGCTGATGATGTACAGCAGCACGAAAGCCGGGCCATAATCGCTGTCGGCCGCCGGGCAGCTCTCCCCTGGCAGTCGGTTCCGGCGATCCCACGGCGCCGACAATGGTTGGACAGGCGCGTCCGACATGTCATTCTCCTGCGCGACAGGGGGCATGAACGCTTGACGCCGCGGCTTCAAGCGCGTAATTGCCGCCGCTCTCGAATTGCATGCCGATGGAGCGCGACCGTGAAACGTACTTTTCAGCCGTCCAAGCTAGTCCGCAAGCGCCGGCACGGCTTCCGTGCGCGCATGGCGACGAAATCTGGCCGTATTATCCTGGCTCGCCGCCGGGCCAAGGGCCGCAAGCGTCTGTCCGCTTAAGGACGATGCCAACGCCGCTTCCTGCCGTCCGACGGCTGAAAACGCGGCGCGAATTTTTGCACGTCGCAAAAGGTAAAAAAGCCGTCCGATCGGGCGTGGTCATCCAGGCCCGCTCGCGAGACGGCTCTTTGCATTTGCAGGACGCGCCCATCGGGGCCGGCTTCACCGCCACCCGCAAGATCGGCGGTGCCGTCATCCGCAATCGGGCCAAGCGCCGTTTGCGGGAGATTGTCCGGCTGCTTCTCCCCCTCCACGGACAGCCCGGCATTGACTATGTATTCATCGCACGTGCGACAACGCCCGATCGGGACTGGTCGCGCCTGGTGGGGGATGTCGAAAGCGCATTGGTGAGTCTGGCCGACGGTCAGGTCCCTGGCGATCGCGAACACAAAGCGCAAGAGGCCTGAGTTTTCATGGGCGAAGATCAACGCAACCTGTTTATCGCACTGGGCCTGATCCTGGTGATCCTGACTGGCTATCAGGTCTTCGTCATGGGGCCGGCCGAGGAAGAACGCCGCGCCGAACAAGAAGCCGCCGTTGAAGCGGCCGGCCAACTCGCCGATCCGGACCTTCCTGCCTCAGCCCTGGAACCGGCCGCCCCGACGACGGTCGACCGCGAAACCGCGCTGACCGGCAATCAACGTGTCGTCATCGATGCCCCGGCCGTCCTGGGATCGCTGTCGCTGACCGGTGCCCGTCTCGACGATATCCGCCTGCGTCGCCACAGCGAAACGATTGACGACCCGACGCCGGTCGCCCTGCTCAACCCGATCGGCAGCGACCATGTCTTCTACGCCCGTGATGGCTGGACCTCGGCCACGGCCGGTTTCAATGACCTGCCGGGTGGCGCCACCGAATGGACGCTCGCGTCAGGCTCAACCCTGACCCCGGATACGCCGGTCACCCTGACCTATGACAGCCCGTCAGGCCTGCATTTCGAGCGCGTCATCTCGGTCGACGAGAATTATCTTTTCACGCTCACCGACGTGGTCACCAATAATTCCGGCCAGGAAGTCGAGTTGTCGCGCTATGGACTGGTCCGCCATGAGGGTCGCCCGGAAGACGAGACCCGCAACATGGCCGTGTTCGAAGGCGCCCTGGCTGTCGTCGATGGCGCCATGGTGCGCAGCAGTTTCGGCAAGCTGGAAGACGGCAACCAGACCGAGGACAGCGGCACTGGCGGCTGGGTCGGCGTGACCCAGCGTTACTGGATGGCCGCGGCCATTCCCGATCAGGACCGTCCCTTCACGGCCCGCTTCCGCACCATTGAACGCGGCGAGATTGATGCCTTTGAAGCCAGCTATGTCGAACAGGCCATCGCCGTTCCGGCTGGCGAGAGCCTGGCCTCCACCACCCGGATTTTCGCCGGCGCCAAGGAACTTGGCGTGTTGCAGCAAGTCCAGGACGTGGTCGGCATCGAGCGTTTCGACATGGCCATCAATTGGGGCTGGTTGTGGTTCCTGACGCGACCTTTCGTCTGGCTGCTCACCATGTTGGAAGGCGCCCTGGGTCAATTCGGCCTCGCCATCCTGGCGCTGACCCTGATGGTCAAGATTGTCATGTTCCCGCTGGCCAACCGCGCCTACGCCTCGATGGCGAAGATGAAGGCCGTGCAGCCGAAAATGGCCGACATCAAGGAGCGCTACGCCTCGGACCAACAAAAGCAGCAACAGGCGTTGATGGAGCTTTACCGCACCGAGAAGATCAACCCGCTGGCCGGTTGCCTGCCGATCCTGCCGCAAATCCCGATCTTCTTTGCGCTCTACCAGACCCTGTTCAACGCCATCGAAATGCGCCACGCGCCCTTCTTTGGCTGGATCCGTGACCTGTCGGCCGCCGATCCGACCAATATCTGGAACCTGTTCGGCCTGATCCCCTACGACCCGTCCGGCATCTGGCTGATCGGGGGCATTCTGGGCATTGGCGTCTGGCCGATCATCATGGGCCTGACCATGGCGGCGCAGCAGGCGCTCAACCCGCCGCCGCCGGACCCGATGCAGGCGCGCATCTTCGCCTTCCTGCCGATCGTCTTCACCTTCATCCTGGCCCCGTTCGCGGCCGGCCTGGTGATCTACTGGGCCTGGAACAACTTCCTGTCGGTGCTGCAGCAATACATCATCATGCGGCGTCACGGGAATGAGACCCAGGTCGACAAGTTGATCGCCCGCCTGATGAAACGGGACCGCGGAGACTGACCCTGACCGACGGTAGCGACGAACTCGACATCGGCCTCGGACGGCGTTTCTTCTCGCGCCCCTGCACCTTCCTGATGGGTGCAGTTGCGCTGGATCATCTGCCCGAGCCGGACCGGATCGAGATTGCCTTTGCTGGTCGCTCGAATGTCGGCAAATCCTCGCTGATCAATGCGCTGACCAACCAGAAGGGCCTCGCCCGCGCCTCGGGCGAGCCGGGCCGGACGCGCGAGCTGAACTTCTTCAATGTCGAAGGCGACGACCTGCGCATCGTTGACCTGCCCGGTTATGGCTATGCCAAGGCGCCCAAGCCGGTGGTCGAGAAATGGACCCGCCTGACACGCGCCTTCCTGCGCGGCCGGGTCAATCTCAAACGCGTCTACCTGTTGATCGACAGCCGTCACGGCCTCAAGGATGTCGACCTGAAGATCATGGACGTGTTCGACGAGGCGGCGGTGAGCTATCAGGTCGTGCTGACCAAGACCGACAAGATCAAACCGCCGGCCGTCGCCCGGCTGATCGGCGAGACCGGCGAGAAGATCGCCAAACGCCCGGCCGCCTTCCCACGCGTCGTCGCCACATCCAGCGCCAAGCAGGACGGCGTCGACCAGCTGCGGGCCGAGATTGTCGCCTTGCTGCCCGACATGGGATGACAGGGGCATGTTGCGTTTCCTGATCCCGGCGCTGTTCGCCCTGCCCGCCCTGACCCTTGCGACGACAGAACGCGCCGATGCGGCCGAACTGTGCAATGAAACCAGCTATATCGTCGAAGCCGCGACGGCATGGCCGGTCGATGGGGGCGTCGCGATCGAGGGCTGGACCCGATTGCGTCCGGGCGATTGCACCACTGTCGCCAGCGATGTCGATCTCGATGGCGACCAACCGATCTTCTTCTACGCCAAATCCTCGATCGCCTATCTCGGCGGTGTGCGCGAATGGCGCGGCACCGTGCCGCTGTGTGTCGATGAGGCGGATTTCGAAGTCGTGGCCAACACGCGCTGCGCCTCGCTCGGCCTGGCCTCACGCGACTTTTTTATCCGGGAAGGCGATGACCGCGAGCGCACCGTGCTGGTCGAACCGATCGATTTCGGCATCCGTGCCAGCGTCGCCGGCATCCAGCGCCTGCTGCAATCGGCCGGCTATCCGATCACGGCGGTCGATGGGTTGAGCGGTCGCTCGACCGCCCGCTCGATCAGCAGTTTTCTCAGCGATGCCGGTCTTGCCAGCCGCCCTTCCGATGATGCGCTGATTGACGCGCTGGAGGCTCGCGCCCTGGGCCGCAACGCCGCCAGTGGCCTGAGCGTGTGCAATGAGGCCGACGGCGACATTGCTGTCGCAATCGGACACCAGGTCGGCACGATCTGGCAGTCCCGCGGCTGGTGGCGGATCCATGCCGGTGAGTGCGCGCGTGTTCTGGCCACCCGGCTGGAGACGGCCAACACTTTTTACTATGCCGAGCGCATCAATACCGCCGGGCGACGCGGCCTGACCGAGGGCGATGAGGGCTTTTGCATCGCACCGGCCCGCTTTGTCGCCGAGGGGCGCCGTGACTGTGCCGACCGTGGCTACACCGCCGCCGATTTCCGCCGCATCACCCAGCCCAGCGAGGGCGGTGCCCGTGTCACGCTCGGTGAGGGCGATTTCCGGAGGCCCTGACATGGCCGATCTGAGACATATCACCCACTGGGTCTTTGACCTCGACAACACGCTCTACCCGTCCGACGCGCCGATCATGACCCAGGTCGATCAGCGCATGACGCAGTATGTCGCGCGCCTGCTGGATCTGCCCGAGGGCGAGGCGCGCAGCGTGCAGAAATCCTACTGGCGCGACTACGGCACCACACTCAACGGGTTGATGGCCAACCACACGGTCGACCTGCGCCACTTCCTCGACTTCGTGCATGATGTCGACCCGACCGTGATCATACCGCATCCCGAGCTGGAAGCGCGGATCCGCGCCCTGCCCGGCAAGCGCCTCGTCTACACCAATGGCTCACTTCGCCATGCCGAGAATATTCTCGGTCATATGGGGCTGACCCACCTGTTCGACGATATCTTCGATGTCGAGGCGTCCGGCTTCCAGCCCAAGCCGCATCAGGCCGGCTTCGACAGTTTCGTCAGCAAATTCGCTTTGCCGGTTCCCGAGTCGGTCTTCTTCGAGGACAGTGTCCGCAATCTGAAAACCGCCTTCGACATGGGCTTCACAACCGTTCTCGTCCGCGCCAAACATGGGCCCCGCGACGATGAAAGCGCCGCGCCCGACGACCATCCCGACCATGTCCACCACGCCGTGGACTGCCTGCCCACCTTCCTCGGCACCGTACAGACTGCCGCGACACCGGACGATGACGCCACGTGACGGACCAAGCCAATGCTGCCGCGTTTGATCCTGGTCATGACGATGTGTTTGCCCGCATTGCCGACAAGTATGATCTGCTCTGCGACATATTCAGCTTTGGCATTCACCGTCTCTGGAAGGCTGGCATGGCGCGCCGCATCGCCGCCCTGAATGTCGACACAGCCCTCGACCTAGCCTCCGGCCCCGGCGACATTCCGACCCGGCTGGTGGGACGCAGCGGCGCGCCTCGCCGCCTGATCGTCACCGATCTCAGCCCCAAGATGCTCAGCCTCGCCAGCGAGCGGCTGGCCGGACAGGACCATATCGCGATACTTCGCCTCGATGCCCACACGCTCGACGGCATCGACGATAATTCCGTCGATCTGGTCAGCATCTCCTTCGGCATGAAGATCTGCGACCGAGAACGCGTCCTGGCCTCCGCGCTTAGGGTTCTCAAGCCGGGTGGCCATCTTTTGAACCTCGAGGCCGCCCGTATCCCCGTGCCGGTCATCCACTGGGCCTATTTGACCTATATGGATATCTGCCTGCCACTCATTTCCGGCATTGCGACCGGCGGCGACCGCTCGGCCTATGATTACCTGCTCAAGGGCATCCACACATTTCCCGATCCCGTCAGTTTCTCCGAGGAAATTGCACGGGCAGGGTTTGAAGACGTGCATCATACCAATTACACCGGCGGCATCGTGGCCCTGCACGAAGCCCGCAAACCCGACACCAAGAGTACAGCCCCATGACCGATACCACCCTCATCACCACCATCGACAACGCTTGGGACAATCGTGACAGCGTCGCGACCGACACGACCGGGGAAATCCGTGATGCCGTCGAGACCGCGATCAACCTGCTCGACAGTGGCCAGGCGCGGGTTGCGTCGCGCGGGGATGACGGCAATTGGGTGGTGCATCAATGGCTGAAGAAGGCCGTCCTGCTGGGCTTCCGGCTCAACCCGATGGATCTGATCGAGGGCGGCATTGCCGGTGCGAAATGGTGGGACAAGGTGCCGTCCAAGTTTGACGGCTGGGGCGAGGCCGAGTTCAGGGCGGCCGGTTTCCGCGCCGTCCCGCCTTGTGCCGTGCGCCGCGGTGCCTTCATCGCTCCGGGCGCGGTGCTGATGCCCTCCTATGTCAATCTGGGCGCTTATGTCGGCGAAGGCACCATGATCGACACCTGGGCCAGTGTCGGCTCGTGTGCGCAAGTCGGTGCACATTGCCATATATCGGCTGGCACCGGCATCGGCGGCGTGCTGGAGCCGCTGCAGGCCGACCCAGTCATCATCGAGGATAATTGCTTCATCGGCGCCCGTTCGGAAGTCGTCGAGGGCGTGATCGTGCGCGAGGGGTCGGTGCTGGCGATGGGCGTCTACATCACCCGCTCGACCAAGATCGTTGACCGCACCACGGGCGAGATCAGCTATGGCGAAGTTCCCGCCTATTCAGTGGTCGTGCCCGGCGCCCTGCCCGACCCGAAGGGCGGTCCGAGCCTTTATTGCGCGGTCATCGTCAAACGCGTCGACGCCCAGACCCGGGCCAAGACCTCGATCAACGACCTTCTGCGCTAGTCGGCCTCGGCCAGCCAGGCCTCGATACCACGGGCTGCTGCCATGCCGGTGGCAAAACAGGCCTGCAGCAGGTAACCGCCGGTCGGCGCATCCCAGTCCAGCATTTCACCGGCTGCGAACACACCCGGCACGGCGTTGAGCATGAAATGGCCATCGACCGCAGTGCGGGCGATACCGCCTGCCGAGGAGATCGCCCGCTCCAGACCGCGCTGACCTGTGACGGTCAGGGGCACGGCCTTGATCAACCTGGCCAGGGTGCCCGGATCACGCGGCAGGTCCGGGACGGCGTCCCGCAGGACGGAAATCGCCTGCGGTGTCAGCCCGGCCTTGCGCAAGGTATTGGTCAGCGACTGACCCTTTTTGGCCCGGCCCAGCCAGCCCGTCATGTCGGCCAGATCGCGATGGGGCTTGAGATCAAGATGCAGCGTAACCGGCTGCCCTGTCGCCAGCGCGTCGCGGATCGGCCCGGCCAGCGCATAAACGGCCCCGCCTTCCAGACCATAGCGCGCGATCATCGCCTCGCCCGCGACACGTTCCTCGCCGAGTGACAGGGCGATGGTCTTCAGCGGCGCTCCCGCAAAGCGGTCCTGTGTGATCGCGCTCCAACGGGTCTCGACGCCGCAATTGGAGGCGGAGAATGGAACCAGCTCAACGCCGCGCGCGGACAACAGATCCGCCCATCCACCGTCTGAGCCGAGACGCGGCCAGCTTGCACCGCCAAGGGCCAACAATACCGCGTCCGGACGCGTGGTGACGCGCCCGTCCGGCGTCTCGAACATCAACGCACCGTCATCGCTCCAGCCGACCCATTGCTGGCGCAGATGCAGACTCACGCCCATTTCTTCAAGACGCATCCGCCAGGCCCGCAGCAGGGGCGAGGCCTTCATGGCTTCGGGGAAGACACGGCCCGACGAGCCGACGAAACTGGCCTGCCCCAGCCCGTCACACCAGGCCCGCACGGCACCCGGGTCGTGCTGCATGACTGCCGGCCCCAGCCAGTCCGCCGCCTCACGATAGCGCCCCAGAAAGGCCGGCAGCGGTTCGGAGTGGGTGAGGTTGAGCCCGCCGCGTCCCGCCATCAGGAATTTGCGTCCTGGCGTCGGCATGCGTTCATGCACGTCGACGCGATGGCCGATCAGGGCAAGATGTTCAGCGGCGATCAGGCCGGCCGGGCCGGCCCCGATAATGGCGATGTGTCTGGGTGCAAGGGATGACATACAGCCGCCATAGCGGTTGCACGATCAAAAGGCGAGGCGAAGCCCCACCACCGCCGGTCTAGGGTCGCAGGACGATGACCGGATTTTCGCGCGGTGCGGTATAGGCATTGAGCACACGGGCCTGGATGTAGACCGCCGCCGGATCCGGCGTATCGGTGATGCTGATGCGCAAGCTGCCATGAGCGGGAATGGTCACCACGCTGGCCGCATTGGCAAAGTTGCGCGGGCCGACATTCTGCAACACCACGGGCAGCGGCCCGTCATTGCGGACATTGACCCGCAATACGGTCGAATTGCGCTGATAGTCGGCCACCTCAAGGCTGAGCACGGCGCCGAGCACGGTCTGCATCACGTCTTCCCGGCCGATGAACTGGTTCTTGAACAGGGCCACCGTTTGCCGGGCTTCCAGCCCGTCACGAATTCCCTGCAGGGAGCGCTCGGACGCGATCACCAGCGACGCCGTGCGGTGCTCCCCAGCAATGATGTCATAATCATAGTCGATCAGGCCGTGAATGTCGGACGTGCCGAGAATGGCCAGGTCATTGTCGAGGGCAAACTGAAGTGCTTCCTCGCTGAACTCGCCGCCATTGGCCACTTCAATGCCCTGGATCAGACCTTCGCTGACCAGCGCCTGCTGCTCGGCCGGCACCTGCATGATCCCGGCAGGCGCATCGTGGCCCCAGGCCGGATGGTTCCAGAAGGTGAAAGCGCCCTGGCGCTGTGCTTCTTCAAGGGCGAGCCGGGCATTGGCCAGATTATCATCTGCGCGGCGTTCGATCGTCAGGATCGGATTGGCATCCTGGACGAAGACAGCATTGACGTGACCGGGGGGCAGTTGCCGCGTGATCTCCACACCCGGAATAACCAGGGGCGCACTCTCGCCGGCATTGGCCGCAGCCAGCTCGGCCAGCTCGAAAGACCGGTTGCGATCGGGATGGGGGATGTCGTCACGGTGCGGCTGGTATTCCAGGTGCTCGGTCACCGCCATGGCATCAAGCTGGTCACGCGACGACTCCCAGACCCGCACGGTCGGCCAGACATGCCCGTCGGAAAACACGCTGTGCGTATGCAGGTCCACCACCAACAGGGCACGGCCATCCGGAAAGTCAGGGAATTGCAGCGACCGGGACGGCCGGACCTCGGCATGCGGATGGTCATGGGCATGAGCGGGTTGAGACGTCGCCTGCTGGCCGGAAGCGGAAGGTCCCGCCAGGCCGAATAGGATGATCAACGCGCAAACACGATACAGATATGACAACATGAAGCCCCCCCTGCATCGGCTCTACCCCGCCCCCATGACATGCACACGACCATCCGGTGACAGGGACGCGACGACGGGAGCTGTGCTGATGCGCCGCTACCGCTTTGGTGTCGAATCTGGTCACATGGTGGAAATCACTCACAAGGGGCGCGCCATGACTGACGACATCACCAGGGAAAAGCCGGTGGCCAAAAATCCGGCGGCGCCATACGGCTCGGCCGACAACCCGTCGGAATTCGACGTATTGCACCGCATGGGCTCCGAAGAGCCCTATTTCATCATCCGCGGCGGCGACCCGCTGTCCGACGCGCTGGTGGAGCTGCACGCCTATATCGGGGCCGGTCAGTCCGGCGCGGCCCATGACACGCTCGAGCGTATTCTCGCCCTGACCTCGCAGAAGCCGCCGCGTCCGGTGGGCTCGCCGAAATACCGCGAGACCTTCAAGATCTCCGTCTCGATGGAGCGCTTCCGCGAGACCCACGGACGTTCGCACTGAGCGGCAGCTCCTGCGCCTTTGATCAATGCAATGGGTATGACGGCGATGAAACCGGTCCTGCGTCGCGGCAACGCTGCCGATCATGACGCGCTCGGCTTGCTCATGCATGCCGCCGTGCATGGCCCCGGCAGCCCGTACCGTGCGGCCCAGCGCCAAGCCTGGATTGCCGCGCCGCGGTCCGGCCCGGACTGGGATGCCCGCCTGTCCGGTCAGACCATCATCCTGGCCGAACAGGATGACCATCCCGTCGGCTTCATGACACTGGCACCGCCGGACTGTGTCGATTTCGCCTTTATCCATCCAGACTGGCAGGGATGCGGCCTGTTCCGCCGTCTCTATCAGGCACTGGAAGACCACGCTCGCGAAACCGGTATACCTGCCCTGCGCGTCCATGCCAGCCTGCAGGCACGACCGGCCTTTGCGGCCATGGGTTTTGCGGTCACAGCACAGGAAACCGTCACCATCGGCGACCAGTCGCTGGCCCGCTTCGCCATGGAAAAATCGCTGCCCCCCCCGGCAACGGGCTGACTAAAAAAGTGGTCCGCCCGAAACCTCCGGACGAACCACATAGAGGGGACTCAGGAAAAGCGGCGACGCAGGAGTTTGAACGCCTGCGCGGATTCCGGCATGGCGTGGCTCAATCCCATGAAGCCGTGCAGCGTGTTCTCGAAACAATAAAGGCCGGCCCTGCCGCCCGCCCGACGGACCCGGCACACGAAATCGGCACCTTCATCCCGCAGCGGGTCATAGCCGGCTGTGATCACGGTGACCGGCGGCAGCCCGGCAAACCCGTCGGCCAGCAAAGGTGACACATCCGGCAATCGAGCCAGTTCCGGATCGTCGAGATAATTGCCCGCCGACCAGGCGACATCCTCGCGGGCCAGGAAATAGCGCCCGTCACCGAGGGTCTGGCGCGAGCCGTGCTCGGGCAGATCGGGAACCAGCATGACCGGGTAGAACAGCGCCAAATGGCTGAGCGTGACCTGCGGTATGTCCCGGGCGCGCAGGGCAAGCGCTGCCGCCATCGTTCCGCCCGCACTGTCGCCGGCGAGGGCGAGCGATGACAGGCCGCGCCGGGCCAGCTCGTTCCCGGCCCAGGCCAGGGCCGAGAGACCTGCATGGATCGCGGTCGGGTATTTGTTTTCCGGCGACAGGGGATAGCCGACACTGGCCACCACATGCCGCGTCGCCACCGACAGGCGGCGCGCGAAGCCGTCATAGGCATCCAGATTGCCCAATACACAGCCACCACCGTGAAAGAAGACCAGCACACCGCGCGCCCGGCCCCGCGGTTCATAGACCCTGAGGTCTGCGACTTGCCCCTCGACAACGGGCCCGGTCGCCGGTTCAACCGACTTCATGCGCGGGCCGGGCTGGTCGACTTCCGTCATCAGCCCTGAAATCGCGGCCCGCGCCTCGTCCAGCGGCAGATCACGGATGGGTGGCGCGTCCGGCGGGGTGGCATCGAGGAAGGCTTGCGCCCCCTTCGAGAGGGGGCGCGGCCGGGCCCGCGCCAGCGGTACGGGCCGGGTGGTATAGGGTCGGAACCACATGCGCCTTATTGCGTCCGCAGGACAAGGCGGATGTCGAAGGTCCGCGGCGCACCATAGTAGGCGAGCTGGTAGCCGGGGAATTCGATCAGGTCGAAGGCCTGGTTGATATAGGCTTCATCAAACAGGTTGCGGACACCCGCCCGGATCTCCCACCTTTCGTCCGCCGCAGCGATCGAGGCGAAAGCATTGACCAGGGCATAGCCATCCTGCGCCAGACTCTCGGCACTGGAGACGGTGGTATAGGTCTTCGACCGCCAGGACGCATCGGCATGGACGGTGGCATAGAGATTATCGCTCACCGGCCACTCATAGGTGAAGGCAATGCCGCCACTCCATTCCGGCGTGTTTACCAGTTCCCGGTCGTCAGCGATATTGACCCCGCCGGCGCCGATATATTCCTCGTAGAAGGCGTCCATATAGCCGACATGTCCGGTCAGGGTGAGTCCGTCGGCCGGGCGCCACATGGCTTCCGCCTCAACGCCCTGGATGACTGCCTCGCCGGCATTGGTAAACTGGGCCTCAAAGGCACCCGTCCCCGGATTGGCGGTGAAGCTGGACAATTGCAGGTCGGTGTAATCATTCCGGAAGACCGCCGCATTGAGGACCAGCTCACCGTCCATCAGCGTCGATTTGATGCCGGCCTCATAAGACCAGACAAATTCGGGATCATAAGGGTTGGCATCGAAAGGCGTGTTGGAGCGACCATCAAAGCCGCCGCTCTTAAAGCCGCGCGAGGCCAGCCCGTAGAGCATGACGGCATCATTGACCCGATAGTCCAGCCCGATGCGCGGGGTCAGGGCGTCAAAGGTTTCAGACGTGTCGATATCCGTCGCCACAATCCCGGCCCCGGTCTGGAAGGGCGGCGGGTTGGACGTGCCCGGTGCATAGACTTCCTGCAGCCGCGTGAAGGACTTGTCCTCGGACGTATAACGCAGGCCACCGCTCAGGCGGAGCCGGTCGGACAGGGCATAGCTGGCGTCAAAATAGGCCGCCCAGGCTTCTGTGTTCTGGTCATTGATGGAGGCCGTCTGCAGGGGATAGGGCAGATAGGCTCCACCGCCCAGCGGCAGGGCAATGGCACTGCCAGCCAGCCCGTTAAACGTGGTGTCCTGATCATCGAAATAATAGACACCACCGGTCAGTTGCAAGGCACCGCCAGCATCATATTCGGCGCGAAACTCCTGGCTGAACTGCTCGGCTTCCTCACGAACAAAGATCTCGAAAATCTCCAACTCAGTGCCGTCCAGATCGAGATTGGAGTCGTAGTCCAGTCTGCGCTGTCCGGTGATCGAGGTCAGGCTCAAAGCGTCCGACACCTGCCATTGCGCCCGCGCCGTCACGCCCCAGCTCGACAGATCATCCAGGTCATTATAGCTGGCGCGGATGGCGTAGGGATCGTCCTGGGCGGCGAAGATGCTGACTGTACTGGTCGCCGGATCAATGCCCGCGACATCCGTCATCCGCGCCGGCGTGCGTGAAGTGTCCGGGCTGTCGCTTGCCCCTTCCACCGTCAGCTCGAGTTCGACATCATCAGTCGGCATGAACAGGAAGCCGAGACGACCCGCGATACGGTTCACATCGCCATCATCGGACCCATCGACCTCATTGGTGGAATAGCCATCACGGGCGGAATAGAAGAGCGCCGCCTTGCCGGCCAGCCTGTCATCAACCAGATCCCCGGACATGCGTGCCCGGGCGAAGAGCTGGCCGTGATTGCCGGCTCCCAGTTCGAGCCGCGCGCCCGGGTCCGAGCCCGGCCGGATCGAGATGAAGCGCACGGCGCCACCGATCGTGTTGCGGCCGTACAGCGTGCCTTGCGGCCCGCGCAGCACTTCCACCCGTTCAACGTCGAACACGTCGAGGATCGCGCCCTGGGTGCGCGCCAGATAGACATCATCCAGATAGACACCGACACCCGGCTCGGCGAAAGCGAGTGAGTCGACCTGGCCGACGCCGCGGATATAGATGACCGCGTTTTCGGCGTCGCCGGTATGCATGGTCAGGTTGGGCACGGCGTTCTGCAGGGCAGAGATGTCGCTCGCCTGGAGGTCTTCCAGCTGCGCCTCGCCGAAGGCCGAGACCGACAATGGCACATCCTGCAGGGATTCCTCGCGGCGCCGAGACGTCACGACGATCACGTCATTGCTGGTGCGGGCAGCGGCCCCGTCGCCGCCTTGGGCCTGCGCAGAACTGGCGGTGGCGAGACTGATGGACCCGGCCAGAGCGATACACACGGCGATTGTCGAAGATGTCCGGAATAGACACATTTTCATTGGTATTCCTCCCCATGATCGACCGGTTATTCCGGCTTGATCTCATGTTGGGAGAAGTGTGCGCCCGGCTGGAGACTGCGCTCAACCGGAGAAATAGCGGAAAGAATACCCGCAAAATCTGCGTCTATTCTTCGCTGTCATCTACTGTTTCCGGACCGAGACCGAAATGCGCCCGGCCCGCCGCCAGGGTGCGTTCGAGGTGCCCGCGCAACAGGGCCTCGAGGCGCTCGGACGGGACCAGCACGGTTGTGCGCCGGTCCTCGCCGGTCTTCGCCTTTGTGAGAAAACCGTCACTGACGGCCCGATTGATCCGCTCTTCCCGGGTCCGGTTGGATCCGGTCTTCATGGCCTGGCAAGCGGCCGATACGGTGATCGGCGTGCCGCGCCAGTGCGAGCGCAGGCAAGCGACGAAAAGATACCAGAATTCCTGCGTGAAATAATGCGGTTGCCCGTCAAAGGCGCGATCCCAGTCGCGTGCATAGTCTTCCAGGAATTCCGACCAGTCGGCCAGCGCGTCGACATTCATCGTATTGCGGTCATCCTTGCGCATACCGGTTCCGGCACTCATTCCCAAACCCCTGCATTACCGCGCTTGTGGCGCTCGGGGCAAGCGATCGGCGCCCGGGCGACACGCTCTAGCCAACCGGCGCGCCATCCTTGCGTGTGAACAGACCCGGCCCGGAATAGCGACCAGGCTTCGCTTCCAGGTCAATGTCGGGATAGTGCGCCCCGTCTTCATCCAAGCGGGAACCGACGACCAGGAAGACACAATCGACCTCCGACTTGTTGATGAGACAATGCCCGTCCGCCACGCCGCCAGGAAAGCCAGCGCATTCGCCCGCCCGTATCGGGGTTTCGCCGTCATCGGTGACCAGCACGGCTTCGCCCTCCACAAGCCAGACAAATTCATCCTCATGGGTGTGCCAATGGCGCTGCGCCGACCAAGCACCCGGCTTGAGCCGAACGAGATTGACCCCGAATTGGCTGAGCCCTGCCGGCCCGGTCAATCGGCGCACCAGGCGCCCGTCGACCACGCCAGCGAATTCCGGCGGATATCCGGTACCCGAGCTTTCCTGAATGTCACTCACGGCAAATTTGGGCATGGTTGCCTCCTTGGTCTTGCCTGGCAGCCGCAGTTTGGCGCCGCCTGCGCGCCTGTCCGGCACCGAATATCGGTGACGCCCCACGCCAGCACCAGCACCAGCACCAGCACCAGCACCAGCACCAGCACCAGCACCAGCACCAGCACCATGGCGACCACATGATCTCGCGGACAACGCAAACCCGCCGCCCTGTATAACCCGTTACGACCAATACGACCGCTGATCGCTACGGCAAACTTTCGCAGTGACACCGGCGGCCCAACCCTGCCCCCGCCCCACGGCCTCGGCCTCGGCCTCTGCACCTTGCACGCGGCATCCTCGCCGCCTCGCCTCCTTGCCTCCTCGCCGCCCGGCCACCGGCTGCCATCGGCCCAGCGTATGCCAGATCAATGCCCATTCCCCTTGTAAGGAAATATAACCTACTTTTTTCTTAGAATGCCTTATAAGGATAATAAGGAGGCAGCGTTATGACTACGAATTTGACGCAAGCAGGCTTGCTGCAGCTCGATCTGGACGCGCATCAGGCGCTGGAATCGCAACGGGCTTCGTTGGACGAGACGCAACTGGACATTCTCAAACGTGTCCTGGCAGCCGCAAGCGACAGGCGCGCCGTCGGCGGGGACATAAAGCCCTCAGCCCGTCCGACCACACCGCACCCGCTTCGCCAGGAAGAGTCGCGCCCGCCACCAGGGGGCTGGCAGGACATGGCGGGCGTCAGCGACCGGAAGACCGGTGATTATCTGGTTCGATTGAACATCTATGCCCAGTTCGCGGAAAGCCAAAAGGCCGCCTACCGATTGGCTTTGATCTGGCTGGAAAAACAATATCCTGGTACACTTCACCGGCTCGCTGACACAGCCTCGAGACGCCGCCGAATTGTCGCACGGTCGCCGCAGGCCCTATATCCCAAGTCCCCATCGCTGGTGAATATGGCTGAAAAGCTGATCGACGACTGGTATGTCGATGTGAACCTCTCGAGACAGCAAAAACTGTCGAGGCTCAAGATCGCCTGCCGCATTGTCGGCCTCGAATTCGGCAAGGATCTGGTTGTTGACCTTTGATACTGCAAATGATCTCGCCAATCCCCTGCCGCTCGCCCAAGCCCTGATCCGGCGCCCGTCGGTGACGCCGGTCGATGCCGGTGCGCTGGATGTGCTGGAAGCGGCACTTGAGCAGCTAGGCTTTGCCTGCCGCCGCTACCCGTTCGGCGAGGTCGACAATCTTTATGCGCGGCGCGGCACGGCCTCTCCCTGCTTCCTATTCGCAGGCCATACCGATGTGGTTCCGCCCGGGGCTGATGCAGACTGGCAGCGACCGCCTTTCGGCGCCGAAGCCGAAGACGGTCTTTTATGGGGGCGTGGCGCGGCCGACATGAAGGGCGCCATTGCGGCCATGGTCGCCTCGGTTCAGCGCTTCCTGGACGCCGCCGGCGAGCCAAACGGATCGATCGCCTTCCTGATCACCGGCGATGAGGAAGGTCCGGCCATCGACGGCACCAAGGCTGTCCTCAAGGCGCTGGCCGATGAGGGCGAGCAATTCGATCATTGCCTGGTCGGTGAGCCGACCAATCCCAACCAGCTTGGCGACACCATCAAGTCGGGTCGGCGCGGCTCGCTGAACTGCACGCTGACCGTGACCGGTCGGCAGGGCCATGTCGCCTATCCCGAACGGGCCGAAAACCCGATCCCGCCGCTGCTCACGCTGCTTGGCCGCCTTATGGCGCGCAAGCTGGATGACGGGGTTTCGCCCTTCCAGCCATCCAATCTGGAGGTCACATCCGTCGATGTCGGCAATCCAACGACCAATGTCATTCCGGCAACCGCCACGGCGCGTTTCAATATCCGCTTCAACATTGCCCATACCGGTGACGCACTGAGCCAGTGGATTCGTGACGAGGTGGCCAAGAGCGATCTTGATTTTGATGGACGGGTCGAGGCCGACATCCATGTCACCGGCGAGGCCTTCCTGACCCCGGCCGGCGCCTTCACGACCTTGTTGCAGGATTGTGTGGAGGCGGAAACCGGTCGTCGCCCGGCCCTGACCACCGGCGGCGGCACCAGCGATGCCCGCTTCATCCAGCTCTATGCCCCGGTCGCCGAATTCGGCCTGGTCGGCGCCACCATGCATCAGGTCGATGAACATGTGGCGATCAGCGATATCGAGACCCTGACCGCGATCTACACCCGCATCCTGACCCGCTATTTCCAGGATCACCCCGCATGATCGGCCTGGTGATGGAAGGCTGGCGCGGCATGGTCGGCGCCCTGCGCTTGCTGACCTTCCGGCCGGGCGGCGAAGCAATGTTCGACGTCTCGCTGCGCGGCTTCTGGCGTTCGTTCGGCGCCATCCTGTTTGCGTTGCCGCTTGCGGCGCTGGCCCATCTCGAGCGACAGCATCTGGGCACCACGGTCAGCGCCGAGACCTATTTCCTGATTTTCTTCGGGACCTGGTTGAGCTTTCCGCTGACCGCCGCGCTCGCAGTGGCGATTGCCGGTGCCCGAAAACGCTATCTGCACTGGGTCGTCGTCCACAATTGGGGCGTGGTCTGGCTTTATGGCGTGATCGCCGCCATCCTGTCGCTGGAAGTGATCGGCCTGATCAACGCCCAGTTCCGCGACTTCCTGTTCTTCCTGTACGGCTATCTGCGCATTCTCGTGCACTGGCGCATCGCCTATGTGACGTTGGGCCTTCCAACCATCACGGCAGCACTGACGGCAACCATCCCGGCAATGACCTCATTCCTGGTGCTGGTCGCAATCAGCCAGGCACTGGCGACCGGTCAGGCACCGGCCGGGTAGTCCACCGCCGTCAGATAAAGGCCGTCGGCGGGCGCGACAGGGCCGCACCGGCTGCGATCGGCAGCGTCGAGGGCACGCTTGAAGTCCCGCGCCGACCATTTGCCAACGCCGACTTCGACCAGTGAACCCACCATTGATCGCACCTGCCGGTGCAGGAAGGAACGGGCCGAACAGGTCAGCTGCACTTCTTCGCCATAGCGTGACACCGCGATCGCATCGAGCGTCTTGACCGGGCTCTCGGCTTGGCATTGGGCATCGCGGAACGTGGTGAAATCATGCTGACCGATCAGTGCCTGGGCGGCATGATGCATGGCGTCAGCGTCGAGCTTTCGGGTCACCCGCCAGACCTGTCCCTTGTCGAGGGTGAGCGGCGCCCGGCGGTCGATCATGCGGTAGAGATAGTGACGCTGTGTCGCCGAAAAACGGGCATGGAAGTCGTCGGCGACGCGCGCCGCCTCAATCACCGCCACCGGGTGCGGTTTGAGATGGTAATTGATGGCGTCGCGCACCTTGTCGGTGGAGAGGTCCTTGGTCAGATCGAGATGGGCGACCTGGGCCAGCGCGTGCACGCCGCTATCGGTGCGACCGGCGCCATAGACAAGGACTGGCGCGCCATCCAGCTTCTCGGCCGCCCGTTCAAGGCTTTCCTGCACGGAGGGGGCATTGTCCTGGCGCTGCCAGCCGGCGAAGGGGCGGCCATCATACTCGATCGTGATCTTGTAGCGCGGCATCAGCCCAGCACCGTGCCCGGCGGCACATTATTGCCATTCAGGAAGGTGGCCGCGTCCATGGCGCCCTTGCCTTCGCGTTGCAGGCGGGTGAGCGTCAGCGCGCCATCGCCACAGGCAATGGTGAGTCCATCCAGCACCGTTCCCGGGCTTGTATTCCCGGCCTCGGCAAGCCCTGCCATCAAGACCTTGACCCGGACCGGTCCCTTCTCGGTCGGCAGCTCAAACCAGGCGCCCGGAAAGGGCGAGAGACCGCGAACATGACTGACCAGCTCGCTGGCCGGCCGCGTCCAGTCAATCCGCGCCTCGGCCGAGGAGATCTTGCTGGCATAGGTGACGCCGTCATCGGACTGCGGCACGGCTTCGAGGGAGCCGCGCTCCAACGCCGCCAGGGCCCGCGGCCACATCAGGGCGCCGGCATCCATCAGCTTGTCGTGCAGGCTGGCGGCGGTATCGGTCGGGCTGATCCGGACGGTTTCGGACAACAGGATGGGACCGGTATCCAGCCCCGCCTCCATCTGCTGCAGCTGCACGCCGGTCAGGTCGTCGCCGGCCATGATGGCGCGCTGGATCGGTGCCGCACCCCGCCAGCGCGGCAGAAGAGAGGCGTGCAGGTTGAGACAGCCCAGCCGCGGCGCATCAAGCGCTGCCTGTGGCAGGATCTGGCCGTAGGCGACAACGGCCGCGAGATCGAGATCAAGGCTGGCGAAGTCCTCGATCACCGCCGGGTCGCGGAAACTTTCCGGCGTCGAGACCGGTATGCCGAGGACTTCCGCGAGCTGGTGGACCGGCGTCTTCTGTTCCGCCTGGCCGCGACCGCGTCGGCGCGGGGGTTGGGTGTAGACGCGGGCGACCTCATGGCCGGCAGCCGCGATCTCCGCCAGCGAGCGGGCAGCAAAATCGGGTGTTCCCATGAAGGCGAGGCGCAAGGTCATATTCGTGCCGGTTCGTCAAAGCTTCTGATTGGCATTTGATATCGCCCCTGGCGCTGAAACACCAAGCCCGCGCCTCACTTGCCCCTTGCCATCACCTCTTGGATTGCCTTGTGACAAAGGCGATCACGACGGTGTGTGATCGCAACAAATCGTGATGGCAGACGCTCGAATATCCACTACGCGCGAACCGGGCAAAGTGGTAGATCGCACGCACGTGCCGATCACGGCACGCGGGTCAAGGACACCTCACATGCGTATGCAATTTGCCGCTGCCTGTTTCGGCGGCGTGCTTCTGATGGCCTGCTCGGCGCCGGACTCCGTGTCGGCTGACCAGGATCTGGCCGCACTCGAAACCCCGGCCGAAGATACCCCCGCTGCAGAAACCACCGCTGCAGAAACCACCGCTGCAGAAACCACCGTCGAGACACCGGTTGAGACCGCGGTGCCTGCGGACATCACCACCGAAGCCGACCTGTCTGCCGACGCGCAAGCGATGTGCACACAGGACTATGCTCCGGTCTGCGGCGCCAATGGCGAAACCTACGGCAATGCTTGCGAAGCAGCCGCTGACGGCGTCGAAGTCGCAGCGACCGGCGAATGCCATGCTGACGAAGAGACGCAAGACTAAGCGTCGCCGTCACTGACAGGACTGCCGACAGGGACGGGCTGGTTCGGAAACGACCAGCCCGTTTCCCGTTCTGCTACCCGGCGCCCCAGGGCGGCGGCGGTGCATCGACGGGTTCGGTGAGATCAAACTCGGCCTCGAAATGCCGACCCGGTCGGTCGAGTGCATAGGTGAAGGTCGTGTCGGTCAGTGTGATCGACCAGACATTCTGCATCGACACAGCAATGCCCTCGCGATCAAACAGGACCCGGGTAAATTGATCCGCCGGGAACTCGGCATGGCTTTCGGTCGGCGTGGCGACGGTCGTGCCACCATATTGCGAGAGGACATCCTCGATGCCGTCCTCGTGCCGGTGCTCATGCTTGAATTCAAGCCCCCCGGCGACCCGGCTCAAAACGAATGTGCGGGATCGATTGTCGCCAACATGCATCGGCATGCGCAACTGTCCGGGCGTACACTCACGAACGTGCAGGGTCAGGATCTCGGAGGCCCAATCTGCATCCCGCGGATCGTCACTCACCACGCGCCCCTCGAAAGCCTGCCCGCACAGATCAGACAGGGTCGAGAAGAGTGCGTCACCCGCAGGCGGGGACGATGGCGAGCAAGCCGCCAAGACCAGCGGAAGCGTCAAAAAACTGATTACTCGCATGAATTCCCCCTCTATTCGGCAATAGCTTGCCCGATCACTTCCGATATGGAAACGATGAGTTTCACCGGCCTGCATAGCAAGCCTGACGAAAATCCCTATCTTGTGGTCTGCCTCGCGCCCACTCGGGCTTATCGGACAGGAACACGCCATGTCTGCCACTGCTACGCTCACCCGGACCCGCCGGATCACCAAGGTGTCACGCGGCCTGCCGACATCCGACGGCGCCGGCGTCAAATTGACCCGCATGCTCGGTCATCGCGGCCTGATGGACCTCGACCCCTTTCTCATGCTCGACCAGATCCGCTCGGACGACAGCGCCGACTACATGGCCGGCTTTCCCAATCACCCGCATCGCGGATTTGAAACCGTGACCATCATGCTCGATGGCAAGATGCGCCATGGCGACAACAAGGGGCATGCCGGCGTGATTGAGGGCGGCGGCGTCCAATGGATGACGGCCGGTCGCGGCATCGTGCATTCGGAACAACCCATACAGGACGATGGCCGGCTGTGGGGCTTCCAGCTCTGGGTCAACCTGCCCGGCAAGCTGAAGATGACCGATCCCGGCTATCAGGAGTTCGACAAGTCGGAAATCCCGGTCGAAACCCGCGACGGGGCGCGCCTGCGTGTCCTCGCCGGCACCAGCTCGACCGGCGTCACGGGCCCCGCCAGGTCAGTCGCCATCCAGCCGACCCTGCTCGACATCGTGCTCGAACCCGGCGCCACGCTGGATGAGTCGATCGATCCCGGCCACACCGCCTTCATCGCGGTCTACAAGGGTTCGGTCTCGTCCGGCGAAGGCCGTGTCGATGATCCCGATCTCGGCGTGCTGGAAGATGGTGACCGGATCGAACTCAAGGCCGGACCCGAAGGCGCCAGCCTGCTGCTGGTCGCCGGCAAGCCGATCAACGAGCCGGTCGCCCGCTATGGCCCCTTCGTGATGAATACCGAAGCCGAACTGCACCAGGCCGTGCGTGACTTCCAGGCCGGGAAGTTCTGAGAACGACGAGACCTGGTACGAAAAGGGCGCCCGGAGAGATCCAGGCGCCCTTTTTGTTACACAATACCGACGGCTTAAGCCGCGTCGCGGCCCTTCGACTTCTCGACCTTCTTCACCTTCTGGACCGCGCGCTGGCGTTTCAGTCGGGACAAATAGTCGATGAAGAGCACGCCTTCGAGATGGTCCATCTCGTGCTGGATACAGACGGCGAACATGCCTTCGGCAATTTCGTCCTGCGGATTACCATCATAATCGAGATAGCGGATGCGGATCCGGTCCGGGCGCTCGACCTCGTCATAGACGGTCGGCACGGACAGGCAGCCCTCTTCATAGGGTTTCAGCGTGTCAGACGGGTCGGACAGAACCGGATTGACGAAATAACGCGGCTGCGCTTCCTCGTCCGGACCGGCCAGATCCATGACGATGACCCGCTTGGCAACGCCAACCTGGATCGCCGCCAGACCGATGCCATCAGCGGCATACATGGTCTGCAACATGTCATCCATCAGCTGGCGGAGGTCATCATCAACCTGATCAACAGGTTGCGACACCTCTTTGAGGACAGGATCGGGAACGGTGCGGATTTCAAGAACAGCCATGGCCCCTAGATAGTCGCCCCGGCTTAAAGGATCAAGAATCGACCGCTTCCGGAGCTGTCAGGGCAGGCTTGGAGGCTGGATCGGCCTCGGCGCTTGGGGCACCCTCATCCGCGCCGGCCGCGTCCAGATACTCGGCCGGAAGGGACTTGCGGGCATTGGCACCGAGCGTTTTGAGCATTTCGGTTTGGCGCACGAGATTGCCGCGTCCCTCGACCAGCTTGCCCTTGGCCGCCGCCCAGGCATCCTTGGCGCCGTCGATGCGCTTGCCGACGGTTTCCAGGTCTCCGACGAAACCCTCGAACTTGTCGTAAAGCGCGCCGGCGCGATCGGCGATATCGATGGCGTGGCGGTTCTGGCGGTCAATGGTCCACAGATTGCCGACCGTGCGCATGGCCATCATCAGCGTCGTCGGCGTCGCGATCATGACATTGCGCTCCCAGGCAAAGCTCGACAATTCGGGGTCATTCTGCAGCGCCAGCGAGGCCGCGCCTTCGAGCGGAATGAACATCAGTGTGAAATTCACGCCTTCATAGAGCTTGGCATAGTCCTTCTCGCCCAGCGCCTTGATATGGGCCCGCACCGAGGCGATGTGCTGTTTCAACGCCGCCGCCCGGGCCTCGTCATCCTCGGCATTCACACAGCGTTCGAAGGCCGTCAGCGACACTTTGGAGTCAATCACCAGGCGATGACTGCCCGGCATGTCGACGATCACATCGGGACGAAGCAGTGCGCCGTCGGCATTGCGTTCGGTGGACTGGGTGTGGAAGTGCTCGTTTTCCAGCAGCCCGGCTCGCTCGAGAATGCTGGCCAGAACCATCTCGCCCCAATCACCTTGAACCTTGGACGATGAGCGCAGCGCATTGGCGAGCTTCTGGGCGTCCTCCGACATGCGCGAAGCGTCCTTGCGCACGGTCTCCATCAATTGCTTGATCTCGCCGGCATGGCCATGGCGTTCCTTGGCGTCGGTTTCGACCTTGGTCCGAAACTCGCTCAATTGTTCCCGCAAGGGCTTGAGCAGGGTCTGGAGATTGTCGGTGCTCTGCTTGTTCAACTCTTCGCCCGAGGCTTTCAGTATCTCGCCAGCGGTCAGTTTGAACTGCTCGGACAGCCGCTCGCGGGCCTTCTCAAGCTCGGCCAGTTTCTCACCATGATGGCGCTGGGTCGCCTCATGCTCGGTCTTGAGCGCTTCATGGCGGGCATTGAGCGCATTGCGCTCGGTCGTGACCGTTTCCAGCTGTATCCGCAGCCGGTCACGCTCCTCGCTGACACCGTCGAGCCGCGCCAGTGCCTCACGCGCCTTGGCGAGATCACTCGCGGTGGTCTCCTGGCGCTGGCGCCAGTCATCGCGCTCGGCCCGCAGCCGGTCGGCCTCGCCGGTGTCGATCCCGGCGGTGTCCGGCTTGCGCGACAGGATCAACCCGGCCAGCACGATGAGGAGAAGGGCGATCCCGGCCAGAACCAGCCAAGTATCGGTGGATATCTCGTTGAGGGTCACGGTTTCAGCACCTTCTGATTGGCGGCCATTCTGGATGAGTCGGCCCGGAGCGGCCAGCCGCCCGCCTTGCTCATCTCACCCTGCCACGCAGACCCGACAAAACCTGTCACCGGCCACTTGAAGCGGCGACGTCGCAAACCGGCCCGTCCCTTGCTTGGACAAGGGTGAACGTCTTGGGAGGGACAAGGTGCGCACACAAATCGTGTCAATCGAGGACATTTCCGCAAGCCAGGCCGACCAGTGGAACCGTTGGGCGTGCCCGGATGGCAAGCTCATCAGCCCGTATCTGCGTTTTGAATTTGCACAAACTGTCGCCCGCGCCCGCCCGGACTCCCGTGTTGCCATCATTGAGGATGGCGGCGAAACCGTTGGCTATTTCCCGCATCACACCGCACATGGCGGCATTGTCCGACCGATCGGTGCTCCGATGAGCGACTATCAGGGTGTCATCGCCAAAGACCCGTCACGCATCGCACCGGAACGCCTGGCCAGGGCGGCGGGCGGCTCGGCACTGGTCTTCGACAATTGGCACGGCCCCCTGCGCGCGACCGGCGAAACCCGGCGCCAGCGCTGCGGCAGCCATGTCGCCGATATCGGCGCAGACGGTGCCGCCTTCCTGGAAGAGCGCCGCTCGGCGCACAAGGATCACTTCAAGAAAACCGCCCGCCGCCTGCGCGCCGCCACCCGTGATTTCGGCGAGGTCCGCGTCACGCTCGGCGACCCGGACGGTCGCGCCTTTGCGGCGCTGAGCGAGTGGAAACAAGCCCAGTACCGCGACACCGGCAAGCTCAACGTATTCGGGATCGACTGGGTGCAATCAGTGCTGGACGAGTTGCGCCAGCGCGAAGGCGCGGAGTTTTCAGGCCTGACCGCGGCATTGTGGTTCGGTGATCGACTGGCAGCCGTCGAGTTCGGCCTGGTCGGTGGCGATATCTACCATTCCTGGTTCCCGGCCTATGACCCGGAATTGTCCCGCTACTCGCCCGGCCTGCTCCTGTTGCACGGCCTGTTCGAACAAGCCCCGGCCCGTGGCCTGACCCGGATCGACTTGGGCCGCGGCGGCGATCACTACAAGAAATACTATGCCAGCCATTCCGTACCGCTGGCCGATGGCCGCGTTCTCGCACCCGGCATTGCCGCCGTCGGCATCCGTACCTGGGAATTGGCCGAGCTGGCCGTGGCCCGCATGCCGGGCAAGGTCGGGGAATTGCCGGGCCGACTGCGCCGCCGCTGGTCGCAGGTCAGTGCCTTCCAGCCGCGTCTGGGATCACGCCTGGCCAGCTTCGCGGGTTCAATCGTGCTTTAACGCTGCTCCGGAAAATCCCGGATCGTAATGCAAACACCGCTGCCCCGGCGGCAAGCTTGCGCTAGTCTTGGTGCGGCGATGCCGTGTCGGGAGTTGATGAATGCGTATCATTGCAAGCCTTGCCGCCCTCTGCGCCGCGACGATGTCTGCGGGATGGGCACAAACCGGGATCCACGAGACCGAGCAGGCGGACTTCCGCGTCGAGACGGTGGCCGAGGGGCTGGAATTCCCCTGGTCGATCGCCTTTCTCCCGGACGGCGACATGCTGGTGTCCGAACGCGAGGGCCGGCTGCGACTGATTGATGACGGCGTGTTGCGCGATGCGCCGATCACGGGTCTGCCTGACATGCTCGTTTCCAGGCAAGGCGGCCTGCTGGGCCTCGCCCTGCACCCTGAGTTCGACAGTAATCGCCTCGTCTATTTCGCCTTCTCGGAGGGCCGGATCAACGCCAACCACACGGCCCTCGCCCGCGGCCGGTTGAGCGATGACGCCACGGCGCTGGAGACTGTCGAGACGCTGTTCCGGGTCAATTTCGACAAGGCGCGCGGCCTGCATTTCGGCGGTCGCATCCAGTTCATCGCCGACGGCACGCTTCTCCTCACTCTCGGCGAAGGCGGGCTGCATCCCAATGAAGCGCAGAACCTGGCCAATCATCTCGGCAGTGTGGTCCGGCTCAATGATGATGGGACCGTGCCGTTCGACAATCCCTTCGTCAGCGTGCGCGGCGCCGGGCCAGAGATTTACACCTATGGCCACCGCAATGTGCAAGGCATCGCCATCAACCCGCAGACCGGCTCGGTCTGGACCCATGAACACGGCGCCCGTGGCGGTGACGAGATCAACATCATCGAGGCTGGCAATAATTACGGCTGGCCGCGCATCACCTGGGGCATCGACTATGACGGCACGCCGATCTCCGATGCGACGCATGGCGATGGTCTGGAACAACCGATCTGGTTCTGGGATCCGTCCATCGCCCCGTCGGGCATGGCGTTCTACGAGGGCGAAGGGTTCGAGCGCTGGCAGGGCGATGTGTTCATCGGCGCCCTGGCGGGTTCCCGGCTGGTGCGGATGGAAGTTGATGGTGACCGGGTGATTTCGAGCGAGGACCTGCTGGTTGATCGCGGCGACCGCATCCGCGATGTCGCATCCGGGCCGGACGGACATCTCTATATTCTCACGGACTCCGACGAGGGTGCCGTCTTGCGGCTGGTGCCGGTCATTCCCTGAGCCACTAGCCGGTCAAGTCGGTCAGTCGCCGACCTTGGGCAATATTGCGCAACAAATAGACCAGCGGCGTGTCGATCACGGCGACGAGCAGTTTCACAATCACCTGGCCCAGTATCAGGCTGCCGATCACCGACCAGGTCTGGACGCCCGCAAAGGCGACCGAGATGAAGATCGCGCTGTTGAAGGTCTGCGACACCATGGTCGAGATATTGTTGCGCAGCCAAAGCCGGTTCTTGCCGGCATCCTTCTCGCGGAAATGGTGGAAGATCATCACATCAGCCAGGGCGCTGATGCCGAAGGCGACCATGCCAGCGAAATTGGTCCGGTTGCCCGAAGATAGCACGTCCACAAACGCGGCCTGCTGCGCATCGGTCCAGCTGCCGCCCGTCGTGATGAAGGGAAAGACGGCCTCGGCGTGCATGGCGTAAAGCAGCAGGATGAGAATGAGAAAACGCATCAGCACGCCGGAAATCACGACACACAGGGCATAACCGCGGCCCCAGACTTCCGAGATCACATCGGTGGCAAGATAGGTCAGGCCGAAAGCCAGTGTACCGGCCGGTACCAGCACCGTAAGCGGTCCCAAATGAAAGGCCTGGATCTTGACGGCGGTGATCGCGGCGAGCACCAGCGACACCATGAACAGGCCAGTGCAGAAGAACAGGATGAAGGTCCGCGGCGTGATCCGTGCCGGATCCATCGCGTCACGCGTCTCTGGGTTAGCCTGATCCACGCTTGTCTCCCCGATGCCGGTTCTGAGAATAGACGGAAATTCGGCGTTGGATAGGAGAATTCAAACGCTTGACCGGCTGCGGAAGGCGGCGGCCAGCGTTCCGTCGTCGAGATAGTCAAGCTCACCACCAACCGGCACACCCCGGGCGAGCGAGGTGATCGACACACCGCAATCGGCCATCCGGTCGGCCAGATAGTGCGCCGTCGTCTGACCGTCGACAGTGGCATTCAGTGCCAGCACAATTTCGCTGACCTCATCGCGGGCGGCGCGCTCAACCAGCTTGGCAATATTGAGATCTTCCGGCCGCACCCCGTCCAAGGCCGAAAGGACACCACCCAGTACATGATAGCGCCCCTTGAAAGCGCCGGCGCGCTCCAGGGCCCACAAATCGCCGACGGTCTCGACAACGCAGATCGCGGCATCCAGACGGTTCGGTGCGGCGCAGACCGTGCAGGGATCGGCAACATCGAGATTGCCGCATTCCTGACAGGCGCGGATCTTGTCGGCAGCATCGGCCAGCGCGTCGGCGAGCGGCCGCATCAACGCGTCTTTCTTGCCCAGCAGATGCAGAGCGGCCCGCCGCGCCGAGCGCGGCCCCAGGCCGGGCAGTTTAGCGAGCAGCGAGATCAGGCGTTCGATCTCGGGTCCGGCGGAAGCGGTTTTCATTATGACCGCGACCTAGAAGGGCATCTGCATGCCGGGCGGCAATTGCAGGCCGCCGGCCGCTTCCTTCATGATCTCCTGCTGGGCGGCTTCGCCCTTGCGGCGGGCGTCGGCATGCGCCGCCTTGACGAGATCCTCGAGGATTTCCGGCTCGGACGGGTCGATCACACCCGGATCGACCTTCACCGATACCATGTCGCCCTTGGCCGTCAGCGTGACACGGACCATGCCGGCACCGGCTTCGCCGGTGACTTCGGTCTCGTCGAGCCGGGCCTGGGCCTCGGTCATCTTCTCCTGCATGGCCTGTGCCTGTTTCATCAGGCCCATCAGGTCCTTCATGCGCGTTTCTCCGTCGTTTCGTCTTTGTCACGGGTTTGCGCCGGCGCGGGATCGCGCACGGCGATGATCTCGGCCCCCGGGAATAGGCGCAGCGCCTCGGTTACCGCAGGGTCACGACGCGCCTCTCCCAGCCGCTCGGCCTTCTCGCGCTCGCGCCGCTCGGCCCAGGTCTCGCCGCCCGTCAGGCCGGCATCAGCCAGGATCATCCAGCGTTCGCCGGTCCATTCCAGAAGCCGCCGCGACAGGCGCTGGGCCAGATCGCGCGGCGCATCCTCAAGCGGCTGGAAGCTGAAGGAGCCGGGCTTGAACGCCGCCGGGCGGACATAGCGTTCCATGTCCGACTGCAGGCCGATATCGCGCTTGTCACGCAACATCTCCATCAGCGCTTCCCAGGTTTGGGGACCGGAGATTGCCGCCTCATCCTGTTCGACGGCGCTGGCCTGTTCCGGTTCCTGCAAAGCACGATGGGCGGCTGCCGGGGCGTCGTGCCCGGCGATGGCAGTCGGTGCCGGCGCAGCGGCCGGATCAGGCTTTCCCGGCGCCTCCGGTGGCGCATTCGTCCGCGGCATTCCGGCCAGGATGCGGGCGGCCTCTTCGGGCGGTGGCAGGCTGGCGGCTGACGCCAAGCGCAAGACTGTCATCTCGGCGGCCGCCAAGGCATCCGGTGCTGCGCGGACATCATCGAGGCCGGTCAGCAGGATTTTCCACATCCGGGTCAATTGCCCCAGCGACTGGCTCTCCGCCAGCTTCACCAGGCGCGCTACCGTGTCGGCAGCTTCGCCGAGATCGGCCTTGGGGCCGGCGGCCTTCACCCGCGCCGTGGCGTGGACATAGTCCAGCAGGTCGCGCGTGATCACCACCGGGTCGCCGCCAGCATCATGCAGGGAGGCCAGCTCGGCCAGCGCGTCGGCAGTCTTGCCGGTCAAAGTCTGCTCCAGAAGGTCGAGCACCCGGGCCCGATCGGCCAGGCCGAGCATGTCACGGACTTGCGGCGCGCTGACCGGCCCGTCGGCATCGCTGCCCTGGACAATCGCCTGGTCGAGCAATGACAAGGCGTCACGGACCGAACCTTCGGCCGCGCGCGAAATCAGCGACAGGCCGTCCCGCTCGACCGACGCGCCCTCCAGGCCGCAGATGCGGTCGAGATGATCGGTCAGGACTTCACGGTCGATCCGCTTGAGGTCGAACCGCTGGCAACGCGACAATACGGTCACCGGGACTTTGCGGATTTCGGTCGTCGCGAAGATGAATTTGGCGTGCTCGGGCGGCTCCTCCAGCGTCTTCAACAGGGCGTTGAAGGCGGAGGTCGAGAGCATGTGGACTTCATCGATGATGTAGACCTTGTAGCGGGCCGACACCGGGGCGTAGCGCACGCCTTCCAGGATTTCGCGGATATCGCCGACGCCGGTGCGCGAGGCGGCATCCATCTCCATCACATCAACATGGGCCGAGCGGGCGATGGCATCACAATGGCGGCCTGACTCGGCCAGGGCCATGGACGGCGCATCGATCTCGTCGGTCTGGAAATTCAGGGCCCGCGCGATCAGGCGGGCTGTCGTCGTCTTGCCGACCCCGCGGACCCCGGTGAGCATGTAGGCATGGGCGATGCGGCCAGCGGCGAAGGCATTGGTCAGGGTCCGCACCATGGCGTCCTGGCCGATCAGGTCTTCGAATGTGTTCGGGCGGTATTTGCGCGCCAGCACCTGATAGCCCGGCGTCGGACCGGTGGCCGGCAGATCGAGCCCGGGCATCAACGCTTCGGTCGCTCCGGTGTCTTCGGCTGGGAGCGGCGTGTCGTCCATGACGTCCTGTCGGCTGGTGCGAGTGGAGTGCGGGTCGGGCGCGGCAACCCCCACGACGACCCCACCGGTCGCCGGGATCGAGCCTAGAGCAAGATTCGCGATCCGCGAAGGGCGATGCGGGGCTTGAAGTGGAAGACCGGACAGCGACCCGAGCGAAAACTCGTTACGGCTGCTTCCTTCCGGACCTGACCGGGTTGGCGAGGCGCTCGTCCACCGCCGATCTTCCGCCCCCTATATCGCGTGCCTGAGGCGGCTGTGCAAGGCGTGGTCTCATTGTATCTGCAGGACATCCCCCTCACCGCGGTGTGCGGCGGCCTCCAGGAAACGGGCGTGATCGTCGAGCGCTTCGATCAGGGCGAGACTGCCGCCGGACGAGAGCAGCACATCGCGCCAATAGCCGGTCACCCGCGCCTGGGTTTCCAGCCAGTCACGCACGGCGCGTTGGGCGTGGTCCGCCACAGCGCGCGGGCGGTCGTCGGGAAAATCACAGGCCATGTCGGCACCTCCTGCATACACAGTAATTGCGACTCATTCTCATAATCAAGTCGAAAGATGACAGCCGCCGCGCCGCGCCGCAGTTGGCCAGCACCCGGCAATGCCCGGGACGGACCGTGTTGAAGGCCGGGTCAAACATATCTATGGCTGCACACAGATTGCTGTCCACGATCCGGATGGTTGCCGCATCATGTTCGGATACTGCCCATGAATGATCGCAAAATCCTGGCCGGCCGCGACCCGCTGGTCTTTGCCGGCTCTCCGCTCGACCGCGGCGACCAGCTACGCCGCGACGAGGCCGGCATGGCCGCACTGCTCGGCGGTGATGATGGCTGGTGGCTGGGCCTCATCGAGGGCGATCCGGTCCTGCAGGACCAGGGCGGATTATTCTGGTTCCGCCGTAGCGAAATTGCGTCACTGGCTGATATGACGACGGGCCTGTTTCTCGGCCACTACAAGGGCTCGCCCTGTTTCGCCGCTACAATCACGACGGCTGACCAGCTGCCCCTGGATGCCGAGATCACGCCGGCCCGCCAAGCCGCCATGGCCCTAGGCCATGACGAAGCGGCCATCTACGCCCAGGCCAAGGCCCTGCTCGCCTGGCATGCCCGACACGGCTTCTGCGCTGCGTGCGGAGGCGCCACCACGGCAAAATCCGGCGGCGGACGGCGGCAGTGTGACGCCTGCGGGAGCGAACACTTCCCGCGCGTAGACCCGGTGGTGATCATGCTGGCGGTCGATGGCGAGCGCTGTCTTCTGGGACGCCAGGCCTCGTGGCCGGAGGGCATCTGGTCGGCCCTCGCCGGTTTCGTCGAACCGGCGGAAACACTGGAGGAGGCCTGCGCCCGCGAGCTTGAGGAAGAGGCCGGGATCAAGGTCGACATCGCCGGCGTCCGCTATGTCATGGGTCAGCCCTGGCCCTTCGCCTCGTCCTTGATGATCGGCCTTGTCGCCCCGGTGACCGATGCCAATGTGACAATCGACCCGCACGAGCTGGAGCAGGCACGCTGGTTCAGCCGCGACGAGGTGCGCACCATGCTGGCCGGCACCCACGCCGACGCCGCCATGCCACCCTCGATCGCCATCGCCCGCCGCCTTGCGGAATTGTGGGCCGACGGCGACATCTGAACCCCGTCGTCAAAACGGTGCGGGGCCGCGCCCGAAAGCACGGCCCCGGTCCGGTCAGCCGCCGAAGCGGTGAACATAAGCCAGGCTGTAGGCATCGCCATTGCCAAAGCCGTCATAGTCAGTCCGTGTGTAGTCAAACCGCAATGACCCGGCACGGGTCAGCGCCAGTTCGGCGCCGGCGCCCCAGGCAAAGCTGTTGGCATCCATGCCGCCCGTATAGCTGAAATTGGTCGAAAACTCGTTGTGCACATAGCCACCGCGCGCAAAGAGGCTGAAGCGTTCGCCCACCGGCAGGCGACCGATCGCGAACAGGCCGACACCATAATCCAGTCCGACGGAAGGATCAGCGACAAGGCACGCCGCACCGGCCGGACAGGTCGCGACCGTGTCATCACCCAGGCCGATATCGAGCTGGCCTTCGAAACCGAAATAAGCGTTGACGTCATAGCCGGCCCGGAAGGTCACGGCATCGAGTTTGAAATCGTCCAGCTGGATCTGGCTATAACCGCCGGACAGGGTGAACGCGTCGTCCTGGGCGCTGGCCGTGCCGACCATCGCCAAAACGGCCAACACACTCACCGAAATTGTACGCAACATAGTGATATTCCTCGCAAATGTCCCTCGACTTCGGAATAGGCGACGCTGCCTGAGCGCGCGCTGAATGACGGGTTCATCAAGGTTACATCGCGCCAATATTGTGACATTGCGGCAATGAAAAAGGCCGCGGCGCTGCAGCACCGCGGCCTTTCAATGCCCGAAGGCAGACGGCTTAGCCGCCGATGCGACGAACGTAGGAGATGCCGTAGAAATCGGCTTCGCCACCATCATCATAATCATAGCGGGTGTAGTCAGCGCGGACGCCGTTGCGGCCGTCGAAGAAGTATTCGCCACCCACGCCATAGGCCCAGGCCTGGTCGTCGGCATTGAAGTTCAGGCCGGCGGCCGAGGCTTCGGCTTCCGTCGTGGTGTAACCGGCACGCAGGAAGACCGAGCCATTCTCGTTGGAGAAGGGACGGACCACGCCGAACACGCCAGCGACATAGTCGAGGCTGACATCGCCGGTGACGGCACCAACGGTGACGCTTTCATCGCCGAGGCCGATATTCAGTTGGCCTTCGACACCCAGATAGCGGGTGAAGTCATAGCTGCCGCGCACGACAACCGTATCGAAATCAACACCGTCGAAGTCAGCGGCTTCATAGCCGCCGCCGACGCGGATCTGACCGTCCTGTGCCAAGGCACCGGCGGTGAGGGCAAGAACGGAGAGGGAGGAGACAAGCACTGTGCGGATCATTTTGGATCAACCTTGATTAGTATTTTCTAGCTGTACGCCATTGGCGCCCCCCAGCCAGACGCTATCTGGTGAGCAATCGAGTCCGGATCAAGGCGGATGCGTGGCGAACTGCAGGCCGACATGCAGACTGCGCAAAGTGTTGCATCCGGCGCACACCAAGCGTGTCGTGATCACGCTGTGCGGCGCGATACCGCATGCAGATGAGCGCGTTGCGGTGTTGCCTGAGGGCGCGGCGCGTGCGAAACACGGTTCGATTTTCAACCTGAATGAATTTGGGGGCGTCCATGGGCGAACTCTTCTGGAACAAGGTTGCCGGCGTCGTGCTGGCAACAGTACTGGGGGTCCTGGCCATTACCGAGCTGGGTCACCTTCTGGTTCCGTCGCATGCCGCGCACGAACTGACCGCTGAGAATACCGCCTATCCGGTGGACTGGGCTGCCATCGGCTCCGGCCCGAGCACGGAAGTGGTCGAAGAAGGCCCGACCGATTACGGTCTCGTCCTCGCGGCGGCCGATATCGGTGCTGGCGAGCGCGCTGCCCGCCGCTGCGCCGCCTGCCACACCTTCAATGAAGGTGGCGCCAATGGCGTTGGCCCCAATCTCTGGGGCGTTGTCGGTGCCGACATCGCAGGACATGACGGTTTCAGCTATTCCGGTGCCCTCGAAAGCCTGGAAGGCAACTGGACCTATGAGGCGCTCGACGCCTTCATCGAGAACCCGTCGGGCTATGCCTCGGGCACGGCGATGTCCTTCCGCGGCCTGGGCAATGATGACACCCGCCTCGAGTTGATCGCCTATCTGCGCTCACTGTCGAACAACCCGATGCCACTGCCGGCGCCGCTGGCCGACACAGCGCCCGCCGAAGCCGTCGATGACGCCATGGCAACCGCGACGGATGCGGCCGGGGACATGGTCGATGACCTTGCGCAAACCGACGAAGCGACGGACGAGCCGCAAACGACCGAAGACGGTCAGAACTAGGCTTGGCCGCATCGCCAACAGATCAAACCCCGGGCGGATCGTCCGGGGTTTTTTCTTGCCTGAAATTGACGCTGGATCAGGCCGGACGGTAGATCGCCCGCACCGGGTTTTCGGCCGTACGGATACGCGCCTCGGCCTCGGCGAAGGGCTCCAGCGTCACATCCATGCTCGACGCGTTGGCGTGCAACAGGTGTTCGCTGTCAGTCATGATGCCGACATGACCGGGCCAGAACACCACATCGCCGCGCTGCCGCTCCGGCTCTCCGGTCACGTCCCGCCATAGCGCCTTGAGCACGGCCTCCTGCTGGTCGGTATCGCGCGGCATATCCTGACCGGCCGCCTGCAGCGCCATCTGCACCAGGCCGGAGCAATCCAGACCCAGGCTCTCCTTGCCGCCCCACAGATAGGGCGCCCCGAGAAAGGCCTCGGCGACGGCGACACAGTCGGATGCGGTGTCATCCAATGACGCGCTATGGGCGGCGATCACCCAACCGAGGCCGACCGCCTCGACAAAACGCCCCTCACGACGCCCCGCTGCAAAACATGAATTGAGGCTGAGCAGATGGTTCGGCGCTGTCTTGATGCTGGGTTCGGAGAAGGCATAGGTCCGCAGGACGGACACTTTGTGATCAACCGGATGAATCGTCGCGGACAGGCCCGCCATATCCACCCAGCCGACATAACCATCAGCCCGCGACTGTCCCCAGGCCCATCCATCGCGGGCTTCAAGTACTGCAAAGACCTCACCCGCCAGGAGCTGGTCGTCCATGGCGGCAGCATGGTCCGGTGCCTGGCGGATCGGCGCAGCGGGGATGATGACTTGATGCTCGACGGGATCGACAAACCGGGCGGCGTCGACGCGCCCCTTCAGTTCAGAGGATGCGAGGTCGGCGCGGGCGGCGGTGACACGGGGATCCAGCTGGGACATTGACGGGTTTCCTCGGCACGATGGGCAACGGCTTCGCCGTAATCGTACAGGAAAACCGCTCCCTTTACAGTGCGATGCACCGACACGTCGCGCTTGTCGGCACGGTCGCGCTTGCGCCGGACAAAGCCCTGGCGTTCCAGCACATCCAGGGCCCGGGTCACGGCCGGCTTGGGCAGGTCGAGCTGGCACGCAAGGTCACGGATCGCATGCGGACCTGGCTTCATGAAGATCGCCAGGAGCAGCGCAAATTGACGCGCCGTCAGATCGGCCGCGGCGCCTCGCACCGCATCCGCCGACACGCGTCGCATCATCTCAAGCGATGTCATCGCCTGTGACGGCATGGCCAACTCCAGAACTCGTCCGACCGGTTTGATCAGCCCTTATTCTGGAACCGCTCCTTGAGCATTTGGTAAACGGCGCGCGCTGCGTGCATGTCACCGCCCTTGGGCCGGCCGGGGCGAGACTTGGGGTTCCAGGCGAAAATGTCGAAATGCACCCAGCGGGCCTTGCCGACAAAGCGGCGCAGGAAGAGCGCGGCGGTGATCGAGCCGGCCATTGGCGTTGCGGCACTGTTGACCAGATCCGAGATCTCCCCGTCCATTTCGCCCTCATACCCGTCCCACAAGGGCATGCGCCACAAGGGATCGGCGACCGTGCCGGCGCTTTTCGCGAGATCCGCCGCAAGCACGTCGTCATCGGTGTAGAACGGCGCCACTTCCGGGCCCAGCGCGACCCGGGCGGCGCCGGTCAGCGTCGCGAAATCAATCAGCAGGTCGACATCCTCCTCGGTGGCACGGGTCAGGGCGTCACCCAGCACCAGACGGCCCTCGGCGTCGGTATTGTCGATCTCGACCGTCAGCCCCTTGCGCGAGTCGATGATATCCCCGGGCCTAAACGCCCCTGCCCCGACTGCATTCTCGACGGCCGGAACAAGCAGGTGCAGGCGAACCGGCAGATTGCGCGCCATCACGATACGGGCCAGCCCCATCGCGTTGGCCGCGCCGCCCATGTCCTTTTTCATTAGGCGCATGAATTGCGCTGCCTTGAGATCGAGACCGCCGGTATCAAAGGTCACGCCCTTGCCGACCAGCGCCAGGCGCGGATGGCTGTCATCGCCCCATTCCAGCTCAAGCAGACGCGGCGCTTCACCGGCAGCGCGACCGACGGCATGGATCATCGGATAATTCTGCGACAGGAGATCATCGCCGCGTGTCACCCGGACCGTCGCCCCGAACTGGTTTGCGAGCGCTCGGAAGGCCGCCTCCAGACCCTCCGGCCCCATCCGGTCGGCCGGCGTGTTGACGAGATCACGGGTCAGGTGCACCGCCTCGGCGACGGCCTTCGCCTCGTCGAGATCGGCACCCTCCGGCGCCACCAGACATGCCGCCGCGCGCGGCGCCGGCTTGTAGGTCGTGAACATGTAGCTGCCCAGCGCCCAGGCCGTGGCCGTCAGCGTCGCATCCCAGCCTGCGGGCAGGTTCTCCAGCTGCCAATTGCCTTCCGGCAGGGTGAGCGGCGCGGCGCCAAGCACAAACGCGTCCTTGCCCTTGCCGGTCCCGAACAAGGCCCCGGCCTCGGCCGCATCCGGCAGCAGTGCGATCTGACCCGGCTTGCCCATGAAACCGGCTGCCAGGCTGCGGTGTTCCGGCGCCAGGGCTGCGATCGCCGCCTCGGCACCGGCCTCATCGACGAGGCGCAGAATCCGGGAATCCGAAGCGGTTGCGATGAGGGCGGTCATGGGTGTTCCTTTCATGGCTCCGGGCGGGAATCCTGTTGCCGGTCCGGAGTGAGCGGGCGGATTAACCCATTCTTGACCGGCGCAGCGCAGATTCAAGTCATGCTTAACAGTGGCCCGGTTCTGACCATGCGCAAACTCATCGCCCTCGCCCCGCTCGGCGCCCTCCTGCTCGCGGCCTGCGCGACCACGGCACCGACCGAGCAGGAACAGGCTGTCATCGACACGATGAACGCCAACACGATCGTGCCGGCCTCGGCCAGCGAGCGTCAGGCCGTGCGCAGCCAAGACATGCTGACCCAGGCCGCCTTCTGGGCCGAAGCCTTCGACCTCAACCCGTCGGACCTGGAAGCCGCGCTGGAATTGTCGCGCACCCTGCGTCAGCTCGGCAATCACCAGCGCGCCAGCGAAGTCGCACGGCAAACGCTGGCCCTCTATCCGGACAATGCCGATCTTCTGCTGGCCCATGGCAGCGCGCTGGCCGCCGCCGGTCGCGGCGTCGCCGGCATCGAATCACTGCGCCGCGCCAGCCAGATCGACAGCACGCGCTGGCAAATCCACAATGCCCTCGGGGTCGCCCTCGAACAGGCCGGCCAGAGCGAAGCCGCGCGGGGCGCCTTCCGCCAGGCGCTGACCCTGTCGCCCGGTGAACCGGCCATCCTGTCCAATCTCGCAATGTCCTACGTCACCGCCGGCGAACCCGACACGGCCGAACGCATGCTGCGGGAAGCCATGGTGCGTCCGGGTGCCGACGCCACCGTGCGCCAGAACCTGGCGCTGGTGATCGCCCTGCAAGGCAGGTTTACCGAAGCCGAGGAATTGGCCCGGGTCGATGTCTCACCGCAAATGGCAGAAGCCAACATGGCCTATATCCGCGCCATGCTGACCACCAACCGCCGCTATGACGCTGTGCGCGAGAATTAGCGTCGCGCCGGACGTCCATTCAACAGACCCATCGACGTGATGAGAATGATCGCCGAGAGCGCGATCAGGTTCACCGTGATCCCGAAATAGCCATTCATTTCCATGCCGATGAACGGGTTGCCGACCAGCAGCAGCCAGTCGACCATGGAGGCGAAGAAGAATGCGCCATAGGCAAAGGCCGACCAGCGAGACCGCATGAGCAGCATCACCCATGCGACCAACGCCGCGAACAGGGCGATCAGGAAGACTGCTTCCTGAAGCACCGACATGCTGGCGACATAGCCGTAGGCGTCAAAGCTGAAACGATCACTCGGCCAGGTGCCGGTGCGCACCAAGAGCTCGAGCACGCCCCAGCGCGCATAGGTAAACGCGCCATATCCGCACAGCAGGACCGTTGCCCAATAGAGCGCCACGTCACGCGATAATTTCATGTAATGATCCCGATCACCTGTATCATCGCCTCGCCCCGGCCTCTTTGTAACCCGCGCGACATCATCCGCGGAATACAAATATTCAGTGGCTGTTGCTGTGCACAGGCGGTGGCGGGGGAGGTGGTGGCGGCGCGACCTCGGCATCGTCGAGGACCTTGAGCGGAAAGTCCTTGCGCAACAAGGGCGTGACCAGGGTGTGGTCGAAACGGAAATCCTCGACCAGTTCACGCAACTCGACCGGCGCCCGGCCATCTTTCGACGCCTCGCTGCCGCGATAAAGCGCATAAAGACGCAGATAGTTCTTGTCGTCGCGGGACAGGGATGTGTCGTCAAGACGCGAGCAGACGGTGATCAGCTTTTGCAGACCCTGTTTGCGCTTGCCGGCCTTCAGCTCGATCATCGCGCCGGCCAGACCGACTTTCCAGCCCATGTCGGCGAAATGCGTCTTGGGCGCATGCGACAGGGCGCGGCGGGCCGCCTCGATCTTGTCAGCCGCCAGCGCACTCATGGTTTCACCCACAGCAGAATCGGCGCTGCGGATTTCCTCGCGGAGCTTGTCGGCCGTTTTTCGCCCGGAAAACATGGGCTGTGTCCACCTGTTCAACATGCACGATACCATTCAAGTAACGCGCCAGAACGGATTCGTCACATGCTATTGAAGCGGATGATGGCCGGACCGAGAATGACGACGAACAAGACCGGCAGGAAGAAGACGATCATCGGCACGGTCAGCTTGGCCGGCAGGGACGCTGCCTTCTTCTCGGCAGCCGCGAGGCGCATGTCCCGGTTTTCCTTGGCCATCACCCGCAGGGCCTGTCCCAGCGGCGTACCGTAGCGCTCGGCCTGGATCAAAGAGGTACAAACCGCCTTGACCCCGGGGTGATTGGTGCGCTTGGCGAGATTTTCATAGGCGGTCCGGCGATCCTGCAGATAGGACAGCTCAGCTGTGGTCAGCGACAATTCCTCGGCCAGTTCAATCGATTGCGAGCCGACTTCGCTCGACACTTTGTGGAAGGCGGCTTCGATCGACATCCCGCTTTCGACACAAATCAACAGCAGGTCGAGGGCGTCGGGAAAGGCGCCCATGATCGATTGCTGGCGCTTGGTCGCGAGATTGGAGAGGTAGAGGTTCGGGGCGTAGTACCCAAGCAGGCCGAGCCCGAAGGAGAAGCAGACGCGGGTGATCTGCGGCAGGCCGAAATCATTGATCACGAAGACATAGAACAAGGCCAGGACGAACAGGATGATCGGCGACAGCAAGCGGAAGAAATAGAAGGTCATCGCCGGCCGGCTGCCGCGCATGCCAGCCTGGGCAAGCTTTTCGTGCAGGGCCGGATCTTCGAACGCCTTTTGCAGGTTGAGCGCATCGACGATCGAGCGGACCAGGCCCTTGGCCTCGGCCCCGCGGATCGACCCCTTGCCGCCGCGGGCATTGGCTTCCAGTGCCTCTCGGCTCTTGCGACGCAGCTCCTCGCGGCGGTTGTTGACCGACTTGATGCGCTTGTCGAGCTTGTCCGTACCCATCGCCGGCGACGACAGGGTGACGATCGTGGCGAAAACCAGAATGGCCGCGACCATGGCGATCAGGCTCTGCGGATCGGTGAGGAAATCACGTATGTCGGTAAAGCTGATGCCGAACATGACCGCCTCAGATCTTGAAATTGATCATGCCGCGCATGACCATGATGCCGATGAACATCCAGGTCACCCCGCCGAGCAACATCAACTGGCCGGTCGGGTGAGTGAACATCTGGCTCATATAGGACGGGGTGGTGGCATAGACGATGCCGAACACGCCGGGCGGCAGCGAGCCGATGATGGCGGCCGAAGCATTGGCTTCCGACGCCAGCGCGCCGACCTTTTCGCGCATCATCTTGCGCGAGCGCAGCACGGTGGAGAGATTGCCCAGCGTCTCGGCCAGATTGCCGCCGGTCTTCTGCTGGATGATCAGCACGGTGCGAAAGAAGTTCAGCTCGGGCAGCGGCATGCGCTCGCACATCCGGTCGAGACCGTCGGGCAGTGACACGCCGACCGCGATGCCTTCCACAAGTTTCTCGAATTCGGTGCGCACCGGTTCGGGACTCTCGACCGAGAGAATTTTCAGACATTCATTGAGTGGCAGGCCAGACTTCACACCGCGGGTGATGACATCCAGTGCGTTGGCGAATTCGCCGGAAAACTGCTTCTGGCGTCGTCCGCGCAGAAAGCCCAACCACCAGCGCGGCAAGCCCAGACCACTGATCAGGCCGACCGCCCCGATCACCAGGAGCTTCTGACCGGTGAGCAAGGCAACCAACATGCCGACCACGGCCAGACAGGCTGATACCACCCAGAAAACAGCGGGCGTGAATGACATGCCGGCTTGCTGGATGCGCGCCTTGACCGACAGCGACTTCTTGCGCTGGTCGCGCTGACGCTGTTCAAGATCCTTGAGCGTTTCCTGGACCTGGCGCTTGCGCTGGGCGGCCTGGTCGAGGGCCGAGGCCTGACGCCGTCCGCGTTGCAATCCGCCCGTGCCGACGGCCCGGTTCATGCGTTTTTTCGACTGCGCGTCTCCGGCCGCGCCGGTGACGACCCAGCCGACACCGCCGACCGCCATGAAGGCAGCCGCGGCAGCGAGGATGAAGGCCATGTCACCGCCCATCGCGTCAGGCCTCCGACGCGTCGAGCGCGTTGGCGAGCTCGCGCTCCAGGCCGAAATAGCGGGCGCGGTCCCAGAATTTCGGACGCGCGATACCGGTCGAGGCGTGCTGACCGATGATCTTGCCGTGCTCGTCCTCGCCCTTGATCTCGTAGAGGAAGAGGTCCTGGGTGACGATGACATCGCCTTCCATGCCGACCACTTCGGTGATGTGGGTAATTTTCCGCGAACCATCGCGCAAGCGGGCCGCCTGGACGATGACGTCGATCGAGCCGACAATCATCTCGCGGATCGTCCGGGCCGGAAGGTTGTAACCGCCCATCGTGATCATCGACTCGATCCGCGACATCGCCTCGCGCGGCGAGTTGGCGTGCAGCGTGCCCATCGAGCCGTCATGGCCGGTATTCATGGCCTGCAGGAGGTCAAACGCCTCCGGGCCACGCACCTCACCGACGATGATCCGTTCGGGACGCATGCGCAGGCAGTTCTTGACCAGATCGCGCATGGTCACCATCCCGGACCCTTCCAGGTTCGGCGGACGCGTCTCCAGTCGCACGACATGTGGCTGTTGCAGCTGAAGTTCGGCGGCGTCTTCGCAGGTCACGACCCGTTCGTCTTCCTCGATGAAGCCGGTCATGCAGTTCAAAAGCGTCGTTTTACCCGAACCGGTACCGCCGGAGATCAGCACGTTACAGCGCGAGGCACCGATGATGGACAGGACCTTGGCGCCTTCCGGCGTGATGGAGTTGAACTCCACCAGATTCTGCATCGTCAGCTTGTCTTTCTTGAACTTACGAATTGTCAGTGTCGGACCGTCCAGCGCCAAGGGCGGCGCGATCACGTTGACACGCGAACCGTCCATCAGGCGGGCGTCACAGATCGGCGAGCTTTCATCGACGCGGCGGCCGACCTGGCTGACGATGCGCTGACAGATATTCATCAGCTGGGCATTGTCGCGGAAACGGATGTTTGTCTCTTCGAGCTTGCCGTTGACTTCGATGAAGACCTTGTCGGCGCCATTGACCATGATGTCGGCGATGTCATCACGGGCCAGAAGCGGTTCCAGCGGGCCGAAACCGAGGACGTCATTGCAGATGTCCTGGAGCAGTTGTTCCTGCTCGGCGATCGACATGGCGACATTCTTGATCGAGATGATCTCGGTCACAATGTCGCGGATTTCCTCGGCCGCGGTTTCATTGTCCAGACGCGCCAACTGACCCAGATCGATGGTGTCGATCAGGGCGTTGAAGATCGTCGTCTTGATTGCGTAATACTCTTCCGAGCGACCGCCCGGCTCCGCGGCGCGGACCGTGCGTTTGGCGGCCTTGGGGCCGGCATAGGCGCCCGGGGCCGGCTTGGCGACCGGCTTCGGGGCCGGCGCAGCCGGTTTGGCGGCGGGACGGGCGGTCGGGGCTGCAGCGGCCTCGCGACGCGGCGACGTCTCAGCACGCGCCTCCGCCTTTGGCGCGGCCGGCGGCGGCGTCAGCGGGGCGGTCGTGGGTGTCGGGCCTCCGGCACGCTTGCCGAACATGGGCTAACTAGCCTCCGAAAAGTTTCGCGATGAGTGAGCGTTTCGGCATCGCCACCGGTGTCCGGCCGGAGACGAGGCTGGCGAGATGCGAAAAGCCTTCCGCGGCTTTCGACTTTGGATCGAGTTCGGTGATCATCTGGCCGTTATTGGCCGCCTTGCCGAACAATTGCGGCTCGAACGGCAGGACCAGGGTTGGCGGAGTGCCCAGCGCTTCGGCGAAATCCTTTATCGGGATTTCCGGACGTTTCGGCATGCCGGCCATGTTGATCACGACGCGCGGCGGCTCGTCATTGGGACGGGCGCCAGCGACCAGATCAAACAGGTTTTTGGCATTGCGCAGGGACGCCAGATCCGGCGCCACCGTGACCACGACCTGATCGGCTGCGAGCAATGTCTGCTTCACCCAAGGCGTCCACATGTGCGGCAGGTCGAGTGCAACATAGGGCGCCTGGCGACGGACTTTCTCCAACACCATCTCGTAGTCCTGGGTGCCGAAATCCCATTCCTTGTCGAGGGTTGCCGGGGCCGAGAACAGGCTGAGACGGTCCGTGCAGCGAACCAGGAGCCGGTCCAGCAACGCATCATCCAGACGGTCGGGTTCGGCCAGGGCGTCGCCCAGTGTCTGGGCCGGGTCCTGGTTGAAATCGAGGCCCGCAGTGCCAAAGGACAGGTCGAGATCGACCAGCACGGCATCAGACTGCATGCCCTCGGTCAGGGCCCAGGTCGCATTGTGGGCGATCGTCGAAGACCCGACACCACCCTTGGCGCCGATAAAGGCAATTGTCTTGCCGGCGAACGGCTGCTCGGGATCCAGGAAAAGCTCGGAAATGGTCCGGATCACGTGAATCGGCGTCATCGGCGGCACCAGATATTCACTGACGCCGCGCTTCATGAGTTCGCGATAGAGGCTGATATCATTGGCGGCGCCAATGATGATCACCTTGGTATCCGGATCGCAGACCCCGGCCAGTTCTTCGAGCTGGTCGAACAGGCCGCGTCCGCGCATGCCGCTCTCGATGATCAGCAGGTTCGGGGTCGTCTCGTCATGATAGCGTTCAATGGCCGCCGGCAAGCCGCCCAGCTCAACCGTCACATGCGCCTTGGCGAGGCGGCGGTCATTGGCGGCATTGTGGATCAGCGCCCCGGTTTCCGGTCGTTCACAAAAAGCGCCGACCGAGATGCGTGGCACCGGCTGGTCTGACACGTCGTTATCGACTTCGCCGTAGAGTGACTCGCCGACCTGGATCGCCGCGACTTCATCTTGCACGTCTTCGAATACCGGGTCGATGACGCGCTCCGGCTTGGCCGGAACCGGCGCCGCATCCGACAGGAAGGGATCGTCGCCGAAATCATCATCGAACGTGTCCACCGGGGCTTGTTGCGCCGGAGGCCGGTTCATCTCTTCGCGGGTGGCTTCGCCCAGCAGGAGGCGTTCGACATCGGCCGCGTCCAGGAAGGGATCATCACCGTCCAGGAAAGGGTCTTGCTTCAGTGCGCGATTGGCATCGGTCATGGCTGGCCCTCCCTAGTTTCCGCTACCGACGCGGGATACGGCGCCACTCTCGTAGTCACTGCGCTCGCTGGCGGTGGATTCACCGGCCCGATAACCGTCGATCACCGTCTGACGGCGACCGCTGTCGCCGGCCTCCATGTCGCGCGGCGCGACCAGGTCACGCGGGTCAGCGACCATGGCGGCCAGATTCACAGCCATCGCACAGCCAAAATTGGTGTGGTGCTGGTTGTCGAATTCCATCGCCATCTGGTCCCAGCTGCCATCACATTCGGCAGGCGCCACTGCGGTATATCGGGCGAAAGAGAAGATCACCTCGCCATTGTGCTGACCGCGCGCGTCATAGGCGCCTCCCGCGATCATGCGCCAGTCAATGCCCTGCTCGTAGAAGAAGGTCCGCGCCTCGGCGATGGCGCCGATGGCCGCGTCTTCATTGATCGCGCCCTGGGGATAGCTGATCACCAACGGGCCGTGGCCGCGAGCCTTGTATTCGGCAGCCACCGAGGCGAGCACGCGCTGCTGTGCCCAGGTCAGGCCATTGTCCTGGGGGTCGACGGCAAATTCGGCGCGATAGGTTTCCGCGACCGCGCTGGCCTGGGGCAAGCCAAGGCCGGTTGGCGTCGCGGCACAGGCGCCAAGCGAGACAAGGCCGGCCAGTCCGATCAGGGCACCGATTGTTTTTTTGTAGGCCACCATCACCAACTCCACTACTCGAACAGGAAGCCGACCGGACCACTCCAACCGCGTTCGCCCGTATCCGATCCGGGGACCGAATAAGCGCGATTGATGCGGCCGAAGAGCAGGGTCGATGCCTCGCTGGAATTGCGGAATCCGTCCGCAGGCGTCTGCATCTGGTTCGGGTTTGTCGGATCGACCAGATACGGCGTCACCAACACGACCAGTTCGGTTTCCTGGTTCTCGTAGTCCCGCGAACGGAACAAGGACCCCAGCACCGGCAGGTTCTGGACACCGGGAACCCCGTCGAGATTCTGGCGCGTTTCTTCCTGGATCAGGCCGGCCAGGACGAGGCTGCCACCCGACGGCAGTTCCACAGTGGTCTCGGCACGGTTCACATTGAGGGCGGGAATGGTCAGGCCCGGCACCGTACCGATGACGTTTCCGTCATCATCCGTGACATTGTTCGACTGGAAGGTGAGCGAGCCCTGGCTCGTCAATTCCGACACTTCCGTCGAGATGCGCAGCGAGATGCGACCTTCTGACAGGACGACGGGCGTAAAGCCCAAGCCGACACCGAAGGGCTTGTATTCAATAATGATATTGCCATCACGATCGCGCCCGACCGGGACCGGGAATTCGCCACCGGCCAGGAAGTTCGCGCTTTCACCGGTGATCGCGGTCAGGTTCGGCTCGGCCAGGGTGCGGACCAGGCCGACCCGTTCCATCGCCTGCAACAAGGCGCTGACATTTTCGACACCGCCCGGATTGCCGCTGACCCAGTCGAGCATGGCACTCGTGCCACCGAGAAAGCGACCGACGCGGGAGAAGTCCGGCTGCGTCGAGACCCCGAAACCGAATTCACCCGTGGTGCCGGCGGTCGACAGGTTGACACCGAGCTGGCGCACGATGGTGCGTTGCATTTCCACGATCCGGACGCGGAGCATGACCTGCTCGCGCGCTTCCACCGTGATCATCGACAGGATGTGATCAGGCTCATCGACCCAGCGCTGGGCGATTCGCAACGCGGCATCGGCATCCGACGCGCTCGGGGCACGGCCCGACAGCACGATATGATCATTCATCGCTTCAACCTCGACCCGCGCATTGGGCAGAAAGCGGTTAATCGATTCCTGCAGCGGCGACAGGTCGCGCTCGACTCGCAGGTTAAGGTCCAGGATCAGCTGGCCATTGGCATCAAAGAAGAAGGCGTTGGTCTGACCGGTCGCCATGCCCATGATGTAAGCGCGACGCGGCGTCCGCACGATGGCCTCGACCACCGCAGGATTGGTCACCAGCACGTCCGCGACATCAACCGGAAGGTGGACAACCGCGGCCTTCGACAGCGGCAGGTTCAACGTCTCGGAAACCGGACCATTGCCCGGCTCGCGGATATAGACCTGCATCGTATTGCCACGCTCGGTGCCTGCCGGCTGGGCGGCGACCGGCGCTGCAAGGGCCAGGCTGGCCAGCAGGAGCAGGGTGCGGATCATCATCTCGGTCCTCATTCGTCCCCACCCAGCGCAACTTGCTGGGCGCGGCCATAGCGGATCAGGGTGACGGAGCTCGAACGACGCTCCTCGAAAGACTGGGCCGGGGCTTCCGGCAGATTGCCGCCGGAAACCAGGACCGGATCACCGGTATTGTCGGTCAGGCTGCGCAGCACGAGCGCGATTTCGCCGCGGGCGACCGCGACGGACACGGCACGGGCCTGGTCGGGGGTGAGTTCCAAGGTCGCAGTCTCGCCGACGGCAACTTCGTCATCACCATCGCTGGAGAAGGATTGGTCAATCGCGAGCACGCGGGCATTTTCGACGATCGTGCGAGCGACGAAGGCACGGCTCGAACCACGACGGCCTTCCGACTCTTCTTCAAAGGAGACGATCACGTCGACGCGATCATTCGGCAGGATAAAACCGCCCGCCCCGGTCTCGGCCGAGATCGGTACCGCCACGGCGCGCATCCCCGGCGTCAGAACGGCGGCCATGAAACCGGCATCACCGGGCTGGACAAGGCGGCGACCGGTGATCGGTTCTCCCTGACTGATCGGGGCACGAACCACCGAACCGGCGAAGTCGGCAATCGCCTGACCGCGGTTTTCAACAATATATCCCGGCGCAATGGCCTCATCGGGCCAAGCTTGCCAGTAGAAGTCAGCAGCACTGATTCGCTCGCCAATCTGAACGTCACGGCGGGCCGCAAGAATGCGGACGGCGGGCCGCTCCTCGACTTCCACAACCTGCGGCGTTTCGTTGCTGGACATGGCCTGGCGAACGAAAATGGCCACCGCGACCGCAGCAATGGCGGCGGCGACAAGAATGGCGATGCGGACGGCGTTCATCAGGCGTCTCGAACCTCTCAGGCACACGAATTCATGTGCTAGGAGACGCTGAATTCCTCAAAGTCGCGTTAATGCTATCGGGACAATGCCCCCTAATGAGGGCTTTTTTCAGGGCCGGCAAGACACCGCTCAAATGTGCCTAAAAAGCGCCCCAGAAGACGCTGTTCGGCAGGCTCCAGAAAACCCCGGCGGCGATCGCAATTCCGTAAGGGACCGGGGCATTTACCGCCAGTGCACTACCCTCGACACGTGCCGCGAGGGCGGGAATGCGCGGGGCAAGCCAGCGCAGGGCAAGGAGGAGGATCACCAGCACCCCGCCGGCAATCACGGTATGGATAAGAAATGCGAAGATTTCCGGCCAGCCGAACCACAGCGCCGAAGCGGCGAACAATTTTGCGTCGCCGCCGCCAATCCAGCCCGGAGCGAACAGGGCAAAGCCGATGAGCAGGGCAATCACGCCACCAAGCATGTGATTGCCGGCGTCCGACCAACCCAGGCCGGCAGCCAGCACCGCGACCGGGAAAGTCAGCACGACCAGGCCGCACAACCAGTTGGGAATGATGAATTTGACGGCATCGAAAACCGCCGCCACCAACATCAGACCGACCAGGCCCAGTATCACCATCTGCATCAACACGGGTTCGCCCCCTCTACCATTCCTGCGGAGAGTGACCACGAAGCCTTAATGAGCGGTTGGCAAACGAAACAGGGCCGCTCCGATTGGAGCGGCCCTGCCATTCGTGTCACGCAGACGCCGTATCAGATGGCGGCGGTGATTGCGTCGAAATTGCCCGAAAGCTCGGTGCCAAGAGCCGTCACAGCGCCGATGATGACAACAGCGATAAGGGCGGCAATCAGGCCGTACTCAATCGCGGTGGCGCCAGATTCGTCTTTGAAGAAGCGAGAAATCATTTTCATTTTGTATACTCCCGTGAAAGTTCCCAACCATCAGGAGCCGATCCGTCCCGACCCCTCCTGAACGCTGACCAATAGACACGAGAAGACTTTCTGCCGAGTAAAAATTCGTGCTTAACAAAACATATATTTGCGTGAACCTCTGCTATAGTTAACATTCAAATAACGGGAACCGGGCGCAAAGAGCTCAAACAATCTCAGCTGCGTTTAGAAAAGATTCAGACGCGCGCGCGAGAGTGGTCGCCAGTTTCACACAGCGGCACGGAGCGCCTGCCATGTTCAACCGGATTGCCACCGCCTTCACCCTGGCGATTGTCTGCGTCGCCCCCGTTGCGGCGCACGACCTGGCCGTGCCTGTCGAGCATGCCGAAGTGATCCGCCTGCCTGCCGAGGCCTCCGCGATTGTGGTCGGCAATCCCTCAATCGCCGACGCCATGGTGCATGACGGCCGCACACTGATCGTCACCGGTCGCCTGCAGGGCCGCACCAATGTGATCGCCATCGACCGTATCGGCCGCGTCATCTACGAGCGCGACGTCGTCGTCTCGAATCCGGTCGCCGGCCAGGTCGCCCTGTTCCGCGGCCCGAACCAGCACACCCTGTCTTGCGGGGCGGTGTGTGGTGAGGTCCCGCGCGTCGGCGACGATACCGAACGCACCGAAGCCCTGACCGACCAGCAACGTGGTCGCCTGTCGATCGTCGACACGGCGATGTCCGGCGACAATCCCCAGTAACAGGGAGGAGGCCCGCAAAAGCCGGGCCTTGGATGGGGACACCAATGACCACCGCATCAGATACAGCCGCACCCAAGCGCCACCAGGCGCAACTCGCCCGCTTTTGCCGGGCCCATGACGGTGCAACCGCGATCGAATTCGCAATGATCGCGGCGCCCTTCTTCCTGCTTCTCTTTGCGATGATCGAAATCGCCGCTGTCTTCTTCACCGGTACCGTGCTCGAAAACGCGGTGTTGGAGTCAGCCCGCAAGATCCGCACCGGCGAGGCCCAGACCGGTGGCATGTCGCAAGCCGGCTTCCGTCAGGAAGTGTGCAACCTGATCTCGACAGTCGCCGATTGCGATAATCTCGAGATCGACGTGCAGGTGTTCGAGGACTTCGACACGGTCGACCAGTCCAGCCCGATCGACGAAAATGGTGCCCTCGACAATTCCGATTTTGGTTGGGAACCCGGTGACGCGGGCGACATCGTGCTGGTGCGCGTCTTTTATCGCTGGTCGCTGATGACCCCCAATTTCGGCGGCGCCCTGTCCAACATGGAGAACAATCAGCGCCTGATCACCTCCGCGACCGTTTTCCGCAATGAGCCTTTTGATGATTAAGCCGCTCACCCGCTCGATCAGCCGTCTTTTCCGCGACCGCCGCGGCGTGTCCGCGGTCGAGTTCGCCCTGATCGCGCCGTTCATGATCCTGCTCTATCTCGGCTCGGTGGAGATCAGCCTGGCCCTGTCGATCGACCGCAAGATCACCTCGATCTCCAGCGCCCTCGCCGACCTGGTCGCCCAGGACGACATCATCACCGATGACGAGATGACCGACATACTCAATGCCGGCTCTGTCATCGCCGCGCCGTTTGACCCGACCCCGCTGCAGATCCGCATCACCTCGGTGCTGATGGACAGCAGCGATAATGTCGAAGTGCAATGGTCCGACGCGCAAGGCATGGCGCCCTATTCCGAGGGCAGCACGGTGACCATTCCCAGCGGAGTGTTGGAACGCAATCGTTCCGTCATCATGGTCGAAGTGAACTACGAGTACGACACCATGTTCGGCGAGCTTGGCGTAAGCCAGTTCAATATTTCTGAAATCTTCTATCTCCGCCCGCGCCGCTCGATCGTCGTCTCGCGGAGTTAGGCAAAGAGCGCCTTGATCCGCGCCGGCAATTCGCCGGTCCCCAGGGCGCGCCCGTCGAGCGTCGCTACGGGAACCGCGCCGAAGGCGGCATTGGTCACGAACACCGCCTCAGCCCCCTCCAGCACATCCAGTCCGAAGGCACCGGTTTCGACCGGCATCGAGTCAAGGATCTCGGCCCGCACCGTCCCGGCGAGAACACCGCAAGCGGTCGCCGGCGTATAGACCTCGCCGGCAATCAGCCAGAACACATTGGCGCTGTCGCCACCCGACACATGACCGCGCGTATCCAGCAGCAAGGACATGTCAGCCCCCTGCCCGCGCGCCTGCCGGCGCGCCTGGATATTGTCCATGTAGGACAGGGTCTTGTGGCGCGCCGCCAGACTGGCGGGCGAGCGACGGATTTCACTGAGCGACAGGGCAATGGAGGCGGGCGGCGCAGCGCGGGGCGAGGCCGTCAGAGTCAGCGACGGGACCAGCTCGTCGGGCCGCTCCAAACCGCGCGGCCCCGGCCCGGCCGTCAGGGTGAGGCGCACCATCGCGTCCTTGAGCGCATTGCGCGCCACCAATTCCTCGATCAGGCCGGCCATGCCGTCAGCGTCGTGTGGCCCCGGCAAGCCGAGTTCGGCCGCGCTGCGTGCCAGACGCGTCATATGGCGATCAAAACGGACCGCCTTGCCCTTGATGACATGCAGGGTTTCAAACAGGCCGTCGCCCAGAAGACCGCCACGATCCGCGAGACTCCAGCCGGTGCGGGCGGTTTCGATCCACTCACCATCCTTGAAAGCAATTCCGCTCATGCCGATCCCGCCCCCAAGGCCTGGCGCAGGGCCGAGACCTTGGTCAGTGTTTCCTCGTACTCCGCGACCGGCTCGCTATCGGCGACAATACCACCGCCGGAGCGCAGGCTGGCGCGCCATTGGCCGCCATCGCGGCGCAGGGCCGCCGTGCGGATCATGACATTGAGGTCCATATCGCCGCGTTCCATGTCGATCCAGCCCAGCGCACCACAATAGGCGCCGCGCGGCTCGCTCTCGAGTTCGGAAATGATCTCCATCGCCCGCACCTTCGGGGCGCCGGTGATCGAGCCGGGCGGGAAGCTGGCGGCCAGAAGGTCGAACCCGTCGCGCCCGTCGGCAAGGTCACCCTCCACCACCGAGACCAGATGATGGACATTGGCATAGCTTTCGATCTCGCACAGCACCGGCACGCTGACCGAACCGGGCGCACAGACCCGCGACAGGTCATTGCGCATCAGGTCGACAATCATCAGGTTTTCCGCCCGGTCCTTGGCGCTGGCTAACAATTCAGCGGCCAAGGCCTTGTCCTCGGCCGGATCGGCAGATCGGCGCCGCGTGCCCTTGATCGGCCGCGCCTCGACATGGCGCCCCCCGACCTTGAGGAAACGCTCCGGCGAATTGGTCAGCACGACATGGTCCGCGTCGAGGCAGAGATAGGCGGAATGCGGCGCAGGCGAGTCCTCACACAGACGGGCAAAGACCTGCCAGGGCGTGTCGACCGGATCGAGCCAAACGTCAAAGGCTTGCGAAAGATTGACCTGGAAGACATCACCGGCATGGACATAGTCGCGCGCCTTGCCGGCAGCTGCGAGATAGGTGTTGCGGTCCCAACGCGGCGACCAGTCGAGCGCCCGCGCGTCAACCGCTGCAGTCGACGCCGCGTCCGGGACGGCATTGATGGCATCGGCCAGCCGGGCAACAGCATCGGCAGATTCGCCGCGAACCCGGATCATGCCACCGTCCCGATCAAATTCGGCCCAGGCGGGATAGCGGGCCATCGCCAGCGGCGGCCAGCGCGGATCGAGATGCGGCAGGCGTTCAAAGGCGGCGGCAAGGTCATAGCCGAACAGTCCAGCCCAGACGCCCCCTTCGCGGCGCGCAATGGCGGCCAGTGCATCGAAATCGGCCCGGCCAGTCCCGGTCATCACCCGGTCGGGATGCACGAAAAGACGCGCGCGATTGTGGCGACCATCATGCAGGAGCAGCGCGTTCGGCGTCTTGGCCCAGGGTGCAAACACGACGAGCGGGTCGCGCCAGGGCAGATGGGTTTCAGGGTGTGGAGCGGCCATGGCGGGAGGCCGGGTCAGCCGGTCAGCCAGCGCGCGCGCAGGGCGGCGCGTTCATCCTCGGAAATACCAAGATGCTCACGCACATAATGATCGACCCCGCCCATGGTCTCGAAAGCTTGGCGAAGATAATCACCATCGACACCCAGGAAGACCCGCATCATGTCCGGCTCCATGGCCTGGCCATAATCGGCCAGCACGCGCTCACGGATGCGCGGGATGATGGCGTCGAAATCCACCGCGTGATTGGTCATCTCGTAATCCGCGATGACGGTATCACGATCGACGCCCAACTCGTCGAGCACAAGGGCGCAGAATATCCCGGTCCGGTCCTTGCCGGCGGCACAGTGGACGAGGAAGCCGGCCTCGGCGTCGCCGGTCGCGAGCGCCCGGTAGGCGTCGCGATAGACATCCATATTGCCCTCTTCCATCGGAATGCGGCGATAGGCCGAGAGCATATAGTCACGCACCCCGTCCGGCGTGTGCACACCCATGCGCAAAAAGCGCAAGTGCGGCGGCTCGCCGGTATCACCCTTGTCGGAGGCCAGCACGCGCGGCGCGATCGGATCCGGCCAGTTGGAGGGCTCGTTGGTGCGTTCACGCGGCTTGCGCAAATCCGCGACGACCCGGATGCCCAGCCCGCCGATATGGTTCCAGTCATTGTCACTGGCACGGGAAAAATGGCCGGAGCGGTAAAGCCCGTCCTTCACGCGTGCGCCATCCCGACCTTCATAGCCGTGGAAATGCCGGAAATTGTGGACGCCTTCGAGCGGTGTGATGCGAGTCATGTATCGGAGGTACGCAATCGCCTGCCCCGCGGCAAGGGGCGCTGACCGAATTGCCTCGCTCCGCAAAAGCAGGACGGGGACCATGTATCTTTAGTGCCTGTCCCTCACCCGCTGAATGATCTGCCGACGGATCGGAATGGCTAGGCGTCCGGCCTCTCGTCGAGCCTCTCCAGTAAACGCTCATACTGGCCGATCAGGAAGCGTTCCTGGGAGGCCAGTTCGGTAAAGCCGATCTGGGTGAAGCGCAGGCTGGGGCCGAGATCCTGCGGGCGCATGATTTCCGGCCCGGCAAACAATAATTCGACGATTTGCCGCCAAGTCGATTCCACACCATTGGCCTGCATTTCATAGATCCGGGCGACCTCGGATACGCGGGCATAGGGCAGGACATTGAGTCGGCCATGCTGCTGGGCGTGCTCCCAGGCAAAACGCGACAAGCCCGGCGCGTTGACCCCGCGCGGCAGGACACGGGGAAATTCATCAAACAGCACGCCCTCGGCCCCCTCCTGCGAGGCCTCGAGTTCCGCGAGCCGCGCACCGATCCGCTCGACCACCTCCTCGTGATAGCCGGCGACGGCTTCCAGCGCCTCGATATTGGCCTCGATCTCGGCGACGACACGGCCCATCGCCGCCTCGGCCGCACGCCGATCCGCCACATCCTCGCGCCATTCATTGACGAGAAAACCGAGCACGACCGCAAAGACGATCAAAACGCCCTCGACAAGGGCACGACCGAACCAGGACGGCAGGGAGGGGGATGATTGTGTCGACATGAGCTGATCCGCATTGGCTGGCTGGAGGTTAGCCGGACTTGCCCCGGCACAACAACCGTTCAGGAACGCCGCGCACCGCGCGCAAGGATCAGCCATTCGGTCACGACAAGATTTCCCACCCAGCAGGTCCAGGCTGCAATGCCATAAGCGGTCGGGAAATCCAGTTGGAAACCGGCCACAAGGACCGCAGTTTCCGCCCGGAGCGTGACGGCGGAGAAAATCAACGCATAGGCGCGCAGCATCCAGATACGATGGCCGGCCGGATCGCGGATGAGAATTTTGCCGACCCCCATGACGGTGGTGACAAGTAGCAACACTGCCAACGCCGAAAACGCAGCGCCATTGGCTTCACCGCCAAACGCATGCCCGGCGAGGATCAGCCCGCAGACAGCGCATAGCACCGCCGCGCCGGCAAAGGTCACGCCGATAAGGCGATGCAGCGCCCTGAGCCGGGCCTGCATGCAAACCAGCAACTGGACCGGTCCGGCCAGCAAAGCCGTCATGCCGGCGGCAATATGGACCACCAGCACATCATGAAGGCCGGCATAGGCGCGGTTCTGCTCGTCAAACGGATAATCCCCGACCGGCGCCGAGAAATAAGCCAGGGACCCGACGCAAACCGCCACGGCCGCAAGTCCGAGCAGCGCCGTGCCGGGACGCTGGCAGATGAAGCCCATGGGCCGCCTCCCGATCCCCGCACGGCGCGACATGCAGCCCTAATACCGCATGGTGACAGCAAGGAAGGCGCCATACTGGGAGTCGGCGTCAATGATCGGGCTGTCACGCCCCTCGTCGGGGATCATCTCGAACTCGACGCCACCGACCAGGGCGACACGGTCCGTCAGGGCGTATCGGGCGGTCGCCCCGAAGAATGGCGATACAGTGCCGCTGACCGAATGGGCCGGGCGGCCAAGGCGGGCCTCGTCGGCAAAGACGCCATACATGTAGGTGCCCAGATCTCCATCACGCCAACGGGCACCGGTTTCTGCCGCCACCGTCCATCGCGGCGTGATTTGCGACACCACACCGGCCGTCAGAGCCACTTCCTGGCCCTTGTGGCGGCCGGATATGTCAGTGAGATAGTCGAAGGAAATTGAAACCGGACCGGTTTCGGTCGACAGGCGGAAGCCGGCATCCACCGAAATTTCCCGCTGCATGTCGGACAGGTCGGGCACGTCTGCCGGGTCCGAAAACTGCCAGCGCGGTGCAACAAGCCCTTCTAGGCGGATCCGGTCATTTTCGTAGAGGCCGACCTCAAGCCCTTCGGGTGACACAGAGAAGCGGTCACCTTCGTACGCAATATAGGGCAGCGCCTTGACCGTCGTGTCATCGGTCGCGCCGAGATAGGGATTGGACTCAATGGCGACGCCAAGCCCGAACGTCCATCGGCGCTCTGGCTCTTGCGCGCCGACATTGCCGCAACACAGGCTCGACGCCACCGCGACCGAGGCCAGGATACTCCAGCAATAAACAAGCTTCATGTTCACTCTCACCTTTGGTTGGCGCCCGCTGCCCCCGGGGGGACTTATCTGGGGAGATGGGAGCAACGGGCCGGCTCGACTTGTGACCGTCGGCGGCACACAAAGTCGTCCGGACCGTCAGGCCGGTACATTCAGATGTCCGGACGGTCACGCCCGGACATGATCACAGTGAAACAGTCAGGAAATTCAGGCGGTATCCGGCCGCGGCAATCCATCGGGCCAGACTTCGGGTTCCCGACGCCAGGCACTGGGCGTCATGCCGGTGTGCTTGCGGAAAGCGGCATTGAAGGTTGACCGTGAATTGAAGCCGGTCGCGTGCGCGGTTTCCAGTATCCGGGCTCCGGCGGCGAGGCGCTGGCAGGCCTCACCGATGCGCCAGGCATTTACATAGTCGAAGAAATTTCGCCCCATCTGGTCGTTCAGGGTTTGCGAAATATAGTTCTCGGAGACCCGGATTTCGTCCGAGAGCTGGCGCAGGGACAGGGTTGAGTCGCGGTATAGCTTCCGCTCCTCCATGGCCGCAGCGACACGACCTGCGATCCGTTGCATGCGCGGCGCATCCAGGGCCGAGCGATGATATTTTCCGGTCGGCACCGATGGCGTCGCCGGCTCGACCGGCTTGTAGATCGCCGCCTGACGTACGCCAAAAAAGCCGAACGCAAAGACCCAGCCCAACTCCAGCACCGTTGCCGCGAGGCCCTGCCAGCCCGGCAGACTATTGTCGAAGCGCCACATCACCATCACTGCCCCCCATATCCAGGCCGCCGACAGGACAAACAGGACCACCCGCACCCAGCTCAGCGACTTGTCCTCGATATTGGCGAACAGGTTGCGCACCGAGCGGGTGTGAACGAGCAGGGCCCGGTACGCGATCACCAGGGAGACGAATGCGATGACGAGGAAGGTCGCCATCAAGACCAGGGGAACGGCAGCGGCCAGCTCGAGCCCGTCGGTTTCGCCGGCAAACAAGGCCAGTTTTCTGTCGGCTGGCAGGAAATAGAATGGCAGTGCGATCACATAGCCTGCGGGAACCGACCAGAAATAGCGGACAAGGCGTATCGGCGTCAGCGGTCGTCGCTGAGCCGCGGTCATGTCCCTCACATAAAGCAGGATGGCCGGGCCGATCACCACGGTAACCGGCCAGAACACCATCGCCAGATGCGGATAGGCGACATAGGCGCCGCCGAGCATCGCAAGCTCATCCAGTTCCGACACAGCGGTCGCAAGCAGGAAGATGGCGAGGCCGAGCGCACGCATGCGCGCATCGTGATCGCGACCGAGCAGCAACAGGCCGGCGAACAGCGCCGTCGCGGCTGTCATCCCGCCGGCCACCAGCTCCAGGAATTCAGACAGGGTCAGTTCCAACGGCAAAAACAGACCGGCCATCACATCCTCGCGCGTGCTTGTATCATCCCTCCCCTACCGGAAAGGCGGCGCCGTCACTACCCCGCCTCGGCCTCATTCGACGCTTCCAGCAGCTGCCGGTGCTGGCTGATCAGGCAGCGCTCATCGGACGCAAGTCGATAAGGTCGGTCAGCCTGACGACATCTTCATGATTGTCGCCGGAAGAAGACTGCGGTCGCACAGTGTTGCAATGCCGGCGCCCGGCAAGGGGGCTCACACGATTGCGCACTCGGACTGGCGCCTTGAGATTGGTTGTTGCGCACGAGACGCCATCGACGCGAGCCCGAGCGATCAATCCCTGAAGGGCGTACTGATTTTGTCGGCGCCGGTCATTGACCGGTCGCCCATCAGGTCATCGCGGCATTTTCGACGGCGGTCCGCACATCGTCGACGACCGACCGGATCAGCTTCTGTTCGCCCTCGGCCATGACACGGACGACCGGCTCGGTGCCCGACGCGCGCACAACGAGACGCCCCGCCTTTCCCATGCGTGTTTCGGCCTCGGCAATGGCCGCTTTCACCGCCTCCGCTTCCAGCGGCTTCTTGCCCTTCGACACGCGGACATTTTCGAGCAATTGCGGGGCCGGCTTGAACACGTTCAGCAATTCGCTGGCGCGCTTGCCGCTCTCGCCGAGCACGCGCAATACCTGCAATGCGGCGATCAGGCCGTCACCGGTGGGCGCGTAATCCGGCATCACGATATGGCCGGACGCTTCGCCGCCGAGATTGATCCCGGTTTCGCGCATGCGCTCGGACACATAGCGGTCACCTACCTGGGTCCGCTCAAGCGCAATACCGCGTTTGGCGAGGTGTTGCTCCAGACCCAGATTGGACATCACTGTCGCGACGATGGCCGGGTGTTTGAGATCGCCCGTATCCTGCCAGTGCCCCGCCAGCAGCCCAAGTATCTGGTCGCCGTCAATGACACGCCCCTTCTCGTCGCACAGCACCACACGATCACCATCGCCGTCGAGGGCGATGCCAAGATCGGCGCGAAACTTCACCACTTCCTTGGACAGACGGGCCGGCGCGGTAGAGCCGCACTCCTCATTGACGTTGAACCCGTTCGGCTCAACCCCGATCGGGATGACGTCGGCGCCGAGCTCCCACAGGACCGTGGGTGCGACCTTGTAACCGGCGCCGTTGGCGCAATCGACCACGAGGCGAAGATTGGACAGGCGCTGCGAGCGTGGGAAGGAGGATTTGACGATCTCGACATAACGCGCCTGGGCATCATCGACACGCTTGGCACGGCCGAGGTCGGACGGCGCGGCGAGCTCCTCCGACAGCGACCCGTCCATCAGGGCCTCGATCTCGAGCTCGGTCTTGTCGTCGAGCTTGCGTCCGTTGGGGCCGAAAAGTTTGATGCCATTGTCGTGGTAGGGATTGTGTGACGCCGTTATCATGACGCCCAGATCGGCGCGCAGTGACCGCGTCATCAGGGCGACGGCCGGTGTCGGCAAAGGGCCGAACTGGAAGACATCCATCCCGACCGAGGTGAAACCGGCGACCAGCGCGCTCTCGATCATGTAACCGGACAGGCGCGTATCCTTGCCGATCACCACCGAGTGGCGCCCGGTGTGCCGGACAAAATGCTTGCCCGCAGCCATGCCCAGACGCAGTGCTGTTTCCGCCGTCATGGGGAAGCTGTTCGTCAGACCGCGCACGCCGTCGGTGCCGAAATATTTCTTGCCCATGAATTGGTCCCCGAATGTCGTCCGGCGTCCTATATAAGACGTACCGCCTTATGCGAAGTGAATCGTTGTGCTGGACGCTACAATCCCGATACGCTAACCGACAAACCGCTTCGTCAAGGGGATGATAAATGAAGCCTATTCGCAAGGCCGTGCTTCCGGTGGCCGGCTTGGGGACGCGGGTATTGCCCGCCACCAAGACGATTCCGAAAGAAATGTTGCCGGTCTTCGACCGCCCCGCCATCCAGTATGTCGTGGATGAGGCACGCGCCGCCGGGATCGAGCACTTTGTTTTCGTCACCGGCCGCAACAAGGGCGCCATCGAGGACTATTTCGATACCGCGTTCGAGCTGGAAGCGACGCTGGAAGCCAAAAACAAGACTGACATCCTCAAAGAGGTCGCGTGCACGCGACCGATCCCCGGCTCAATGAGTTTTGTGCGGCAACAGGCCCCGCTGGGCCTGGGACACGCCATCTGGTGCGCGCGCGACATAATCGGTGACGAACCCTTCGCGATCCTGCTGCCGGACGTCCTGGTCCAGGCCGAACGCAGCTGTCTTGCCCAGATGGTTGATGCCTATCAGGAAACCGGCGGCAACATTATCGCCGTGGAAGCTGTTCCGGATAGCGAAGTCGACAAATACGGGGTGATCGACCCGGCGTCCCGCGACGGCAATCGCCTGCGTATGAACGGCATGGTCGAAAAGCCACCGCTCGGCACGGCGCCTTCCAATCTGGCGATTACCGGCCGCTATATCCTGCAGGGTGAAATTTTCCGCTTCTTGGCCGACCAGGCAGCCGGTGCCGGTGGTGAAATCCAATTGACCGACGCCATGGCCAGGCTGATGGATATCCAGGACTTTCACGCCGTCGAGTACGACGGACAGTCCTATGATTGCGGCAGCAAGCTGGGCTATCTGCGCGCCAGCCTGGCTTATGCGCTCAATGACAAAGTCATCGGCGAGCAGGCCAGGGCCGTCGCTCGGGATGTCCTTGATCGCCACAAATAGGACCGTCGTGCGCGCATATCCTCCGCTGGCGCCCCGACAAGGAAGCATTCAATTGCCGCAGAACACCTGCCGAGCGTGATCCGACGTCGCGATTTGGCGTGCCAGGCCACGCTTCTCAAGACGTTGTTCAGGCATTCCTGTCGGGACACATCCGGACTCGCCTTGAGACGGCTCGTTTCTCAACACCCCGTCTCAAGGCGGTAGCCTGGGTGGACAGGCTTGTGAAAACTCGCACCTAGCCCGGCGGACTGAAGTGTTCCGCGCTGAAGCTGTAAGCGGGGGCCGCAGCGGGCGACGTCGCCGGCGCCACGTCCAGCGAATAGCCGACATCGCTGCACACGCCCGGGGCTTCCGGCATCGTTCGGTTGAAGATCATCAGGGCGACCGAGTCATACGCAGTGGTGTCGACAACACCGCCACGCCCCAGCGGGATGACCTGGATTTCGCCGCCGTCATGGGCAAGGGCCAGCAATTCCAGCCCGTCATCGCCGCGCAGGGAAAACGCATAAACCCCGTCCAGATCGACTGCGATATAATTGGCGCCGAGCTGCTCCAGCCCCCCCTTCGACATCCAGCCGCGCTCACTGCCGAGCGTGTGCTGGATACGGACCGTGCTGTTGAACATCGGAGCCAGATCGTAAGCGAGGGCATAATTCTGGGTCCGCCAGCGGCTGATGACGTCCGGGATGGTCGTCCCGACCGGTTCCAGCGTCGCCGCCATCGTTTCGAACCCGTCCAGAGCGACGCTGTTCTCCCACATCGTGACGACAATACCGTCGCCATAGACGTCGGCCATCGACTGCAGCAAGGTCCATTGCGAGTAATCGAACCCGTCCTGGCTGGTGGTCCAGCACACTTCCGGTGCGTCGAAATCGGTCTCGACATAGTCGGTGGCATCCTGGTCGGCGCCGACCGTGGTCGTCTCGGTCCAGGAGGCGGTCGCCTCATACAGCCAGTCCAGGCCTTCTTCGGAGTCGTAACCGAACTGGATCACATGGTTGAATTCATGCGTCGCCGTGGCGCGCATCAGGCTGTGCACCGACGCTTCCTTGCCCATGCCAACGAAATCATTGTCGATCACGAAGACGGTCCGCGCCGCCGAGGTCTCACGGACATCGGCCGTATGGGTGTTATCGAACACGATCTGCACCGGATAGGTCACGCCCATCGAGCCGTCGGCATCGGCGACATAGGCGGTATAACGACCATCATCATCACGTACCGGCTCGGCCCAGCCGATCTGCGTCACCTGGCTGTCGAGCATGGCCTGCAGGGCCTCGCCGACAGATTCGGCATATTCGGTGGAGGAGGCGTCGACGCCTTCCAGCGTATAGTGGACCCGGAAGTCGGGTGTTTCCAGTGTCAGCTCCGGACCGCTCAGCGTGACCCGGTTTTCCAGCAATTCCTGCAGGATATCGACGACCGAGGCCTCGACATGCGACAGTTCCAGCGTGAAATCGCCGGAACTCTCGCCGCTGCGATAACGACGCAGCTCGAGCGTATAGCTGGCCGCTTCCGGCGCCGTGAAGGCGATGGCGGAATGCAGCGAGCCGTCGCCGCGGTCATCATTGAGCGCCACCGGATTGCCATCCGCGCCAACCAGGCGCAGGACCGTGTCGAGATCGCCATTGATCGCCTCGGCAATCGCCAGAATGGTCTCGCCAGCGGCAAGTTCCAGCGGATAGTCAAACTCGGTGTCGCGACCACCGATCGTGCCGCTGTATTCGGCGAAGGGCGTGCGCTCGATACTGTCGAAGTCGAACGGCACCTCGGCATGCGGATCGACGGCTATCGACAGCACGACATCGCCGAAACTTGCGCCTTCGAACGTGCCCAGCTCAACCGTATAACGCCCCGCCTCCTGTGCCTGGAAGACCAGCTGGGAGTTCAGTGATCCATCACCGCGATCATCATTCTGCGCCGCGATCGTGCCGCTGGCGTCCAGCAGTGTGAGCGTGGTGTCGAGCGTCTCGGTGAGCGCATGGGTGGTGACCACCAGGATCTCGTCGGCCGCCAGATCGACCGGTCGGGTCTCGAGCGGGCGCTGGCGTTCGAGCGTGACAATGCTTTCGCTGATGATGCGCGCTTCGCTCGACAGGCCGAACTCGACGCCATCGGCAATGACCAGGTCGAAACTGCCCGTCGCACCGCCATAACCGGTGACCACGGCGGTATGGCGGCCGGACACTTGCGGGACATAGATGAGCTGCGAGGACAAGTCGCCGGGTTCGCGGTCATCATTCTCCGCCACCGTGCGCCCGTCCGGACCGAGCAGTTCGAGCATGGTGTCAAAACCACCGCTCGGCTGGGTCGACACAGTCACGGCCTGGCCGGCTTCCAGCTGGATTTCGGTCGTCGCGCGCGGCGCCGCCTCGGTCACCTCGCCGGCGACAATCCGATCCTCGGCCGCCTGCGCAAACGCGCTTCCGGCCAGACACACAAACGCCCCCAGGGCATAACCAACACGCACAGACACCTCCCGCAGCCAGCCGCCGGATGAGTCCAGTGCAGCTTCCCTGTCCCGCTTTAGCGGTATCCCGAGGCCACCACAAGCACGGGCCCTGCCGCCGACCACCGCACCGGTTCAACGCAGCTTGTAGCGTTGCAGCTTGCCGGTCTGGGTTTTGGGCAGCGCATCGACGAAGACAATGGCGCGCGGATATTTGTAGGGCGCGATCGCGGCCTTCACATGCGCCTGCAGCGCCTGTTCGGTGACCGCCGCGACATCACAGCCGGGCTTGAGCACGACAAAGGCTTTGACGATCGTGCCACGCTCATCATCCGGCGCCCCGATGACGGCGCATTCGGCGACGGCCTCATGGGTCAACAATGCCTGCTCGACCTCCGGCGCGGCGATATTATAGCCGGACGCCACGATCAGATCGTCGGCGCGGGAGAAATACCAGAAGCGACCGTCCGCATCGCGGCGATAAAGATCACCGGTGACATTCCAGCCATTGCTGACATAGCCCGCCTGACGCGCATCATCGAGATAGAGACAGCCGGTCGGACCTCGTACGGCCAAGCGCCCGACTTCGCCGTCGGGCAGATCGCGGCCTGCCTCATCAATCACACGTGCCTGATAACCCGGAACCGCGCGGCCGGTGGCGCCGGGATGAATATCCTCACCGGATTCCGAGATGAAGATATGGATCAATTCGGTCGCGCCGATCCCGTCGATCAAGCGAATGCCGGAACAGGCAAAAAAGGCATCCGACGTCGCCTTGGGCAGATGCTCGCCGGCTGAAATCCCCTTGCGCAAGGACGACAGATCATGATCGGACCAGCTCGCCATCAAGGCGCGATAGCCCATCGGCGCGGTGAACAAGGTGGTGGCACGGAACCTTTCAATCGTCTCGCACAGGGCCTCAAAGCCCGGCCGCTCGGGCAAGGCGACGGCGAGACCGAAGCGGGCGGGAAAGACGACGAAGGCGCCCAATCCGAAGGTGAACGCAAACGGCGGCGTGCCGGTGTAAATCTCGTCCGGCGTCGGTGCCAGCGTGTGGCGGGCAAAGGTGTCGGCCATGGCCAGGACGCTGGAATGGAAATGGGCGCAGGCCTTGGGCTGGCCTGTCGTGCCCGATGTGAAAGCCAGCAAGGCGACATCATCGCGGGCGGTGTCGGCATTTTCAAAATGGGTCGGCATCGCCGCCAGCGCGGTCTCGAACGCACTGCCCGGCCCCCAGCCGGTGATCGAGGCCAGGACCGGCACGTCTGACGCGGCCTCGCGGACCGGTTCGACCAGCGCCTGGTCGCACAGGGCAAAGCCGACCTCGCCCTTGGCGATCACCTTGGCCAGCTCACCGGCGCGCAACATCGGCATGGTGGTCACGGCGACAGCGCCGACCTTCATCACCGCATACCAGGCGGCCATCAGATCGATCCCGTTGGGCCCATGCAGCAGGACGCGATTGCCCGGCACCACACCCAGCACCGTGACCAGGTAATTGGCGATCCGGTTGGCCGCTGCCAACAGCTCGGCATAGCTCAGTGAGCAGTCGCCACAATGGACTGCCATGCGCTCGCCCCAGCCTTTCGCGACAGCGCCGTCCAGCAAATCAGCACCGCAATTGAGACGGGCGGGATAGTCCAGCCCGGCGAGGTCAAAACGGAAATCCGGCCATTGCTCGCGCGGCGGCAGGCGATCGCGGGTGAACGGGTCGAGATGACCTGTTGGCTGCATTGTCATCACGTCCTCCCCGACGCGGTTGACGATAATGTCGTGCGGACCTTGTGGTCCGTCTGTTCAGTCCGGCAGGACGGCGGTGGTTTCGATTTCGACCTTGGCCCGCGGCTCTACCAGCCCCTCGACGATGACAAAGGCCATCGCCGGGTAATTGCGTCCCATGCAGGATTTCCAGATCGCGCCGAGCTTTGGTCCGGCGGCGAGATAGTCTTCGCGGTCAGTGAGATAGCCGGTCATGCGCACCACATGTTCCGGGCCGGCGCCCGCCTCGGCGAGCACCGCCAGCGTGTTGACCAGGACCTGGCGGAACTGGTCCGCGAAATCATCGGACACCACGGTCTCGGTCTCGTCCCAGCCGATCTGGCCGGCCACGAAAACCGTGCGTCCACGCGCGACAATCCCGTTGGAATAGCCCTTCGGCCGCGGCCAGCCGGGCGGTTGAAGAACAGCCATCATGCGGCCTCCCTGTAATCGAGCATGCGGGTCCGCAACGCCGCCGGTATCGAGACCGGCTTGTGGGCCGTCTGGTCGATGAAAACCAGGGTCGGACGGGCCACCATCCGGACCTCATCACCACAGCGGGCGGTCAGGGTCAGCCAGATCGACGAGCGTCCGAGATCGCGGACCACGAGTGAGAAGACCAGCGTGTCGTCGAGCCGGCTCGGCGCCTTGAACTCGGCTTCCATATGCGCCAGCGGCACGCCATGCGGCCCCTTCAGGATCATCGCATCAAAGCCATAGCCGACACCCTGTTCGAACCAGTCCTCGATGACCGCATTGATCATCTCGAAATAGCGCGGATAGAAGACGATGCCGGCCGGGTCGACATCGGCAAAGCGGATGCGGCGGGTAATGTCGAAACTCATGGCGCCGCCTCCGCCAGATGGGCGCGGGCGATCACCAGTTTTTGCACTTCCGACGCGCCCTCATAGATCCGCAGGGCCCGGATCTCGCGATAGAGCGCTTCGGGCACACTGCCCTTGGTGACACCCAGACCGCCGAAGATCTGCACCGCGGCATCAATCGCTTTTTGCGCCGCTTCGGTGGCGTAAAGCTTGGCCATGGCGGCCTCGCGCGTCACCCGCGCCGCGCCCATGTCCTTGGTCCAGGCAGCGCGATAGATCAGCAGCGCGGCGGCGTCGATATCGACCGCCATGTCAGCGAGCTGCGTCTGCACGCCTGGCAGGTCGGCGAGCGGGGCGCCGAAGAGTTTGCGGCCACGCGCCCGACGTGTCGCCTCGTCCAGGGCCCGGCGCGCAAAACCCAGGGCGGCAGCCCCGACCGTCGAGCGGAAGACATCGAGCGTCGCCATCGCAATCCTGAAGCCGGCCCCGGCCTCGCCGATCCGGTTGCCCACCGGCACCCGGCAATTTTCAAACCGCAAGCGGGCCAGCGGGTGCGGCGCGATGGTTTCGATCCGCTCGGCAACGACCAGGCCCGGCGTCGCGGCTGGCACAATGATGGCACTCAGCCCACGCGCACCCTCAGCTTCGCCGGTGCGGACGAAGACAACGTAATAGTCGGCAATGCCGCCATTGGAGATGAAGGTTTTCTCGCCGCTGATCACATAATCATCGCCATCCAGCGTCGCCGTGGTCGCGATCGCCGCGACGTCGGACCCGGCCTCCGGCTCGGTCAGGGCGAAGGCGGCGCACAGGGCGCCCTCGCCGGTCCCCGGCAGCCAGGTCCGCGCTTGTTCCGGTGTGCCAAACAGCGAAATCGCGCCGGATCCCAGCCCCTGCATGGCGAAGACGAAATCGGCCAGGCCGGAGCGATAGGCCAGGTGTTCGCGGATCAGGCAGAGCGAGCGCACATCCAAGGCCTCGCTGACACCGCCATGGGCCGCCGGCACGGCATTGCGGACAATCCGCGCCGCTCCGAGTGCACCTCTTATGTCAGCACAATCGGCATCGACATCGGTATGCTCGGCAAAGCCGCTATCACCGAACCGGTCCACAGCCCATTTCGTGACATCACGCGCCAGGGCGCGGTGACGGTCCTCGAAGAAAGGCCAGGCGAGAAAGCTGGTATCGGCCATTCAATTACCCTCGAAGACCGGCTTTTCGCGGGCGACGAAAGCCTTGTAGGCGCGCTCGAAATCGCGGGTCTGCATGCAGATCGCCTGGGCTTGGGCTTCCGCCTCGATGGCCGTGTGCAGGCTCATATCCCACTCGGTATTGAGCTGGTTCTTGGTCATCGCATTGGCGAAGTTGGGACCGGCGGCGACCCGGTCGGCCCATTCGCGGGCCGTGTCCATCAGCTTGTCCGCCTCGACCAGCGCATTGTAAAAGCCCCAGCGCTCGCCTTCCTCGGCTGACATGGATCGCCCGAAGAAGAGCAATTCGCTGGCCCGGCCCTGCCCGATGATGCGTGGCAGGATGGCGCAAGCCCCCATGTCACAGCCCGCCAGGCCGACACGATTGAACAGGAAGGCGGTCTTGGCGGCTGGCGTCGCGATCCGCAGGTCCGACGCCATCGCCATGATCGCGCCGGCACCGACGCAGATCCCGTCCACCGCCGCGATGACCGGTTGCGGACAATCGCGCATCGCCTTGACCAGATCGCCGGTCATGCGGGTGAAATCGAGCAGGCCCGCCATGTCCTTTTCGACCAGCGGACCGATGATCTCGTGGACATCACCGCCAGAACAGAAATTGCCACCGGCGCCCGTCACGATGACGGCCTGGACCGACTTTACATAGACGAGATCGCGGAACAGGTCGCGCAGCTCGGCATAGCTCTCGAAGGTCAGCGGGTTCTTGCGATCGGGCCGATTGAGCGTGATCGTCGCCACCCCGTCCGCGAAGAACCAGAGAAAATGCTCCGGCGCATAGGTATTGGGGTCCATCATCATCTATCCATCCTGTTCGGTACGTAGGCTGTGCATCAGGGTTTCGGTGTGGCTGCCAAGGGCCGCGGCGGTCTCGCCCGGCAGATCGGCCAGCAGCTCGGCCAGCCAGTCGGCATGGGCGCGGGCCATACGGGCGAAGGTCTGGCGCCCGGCATCGGTCAGCTCGACCCGGAAACTGCGCCGGTCCTGTGGCAGCGCCGCTCGGGTCGCCAGGCCGTCGGCGACCATGCGGCTGATCAGGCCGGTGACATTGCCATTGGTCACCAGCAAACGGTCTGACAGCTCACCCATCAACAAACCGTCCGGCGCCCGGTCGAGCGCTGAGAGCGCATCAAAGCGCGACAGGCTGACGCCGAATTCACGCTGGAAGCGGCTGCGCAGTTCGCGCTCGATCAGTGAGACCGGGCGATAGAGACGCAGCCACAGCTTGACCGCCGCGCGCGGGTCCGTCTCCGGATGCCGGGCGGTCCCGTCCATCTCAGATCGCCCCACCGGAGATGGTGATCGCCTGGCCGGAGACCGAGCCTGACAAGGGCGAACACAGCCAGGCGACAGCCTCGGCCACTTCTTCCGCCTGGATCAGCTTGCCTTGAGGATTGGTCTTGGCCAGTTCGGCGATGGCCTCATCGCGGCTGCGGCCGGTCTTGGCCATGATATTGGCGATCGCGTTCTCGACGATCTGCGTTTCGACATAGCCGGGGCAGACCGCATTGACCGTCAAACGCGTGCGGGCATATTCCAGCGACAGCGACTTGGTCAGCCCGACGACGGCATGCTTGGACGCGGTATAGGGGGCAACATAGGCACCGCCGCGCAAGCCGGCGATCGAGGCGATATTGATGATGCGGGCATAGTCGGCCGTCAGCATCGGCCCGATCACGGCCTGGCTGCACCGCACCAGTCCGTCGACATTGACTGCCTGGATTTTCTGCCAGTCCGCCATCGGCGTCTTGTGGAAGGCGGCGGCAGCAGCAATCCCGGCATTGTTGACCAGGATATCGATGGCGCCCGCGGCCGCGAAGGCCTCGGCAACGCTGTCCTCATCGGTTACATCACAGCGGATCGCGCGGGCACCGGCGATGGTCTTGGCCGCGTCCCCAAGCCGGTCCAGCTGGCGACCCATCAGGATGGTTTCGACGCCCATCTCCGCGAGGCGGCGGGCGCAAGCCAGTCCAATCCCGGTGCCGCCACCGGTCACAACGGCCGTGCGGCCCTTCAAGTCACTCATGCCCGAAACTCCGTCTGTTGGGCGCGCTGAAGATTGCGCGCGAGTTGGTCAAAACCGGCGAGATATTGCGGTGGCACATCGACGCCTTTCCAGGCGAGTTCGGCGGCCGCACGCAAAGTCCAGTTGGGATCAAGCAGGTGCGGACGCGCCAGCGCCACCAGGTCGGCCCGGCCCGCCGCCAGGATCGAATTCACGTGATCGGTCTCGTAGATATTGCCGACCGCCATGGTGGCGCAGTCGAGCGAATTGCGGATCTGGTCGGAAAACGGAGTCTGGAACATGCGGCCATAGACCGGGCGCGCAACCGGCGAGGTCTGGCCAGCGGAGACATCGATCAGATCGGCGCCCAGCTCCCGGAAGGCCCGCGCCACAGCGACACTGTCGTCGCCGTCAATGCCTTGGCCCGTTACCCAGTCGGTCGCCGACAGGCGCACCGCCATCGGCTTGTCGGCCGGCCACACCGCCCGCATCGCTTCGAACACTTCCAGCGGATAGCGCAGCCGGTTTTCCAGGCTGCCGCCATATTCGTCGGTGCGCTGGTTGGAGAGCGGGGTGATGAAGCTCGACAGGAGATAGCCGTGGGCGCAGTGCAGCTCGACCATGTCGAAACCGGCCTGAAGCGCGCGTTCGGTGGCCCGGACGAAATCCGCCTTGATGCGGATCATGTCATCGCGGTCCATCTCGACCGGCGTCTGGTTGTCCTGATCCCAGGCGATCGCGGACGGGCCGTAAATAGGCCAATTGCCGGTATCGAGCGGCACGTCATAGCCTTCCCAACCGATCTTGGTGGAGCCTTTGCGGCCGGCATGGGAGAGCTGGATCGCCATCCGGGCGTGGCCGTTTTCGCGGGCGAAATCGGTAATTTTCCGCCACGCGGCAACGTGGTCGTCCGTGTACAGGCCCGTGCATCCCGGCGTGATCCGTGCATCGGCGCTGACATTGGTCATCTCGGTATAAACGAGGCCGGCCCCGCCCATGCAGCGGGCGCCGTAATGGACCTGGTGGAAAGCGCCCGGCATCCCGTCGGTCGCCGAATACATGCACATCGGCGAGACCACGACACGATTGTCCAGCCGCATGTCGCGCAGCGCGAAGGGCGCGAACATGGGCGGGCGCGGATCGACCTTGCGACCGCGGCCAGCAAACCAACTCTCGACACCGGCCAGCCAGTCCGGATCGCGCTCGCGCAGGTTTTCATGGCTGATGCGTTGTGAGCGGGTCAGCAGTGAATAGGCGAACTGTTTCGGCTCAAAACGCAGATAACGGTCGAGATTTTCGAACCATTCCGTCGAGTTGCGGGCGGCGCTCTGGAGTTTGAGCACTTCGACCTTGCGCGCCTCCTGATAATCAACAAGCCCGTCGGCGATCGGCTTTTCAGTGCTGGTCAGCACGTCGGCCAGCATGATCGCATCCTCAAAGGCCAACTTGGTGCCCGAGCCGATCGAGAAATGTGCCGTGTGCGCGGCATCGCCCAGCAGGACGATATTGTCGTGCACCCAAGTCGCGCACAGCACGCGCGGGAAGTTCAGCCAGGCCGAACCGCGCAGATGGCGCGCATTCGACATCAGGGCCTCGCCGTCCAGCCAGTCGGCGAACAGGGTCTCGCAGGCGCGGCAGGTCTCGTCCTGGTCCATCGCGCCGAAGCCGAGCGCCTCCCAGGTCTCCGGCGCACATTCAACGATGAAGGTCGAGGTCCGGTCATCGAACCGGTAGGCATGGGCCCAGATCCAGCCATGCGGGGTTTCGGTAAAGATGAAGGTGAAGGCATCGAACACGCGATGCGTACCGAGCCAGATGAATTTGTTGCGACGGGTCTCGATATCCGGCTTGAAACTGACGGCATGGGCGGTGCGGATTTTCGAGTTCAGCCCGTCCGAAGCGACGATCATGTCGGCATCGGCAAAGCGTGACAGGTCATCACCCGCCTCGCTCTCAAAATGCAGGCCGACCCCGAGTTCCCGCGCCCGGTCCTGCAGGAGGTTGAGGAGGTGTTTGCGACCGATGCCGCAAAAGCCATGACCGCCCGACGTCTCGACCGTGCCACGAAAATGCACGTCGATATCGTCCCAATGGGCCAGGCTTTCGGCGATGGTCCGGGCGCTGACCGGGTCATTGGCCGCGAGATTGTCCATCGTCTGGTCCGAGAACACCACGCCCCAGCCGAACGTGTCGCCGGGCCGGTTGCGCTCATGCACCACGATCTCGCAATCCGGGTCGCGCAGCTTCATCGAAATCGCGAAATACAGGCCCGCAGGTCCGCCACCGACACAGGCTATTTTCATCGTGCGATCCCTCCCGGCGCGCGCGGTTACTTTAGAAGTAAAATATCTCGGCATTCAAGCCCCCGGCAAAAACCCGGGAAGACGCCGTCTATGACCCCGACAATGCCCCCCACGATGAAGCGGCCTTTTTGCCGCCATGCCCCGCATCTGCGTGACAAGCCCGGCGAGATTGTCCAACCTGTCAGGGAAATCACAGGGCCGGGGGATAAAACATGCGTGTTTCCAAGATGGTGAAAGGATTCACCGCATGAGCCTGAAATCATTCGCCCCGCGGATCCTGACCAGTCCGGCCCTGCGCGCCGCCGCCCGCCTCCGGCACACTCTCCAGCGCCGCCTGACCGGCCGAACACGCACACTCCATGCCTTCATCGAACGCGGCGAAGCCTATTCCAACCTCGTGCTGCAAGCCCTGCCACAGCTGGCCGATCGCCACCGGGTCAAGCTCGTCTGGCACGAAGTCGGGCCGCCCGACCGCTCCGCCGCCCCGGAACCGGACAAGCTCGCCGCCTGGTCCGCCGAAGACGCCCGTTACCTGGCCGCCACCCACAATCTCGACCCGGCGCCACAAGCCTGGCCGGACACGGCTGGCCCGGATGCCGGCGAGTCCTTGCGCACAAGGCTTGGGCACTATGGCTCGGCGATGAGCTGGTTTGAGGGGGAATGGTATTGGGGCATTGATCGGCTGCATCATCTTGAACGCCGACTGGGCAGTCGTTCGCCGCTGTTTGCCCCGATCGCCGAACCCGACACGGCGACGGGCGGCCAGCTCGACGTCTTCCTGTCGCTGCGCAGCCCGTACAGCTATCTCGCCGCCATGCGCCTGTTTGCACTGGCAGAATCCTGGCAAGCAGAGGTCCGCCTTCGCCCCGTCCTGCCCATGGTCATGCGCGCGCTGCCGGTCCCGACCAGCAAGCGGCTCTACATCGTCCGTGACTGCAAGCGCGAGGCCGAACGCCTCGGCCTCCCCTTCGGCCATATCGCCGATCCGGTCGGCCCCGGCGTTGAACGCGGACTGGCCGTGCTCGTTGGCGAGATCAATCGAGGTCGCGGCCAGGACTTCCTGCAGGCCTTCATGACGGCGGTCTGGTCACAAGGCATCGACCCGGCCGGCGATGCCGGCCTGCGCCGGATCTGCGACAGCGCTGGCATCGCTTGGGACCAGGCCCGTACCGATCTGGCCGACGAAAGCTGGCGCGACAGTGTTGAAACCAACCGCATCGAACTGTTTGAGCACGGGCATTGGGGCGTTCCGACCTTCAAGGTCGGCGACCGCCTGGCCTTTGGACAGGACCGGTTGTGGCTGGCCGGTCAATGGTTGGCGGAGCGCACGCCCTAAGCCCAGGCGCGCGACAGGAACCAGTAGCAACCCGCCGCCGACAAAAGCGCAATTGCGACGAAACGGCCATGGGTGAAGACCCGGCCGGGAAGCAGTCTGCGCGCCAGCAGGAAGATCAGTCCTGCCATGGCGACAAATACGACCTGACCCAGCTCGACACCGAGATTGAAACCGAACAGGGCCGCAACCTGATCCCCTCGCGGCAGGTCGAGCTCGAGCAGGATACCGGCAAAACCAACGCCATGAATGAGCCCGAACCCGGCACTGAATGCCGGGATGGTGCGTCGGACGTCGCCGCCGGCTGAAAGCCAGGCCAGATAGCTGCCGACAAACACCACCAGCCCGAGCCATACCGGTACGGAGATTGTGCCGACCAGTACGCTGTTCGCGATTGCCATCACCGCCAGCACCATGGTGACCAGGACGACCTGGCGGCGGTCCGGCTTCGCTGTCTGGAAAGCCGCCTCGGCGGCCACGAACAAGATCGAGAAACCGATCAACGCCTCGATCGCCGCGCCCGGCGGATTGATCCAGCCGAGATAGGCCAGGGCGAGGGTGGCGGAATGCCCCAGCGTGAAGCCGGCCGTCGCCAACAGGATTTGCCGCCAATTCGCGACGATCAGGAGCAACGCCAGCAGGAAGGCCAGATGGTCCGGCCCGCCAAGAATATGCGTCACGCCGAGCGAGACATAACGCCCGAGCCGTTGCGCCAGCGGCAGCGCTTCACCGGCCTCACTGAGCCGGGCCAGCGTATTGCCGCGGGTGAGGACGAATTCCTGACGTTCACCGACCTGCATCCGCGCCTGCAGGAAATGCACATGGTTCGGGGAGAAAGGGGAATAGACCTGCACGTCGATCGCGACCGGTCCGCCCCCTGCGCTGCAACGCCAATCCGTGACGCCCTGCAATCGTCCATCAGCCAGCAACCGTACCATCGGGGCGGCGACAAGGTCGCAAGTCCTGTCGCCACGGCGCACTTGCAGACCGTCGGCAAGACGGATGCCGAATGCCGTCTCCAGGCTCGTGCCGCGTGGCATCGTGCCCAGGAAAAGCGTCGCCTGGCGGGCATCGAGCAGAAACTCACCGGTCATCCCGCTTTCGGTCTCGCGCCAGTTCGACACTGAACGACTCCGCTCATGCGCGTGAGCCGGCGCGGACAGGCTGAGGACGACGAGGACAAGCGCGAACAGATGGCGCATCAGTCAGCCTGTATCGCGATGCTGGCGCGGTCCCGCAAATCGGCCAGATAGGATTCGAGCGCGGCTTCCTCGCCCCGCTCGCGCCAAAGCGCCGTCACGGCGTCGCGTTGCTGGTCGAACCCGGCCGGCACCGGATCGACACGCTCGATCACCGTCAGCTGGTGCCGGCGCTCGCCCGCTGTGACAATATCCATGGTCTCACCTGCAGCCAGCGCAAGCGCCGACTGGGCCAGCTCCGCCCCGAGATATCGCCGCAGATCACTGGCGCTGATCAACCGGTCAGGCGGATGTGAGGCCGGACGCATCAACCCATTGCCGGCCGCCGGACCGCTGCGCCAGTCAATACGGAGCAGGACTTCGCCGGAAAAACGCTCCGGCTCCGCCGCGAACAGCGCGCGCAGCTCGGCGTCTGTCGGTTCGAGATCGGCCCGGGCCAGGATCGAGTCGATCATTGCAATGACCACAGACCGGCGAATTGTCGAAGCATTGCGCGGCAGATCAAGCTCGATCGCGCGCTGGTAAAGTAATTCCTCATCGATCAAACGGGCCAGCGCATAGTCCGACGCGTCCTCCGGCAAGACATTGCGGCTGTCGCGCGCCATCGCATCAAGAGCAAGCTGCAGGTCTGCATCGGTAATCAGATGACCATTGATGCGGGCCACAACCGGGCTGACGGGTCGGTCCTGCGACGCCGGCCAGAACAGGCTCACCATCGCCAGCAGGGCACCGGCAGCCGCACCGGCGAGACAATAGGCGCGGGCGTCGGCCATCAGCCTTCATCCACCACATCACGACCAATCGCTTCGCTGTATCCGAGATAGATCGGTGACGACCAGGCACGGTGTTCAACCTCGGCGACACAGTTCTCATCCATATCAACCCGATAGTCACCGAGACAGGGATTGGCGCGAATGCACTGACCGGTCTCATCATATTCGCAGCGGAGCGGATCGGCATTGACCTGACCCGTCGGCTCCTGGATCGCCCGTACGTAGTAAACGGTGTCGCGCCCGGTGGTGGCGAATTCCGTATCGGTAAATTCAACGATGCAGCCCTCGCCCTGGTCGTCGCAGGGCAGGACCAACCAGTCATCCTCGATCAACAGGTCGAGATTTTCGTCGGGCGTGATCTGCGGCCGGATGCGGACGACTTCGATACGGGTGATGCGGTGACGTTCATTGCCGGGATTATAGCATTCGCCCCGACACAATTGCTGCAACCGGTCCGCCGGCAAGCCGCGGACGGCGTAATCCGGACATCCCGGGTCCTGTCGCAAAGAGCCGGCAGCCCGAACCCGGAATACCGGATCGGATTCCGTTTCCGCCTCACCGCCCATCGGGGTCAGCACATTGCCCGCATCGTCGATGCGATCAAACCACAACAATTGGCGCAGACCCGATGTGGCGTAGACATTTCGCGTCTGCAGGGCGTCCCAGATACCATCCCGACTGCGTTCGCCGGCATGGGCGGCAACCAGGCCACCGCCTGTGAAGAAGCTGGACTGGCGTTCGATCTCGGTCAGCTGAAACCCGAGCGTGCGGGTCAACTCTTCGCGCGAGATTGCGCGGGACCGCGGCGGCGCCTCCGGGTCGGATGGCAACAGGCGCTCGGCAATGTCGCGGCTAACGGCACCGCTGGTGTCGGTCATGTAGTGACGCGCATGCGATTTATACCCGATACCCGGCCGGGCCGTGTGGGTGTCGGACGAGCCGATAAAGCCCCAACGGAAACGCTGTGGCTCGTCATCGTCGAAATTGGTGATCGCCAGCCCGTACTGGACCGATGTGGTCGGGTTGAAGTTGAAGGCCGGGAGGAAACAGTCGCGGCACTGGCCGGCATCGAGCCAATCGGCAACGCTTTCGCCCAGCACCGTCAGGTGTGCTGCCAGGCCGACATGCACCGCGTTGACACGGGCTTCCTCGGCCCGGGCCGCACAGTCAACCTCACCCTCCCCAGCGGCGCGGCAGCGTTCTTCAATGATCTGGCCGGCCCGTTGACAGGTCGGCAGATAATCCGCCGTAGCATCCGGACAGACCGGGGCATCGGTTGTCCCGGCATTGGGGCGCCAAGCCCGGTATTCCTCGGCATTGCCGTGACCGGAAAAAATCTCGATCAGCGGAAAGGCCTCGGGTCGCTCGGAGTCGACAAGCTGCTTGTCCCAACTGGTCCCGGGCGGTGTATAGAGCCCCCATGCCGAGCCGTGCGGGATGATGAGTGGGTCGAGCGCCTGGGCTTCAAGACGGGTCACCAACTCTCCGGGCGTCGCCGCCATTTCATAACAATCACGCGGCAGGTCGCCGGACGCGATGTCAGGGTCGCACAGCGGCGTGTCGCGGACCTCCTGCACAAATCGCCCGAAATCATAATAGTCCTGCCGGTTTTCCAGATCGAGAAAGACGATTTGTTGCGGCAGCAGGCCGCGCGCATTGTCCCGCAAGACCCGCACTGTCGTGCCCGCAGCGGCGATTGGCCGGGCCGCAATCTCGTCCGGGTCAAGCGTTCGGAAGATGACATTCTTGTGCCCGTAATGATCCTCCGGAAGCGGCGCCACCTGGGTCCATTCGAACCCCATGAAGGGCACCACGTCGGGAATAATGCCCGTGCTCGACTGGGCTTCGCATTGCTGCATGCTCTGCAGGGATTGTGCCCAGCGTGCCGGCGTCAGCGCCTCGGCATGATCGGTGATCGCCCAGAAATCGAGCGCCGAGCAATAGCGCGCGAAATCACAAGCATCAGCGAGCGGGTTGGCACCTTCCCCACGCAGAAGCGGCAATGCCCAGACGAAGGCGTCGGTCGAGAAGGTCGAATGCACATGCAAATCGCCGAACAGGATTTCGGTCCCCGGATCAACCCCGAGTGCGGCTTGCTGCGCGCGTTGGGCCGAGCGCCGTTCGGCAATGATTTCGGCTGGTATCTCCGTACCGACGATCTCGCCGGGGCCGCGGGTGCGGCCATGCCAACCCTGGAATATGCCGATCACATATATGCCCAGGATGACCGTCAGGACACCGAGCCCGAAAAGGGTCACCCGAAGTACACGCGGCATCACCTTGCCTCCCGCATGGCTGGTTGCATTCATGGGCCGAGACCCTATAAATTGGCACTATAAGTGTCAATTTATTTCGGAGCCTTGGGCATGGTGCAGGACGCAGCCGATGAGGACGATGGCCGGAAGGCGCGACGCGCCCGCAACCGCCTGAAAATCATCCATGCTTTCAAGGAACTGGTTCGCGAAGGCGTGGCCGCGCCAAGCGCGCCTGATGTCGCGGCAAAAGCCGGCGTCGGGCTGCGTACCGTCTATCGCTGTTTCGAGGACATGGGGGCGCTCTATCGCGAGCTGACGACAGTGCTGCACGATGAGTTCCAGCCACGTACGCTGACCGACCTCGGCACCAATGACCGCGCGGCGCGACTGGCGCATCTCTTGGCCAATCGGGCCGCGATCTTCTCCGACCTCGAACCCTTCCTGCTGGCGTCCGAGGCAAAGCGGCATGCCTATGCCGCCCTGGAAGATGACTACAACTATCTGCTCCGGCTGGAGCGCGAGCGCCTGCAGGCCGTTCTCAATCCCGACGGGCGCTTGCCGGACGAATTATTCGAAGCTCTGCACGCGGTCACCAGCTTCAGCTTCTGGCGACGCTTGCGGGTCGAGCAGGACCTCACGCGTGATGCGTCCCGTCGGGTGATGGCCCGCGTCGCCACCTCATTGCTGACCGCCTTCCCGCTGCCGCCGATCACCCCGCAGGTATGAACCCGATTGAAGCTGTCAGTCATCCGCCAGCGGGACAGGCGGCGCCTGCCAGTCGCGGTCAGGGCCACCGGTATGCCGGCCATACCAGTCCAGTTCGGCATTGAGCCGGAACAGGCGGTGACGCGGCGCGCTGAAACTGTGCTCTTCGCCAGGCACCAGGTAGAAACGCGCTTCAACTCCCAGGTTCCGCAATGCCTGATAGAGCATAATCGACTGCGACGGGTGAACACGCTCATCATCTTCACCGGCGAAGATCAGGGTCGGCGTGGTCACCGCATGCAGATCGCGCAACAGGGATTGCGGCACAAAGGCGCGGTCATAGGCGCCTTCAGCCCAGACATCGGCGTCAAACAGGAGTCGGCGGGCACCGCGGACATCACTGGTCAGGTGATGCACCGCCCAATCGACCGCCCCGGCACCGCTCATCGCCGCCGCGAACCGGTCGGTCTGGGTGATCAGTCGATTGGTCATGTGGCCGCCGGCACTCCAGCCGGAAATGATCATCCGGTCAGGATCCGCCAGACCTGACGCCACCAGATGATCGGCACCCGCCAGCACATCCCGGTCGGCATGGGCGAAGTATTCTCCGTGCATGCCACGCATGAATTCATCGCCATAACCGACACCACCGCGGTAGTTTACCCACAGGACAGCATAGCCCTCAGCCGCGAGCACCGGCACATAGCGCGACCATTTCCATTGGCCGAACTGGTCGCTTGAGCGTGGGCCACCATGGATCTGGACGACCAGCGGCGGCGGACCATCGCCAGCACGCAGGGGCGGAAAATAAAAACCCTCAATCACCGCGCCATCATGACTGCGCCATTCGACGCGCTGTTGCTGCGGCCGGTTGAACGCCGACACCGTCGCCGCACCGATCGTCGTGAGACGTTCGCTCTCCCCGTCCGGGGTCACACGCCAGAGGTCACCATTGCTGGCTTCGGTCTGAAACAGCGCCAGCACCTCGCCGGTGTCATCCGCCAATGACCAATCGGCCAAGGCCCGGTCCTCGAGCGAGATCACAGTCAGGCTGCCGGCATCGACATCGACACGCACCAGGCCGGAGCGGACGCCGTCACGGACCGCAACGACCAGGCTTTCGCCGCCGGGCAACCAGGCGAATCCGTCGACTTCCCAACTGGCGTCCGGCGCCAGCACGCGGGTGACGCCGCTCTCAGGATCGAGCACGACCAGTTTTTCCTGCACGTAATCAAGCCCGCCCTGGCCCAGTCGGGCGCGATAGGCGATCCGGCGACCATCCGGCGACAGGCGGGCATTGCTTTCCGGCCAATTGTTCGACGTGACGCGACGGAAAGGCTCGCTGGGCCCGGTCGCCACCATCAATTCGCTCTGATAGGTCGCATCGGGATGGGTTTCGGTCGAAACCCGGACCAGGATCGCGCCATTGGCCGCAAGGTGATAGCCGCGAACATGGAGTTCACCCTGGGTGACCTGTTGACGCACGCCGCTGTCCACGCGCACCCGCCAGAGATGCCGCCGACGCGTCGATTCATAGTAGGGATCAACAATATGCGTGGTGCTGCGCCGCTCGCGCTCGGCCTCGGAGCGGGCATCGCTGGCGATGTAATAGACGAACAGCTCGTCCGGAGACCAGGTGATCGAGCGGACGGCCGTGGGATGACGGGTCAGACGCTCCAGCTCGCCACCGTCGAGATCGCGGATATAGACTTCGTCATTGCTGCTGCCTTCCGGCGCGATCTCGGCAGCTATGCGCCGCCCATCGGGTGAAAAGACAACGCGATCAGCGGCGTCGAGATCCGGTTGGTGGACCAGGCCGGTCTGGCCCTGCTGCCAGAGCCAATAGCCGGTCTCGTTCTCGTCTTCGGCCCAATCCGTGCTGACGCGCTGAACCAGGGCGGACCGACCATCATGTGACACGCGAATACCATCCAGGCGGGGCAACTCGATCATGTCGACGGGCGTCATGTCACGCCGCTCGGTGGCCGCTGCGGGATTGAGGGCCACCAAGCGATTGTCATCGGCGAGCGCGAAAGCGGCCTGCGGCAAGGCACAGCTCAGCCAGCCCGCAAAGGCCAGGCTGGCCAGGACGGTTGATCGGATCATGTCAGACTCCGCAGGAATGTCGGGAAAGAATTGGCGCGCAGGCCATCTGCGCGAAGCGGATCCGCCCGCCCCGACCGCCGCAGGGCGGATCGGGACGGGCGTCACCGGAGGAACCGGTTGGCAGCGCGATCAGAACTCGCTGCGGATACCGAAGTAGAACTGCCGCCCGACGAGGGAGTTTTGCGGCGAGTTGATGTTCGAGCTCGAACCGCTCGCGAAATTGCCCGGCATGAAGGGACCCATTTCATCGAACAAGTTCGTGACACCGGCATAGACACTCGTCCGGTAGTCATTGTCGAAGCGGTAGCGGGCATAGACATTGGACCGGAACTGGTCATCCGCCACGAAATAGAGCGGGTCGGTCGGATCGACGTCGAGATCGTCAATGCCACCAGACTCGTAGTGCAGCGTATAGGAGGCGTAGAAACCGCCTTCGCTCCAGGACAGGCGGGCGCGGGCTTCATGCGTCGGATCATACATGGAGCCGTTGGAGTCTTCGCGGACCGGCTGACCGGCCTCACCGACAAACTCGAACTCATCGGCCAGCGAGCGCGAATAGCGCAGGTCCAGACCGAATTCACCCGGCAGGCTGTCGACCTCGAAGTCCCACATCACCGAGACATCAATGCCTTCGGAGAGCAGCTCGTTGAGGTTTTCCTGGCGATTGATGACCTCCACAACCCGGCCGTCCGAGGCGTCACGGGTGATGACATCGCAGAAACGGTTGTTCGGGAAATCGGCCGCGCCATAACACAGGTCGACCGTGGTCTGGGTCGAGATCGAACCGATCGCATCCTCAACGCGGATATTGTAGTAGTCCACGATGATGTAGAGGTCTTCAGCGAAGCTCGGAGCCCAGACCGCGCCAACCGTGAAGGTATCGGCCGTTTCTTCACGGACATTCAGATTGCCGGCATTGGGACCATTGACCGAGCCGTCGAACTCGAAGGGCTGACCGGCATTGTTGGGATCGGCGAAATAGGCCTGGATGCCCGCTTCAGAAAGACAGTTCGCAGAAATCGTTGCGGCACTGAAGTCACTTCCGGCCGGCGGCGTCACACCGCTGCCATCCGGCATCAACCCGTCACACGGGTCGAGCAGGCTGTCGGAGTCCTGACGCGGAGCCGAGAAGATTTCCGTGATCGTCGGCGCCCGTTGCGAGCGGGAATACTGACCGCGCAGGCGCAGGCTGTCAGTCGGTTCCCAATAGCCCCCCGCATTGTAGGAATAGATCGTGCCGATGGTGGAATAATCCGCGACGCGACCGGCCAGCTGGGCGGTCACATTGGAAAACAGCGGAATTTCCAGCTCGGCGAAGGCTTCAACCACATCGAAGCTGGCCTCGATTTCCGGGACGACCGAGAGGCTGGTCGTCTCTTCCAGAATGATCGCGTCGACATTGGTGTCCTGGCTCTCTTCACGCCATTCAATGCCGAACGCCGCCGCAACCGTGCCGGCCGGCATCTCGAACAGATCGCCGTCGACAGAGCCGCCCAGAACCGTCTGTTCGCGGATTTGCTGCACATGGCCGGCAATCCGGATGTAGTCAGCCATTTCCGGCGTGATCGATCCCTCACCGAAAATGTCGAGCGGAACGCAGCCATCAGCCCGGGCGCCGGCATCGACACATTGATAGCCGCCATTTCCGTCCGACTCGATGTCGAGCGCATGGTGGATGTTGAGATAGTTGAGATTATTGCCCTGGATCTGGTTCTGCTCAAACCGTCCATAAGTGGCGAAGGTCTGCCAGCGCCAAGTCTCACCCAGGTCGCCGGCAAGGCCGAATGCAGCACGGGCCGTCGTACGCTCATTGTCACGGGTTTCCTGCCCCACTTCGACGAAGCGACGATACCAGCTCACCGAGCCGGAGCGTGTCTCTTCGACGGCCGCCGGTATGAAGGGGTGATTGCTGGCGATCTGGCCAATGTCGAATGTATTGCCCAACGGGCCGACATCGGTGGAATAGATCGCACTTTCGTACGACCCCTCATAAAGGCTGTCGACACGTGACCAGAGGAAGTCGGCGGTCGCTTCAACGCCATTGTCAAACTCGTAGCGGCCTGCCAACGCTGCCGTATAAGCTGTGACTTCCGGCGACAGGGTGCGGCCCGGGCGGAAATTGAACCCATCAAGGTCGGTCTCGAAACCGACACTGGGATTGCGACCGTCATTCGGGGCCAGAGACTGGTCATTGTACCAAACACCATCGACATTCCAGGCGTCATCGCTCTCAAACCGCCCCCCCGGAATATAGGATGACAGGTAGATATCGTTGAACTCGCCATTGCCCGACCAGTCGTCAAAACGGAGCGAATCCGGACGCGTTTCGTCGGCATAGATCGGGGTTTCATGGTCATAGCTGGCGCCGAACATGATATTGCCGCGGTCATTGTCGAAATTGCGGCCCATCGTCAGTTCGACCGTGGTTTCCTCTTCGCCACTGGCGTCGGCAAAACCGTAACGGGCATTCACTTCGATACCGTCGAAATCACGCTCGAGGATAATGTTGGCAACACCGGCAATCGCATCCGATCCGTAAATCGCGGAGGCGCCGCCCGTTGTGACTTCAATCGACTGAACAAAACCGGCCGGGATGGTTTGCAGGCTGACCCGCTCGCCATTGCCCGAGTTCGAGACGGCTCGGCGGCCATTGATCAGCACCAGGGTGCGATCAGCGCCAAGGCCGCGCAGATTGACCGTCGACAGGCCTGAATTCTGGATCGAGAGCTCGGAGTTTTCCGGCGACAGGTCGGCATCAACGCCCGGCATCGCTGCCAGCAGCTCGCCGACATCAACCGTGCCGGACTCGACAATGTCATTGGTCGTGAAAATCTGCGTCGGGATTGCCGTCGTGGCATTGGTCCGGCGGATACGCGATCCGGTGACGACAATCGTGTCATCCTGATTGGCCCCTGCCGGCGTCTCACCGGTTTGTTGCGCCAAGCCGGCCGTGCTTGCCAACATGATTGCAGACATCGCCGCGCCAACCATCAGCGCCCCGCGCGTTGTTGCCCGGCTCACTCGTTTCAACTCCCGCATCGGATACTCCCCTCGTCGCATGCCACGCCGTCCCCTCGACGGCGGGTCAACACGCCTGTCTAGGGGAGACACGCCAGCGCGCGGGTCGGGTACCTGCACAGCGACATTTTTGTGAAATTCCGTCCGGCCTTGACCGGCGGAGGGACTACCAGTTGCGCCTCAAACCCAGATAAGCCGTGCGTCCCGCGACATCATAGGCCGGGTTGAAATTGCGCCGGTCGCCGCTGTCGGTGCCACTGGGAAGGAAGGGACCATAGTCATGAAAGACATTGTTGATCCCGCCGAACAACCGCCAGCCGTCGGCGAGATCGATGCGGGCCGACACATCGTGTTGCAGCCAGGGATCCACCGCCAGGAAGAGCTGGCCATCGGTATCGCCTGCGGCAGCGCGATCATGACTGTCCAGACCGGCCCCCTCATAGCGGGCGCGCCATTGCAATTGCCAGTCACCGCGCTCCCAGGTCAGCGAGCCGGCCCAACGATGCGTCGGCGTGCCGACCTCCCCGTCCCAGCGATTGATCTGGACCGAACCATCCGTGCGCGCGAACTCCTGCTGCAGGCGATGGGTGTAGGCGTAGAGAAGTTGCGCATTCCAGTCGCCATGCAACCAGCCATCCGTGACACGCCAGCCCTCGCGGATACGCATATCGACGCCGCTTGATGTGAGCGCATGCAGATTATCGGTGCGATTGAGCATCGCGACCAATTGGCCGGACTGGGATCGTTCAATCGTGTCGCAATAGGCGTTCGCGGCAGGCAGGCTTGTCGCGCCGTAACATTCACGCAGCAGCGACTGGCTGCTCAGCGATGAGATCGCCCCGTCAACGCGGATATCATAGGCGTCCAGCATCAGCGAGAAGCCGGGACGCTGCGGTGGTGTAAATACAAAACCGAGATTCCAGCTCTGCGCGCCCTCTTCGGTGAGATCGGGATTGCCGGAATTGGGCGCATAGACGCTGCTGCCACTCTGCGTGAAAACGCCGTCGCTTGCGATCACGGCGGCAATACGGGCATCGGCGCGGCAATTCTCTGCCACAGTGCCGGACGATGCCGGTGTGACGCCGTCGCATGGGTCGGACACGCTGTCGTAATCGCCGCGCGGCGGCGAGTACAACTCATTCATGCCCGGCGCCCGCTGGGCATTGGCGATCTGGGCGCGCACTTGCAAACCGGGTGACACCACCCAGCTGGCGCCAAGCCGGAAACTGCCGACCCCGCCAACACTTTCAATGTCGTAGCGGGCCAATCGCCCCGCGAATTCGACACCGAGATGCTCAATCATCGGTCGCCCGGACAACAGCGTCAGGGAGGTTTCGAAAAAGGCTTCCGTTGCATCCACGGCCGCATCCAGGTCCGGCACATCGACATAACCGGTATCACGCGACTGGGTGACCGGATCACCGACCGTATGCTGCTGGTCACGTCGGTGCTCGACGCCCAGGGCCAAGGGTATGGCGCCCAAGCCGGGAAAAACGGCCTCGCCGGTCAGCGTGACACCGAATGTATCCTGGCGCACATCAATATCGAGCCGGTCGGTCGCTCGGATATAGTCCGCGGCTTGAGCGCTGATCGAACCGACGCCGAACATGTCGAGTGGCACACAGCCGGCGAGCCGGGCGGCGCTGTCGCGGCATTGATAGCCGCCCGCTCCGCCGGCGACCGGCTCGACATCGAGTGCGTTCTGGATATGGCGATAGTTGAGTTCGCCGCTGCGCAACTGGATCTGGGTGTAGCGCCCATGGCCGACATAGGCCTCCCAGTCCCAGCCCGCCGCCTGCCCCGTGAGCCCAGCCCAGAAACGGTCGGTCGCGCGGTCAATATCGCGATATTCCGGCCCCAATTCGGTAAAGCGTCGACGCCAGGTGATACCGCTCAGCCCGTCGGCCAGCGCCGCATCACGGATCGCTTCAGGCACAAAAGGATTATCCAGCGCGATACGGCCGATATCGACCCGGTCGGGACCAAAATCCTGCCCGTAATAAGCCGTCTGCGCTTCGCGTGTCGCCCGGCTCTGACTGCGTGAAATGAGGGCCGTCGCAAAGAGTTCGACATGATCTGCCAAATCATAGCGGGCCTTCAACGACAGCATCTGACGCTCGCGCGGCAAGCTGACCGTGGCTTCGGGCCGGATCGAGACACTGTCCAGGTCCGGGTCAAACCCCTGCTGAAGACCGGATTCATCAAACCAGAAATCATAACCAATGAAGCGACCACCGGACGTGTAGGTGCTGCGGTCCGCCTCCAATTGCGTGCCGTCATTGGAAAGAGCGATATCGGCCTGCGCCCAGTCCCGCTGGTCGCCGCCGATGCGGCCGACCTGATCGATCGTGAGGTTGGCAAGCACATGGCCGCGGCCGGCCGCAAACGCGCGTCCTATGGTCATGGCCCCAACCGAAAAGGCACCGCCACCATCTTCGGTCAAACCCGATTGGAAAAGCGCCGAACCGCCGTCGATACCGTCGCGAAGCACGAAATTGACCACGCCGGCGATGGCATCTGAGCCGTACAGCGCCGACGCACCGCCGGTTGTGATCTCGACCCGTTCGACAAACTCGACCGGGATGGAACCTGATCCGAAACGACTGGCATTGCCGCTGTTGGACACAGTCCGACGCCCGTCGATCAGCACCAGGGTCCGGGTCGTTCCCAACCCCCGCAAGCCGACCGATGTGAGGCCTGCATTCTGGGCGCTCAGATGCGTCGATTGTCCCGAGAACTCGAGTGTCGCTGGAGACTGTGCCGCCAGCAGCGCCCCCATTTCATAGGCTCCGGAGGCTTCCATCTCGGCGCGACCCAAGACGAAGACCGGCGTCACCGCCGTCAGATTGGAGCGGGCAAAGCGGGACCCGGTCACCACGATAACCTCGCCCGGATCAGCCGGAACTGCGGTGCCGGACAAGGTCAACCAACCAACAGGTCGGCTTTCAACAACCCGGGCCGCCTCGACGGGCAGACCCGTCGCCACATCAGGTGATGTCGATACCGGTACCGAGACTGACAGGACCCCGGTGCGGGCATCGACCCGGTCAACCTGCAGGCCGGTGCCGGCCAACAATTCATCAAGTGCCTCGCCGGGCGTTGCCAGACCCCGCAGGGCCGCCACGCGACGCCCCTCGACAAGACGCGATTCGAACAGGAGCTGGCGGCCGGTGAGGATGGAGTAGCGACGCAACGCGTTGGCGAGCGGCCCCGCCGGAATGTCGAACAGGATGCGGGTTTCTCGGCCCGCTTCAGCGCTGGCCGGCGTGTCGGCCTGCGCCATAGCACACGGCGCCAGAACAAGGCTCATGGCCGCGCCAGCCAACAGCCGGGCAGCGAAGCTCAGACCTGACCGCCTGACGCGCATGCCGTCCCCTCAAACCTGTCCGGGCCCGTCCCCGGGGTGTGCAGTGGCACCTCCCCGCCCGTCACTCATTGGAACTGTAAAGCCGGATCCGGTCGACATCGCGATCAATCCCGACCGGGCCCATCCGGTCGAGTGCCGCAAAGAATGCGTCACTGTCGCGCGGGTCGAACACGCCGGACACGGCAATTTCAGCAACATCCGGATCGGCAAATTCGACGGCAATATCCCCATAGCGCCGGAACTCGTCGACGACATCTGCCAAGCGCCGCCCGTCGAACACAAGCCGGCCGGAGCGCCAGGCCACGGCCAGGTCGGCATCGACCCGTTGCGGTGTCGGCAGTGGCGCCCCCGGGGCCAATTCAACCTGGTCGCCGGCATGCAACAGGGCCGGATTCGCCTGGGCAACCGTATCGCGCGCCTGCACGATCCCTTCGACAACGGTGACCATCGTGCGCCCGTCAGCACGGGTATAGACGTTGAACGCGGTGCCGACGGCCCGCACCTCATACCCGCCCGCCGCGACGATGAAGGGGCGTGACGGATCGTGCGAAACTTCGAACAGGGCCTCACCGCGCGGCAAAACGATACGGCGCTCGCGGTCGCTGAAACTGACCTCGATACGCGAACCGGTATTCAATGTGACGGTGGACCCGTCGGCCAGGACCCGGGTCTGCATTTCCCCGCGTTCGGTCGAGAAGGCTTCGGCGACAACCTGTTCGACCGGCGCCGTCGGTGTGCCGACCAGAAGCGGGCCGACCAGGAAGGGGGTCACGGCCAACAGCAGGAGGATCGAGGCTGCCAGGGCGAGCGGCCTCCATCCCAGGCCGGCAACGATACCGGCAGGACGTGGCGCAGGCGCGACGTGATCCAGCTCGGCCTCGACTTCAGCGATCAGGTCCTCGGCCCAACCGCCGAACCGCATCTGCTCAAGCGCCGCGTCAAGATCGAGGCAAGCCGACAGGGCCTCGCCATGGCGAGGATCGACCTCCAGCCAGGCTTCCAGCGCCGCCTGGCGCTCAGGGTCGAACGGCGCCCCGGCCTGCAGCCAGATGGCCCAGCCAGCCGCGTCGTGGTGAATATCGGACGTCGGATCAACCGGCATCATTCCCAGCCCCTGTGGTATTGCTTCCGGGTTTGTCCCCGGATTGCAGACGCGCAGCGCACAGCGCCATGCCGCGTTGAATGTGTTTCTTGACCATGTGCGATGACACGCCCATGCGCTCGGCGGCCTGCTGATAGGTCAATCCTTTCAACTTGCACAGCACGAAAGCGGTCCGGCATTTCGGCGGCAGGCTGCGGATGGCCGCCTGCAACGCCTGTTCGCGTGCCTCGTTCGGCATCGCACTTTCAGCCGGCGTGCGCGATTGCACGAACACGTCGGTATAATGGTGCGCGACGCTTTCGGAATGGCGCTGCACGGTATTGCGGTGGCGCAGATGATTGCGCGCCAGATTTGTCGCGATGGTGGTGAGGAAGGCCGATTCATCGCGCACCGGTCGCGCCTCGACATCAGTCTTCAACAAGCGCTCGAAGGCCGACTGGGTGATGTCGTCAGCATCCTGCGGATTCTTGACGATGCGGCGCACAATCCAGCGCAGGCGCGAGCCATGCTCGCGATACAGACTTTCGACATTGAACGCGTCACTCACGGCCACGACCAAGCCCCACGTTTGCGACCTTGCCCGCCACAAACGCTTTCCCCGTTGGCCCGCACACCGGACCCGCACGCCAGACCACGCCTGACACAAGACTGTCATCGTCGCCCGCACGGGCTGACGACGCAAGGTACCCGATCAGCCGCGCTGCGTGTCCAAGTCAGATGGCCCTTTGACAATCACACAGCAAATATCTGGACCGGTATGGTCCGGGCCAATCTTGCTCGTTTGAATTCATGAACTTGTCGGCAATCCGGGGTGGTCGGATCGGACTCTGCTTGACTCTTTTCGGCTTTGGAACAAAAACAGAACAATGTTCCGCCAACCGATTACCTCCGAGGCCCCTGAGGCCGCTTCGCCCCCTTTTCCCTTCGGATTGGGGCGGGCCGGAATGCATGAGCTGGTGGAAGCGGGGTTCGGGGATTTCCCGGCCCTGACAGGTTTCGCCCTGGCGGCCCTGCGCGATGCGGGGCGACCGGGTGTCAGCCTGTGGGTGCGCCAGCGGACGCTCAGCCTGGAGCACGGGCGGGTTTGCGGCCAGGGCCTGGTCGCGGCCGGGCTCGATCCGGGACGCTTGTTGCTGGTCGAGGCGCGCGACCGGATGGAGGCTTTGCGAGCCGTTGAAGAAGGCGCGCGGGACAAGGCCCTGGCCGCCGTGGTGGCCGAGCTGGACGACATGGATTTCACCGCGGCGCGGCGCCTGGTCCTGGCCAGTCAGGACAGCGGCGTGCCCCTGGTCTTGATGTTTCCCCACAAGCGGTCGGGGGCGACGGCCGCACACGGGCGTTGGCGGGTTTCGGCCCAACCCTCCATGCCCGACCCTCATGATCAGCGCGCCCCGGGGCGGCCGGCCTGGCGCGCAGTGCTGGAGAAGTCCCGCCTGCGGCCGGGCGAGGCGGGACGGGATTTCTATCTGGAGCTTCATGATGAGACGCCATGTCTGCGTCTGGTTTCCGGACTGGCCACTGCAACGCCTCGGCCGCAGCCGCGCCGGCTCGGCCCGGCCCTTGCCGGCGGCAGTGTCGGCTGGCGACGCACAGGATAAGGCGGGGCCACACAGGACGGAACCCTCCGTCACGCCGCCCTTCGTCCTGACCGAAACCGGACCGGCCGGGCTGCGCGTAGTCGCCGCCAACGCTGCCGCACAGGATCAGGGCGTCGAGCCGGGCCAGCGCTTTGCCGATGCCCGCGCCCGCGCACCGGATCTGATGGCCGAACCGGTCGACCGGGATGCCGATGCCCGGGCGCTGAAAGCGCTCGCCCTGTGGATGGAGCGCTGGTCGCCCAGTCTCGCCATCTGGGGCGATGACAGCCTGTTGGTCGATATAACCGGTGGAGCACACCTGTTCGGCGGCGAAACGGCCATGCTGGCGGACATTGCCGGCAGTTTGGCCCGTGGCGGACTGACAGCACGACTGGGCCTGGCACCGACCCCCGGAGCAGCTTGGGCGCTGGCGCATGAGGACGCGGATCGAACCTGTCTGGACACGCCGGACCTGCACGACGGCCTCCGGGGCCTGGCCATGGCCGGGCTGCGCCTGACCGACGAAACACTGACCCTGTTGCGCCGCTTCGGCCTGACCCGGATCGGCCAGCTCTATGACATTGACCGCAAGGCGCTGGCCCGGCGCTTCAGCTCGCGGCAGGCAGCGGAAGCGGTCCTGATCCGGCTCGACCAGGCATTGGGCCGACGGACCGAACCGCTGGATCCGATCCGCCCGGCGCCGGATCATGCCGTTCGCCTGCCCTGCCTGGAGCCGCTTTTGCACCTGGACGGGGTGCGTGCCGGACTGGAGCGACTGGCCCCGGCCCTGTGCGAACGGCTGAACCAGCATGGTGAGGGGGCCCGCAGCTTCCGACTGGCCGCCTTTCGGGTCGATCAAAGCGTGACGCAGCTGACGGTCGGTGCAGCACGACCGGTGTGCGATCCCGCTCATATCCTGCGCCTGTTCCGGGACCGGCTGGAGCAGGTTGATCCGGGTTTCGGCATTGAATTGCTGGAACTGGAAGCGGCGCGGACCGGGCCGGTCACGGTCGTGGCCCGCGGCTTCGGTGCAGATTTCGAGGGTGAAGCCCCGGACCTGGCCGCCATCTCGATGCTGGCAGACCGGATCACGGCCCGCTTGGGCGACCGGGTAGTGCGCATTCTCAAACCCGTCGCCAGCCATCTGCCGGAACGGGCCGAAGCCTTGAGCCTTTACGACGGTGATCTGCCCGATTGGCGCGGAGCGATCCCGGCCGGCCAGGCGCCACGTCCGATCCGCCTGTTCGAACGTCCCGAAACCCTGGAGGTGATCGCAGAAGTCCCCGACGGCCCGCCCATGCGTTTTGTCTGGCGCCGCATCATCCACCAGGTACGCCGGGCCGACGGGCCGGAACGCATCGCGCCGGAATGGTGGCGACCGCCGCCCCGGCCAAGCCGGGCGCGGGATTATTACCGGGTCGAGGACATGCAGGGCCGCCGCTACTGGATCTTCCGTGAAGGCCTTTATGGCGATGGCCGCGGCGGGCCGCCTGCCTGGTATGTGCACGGGCTGTTCGCATGACCGCAGCCCCCGCCTATGCCGAGCTGATTGCGCTGAGCAATTTTTCCTTCCTGCGCGGCGCCTCCCATGCCGAGGAAATGGTGCTGGCTGCAAAGGAGCTCGGCCTCGAAGCGCTGGGAATTTGTGACATCAACACGCTGGCCGGCGTGGTGCGGGCGCATCTGGCGGCGCGCGAACACGGACTTAAACTTCTGGTCGGTGCCCGCCTGCGTCCCACTGACGGGCCAGACCTGGTCTGCTATCCCACCGACCGGGCCGCCTATGGCCGTCTTTCCACCCTGTTGTCCAAGGGCAAGATGGGCGAGGTGCCCAAGGGTGAATGCCATATCAGCCTGGCCGACATCCTCGCCCATGCCGAGGGCCAAATATTCATCGCCATTCCGCCAGCGGATCCCGATCCGGATTTTGAACCCCTGCTCCTGCGCCTCAGGGCGCATTGGGAAGACCGCCTCTACCTGGCCGCCATCCACCGCATGGGCGGCGGGGACGGTGCCCGTCTCGGCGCGCTGGCCGCCCTGTCCGAGCGGACCGGCGTGCCGTTGGTGGCGACGCAGGATGCGCTCTACCACACGCCCGCCCGGCGGCCGCTGCAGGACGTGCTGACCTGCATCCGCGAAGGCTGCGACATTGAAAGCGCCGGCTTCCGGCTCGAAGCCAATGCCGAACGCCACCTCAAACCGCCCCAGGAAATGGCCCGCCTGTTCAAGGGATATGAGGCAGCACTGGTCCGCAGTTGCGAAATCGCCTCGCTGTGTCAATTCAGCCTGGACGAACTCTCCTATACCTATCCCGACGAGCCGGTTCCGCCAGGCCGGACGCCGCAACACCACCTGACGGACCTGGCCTGGGAAGGCGCCCGCAAACGCTATCCCGAAGGCATTCCGCCCAAAGTCAGCGCGCTGATCGAGCATGAACTCGCCCTGATCGAAGATCTCGACTATCCGGCCTATTTCCTGACCGTGCACGACATTGTCGCCTGGGCACGTGGCCAGGGCATTCTCTGCCAGGGGCGGGGATCGGCGGCCAATTCGGCGGTCTGCTACTGCCTCGGCATCACCAGTGTGGACCCGGCCAATTCTTCACTCCTGTTCGCGCGCTTCCTGTCAAAGGAAAGGCGGGAGCCACCCGATATCGACGTCGATTTCGAACATGAACGGCGCGAGGAGGTGATCCAGTATGTCTATCGCCGCTATGGTCGGCACCGCGCTGCGTTGACGGCAACGGTGATCTCCTATCGCCCGCGTTCGGCCGTGGGGGATGTGTGCAAGGCACTCGGACTGTCCCGGGACATCTCGACGGCGATGACGGGCACGGTCTGGGGCAGTTGGGGCAGCAAGGTGAGTGCTGACCATATCCGTCAGGCCGGGCTTGACCCGGACAAGCCGGTGATCCGCCAGGCAATCCAGCTTGCCAGCGAACTCATCGGTTTTCCACGCCATTTATCCCAGCATGTCGGCGGTTTCGTGCTGACCCAAGGGCCGTTGATCGAGACCGTGCCCATCGGCAATGCCGCCATGGAGGAACGCACCTTCATCGAGTGGGACAAGGACGATATCGACGCGCTGGGCATCATGAAGGTGGATGTGCTGGCGCTGGGCATGCTGAGCTGCATCCGCAAGGCCTTCGACATGCTGGCGCTTTACAAGGGCGAGACGTGGGACCTCGCCTCGATCCCCGACGGCGACGCGGCGGTCTACGACATGCTGTGCCGGGCCGACAGCGTCGGCGTGTTCCAGGTGGAGAGCCGGGCGCAGATGACCATGCTGCCACGGCTGAGGCCCCGCAATTTCTATGACCTGGTAATCGAGGTCGCCATCGTGCGCCCGGGACCGATCCAGGGCGATATGGTGCATCCCTATCTGCGTCGCCGCAAAGGGCTGGAACCGGTGCGTTTTCCCAGCCCGTCTCCCGATCACGGCCCGCCGGACGAGTTGGCGCAAATCCTCCGTCGCACGCTGGGCGTACCGCTGTTCCAGGAACAGGCGATGCAGATCGCCATTGATGCCGCCAAATTCACACCCGACGAGGCCAATGGTCTACGCCGGGCAATGGCAACCTTCCGCAAGATGGGCACGATCGCCAATTACGAGACCAAAATGGTCGATGGCATGGTGGCACGCGGTTATGCGCCGGAATTTGCTGCCGCCTGCTTCAACCAGATCAAGGGTTTCGGCGAATACGGCTTTCCGGAAAGCCACGCCGCGAGTTTTGCCCTCCTGGTCTATGTCTCGTCCTGGCTGAAATGCCATCACCCCGAAATATTTGCGGCGGCGATCCTGAACGCCCAGCCGATGGGTTTTTACGCGCCAGCGCAATTGGTGCGCGATGCGCGTGAACACGGTGTCGAGGTGCGCGGTGTGGACGTGAACTATTCCGATTGGGACTGCACGCTGGAACCGTGCGAAGCCGGCGGTTTCGCCCTGCGCCTGGGCTTTCGCCAGATCGACGGGATGCGCCAGGAAGAAGCGGCGGTCGTGATGCAACGCCGCGGACCCGGCTTCGATGATCCAGCCGGCCTGCGCCGCCGCACCGGGTTGGGGCGCGGCATGATGGAAAAGCTCGCCGCCGCCGATGCTTTCCGCTCGATGGGGTTGGACCGGCGCGCGGCCTTGTGGGCCGTGCGCGGCGGGGCGCGGGATCGCGGCCTGCCCTTGTTCGACAGCGCCGATGTCAGCGCTTTCGGCCATGAAACCGAAGCCGGCCTGCCGCAAATGCCGCTGTCGGAACATGTGCTTCAGGACTATCAGACCACCGGCCTGTCCCTGAAAGCCCACCCCATGGCCTTCCTGCGCGAGGCGCATGGCCGGCTTGGCCTGGTGACAACCAGCGAGGCCAATGAGCGCCCTCATGGCCGCTGGGTGAAAACCGCCGGCGTGGTGTTGGTGCGACAACGACCCGGCACTGCCAGCGGCGTTGTCTTCATGACCATCGAGGACGAAACCGGCATCGCCAATTTGGTGGTCTGGCCGCGCGTTTTCGATCGCTTCCGGCCCGTGGTGATGGGCGCGCGACTGGTGGCCGTGACCGGCCGGATACAAAAGGCCGATGGCGTGGTTCACATCGTGTGCGACAGCCTGATCGACAAGACCGATGATCTCTCCCTGCTGTCAGAGGACGCCCAGCGCGCGGCACTGGACGGCGCCGTGGCACGGGCCGACGAAGCCAAGGGACCGGTTGCCCGCGACCCGCGCGGCCGCTCCCATCCCAGAAATGTCAGGGTGATTCCGAACAGTCGCGATTTCCATTGAAGCCCGCTGCCGGCAAAGCCCCGCACTGGCGCCAGTTGTTTGGTATTCTTATGGTGACCCGAATCCCTCCGGTCCGACAGACTCTTAATTCTGATGCGGGACCAAATGGGACTCGGGTCACCCACTCCTTGGCCCTAAAACTCGAAGTTACCTAAATCACTTGCTCAACTATGAAAATCGGACGGCGCTTTACTTCCGAAAGCGTGTGCCCGACGTACAAACCCACAAAGCTCACCAGCGAAACCTGAGCACCACTCAAAAAGGTCAGCAGGATTGCCAGTGACGCGTAGCCCGGAACCTCAACACCCAACCAAAAAGACGTGATCAACGTGTACAAACCGAACAAGACGGACAGGAAGCTCACCACGAACCCGACAAACGCTGCTATCCACAGCGGCTTCTCCGAATAGGCGATGATCGTTTCGACGCCCAGTCGGGCGAGGCTCAAAATATTGTAGCTGGATTTTCCGATCGTTCGCTCGTTCCGATCCAACTCCAGAAAGGCTTTTTCGAAACCCAATTGACTCATGATCGCCGGGAACAGCCGCAGCTGTTCCGGATATTGACGGAAGGCCTGAGCCACCTGATCGGAGAATATCCGGAAATTGCCGACCTTGCTGGAAACCTCGAGGCCAGACGCCCAACGAAGCGTGCTGTTGAAGATAGCCGACCCAAGATTACGCCCCGCGCCAAGTCCCGAGGACTTGCGCGCCGCAATAACGACATCCACCGGATTTTCACGCGCATGATCATAAAGTCCGGCAATCGCCTCCGGAGGGTCCTGCAGATCACAATCCATGACGACATACCAGTTGGCACGCGCATGAGCGATTCCAGCAGAAATTGCGGCGTGTTGACCGAAGTTCCGGCTCAGCCGGATGCCCTTCACGCGACCATCGGAACGCGCATTGTTTTCAATGAGCGCCCAAGCCTGGTCGGGAGCCCGATCATCAACAAGAATGATCTCGTAGGAAGAGTTAATAGCGCTCAGCGTCGTATGCAGACGCGAGCAAAGCTCATCGACGAATGGCTCACCCTTGTAGACGGGAATGATGACGCTGATCTCAACATCGCCATCATAGGCCTCTTGTACGGCGACGCTAGGAGCCGAGATAGTCGCTCGATGAAGGGACAAAACGCAATCTCGCGATGTGCGGCGCCGTAAAGGCGTTCATATTGGAAATACGCCAATTACGCTATACTGACGCCCTAACCTTGGCAAGCGGGGCATCACGCAGAACCGGGTTGCCGTAGCAGCCAGGGCAAAATATCGGGTTTGCTTGAAGGTTGCTCTCGGATTTAGGTGACGTTCGTGACTAAAGTGAATGTGAACGGATGACCGGGAGGACACGAACTTCTGCGGGGTTTCAGTGCTCCGAAGTTTGCCGATGACGCGCTCCTTTCACCAGAAGGGGAGGTGGGGCGGCCGCTCGGTTGTCGAGCCAACGTCCAGTCTCCTGACGACCAGCATTGCCGATCAGCGTCATAGCGGCACGATAGGACTCGAGACGATCAATCACGACAACATTCTGATGGCCGTGGCGCTTCACTGGTTTACGCAAAAGCCTCGTCGGGACGTCACGCTCAGTTTGAGCAACTTTGGTTCTGAAATAGCTTTCGGAAATCGCCTTCATCAGACGCGCGGTCCGGTACGGCGTGGTTGGCATTGTTGCCAATACTGCTCTGTTCGGACTCTACCTCGTTCTGGCGAGTTGGGGAGCCACTCCGCCTCTCGTGGCAACGTCGCTCGTATACGCCATCGGCATCGTGTTGACCTATCTTGGCAATGCCCTTTGGTCATTCGAGCGCGCCAGGACACATGCCCACACCGCACCGCGCTACGTCGCAGCCTACTTCATCGGATACATCGTGCAGGCGGGCGGACTCCAAGTTTTTCTTCACACGTTTTCAGTGCCACACCAGATTGCACAATTAATGGCCATGGCATGCGCTGCCGGCTCAATTTTTCTACTGTTGAACATCTGGGTTTTCGCCGCGAACCGACAACAACGCCCCAACGGATGAGCCGCCCGGCACCTCACCCCAAGGCCGTCAACGCTACCTCGACGACCCTCGACACCTCATCCTTCACGCCGTAGTACACCGGCAGGCGCACCAATCTCTCACTGAGTGAATCGGTGTTTGCCATCGAGCCCTCAACCCTTCCAAGCCTGCGGCCGGCCGGAGCTGAATGTAACGGCACATAGTGGAAGGGCGTCATGATGCCGGCGGCCTTCATGGCTTCGATGAAAGCTGACCGATCCTCAATATTGTTGAGGATCAGATAAAACATGTGCCCGTTCGACTCGCAGTGATCCGGCGTCACTGGCAACCGCAATCGCCCTTTTGCCTCGAGCGCTGTGAACGCCTCCTGGTAGGCCGAACACACATCTCGGCGGTATTGGATAATTTCGGCGGCCCGCTCCAGTTGCGCATACAGGAACGCGGCAACCAGCTCGCTTGGCAAATAGGACGACCCAAGGTCGACCCAGGTGTACTTGTCGATGGCGCCGCGGAAGAACTGGCTACGATTTGTGCCCTTCTCCCTTATAATTTCGGCCCGATGGAACAACGCCTCGTCACGGACAATCAGCGCCCCACCTTCACCCGACAGAATGTTTTTCGTTTCATGGAAGCTGAACGCTGCTGCATCGGACAACGTGCCTGCCTGCCGACCGCGATAGGTCGAAAACAGCGCCTGTGCGGCATCCTCGATGACAAAAAGACCGTGCTTCGAAGCAATCGCATTGATCGCATCCATTTCGGCCACGACGCCTGCGTAGTGCACTACGATGACTGCCTTGGTCCGCTCGGTAATTGCAGCTTCGATCAAGCGCTCGTCGATATTGAGCGTGTCGTCACGAATATCAACAAAAACGGGAATCGCGCCGCGTAGCGCGACTGCGTTGGCCGTGGACACAAAAGTGTAGGACGGAAGAATGACCTCGTCGCCCGGCTGCAGGTCAGCCAAAAGACACGCCATTTCCAGCGCGCCTGTGCAGGAGTGCGTAAGCAAGCCGTGCCCGCCAATCTGGCTGTCGAGCCAAGCATGGCATTTTTTGGTGAATGGGCCGTCGCCTGACAAATGGCCTTGGGCAACAGCCTCCAAAAGATAGTCTGTCTCGCGGCCCACTGTGTTCGGAACGTTGAAGCTTACTTTGGTCACAGATCTTCTCCAGGGCGGCAGAATGTCTTCGATTCTATTTCAGCAAACCTGCTAAGTACGCACCGTATCCACTTTTGCCGAACCGCGCCGAAGCCTGCTGAAGTGCATCGTCAGAGAGCCAGCCTTGGCGCCAGCCGATTTCTTCGGGGGACGATATCTGCACCCCCTGCCGCTCGGAAAGCGTACGCACGAAGTTGCCGGCATCGAGTAGTGAGTTATGCGTTCCGGTGTCGAACCAGGCAAAGCCTCGACCAAGGAGGTTCACTCCGAGATCACCGCGCGCCTGATAGGCCTTGTTGATATCAGTGATTTCCAGCTCACCGCGGGCGGACGGCTCAACTTCGGCCGCAATATCCAGTACGTCATTGTCGTAGAAATACAGACCTATCACGGCGTAGTTAGACTTCGGATGGGTCGGCTTCTCCTCGATCGAGGTAACTTTGTTATCCTGATCGAACGCCACAACGCCGTAACGCTCCGGATCATGAACGCGGTAACCGAACACCGTAGCGCCGCTTTGCTTGCCCGCCGCTGACGTGAGTATGCCTCCGAGCCCGGTGCCGTAGAGGATATTGTCACCCAACACCAAGGCGACACTGTCGGAACCGACAAAATCTCGCCCTATGATAAAAGCCTGAGCCAGACCATCCGGAGAGGGCTGCTCGGCATAGGTCAGTTCAACACCGAACGCCGAACCATCACCAAGCAAGCGCTTGAACCCCCCTGCGTCGTGCGGGGTGGTGATAACGAGTATCTCCCGTATCCCGCTCAACATGAGCAGCGACAGCGGATAGTAGATCATCGGCTTGTCGTAGACCGGCAGGAGTTGCTTTGACAGGGCGATGGTCAACGGATGCAACCGTGTGCCCGATCCACCGGCGAGAATGATGCCCTTCATGCTGTGGCTCCTTCGGCGCTCTTGCCGTTGCCTGCCGTTCCCAGGCCGACCCGTTGGCCGCCGCCGGATCTGTCAAGGACGCCGCGCCACCAGGCTTCGTTGTCGAGATACCAGTTCACTGTATCGGCAAGCCCTTGAGTGAAGGTTCGCTTCGGCCGCCAACCAAGCTCGCGCTCGATCCGGCTATAGTCGATCGCATATCGGAAATCATGGCCCGGGCGGTCGGTGACAAAGCTGATCAACTCGCGATGGGGCGGGGCTTCAGGAAAGCGCTCGTCAAGCGAAGCGCAAATCGCGTGCACTACATCCAGGTTGGTGCGCTCGGCGCCACCGCCGACATTGTAACTTTCGCCGAGCTGACCGCGCTGGGCGATAAGGATCAACGCCTCGGCATGGTCCTCCACATGAAGCCAGTCACGTACATTCGCGCCCTTGCCATACACGGGGAGTTTCAATCGGTCGCGCCCCTTGGCGATCATCAACGGGATCAGCTTTTCGGGATATTGCCACGGCCCGTAATTATTCGAGCAGTTCGACAACACCACTGGCAATCCATAGGTTTCTCCCCATGCCCGAACGAGATGGTCGGAGGCCGCTTTCGAGGCCGAATAGGGCGACCGGGGGTCGTAACGCGTTGTTTCGGTAAAGCCGGGTGCGTCCAGAGACAGGGACCCGAATACTTCGTCGGTTGAAATATGATGGAAGCGAAACCGGGAGCGCGCCTCCGCATCCAGGGTTTCCAGATGGGCACGAGCCGCCTGGAGCATGTTGAATGTGCCGACGATATTGGTCTGGATGAAATCTCCGGGCCCGTCGATTGACCGGTCCACATGGCTTTCGGCGGCGAGGTGCATCACCAAATCAGGTTTGACTGACTCGAATACAGCGCGCACGCGCTCCACATCGCGGATATCGCCCACCTCAAGCCTGTAGCGCCCGGTCCCGACACAGGACTCCACCGCTTCGGGCAAGGCAGCATATGTCATCGCGTCAAGCACGACGACCTCGTGATCGCCGCTCTGGACAAGCTGACGAACGACCGAAGAACCGATGAAGCCCAAACCGCCGGTGACAAGAATTTTCATAAGCCCCCCAGAATGTTCCTGCGCGTTGCAGGTCAAACCTGCCAGTGTACGCGTGTGAACCCCAGCTTTCACGGCAGCCAGTAGACCATTATCTCACCAATAACTACCCTCACGGGCGCTAAAGGCCACAACTGAATGCAATTTCGTGCGGCTCCAGGTCGCGCCCGGCCAATAGCGCCTCGAGCGTCTCCCGCCCCTCGCCCTCGCCGACCGGCCGCGCGCCGAAATCGCCTGTCTGGTATAGCGTCCATGGCCCGTCCAGGCTTCCGCCTTGCGTCGAGAGTAGATGACTTAGCTCGGCACCTTCACCGTTCGGTCCAAAAAAGCCCACGATACGGATCGGTCGCTCCACCGTGAGTCCACCGGGCCCATGACTCCAGAAACTTTCCCATGGAGAGAACGGATCTGCACAAAGCCGCCTCCTTCCAGCATAGCCAACGACATTCAGGTTGGACGTAACAAAGCGAAGAAATCCAAGACCAGGCCCCCTATGGGGGTAGAGATAAGGAAAGTTGTTTTCCGCAACCAGAATGAGTTGGTCTTGCGGCCGAATATCAACACCAGCCTGAATCGGGCCGCGCGAGGCATAGTGTAGATAGTTTGAGACCAATTCAATACGCCGAGAAATGACACCTATGTGCTGCTCAACGTGGATACTTTTTTGAAATCCCAGCGCAAGCACGCAAAGCACCACGACCCCTGAAGCAAAGGAAGGACCTGTTGACACTTGCCCGCCAGCGCTTTCTGCACTCAATGCACCCCGGACGAACGACGCAACGATCTGGAACATCACGCCTACGGAGCAGCTGAGACCGACAACGGAAATAAAGCTGTATCTGTTAGGAAAACCACCTCGCCCAATACTGTAAATTATTATCGGAACAACATAAACAGCCGCAGCGAATCCAATGATCGCGAGCAACTCATACTCTTTCTTGAGAATTGCAAAATAAATGGCGCCGACAGCCATTGCAAAAAGCGCCAACAGCACCACCCATGCGATGAGCTCCCCACCCGGAAGCACGGTGTCGATGGGTGTGGCGAAATTCGACAGCACGGCGCGCAACGGGTCGCCCGCCCACTCGGCGCGGCCAAGCGAAGATTGCTCACGAACGACCTTGGTCGTCACTAAAATTATCGAAAAACAGATCAGGGCGCTTTGGAGGAGCGACTTTGGTCGAATGAAGAGCGCCGCCCAAAAAATTGCAGGCACCAGCAGCACGCTGGACGATATCCCGTCCGAAATAGTGAAAGCGATCAACGCTGAAACAATTACTGTTGCAGGCCAGTTATTCGCATGCCGCCCGTAAACGAGAAACAAAATGCAAACAAAGAAAAAAGCAACATCGAAAACGACATAGCTAAGATTTATTCCAATAAATATTTCCCACTGCCCAACAATCACAAGCGGCAGACTAGCCGCAAGCGCTGCGCCAGCCGGCGCGAGTGAGAAACCCAATCGAAGGGCCCAATACGCAGTCAAGAACAGAGGAACCCCGCCCACAGCGATAAGAACCAGCCGCGCGGCGAACGGAGAAACATTCGTCATTATCTGCGCGAGAAAATTATCAACTATCAGGTGCCTAGTCACCGTACCCCCGCCCCTGCGCATCATGTGGTTGAGCGAAGATTGAAAATATGACGTGGCATCATCATGCCAGAGCAAATAAAGATCCGAGATATAATTTGCATTCGCAACAAATATGATAGTCGCGCCCACAAACATGAGCGCCCAGTCTTCGCGTCCGGCGACAGGGTTCATGGAGCCGTTAAAAGACAAACTCCGCAGAAACAAGCCTCGCAGTTCGAGGCCTCTCCTAAACCACTGAATCATGCTCTTCCTCCACTCAGCAGAGCGCCTTCAAATGAGAGGACTCCAGCCCATAGATATTTCCGACACAAGCGAAACCCGACCCTCGAACTCCATCGCCGATCAATCTGTTCCCGCCACGCTAGATTCGAATTGGGCCACCACCAGCTCTTCGACGCTTGGCAACAATTACGGTTTTCGACGATACACTTTGGAAACACATGCCCAGTACTTGTCCAGGCAGCACCGCCTCTCTTGAAATTTCCCGAAGCCAGCACGCACCTCGTCGGGCTTGGGCCTTGCCAATCAACGATAACCTTGAGAGTTGTACTTGCGAAACAACCCGCCCGCCCCACACCTTCGCAGCTCCCGATCATCACGATGATCTGCTTCTCTGAATATCAGCCGCGAAGCATCGCCCACCCTTCCCGATGGGCCCCGCGATTTCTTGGGTCAAAGCTCGAAAAAGGGGCGAACACTCCCCTCCCCAGCCTTGAAATTTAGATAAATTTCGGGCTTTCGGCAACGACAACTCCATCGCGCAGCTGCGTCCGACCATAAAGCGTTTCGGACGACTGGTCGCTCTCGTACTCCATACAGCTTCCCCAGCCCCGCCCCCTACAGCCTCAGGATCGAGCGATGATGCTCGGGAGAAATGTGCGTGCCGACCAGCACCGCCTTGACCTGATCATTCAGCAGATTTACCGCTGCCTGGATCGTGCGCACCCTGCGCCTTGGGTATCGACGTGCATGAAGCGAACCTACGGCGCCACGTAGACATAGCCATAGACAAAAGCGTCGTCAGATTCCGAAAACATCCGGACGTGATTCGTCACTCTCAAATCCGCTAGCCAGTCGTCTCTGTTTCCCCAGCAGGGCACTCCGGACCGAGGCAGGGTTAGCTTGTCCGCAATGCCTTTAGGACATCTGGGACAAAATTCGACCGGCCATAGCGAACGGCGAGGAGCCTCAAGGCGGCCTTGCGGCGACGCAAAGCCTCCTTATCTGCGACAGCGGCTTCCAAACGCTCTGGCAACTCGCGGATACTGGCACGATCTTCGGCACACCTGATAACGGCCTGCTCCCAGATCGCCGGCGAGCCAGGCGACTTGTAAGTATCAGCCAACACGACAGGTATCGCGCCACTGGCAATTGTCTCCCACAAACGGATTGAGTTCGGACCGGTTCCCGATGGACACAAGGCAAACTGGGTCTGAGCCATCACCTGCTTGAACTCCTCCGAGGCGTTATTGTCCACCAAGCCGACGCTACTGTGCGCCCGCGCCAGCACCTGATGGTCATAAACAACCTTATTGTAGTGCCAAGTCTCGCGATCGCGCACAAGGCCGCGCGGGTGCTCGGCCAACTCCTCGATCAGGAAGGTCCTCGACTCCGTGAGGTAGATCGGTGTCGCCTTGGCGCCCACGAATGAGAACAGATATCGCCGGTCCTCAAGCGGGATCTGCGGCCCCTCGGGAATCTGGACCGGATAGAGGGGAAACGGGTGGATCGCGATATTGCGATCATCACCAAATCCGGTCTCGCCATGGGTCGCATGCGACCAAAAAACATCGGTGACACCGGCCATTTCAAATAGCTCTGGAAATTTCAGCATGTGTATGTGCTGGCAAACCGTGAATATCCGCTCACGCCCCGCCAGGGCGTCGACTGCACGCTCCAAACCGTCACGTAAAATACTCAACCGCTCTGTGTCGGTCTGGTTGTGCTTGCTGACATCGATCAGCGTCGCCCACGGAAAGCCCAGATAAGCGGCATCACTGTTGCGCTGGGCAAGCAATCTGACCTGATTGAAGGCATGCTGCTCGGTGATTGCGGGATGCTGCCAATGAGCATCATAGGCCGCAACGTTGCGATCGACATAAACATCCCCCCCGCGCGTCGGCGCCACCAGCGGCGCGTCGACGGCGACAATCGCCGGACGGGTCAATGCGGCGAGCGGATTGTCTTTTCCTATCGGCTGGACAGGCTGCGCCGGAGGAAGCTTTGTCCCTCGCTCTTTCGCCCAACGTTCCAGCGATGCGTTGATCTTCGCACTTCCAAACTGAGCCGACCGGATGGGCCAGAACTCTATGTCCAACTTGGCCGGGTCGGCCAATCCATCGCTTGCGTGCACCATGGCCATGCCGCCAACAATACGCATGTCACCCTTCTTGTCGTATGTTCGCAAGCCGGTCTCATGCACATGAATGCTACGGATATCGTAACAGGGATTATAGATCGTGTGACCATAGACCGCAAAAATATAGGCGACCTTGTTGTCGCAGCGGGGCACGCCGAGCGGGAAATTCAGGCAGCGGTCACGATCAGGATTTGAGGCGTGGGCCGCACAATAGGCCCAGCTGTCCTGGGACCAGTGCGGATTGGGATGAAGACTGGTTTCTTCGCCAATCAGCTCATATCGACTCAACGCGACGAAACCGGTCGGATCAACGGCAAACAAGTCCTCAAGTCGACTCACCGTTTCATCAAAACAGATATCCGCATTCGCCAATATCGAAATGTCCTGCGGACAGTAAGCTTCGGTGAGGCGGGTCCAGTCTTGGTAGGTTGGACGCCGGTCCATCCGGATCACGGTGACACGGCCGTCCTGCTGACTGACCTCCGCATCATCATCAACCATCAGATAGATATGGGAGATCAGCTCATTCTCCCTGTTCTTCTGAAGACAAAGCGCCAGCTCTTCCTGCCTCGCAGCTTCGGCCGGCCTAAAATATGGCATGAACAACGAAATCGACACTACCACCCCCCTCGAAATTGCAATCTGGCCAAGACCCAAAGGTCGCGAGCAACAGGCACCTCTTCACCAATATGAAAATTGCCATCCGTCATTCGAGCACCGAATCATAGCCCAATTGCAGGCACAACGCCTGATAAGACGTGCTGGCTTGCGCTTCCTGGACCAGATCATCGGAATACGCCCGCCGCGATCTCGGCGCAATCTTGTCACCTCGCCGACCGCTGTCCCCGGAAAGCTGGACCGCCGAGAGCAGAGCCTTCCAGTCTGGATTGTACACAAGCTCAAGTCGCCGGCAGATACCCCGCATTGTCTCATCAGGATCAGAAACAAAGCTCTCGTACCGAATGATTGCGACATCTTCGTAAGCGGCAAGGAAAGCGAGATACCGACGCGCGTATTCCTCGAGTGAGAACGGGGAAAAATGCCGCCATCCGTTCTGGTCGAGGGCGAGGTAGGAGTCGATGGGATGGCGAACCGTCACGATCGAGCGAAGCGGCGCAACATCTGCAAGCATCGCCGCAAGGGTTGGCCGGGCACCATAGTCGACATCCGTACAGAATTGGGAATGGGTATGGTCGCGCAGGATCAAGCGCCGACCAGTCCGATTCAGGCGCGTGTACAGAACCTTCACTGCCGCACCAAACATTTCGACCGCGGTTCCCTCATCAACCGGATTCAGCGCACCGCGCGCCAAAAGGATCGGATCGGTCGGCGCAAACCGGGATCGTTGCGTGTTCAGCTGGGCCGTGCTGAGCGGATCGACCTCGCTCAACAATAGAGAGTTCGGTTGCGACTGCAGCCCCCTGGCGATCAGCGTCCCGCCCGTGCAGGCAAAATGATGAATTGTCCGGATAGGCGCCGGTTCGCCCACCGGACGCTGACTGAGCAATGTGGCCAAGCGGCTGAGATCCCCTTGGCTCAAACCGGCAATTGTCTCAGTTGGCGATCGCGTAAACCCGTCACCTCCGCTGGCAGATATTGCCGCATTTCTTGTCGTCAACGCCGTCATGAAGACTTCGCCCGACTGGTTACTTTTGTGCTCTTTGAGGAAGACTTGGCCGTTGGGCGTGTCCGCGCACCAACACGCTTGGGGCTCGCCTTGGCCCCGGGCGCTTGGTCGGCCTCCATCGATCGCGACACTTTTTGCGCGAGATCATCAAAGAAGCGTTCGAGCTCGAGCTTCTCATCAGCCAAAGCCGCAAAACGATCTTGGAGATCGGCGAGATCCGCTTGAGCAATCCTTTGAATTCGCAATGACAAGCGGTTATCGTCCCGCAGAGCTTCGAGCTCGGCACCCGCCCGCTGGGCAGCCTGACTTCGCTCGACCAACCGATCTTCGAGTACGTCTTTTTCGCCTTTCAACTGGTCACGCTCAAGGCGGACTTCCGAAAGCGCCTCCAATGTCGCCTGCGCTTCACTCGCTGCCTGCTCGCGCTCGGTCGTAAACACATCCATCTCGCCCCTCAACCGGTCACGCTCGCGGCACGCTTCCGAAAGAGCATTCTGTGCAGCCTGCGCGTCTGCCGCGATCTTCTCGCGCTCGGCCGCCAGCGCGTCCATCTCGCTCCTCAACCGATCACACTCGAGGCGGGCTTCCGAAAGAGCATCGACATCCAATGAGGCCGCTTCACTCGCCGCCTCCTCGCGCTCGGCCGCAAGCGTGTCCATCGCGTCCCTCAACTGGTCACACTCAAGGCGGGCTTCCGAAAGCGCCTCCAATGAGGTCTGCGCTTCACTCATTGCCTGCTCACGCTCGGTCGTAAGCGTGTCCATCGCGCCCCTCAACTGGTCACACTCAAGGCGGGCTTCCGAAAGCGCCTCCAATGAGGTCTGCGCTTCACTCATCGCCTGCTCACGCTCGGTCGTAAGCGTGTCCATCGCGTCCCTCAACTGGTCACACTCAAGGCGGGCTTCGGAAAGCGCCTCCAACGTAGCCTGTACTTTACCCGCGGCCTGCTCGCGCTCGGTGGCAAGCGCGTCCATCTCGCGCCTCAACCGGTCACGCTCGCTGCACGCTTCCGACAGAGCATCCTGTGCGGCCCGCGCCTCACGCACTGCCTGCTCCCGTTCGGTCGCAAGCGCGTCCATCTCAACTTGCAGGCTGTCGAGGATCGCGCGGTCCTGGTCGAATTGAAGCGCATAGGTTTCTCGCAAATCCGAAATAACCAATTCGAACTCCCGAACACCTTGTTCGAACGTCAAGCTAAGCGCCTTCCAGTTCTTTTCGACCCGCGCAAACCGCATGTCCGGATCGACTGAATCAGTCTCCCAAACAAGGTGTCGGTTCGTCGCTTCAAGCCAGTCGGTCACCATTTTCCGATCCGCGCCGCCATCATGGAGCGCTGTCTCGGCGACACAGACGACAACGGCATCGAACTGGTCAAGCAAACCAGCATCATCCAGGTCGGACAAGACAACAAGCACTTCCGAAGGGGGTTCGACAACAAGTGCCTTCAAACCCTCAATCGCCGCGACATTGCGCCCATCGAGCAAATCGCGGGCCCGAACGGCTTGAACCGGCACACTTTCGAGATATCGCAGGCCTGGAAAGAGGGTCGTCGCGCCAGTAAGCACGCGCACACTGTTCATGTCGCCAAAGCTGGTGCGTCGGAAATGCGCCGCGCCCAGCCGGTCCATTACTGCGGCCTCTACCAGGGAGCCCGCGCCGGTTTCCTCAAGCCAACCCCGAACTGCCTGAGCCCGTTCCGGATCAGGTTCCACCAGCACGAGATCATCGACACGCCCTTGCCAAGAACGCCCCGCAGCCTCACCGCAACCGATATGGACAACCAAGCCGAAGCGCTCGCCCACGGACTCTAGCAACCCCTCCATCATTCGCCGCCCTCGTCAGTCGCAGAACCTCCGCGCAGCCTCCTCAGCGGCGCGGTAACCTTCCAAGACGTTGAATTCCGCATCTGATCGAGCGCGTCACGCAACTTCTCAGCATCTTGTTGCGCCCACTCCAGCTTCGACTCGAGATCAGATACCTGGGCCTTGAGTGCGACAAATGCTCCCAGCCCCACTTCACCCTCAGAGCCAGCCTGCCTCCGCTTTAGCTCGCCGCCCTTGCGAGATGCCTGACGGTGGCTCCACTCCATCTCGGACTGACAAGCCAGAAGTGCGTCCTGCAACTCCGACACCAGCTCGCGCTGGGCGTCCAGGGCGGTCAGAGGGCCTTCATCAACACCGGCAAGATGGTGCGATGGCGATGCTGCCCGTTTGGCCATGTCCGAAAGCCCGGCCAGCGCCACGTCGACATCCCGCGCCAGAATGTCAGAATCGAAGTCCAACCGCCCCATGCAGCCCCGCAACTCCTCATCCAACCTCTTGAGCACGGGGCTGACTTCGACCGCAGCGGCTCCGATAAGCCGAAACAACAAATGGGTCGGATCCGAAACTGGCTGTTCGTTCGCTCTGATGCGGAAAGCGGGTTGCATGCGCCCCTCGAAATAGGCGCTCACCGCAGTTGCAACAATATTGGGCCGGAGCCAACAGACCTCAGCCGGCAAGATCAACGCTTGGCGCCGGGCACGCCTGAACAAATCCAAAATTTCCTTGATACGCGTCTGTACCCACTCATGGGCGCCATCGGAATCCATGCCCTCTGACAGACAAGCAGCGTAAAGTTGCGATGCGGGCGCCGCCAACATCACAAGTCGTGCATCGATCTTGCCGTGGAGACGCTTGTGCAGCAATTCGCGGTCGAACGGCACAGCCTCTCCGAGATGTGCCATATTGGCAACGCCCCCTGGGAGCAGTTCCGAATGCACGACCGAGTGATACAAGTTCATGACCCTTCTCAACATTTTGGACACAACCCGATACCCCACATGCGTACGAGCAACAAGGCCACCCCGGTGCTTTCAAGTCTCCGTCACCGAGCATGCGCGTCTTGCGAGCATGCTCGGTGCTTGTCTTCGCTAGTGCGACAGTTTAACAGGATGCTCAAAGATCAGCCCCACATGCTCAAGTTCCGAGAATTCCATGACAAAGCGTGCACTTATTACTGGCGTGACCGGACAAGACGGTGCGTATCTGGCCGAACTTCTACTCGCCAAAGGCTACGAGGTTCACGGCCTCAAGCGTCGGGCCTCTTCGTTCAATTCCCAACGCGTCGACCACCTTTACGTCGACCCGCATGAAGCCGAGACGCGCTTCTTCATGCACTATGGGGACATGACGGACTCGACCAACCTGATCCGGCTGGTCCAGCAGATTCAACCTGATGAAATCTACAACCTGGCCGCCCAGAGCCATGTGAAAGTCAGCTTCGAAGCACCGGAATACACCGCCAATGCGGACGCAATCGGTGCGGTACGCCTGCTCGAGGCGATCCGGATTCTCGACCTCAAGGAAAAGACCCGCTTCTACCAGGCCTCAACGTCGGAGCTTTACGGCCTCGTCCAGGAAGTTCCACAAAGCGAGAAGACACCTTTCTACCCCCGCAGCCCCTACGCTGCGGCCAAGCTTTATGCCTACTGGATCACGGTGAATTACCGCGAAGCCTACGGCATGCACGCATCGAACGGCATTCTGTTCAACCATGAAAGCCCGACCCGCGGCGAGACATTCGTCACGCGCAAGATCACGCGTGCAGTTGCCGCCATCCACCAAGAACGGCAGACCAAGCTCTATCTCGGCAATCTTGACGCCAAACGGGACTGGGGACATGCCCGCGACTATGTCGAAGGCATGTGGCGTATCGTGCAACACGACGTCGCGGATGATTTCGTGCTCGCCACAGGTGAAACCCACACCGTCCGTGAGTTCGTGGAACTGGCCTTCAAGGAAGTCGGCATTACCCTGGAATGGAATGGCGCCGCTGAAAACGAGACCGGCCGCTGCGCGAAAACCGGTCGTGAACTGGTCGCCGTCGATCCGCGCTACTACCGCCCAACCGAAGTCGACCTGCTGATTGGTGATCCCACCAAGGCAAAGGAAAAGTTGAACTGGGAGCATACGACGCCTTTCCACACCTTGGTAAGCGAGATGGTCCGGAGCGATCTGAAAGTCATCGAAACTGAGGCTGCCTATCGGTCCAATCACGGCGAGGTCTGATCGGATGTATTCGCTTGAAGGCAAACGCGTTTGGGTTGCCGGGCATCGCGGCATGGTCGGCGCAGCCCTGGTTCGGCGCCTTCAGCGCGAACATCCTGCTGAAATCATTACAGTCACACGGGCCGAGTTGGACCTGACCAACCAGGCATCCACATCACGTTGGATAGAGGACACCCGTCCCGACGCCGTTTTCGTCCCGGCCGCCAAAGTTGGTGGCATTTATGCCAATGACAGCTATCCGGCAGAATTTCTGTACCAAAACCTGATGATCGCCGCGAACATCATCCACGCCAGCCACACGGCCGGCGTCGAGAAATTGTTGTTCCTCGGCTCGTCTTGCATCTACCCGAAATTCGCCGATCAGCCGATCCGCGAAGAGGCCCTCCTCACTGGTGATCTCGAGCCGACCAATGAATGGTATGCGATTGCCAAGATCGCCGGGATCAAATTGTGCCAATCCTATCGCAAGCAGTACGGCGCCGATTTCATCTCCGCCATGCCGACCAATCTTTATGGTCCGGGCGACAATTACCACCCGATGAACTCGCACGTTATCCCGGCCCTGATCCGCAAGGCGCACGAAGCCAAGCTCAGTGGTGCCGCCTCCATGGAGATTTGGGGAAGCGGCACACCACGACGCGAATTCCTGCACGTCGATGATTGCGCGGACGCCCTGGTGCACCTGATGAAGGTGCATTCGGACGCCGGCCACATCAACGTCGGGTCAGGCGAGGACCTGCCGATCGAGGACTTGGCGCGCGAAATCATGTCTGTGGTGGGATTTGATGGCGAATTGACCAAGGATACCAGCAAGCCGGACGGTACACCGCGCAAACTGATGAGCGCCGACAAGATCCGCGCCCTGGGCTGGACGCCCTCCATCAAGCTGCGAGAAGGCTTGGAAGATGCTTATGCCTGGTTCCGTGATCACGAACTCGGTTCCTGACACGCAACCCGATTTCGTTTACCCGCCGCAAGCATGTCGACCGAGGCGAGTGGCTGGCGCCCCTCTGGTCGGCGGAAGGTGCCTAACATCGATCCGGTCATAATTCGTAGACGAGATCCCGTTTTCCGCGACGCCCGGCCAAGCCTCCCAGGAGAGGAGGTTGATCACGCGCCGCCCCCGACACGAACCGACCCATTTTAAGTACGCGATCATTGGGCCCTTCAAAGTCCCCCCTGGCCCGAGGCCGCCCCACCCCGGCTGCAGCAAAAGAGGGATCAAGCCCTGTTTCACAGCCCGTAGAAGTCCCAAATCGAGTGCGGCGCCGGGTTTGGCGCTTGTGTCCGTGTGACGCATCAATATAGAAGCTGAAGGTGGCGTTTTGCCTGATCAAACTAGCCGACCGAGCCGCGCTCAGGCGCAATTTTGAGAGCTCACCAAGACATGTCGGGGGAAGGCATGGCCGATACAGGATTCAATATCCAATCGCTGCCTCTTAAAGATGCCGCGATAATAGAAACCCGCCGACATGCCGACTATCGAGGGTATTTTGCGGTTCCGTTCAACCGGGACGCCTTTCGACGCGGCGGGATCACTGCGGATTTTCTGCAGGACAACCAATCCCTTTCAAGCGAAGTGAATACGCTGCGCGGCATGCACTGCCAACTCCCGCCACACGATCAGGCCAAGCTGGTCCGCGTGCTCCAGGGTCGCATCACTGACGTGCTCGTTGATGCCCGCCGCGGCTCCCCGACATTCGGCCAACACGCCAAACAGGAGTTGAGCGCCGAGAACGGTCTTCAGGTATTTGTGCCGCGCGGCTTCCTGCACGGCTTTATCACCCGCGAACCCGGCACTTTGGTATTGTACAAGGTCGACAATGAGTACGCCGCCGGCGCCGATCGATCGGTAAGCTGGAACGATCCGGCGCTGGGCATCGACTGGGGACTGGGCACGCAAGCGCCCATTCTCTCGCGCAAGGACAAAGACGCGTTAAGTTGGGCCGAGTTCGATACACCCTTCCGGTATGAAGCAAGCTAGACAGGCTGGGCGATGAAGCTTCAGATCACAGGAGGATACGGCTTTATCGGTTCCGCAGCTGCGCGCGCCGCGCGTGCTCGCGACGACGCATTCGACAAGGTCAGAATTGGCGATGCTGCCCTGCACGGCACCGTTGGTGCTGTACCTTCTTCACGTCTTGTCTTGGCCGGCACATGACGGGTCTCCGCGTTCTGGTCATCGGACACTCGGGCCAGTTGGCTCGATCGCTGGTCGGCGCGGGCATGGCGCGCGCAATCAAAATCGAAACCGCCGGGCGCCCGTCTCTCGATCTCAACGAAGTCCAGCACGCGCGAACCTGGCTCCGCGAACGCCTGATGCAAACAGACCGTCCGCAGGTGGTGATCAATACCGCCGCCTTCACCGGCGTGGATGCGGCCGAGGCGCAAGCCGCAGAGGCCCGGCGGATGAACACGGACGCCCCGAGAGTCATCGCGGACGTTTGCGCCGAATTTGACCGTCCCATGATCCATGTCTCAACCGATTATGTCTTCTCGGGACGAGCCGTGAGACCGTGGTCGGAGATTGACCAACCGGCGCCGGTATCGGTGTATGGGCGAACCAAATTGGACGGCGAACGCTCGGTCGCGCAAGCCTGTCAAAAACACCTCATCGTGCGGACATCATGGCTGTTCTCCGCCTTCGCACCGAATTTCATGACGACCATTCTTCGGCTCGCCCGGGACCGGAATGAAATTTCGATTGTGGACGACCAAGTCGGCACACCGACTCCGGCGGCGGCACTCGCTGACACTTTGCTGACTATGGCTGAACATGCCGCAAGCGGCGATGCGCCCTGGGGAGTGTATCACTACGCCGGCGACACCGTGATGAGTTGGGCGACCTTTGCGGCGCATATCCTGGCCGCCGCCGGCCTGACTGACCGCACCATTCGCCCTATTCCCGGTTCCGATTATCCGAGCATCGCCGCGAGGCCAGCCTGGTCGGCCCTGGATTCAAGCCGGGTCAGGGAAATCTTCGGCTGCGCCCCGGCCGATTTCAATGCCGGGTTGGCGGCGGCAATAAATCGCCATCGCGCAGACGGCTGAATCCGTTGGTGCCGTCCCACAAGCCAGCCTGACATCGCTCGATCAAGCTTGAGCGGAGTTTGCTGCGGCCGAACGCCCCCGCCAAACCCTGAACCAATCGGCAAACGCCTTCAGTCCTTCCTCAATACCCACTTTCGGCTTGTACCCATAATCCGCCTCCAAACGACTGGTGTCGGCATAGGTGCGGGTCACATCGCCCGGCTGCATGGGCAGCATGATTTTCTCGGCATCAACGCCAAGTTCGCGCTCGAGCGTCTCGATCATGTCGACAAGTCGAACAGGTGACGAGCCGCCAATATTGTACACGGCATGGTGGGCGCGAGCCGGCGTAGCGGCAAGAATGCGTGACAGGGCTTCAACAACGTCATCAATGAAGGTGAAGTCACGCTCCATATCGCCATTGTTGAAGACCTCGATGGGGCGACCTTCGAGCATCGCTTCGGCGAACAGCCAATAGGCCATGTCCGGACGCCCCCATGGACCATACACGGTAAAGAAACGAAGCCCAGTCGCTGGAATATCGTAAAGCCGGCAATATGCGGCGCTCATGAGCTCGTCAGATCGTTTGGTTGCCGCATACAGCGAGGCGGGACACTCAGCTGCATCACTTTCGCGAAACGGTACTTGTGAACGCTCTCCATACACCGAGCTCGACGATGCGTAGACGAGGTGTTCCAGCCGGTCACCAAGCAGACGAGCCGCTTCCAGGACCGACAAATGCCCGAGCAGGTTCGAGCGGGCGTAGGCAAAGGGGGCTTCCAAGGAATACCGGACGCCGGCCTGCGCACCGAGATGCAGAATTCGTTGCGGCCGGACATCCATTGCCAACGCCGCGATGGCGTCATTGTCGGCAAGATCCATCTTCTCAAAGCGGAAGCCGGGAAACCGTGCCAGCTCGTCGAGGCGAGCCCGTTTCAGCGCCGGATCATAATAGGTGTTGAGATTATCGAGACCGACGACATCTTCGCCCGCTTCCAACTGCGCCTTTGCGGCATGAAAGCCGATAAAGCCCGCCGCTCCTGTAACCAGACACGTCAAACGCACGTCTCCCCGATCCGCCGATCAATACCTTCTCGACCCATCCTGTTGATGGAAAACCGGAGGCGCTGTTAACGGCACTGATGTTTTGCCTCAACGCCGGACGACGCGACAGCCCCCACATACACTAACGCCCGCTAACACCGGGCAGGGGGTCAGGACGGGGAGACGATGCCATCTCCCCGTCTTGCCATCAGGCCCAACCGTCGGGTGTCTCGTCCAACAGGGCCGGAACCCAGGCGCCGAACGGATCGGTCGATTCACCGCCTGGCGCACCAGGCTGGAAACTCGCCAAATGCAATGGTTGGCTGGCCGTGATCGCCAGACCCGTTGCCTCAGGCGATGTCAGCGTTTCCATGACCGGGCCGGCTTTCTCGGTCAGGACAGCGACGTCGATATCCATCGACATGTCGAGGGCCCACTCGCGCATCACCTGCACTGCGCCCTTTTCGACAGACAAGGCCGTGGCGTTGGCATCGCTATCGCCCAAAGCTTCAAGCAATGCCAGGTCGTCATCGCTCAGATGCGGATAGACATGCCGATCGTGACCGTGGTCAGGCGCCTTGCTGTCATTGAGGACTGCCATCACAAGATGCCCGCCATCCTCACTCACCGCAAAACGCGGATCGATCGGGGAAAGCTCCAACGGCTTGTCGAGGTCCAGCCCTTCCTGGCCTGCATTCTCCGGATCACCAAAATACTCCGGGTGACCAGTCGCGCCATCATAGGTGATGGTCTCGACACTGATGAGCTCGACAATGCCATCCGGCGAGCCGGCCCGGTTGTCGGTGACGACCGTATTGCCGGATCCATTGGTGCTGAGGCTGTAATCACTCGACGCGCCAGAGAAAATGACCGTGTCATTGCCGCTGCCGCCATCGAACACGTCTGTACCGCCAGACGCGTAGAATGTGTCGGCGCCGCCATTCCCGGTCAGCGTATTGTCGGCGTCATTACCGACGAGGATATCATCGCCGCTGCCGCCGATGGCGTTTTCAATCACCGTATCCTTCGCGATCCCGACATTGCCGGTCCGGCCCTGAACACTGGAATATGCCTGTTCACGCAGGTCGAGAATCTGGTCGGCGCCGGAACCGGAATAGTCGAGTGTGTCGGTACCGCCAGCGTCGAAGATCGTGAAGCTCACCGGGTTTGTGAAGGCGGTCGCATCGAAGATCGTGTTGCCCGCGGTGGAGTTGTAACCGTAGACCGTATCGCCCGACCTGGTCGTCGTCGATGCGCCATACATGTCGTGCACGGCAATGATGTCAGCCACCTGCGGCCCGATCACATACCCGAAAGAGGCGTCCACATACGTATTCTCGTTCTGGGAGAAGTACGACATGATGGATGCCTGCCAGGAGTCATTCAGATAGATCGCATCGACGGCGTAGTCAGCGGACCCGTCATAGGGGCCGCCATGACCAAGCCCGAGTGCATGCCCGATCTCATGGATGTAGGTTTGGAAGGAATAGCCATCCAGATTGGTTCCGTAAGTCGACAACCAACCGGTGCCGACATTGACGCTGGCCGAGGTAATGAAGCCACCGGACGTCGTATCCGGTCCCGCAAACGCACCTTCCTCGTCATCATCGAAGGTGATTTCACCTCCGGTCGCAACTTCGCTGAAAGTGATGCCGGTGATATCTGACCACAATTGCAGCGCCGCACGTGCCAATGTCTGGCCGTCCGTCGTCAGGGCCGTAATGTTGACGGTGATCGTATCCCCAGTCGACCGGTCCCATTGCAGGCCGCCGAAACCGTTGGCATTCAGATAGTCGCCAATTTCCTGGTAGTTCCAGGCGCTCAGCGGGTCGACATGGTGGAATTCAAATGTGTACTCGCCGGTCCGCTCATCGGTCGAGCCGCCATCCCAAGAATCCACCTCAATATAATAGGTGCCGGACGTTTCGGCGGTAAAGGCAAGGCGGCTGTCGCGGATGCTGCCCAGCGAGATATCGTCGTTCTCGGCGATAAGATCCCCTGAGGCGTCGAACAGCCGGATAAGGGGGTCCTCGACTTCTTCAGCCCCGGTCCCGGTGAGATTGAACTCGTAGCGCTGGCCAGCAACCAGCTCGACACGGATCCAATCCTCATCGCCGGCCGTCTCAAGATTGCCGACATAGGAGCCGCCGGAGACCATGCTGATCTCGGTAGAGTCATTGTCGGGAATTTCGGCAGCATCATCGATATTGTCGACTGTCACGGTGACCGACAGGTCATTGGACGCCGAACCGTCACTGGCGGTCACTGTGAACTCGTAATTGCCGTCGGCATTGGCATCACCGGGCGCTTCGGCATCCGGCGCGGCATTGAACGTGACCTCACCGGTCGCCGCATCGATCGAGAACAGGGCGGAGTCGGTGCCCGAGATGGAATAGCTGACCGTATCACCCTGGGGATCGGTTGCCGTCGCAACATAGGCCGACGTTTGGTTCTCGGATACCGATTGGCTCGCCGCCGATGAAAAGACCGGCGCGTTCGCCTCGTCGACATCGGTCACGGTGATGCTCACCGCCTGTGTGTCTGTCAGCGTTCCGTCGGACGCGACCACCGTGAAATCATAAACATTGTCGCCGCCATTATCGGCGGGGCTTTCGAAATCGGGCGGTGTCAGGAACGACACGGCGCCGGTCGAGGCATTGATCTGGAACAAGGCGGCGTCAGTTCCGGTGATCGTATAGGAGATCGTGTCTCCCTCGGCGTCCGTCGCGGTTGCCGTATAAACGGTTCCGGAGTTGTTTTCAGCTGTCGACGCGCTTGCCGCCGAGGTGATCACCGGCGCGACATCATTCTCGTTGGTCACGCTGATAGCCACTGACTCGGTATCTGACAGAAGGCCGTCCGACGCCGTGACGGTAATGTCATAGACATTGTCGCCATCATCGTCGGCTGGCGCTTCAAAATCGGGCGATACGAGGAAGCTCACAGCACCTGTCGCGGCATTGATCGCAAACAGCGCCGCATCCGTCCCGCCGATGGAATAGACGATTGCGTCCCCATCACCGTCCGTCGCGGTGACGGTATAGGCGGTGCCGCCACCATTCTCGACAAAGTTCGCGGTCGCGGACGACGTGATGACCGGCGCTGCGTTCACATTGGTTACCGTAACGACGAGCGCATGCGTCGTTGTTGTCGACCCGTCACTCGCTTGCAGTGTCAGCTCATAGACATTGTCGGCGTTCGCGTCTGCGGGGTTTTCGAAGTCCGGTGATGACACAAAACTCAGCTCACCTGTCGCGGAATCGATCTGGAACAGCGCGCCATCGCCACTCGCGGCGATACTGTATGTCAGCGTGTCTCCGTCCCCGTCGGTTGCGGCAGCCGTATAGAAGCTGCCAACACTGTCCTCAGCCACCGTGTCGACTGCCGCCGACGAGAAGACCGGTGCGAATTCATTGACATTGGTCACCGAGATCGAAACGGCTTGGGTCACTGTATTGGCGCCGTCCGACGCGTTGACCGTAATTTCGTAGACATTGTCGCCATCGGCATCGAGCGGTGTTTCGAAATCGGGCGGCGCGAGAAAACTGACGGCGCCCGTGTTGGCATCGATACTGAACAGGGCTGCATCGGCCCCGGTCACCGAATAGGTCAGCGTCGCGCCTTCCGGATCTGTTGCGGTCGCCGTGTAGACGGTCCCGGCCGTGTTTTCGGCCACAGATGCTGACGCGCCGGATGTGATCGACGGTGCCTCATCGACATCATTGACCGTTACGGACACGGTGTGCGTGGTCGTCGCGGTACCATCATTGGCCTGGATCTCGACCTCGTAGACATTGTCGGCATTGCCGTCAGCGGGCGCCTCGAAGTCCGGTGCGGTCAGGAATGTCAATTCACCGGTCGCCGCATCGATCGCGAAGAGCGCGCTGTCGCCCGCCGTCCCGAGCGAATAAGTGATCGTGTCATTGTCGGGATCGGTGGTCGTGGCGGTGTAGACAACCCCGGTACCGTTCTCGTCGAAACTGGTCGCTGTACCCGAGGTGAAAGATGCCGGGCCTTCCTCAACACCATTGACCGTGATCGAAACCGCCTGGGTCGTGCTGGTCGTCCCGTCAGACGCCGTGACGATCACCTCATAAACATTGTCGCCATTTGCATCACCGGGATTTTCAAAGTCGGGTGCCGCGACAAAGCTGACTGCGCCGGTCGCCGCATCGATGGTGAAGAGGGCCGCATCCGTGCCGCCGAGACTATAGGTGACCGCTTCACCTTCGGGATCCGTCGCAGTGGCCGTGTAAACCGTGCCGGCGTCATTTTCGTCGACACTCGCTGACGCACCAGATGAGAAGACCGGCGCCTCATCCACATTCCCGACCGTGATGGTGACGGTCTGGTCGGTCGTGTTGGTCCCGTCCGACGCTCGGATCGTGATCACATAATCATTGTCACCACCCGAATCCGCCGGATTTTCGAAATCAGGCGGCGCGTTGAAGGTCACTGCACCGGTCGTGCTGTTGATCGAGAACAGGCTCGCATCCGCACCACCACTGATCGAGAAGGAGACGGAATTGCCGTCGGCATCAGTTGCGGTCGCAGTGTAAATCGTGCCGGTGACATTCTCATCGACGCCCGCCGTCTCGGCCGAGGTGAAAACCGGAGGGTTTGTATTTGTCGGTGGAGGCGTCGGTGTCGGCGAGCTGCCCCCGCCACCACCGCCGCCGCCTGCGGCCGCGCCGAGCAGGCCGACACCACCAAGCAGGCCGAGCACTGCACCGCCGCCGCCGCCGCCAGCGGCTGCCCCCGCAGCGGCTTCAAGCAGGGCATTGGCCTCCAACGCCGCGTCAGAGAGATAGACAACGCCGTCCAGCACGGTGACGTCCTCAGCGGCGATCAGAACCGTGCGTCCGTCGGCCATCACGAGCTCAACCGACCCATCGGCACCCATCGCGACCCGGGCAACGCCATCGACACCGGACACCGGCGTGAAACCGTCGGGCGGCGTTGCTCCCGGCTCTTGGGCCTGGGCGCCCCCCGCCAGCATCAGGGCACCGCCCGTCGCCAGTGCGGTGGACAGAAGGGCATTGCGGACAGTGGACTGTCGATTTTCTTTGTTGGCAGCAGGCATGATGGATCTCTCCCGACGATCTTCTTGCTTCTCCGAAAAGGCATATTTCAGCGGGTGCGCATTGACCAACGCCCGCTCACAAGCCCCGCCCTGAACCCAGGGTGTTCATTTCCTCCCGGAACCGGTCTCGTTGCAGACTGGTTCAATCCCCTATCGGGTTCGTCGCGAACCCGGCGTGCCCAGCCGTCCGGCTTTTCGGCACGCGATACAACCAATTTCATTGGCATCAGAATGCCACCGTTCACGGTGCCCGCCCCGGCGTCAAGGCACTGATGTCAACCTTCCAGCATCCGCGCGCGGCTCAGGCATGCGCGCCGTCAACCCCATCAGCTCCAGCTTCTGACGAAGCAGCGAGAACCTCGCACCGATCACATCGAGCTCTGCCCGCTCATACGTCAGACGTGCATCAACCAGATCAGGCAGAGTTCCCAAGCCGAACTCGAACTCCCCCGAGATCGCGTCGAAATATTCATACTGTGAGCGAGCGACGGCTTCACGACGGACCAATTGCGCTTGCAGCGAAATCGATCGGCGAAAAACGATTTCGGCCTGCTCACGCAGTTCGCGCTGGAGGCTTCTCAGACCACTCTCCTGCTGCTCCATCCGGGCCACGGCCCGTTCGCCGCGCGCCTGCAGGGCCTCGCCGGTCAGCAGCGGCACCGACAGGTCTATCCCGACCCGGTCGCGGGCATCCCACGTCTCACTGAAATCATCATAGACCCAGGACGCGATACCCACAGCTTCGATCACCGGAAGCCGGCTGCGCCGCGCCCGTTCCCGCTGCGCATCCAGGCCACGAACGGCCTCGGCCTGGGCAGCAATTCCGGGATTGCGGGTCAGGGTGTGGTCGACCGCATCATGCACCGTCTCGATACCGCGCAACGCGCGGGCAAGGTCTTGCTCCGCGGCCTCCGCGCCGCACAGCGCATCAGGGGCGAAGCCCGTATATTCGCGGATACGGGTCGCGGCCCGGTCACGCATGAACCCCAGTTCCAGCGCGTCGGCCTCGGCCTCGGCCAAACGCGCTTCGATCTGCGCCCGATCCGCACGGGTGGCGCCGCCAGTGGCCAGCAAGGACTGCACGGCAGCCCGCTGACGCTCGAAATAATCGCGCCGCTCGGCCACGACATTGATCATGGCATCGGCTTCCAGATGCGTAAGATAAGCGTCGGCGAGGCGTCCGGATGCGTCGATTTGCTGAGCCCGAAGCTCGTGCGCGCGTTGCTCGATCGAGCTGCTGGCCGCGGCCATGGCGTAGTGGGAATCACCGAAATCCCAGAGTCGCTGTGACAAGCGCAGGCCAACCTGGTTCTCGATCTGACTGCCGGTCAACCCGCTATCGCCCGACGCCGTACGACCGAAGGTCGACAATTGCGGAAGCCTTAGTGACTCGGCCTCGCGGTAGTCGGCGGCGGCCTCGTCCTGACGGGCGATCGCGCCGGCGACTTCCGGCGCGCGTTCGGCAGCGATCCGCAAGGCCTGCTCGAACGACAGGCACGTCTCCGGCTGCGCCGCAAAGGCAGCCGCTGGAGCGGTCACCACAAGACACAGACCGGACAACGCCCGGCCCAACACAAGATGAAAACGGTCGAACCCCATCCCGCTCACCCGGTCCGCGCGCCGCGGAACAGCGACTCGCTGATCGGCTCGAGCAGGTAATCCAGCGTGGTCCGGCTGGACCCGGAGAAGATGAAGACCTCCACCGGCATGCCCGGGATCACATCCAACTCACCCAGACGCGCGGCTTGTTCGGCAGGGATGCGGATACGCACTTCGTAATAGGCTGCACCGGTATTCTGGTCGGTCTTGAGGTCGGCGCTGACACTGATCACCTCGCCATCAAGCCGCGGCGTCATCCAGCTCTTATAGGCCGTCAGCCGCGTGCGGACCGCCTGCCCCTCATAGACCGCTGCTCGATTGGCGGGCTGGATACGGACCGACGCCGTCATTTCACCGACGGCAGGAACGATCTCCAAAATGGCTTCGCCGGGCCGGACGACGCCGCCGCGTGTGGAGAAGCGCAAATTGAGGACCTCGCCTGATTGCGGCGCCAGAACGACCGACCGGTTCAGCACGTCCTGCGCGGCCGCAAGACGTTCCCGCGCCTGTTCCAACTGGCTGCGGACCTCCAGCTGATCAGCCGACACCTGACGGTTGAAAGCCGCCTCGGTCTGGGCGATCTGCCCGTCGAGATCCTGTTCCAGCGTCGCGGCCTGCTGCGCCTCGGTGCGCAAGCGCGAAATATCGGCCTCGAGTGCCGCCACATCCCGCTCCATGCCGCGCAACTCGTCGAGCCTCGCCATCTGGCGCTCGTAACGCTCGTTCAGCAGGGACAGCTGATCCTGGGCCGCTGACAGCACGCGCTGGGTGATGCGGATCTGCTGGGCGTGCAGGTCACGGGAGGAACGGGCGCCGTCACGCCGGGCCGTCAGCACAGCAATGTCGGCCTGGAAGGATTGGGTTTGTTGCCGGAACAGGTCGCGCTGGCGCGTCACCACCGCGTCGCGCTGTTCTGTCGTCAGGCCGAGTTCGTCGAGCGACGAGAAATCCGGCTCTTCCAACCCGTCGCGCAAGGCCGCAAGGCGCTGGGTGGAGCCGGTCAGGGTCGCGATTTCCTGCAATAATTCATCGCGCACCGCCAGCGATGCGGTTTCCTGCAACGTCAACAACGGCGCGCCGGCTTCCACCCGGTCGCCGTCGCGCACCATGAGCTCCTGGATGATACCGCCTTCCAGATGCTGCACGACCTGACGGTCATTCTCGACCACGATCTGGCCGGCGGCGGGCACCCCTTCTTCCAGCGGCGCCAGACCGGCCCAGGCGAGAAAACCACCAAGGCCAATCAGGCAGGCAAGGGCCGAGCGGCGCACGAAGCTGTCGCCGAGAAGACGGGTGGGTGTGTCGGGACCGGACATCAGGCCGCCCCTCCGCGGCCGGACGCGCTCGCGCCGGCGCCGGGGCCGGTCGCCAGTTTGAGGAATTGCTCGGCCGGTGCCGCCATGACATCGCCATTGCGCACCAGCAACACTGTCTTGGCCCGTTCGATCACCCGTCGGTCATGGGTCGCGGCGAGGATGATGGCACCGCGCTCCGCAGCCTGTCGCAAGGCATTGACCAGGGCCGGTGCCGCGGCCGCATCGAGATTGGCGGTCGGCTCGTCCAGCAGCAACAGGACGGGATCGCCAAACAGCGCCCGCGCGAGACCGATCATCTGGCGCTGCCCGGCCGAAAGGTGCGTGCCACCCGGTCCGACGCGGGTATCATAACCGTCCGGCAAGGCGAGGATGGTTTCATGGGCACCGGCGGCGCGGGCCGCCGCGATGACCGCCTCCGGCTCGGCATCACCGAGGCGCGCGATGTTCTCGCCGACGGTCGCGGGCAGCAATTCCACATCCTGCGGCACATAGCCTACAAAGCGGCCGCGATCCGGCGCCGGCCAGTCATGCAGATTGCGTCCGCCCAGACTCATTGTTCCTGAACCCGGCTGCCAAGCGCCGGCCAGGGTCTGGAGCAGGGTCGTCTTTCCGGCACCATTGCCGCCGGTCACGGCGACCAGCTGACCGCCGGACGCGGACCAGCTGAAGGGCCGAACCTGCGGCGTCTCGGCGCCCGGCACCACGACAGACAGCCGATCCAGCTTGAGTTCAGCAGCCGGCCTCGGCAGCGGTGTGTAACTGGCTTCGGCCTGGGCACCATCGAGGCTTTCCATCAGCCCTTTCCAGGCCGACCAGGTCTGGATCGTGTTGCGCCAACCGCCGACAATCTGGTCAATCGGTCCGAGCGTGCGGGCGAGAATGATGGACGAGGCAACGATCGCGCCGGGCGAGATTTGCTGGCTCAGCGCCAGCGCCGCTCCTCCGCCCAGCACGCAGATCTGCAGGACCTGGCGGGTTGAGCGCGAGATGGCGGTGAATTTTCCATCATCCTTGGCCGCATCGAGCGAAAACCCCTGACCGGCCCCCTGGGTGGCGCGCCAGCGACGGAACGCCGCCGGCACCAGACCCATGGCCGCCATCGCCGACCGCTGACGCTCGAGCCCGGCAGCGAAATCGCCCGCACTGCGCAAGGCACCTTGCGAGAACTGCCCGGCCTGCCGGGTGCTCAACTCCGCCGTCACTGCGACGCCGAACACGACCACGGCGCCAACCAGACCAACCAACCCGATGACCGGATGGATCAGAAACAGGACGACCAGGAAAAATGGTGCGAACGGCAAATCCGCGAAAGCCATCAGGCTGCCCGTTTGCAAGGCGGTCTGCACGCGCTGGATCGCACCGAGATCCCGTGCCAGATGCGGCTGGCCGGACTCGCTCTGGAAACGGTCGAAAACGAGCGGTGTCAGCAACGCATCAAGCTCGCGCCCGGCCAGGGCGCTGACCCGGCGACGACCGGCTTCCGCCGCGCCATAAACACCGAGCAGGAAGACCGCCAGCACTGACAACCAGATCAGGGTATCGATCGACCCCGACGACAGGACACGGTCATACACCTGCAGCATGTAAAGCGGGGACACCAGGAGCAGCAGGTTCGAGGCAAGTGAAAACCCTGCCAACGCCGCCATGTGCGGTCGCAAGCATTGCCTGACCTGCAAGGCGAGGGGTTTTTGCATTCTCACTCCGACCCGGGCGACACGAAGCGGTCACGCTCCCCGCAGGCTGCGTTGACAACCACTTTTACCCTCTCATGCAACGATAACGTCAGAAACGGCATTTCGCCAGTGCCGACACGGGCTTGTGTGCAGGGTCTCAACCTTATTTGAGGCCGACACGCAAAAGATCATGCAGGTGCAATATCCCCTCGGGCCGCTTGTCGCCGTCGACAATGAAGAGTTGTATGATCTTGGGCTGCCCCGCAGTCATCAGACGCAGGGCGTCGGCGGCGAGCATGCCGGCGCTGCCGGTTCGCGGGTTGCTCGTCATGACATCCGCGGCGCGCTTGTCGACCAGGCTCGCGCCCATGTGACGGCGCAGGTCTCCATCCGTAATGATCCCGGCCAGCCGGCCCTCGCCATCGACAATACCGGCACAACCAAAACTCTTGGTCGTCATTTCGATCAGCACATCGCTCATCGGTGCATCCTCACCGATCAGCGGGACAGCCTCGCCGGCGTGCATGATGTCACCGACGCTGGCCAGGGCGGCACCGAGTGCGCCGCCGGGGTGAAATGTCTTGAAGTCCGACGCCGTGAAACCCCGTGCCTCCAGCAAGGCCACCGCGAGCGCATCGCCCAGCGCCATCATCAGTGTGGTCGATGTGGTCGGTGCCCGCGTCTCGCCACAGGCTTCCGGTGCCGCCGGGATCGCCAACAGGTAATCACCAGCCCGACCGAGTGTGCTGTCAGGCTGCGCCGTCATCGCAATCAGCGGGACCCCGAAACGGCGGCAATAGGCGATCAGGTCACCCAGCTCCTTGGTTTCACCCGATTTTGACAGGGCTAGCACCGCATCGCTGGCACCGATCATGCCGAGATCGCCGTGGCTGGCTTCGGTCGGATGGACGTAATAGGCCGGCGTTCCTGTCGAGGCGAGGGTCGCCGCGATCTTGCGGGCAACATGCCCCGACTTGCCGACCCCGGCACAGATCAACCGCCCCTCGAGTCCGCGCAGGCGCATCACCGTCTCGGCGAAGTTGGTTGAAATCGATTGCTCGAGCGCGACCATGCCTTCGCGTTCTGTAGCAATCACCCGGCGGGCGGATTGCACGGGATCATTGTCGGACATGCCGGTTCCTCGCAGCCAGTCAGGACAGGAATGCCCTTTTCAGGGATGACCCCATACCAGAACCGCGCACGTCCGGGGAAGAGACGCGCGCGGTTGGTGCGGCGAGATGCGATCCGGCTCTAGGGGGACGGAGAAGAGCCTCACATCCGGCCGCCGCTCATCGGGGCGGATAAGTCATGCCTTGGGTGTGGGTTCAGATTTTTCGAACCAGGCCCGCCCCGGAACCTGTAGTCTCTTTATACCACAACTTGATCGGGAAGTGTAAGTGATTTCTGGGCTCTGCGCCTGCGGGCGCGCCTGCCTTGCCCTGCAGGCCGTCACGGGCTATCGCTGCGCGCAACGGGACAATCTCGGGAGTCGACGCATGCCGCAACTTGCCCTCATCCGACACGGCCAGAGCGAATGGAATCTGCAAAATCGCTTTACCGGCTGGGTCGATGTCGACCTCACCGAAGAAGGCGTGGCCCAAGCCCAGCGGGCCGGCCAGCTGCTCGCCGACACCGGCTTCAAGCCACAGCACGCCTTTGTGTCGGTGCTCAAGCGCGCGATCAAGACTCTCAACTTCACCCTCGATGGCCTCGACCGGCTGTGGATCCCCGTCGACAAGTCCTGGCGGCTCAATGAGCGACATTATGGCGGTCTGGCCGGCCTCAACAAGGACGAGACCCGGGCCAAGCATGGCGATGAGCAGGTCAAGATCTGGCGGCGCTCCTTTGACACACCGCCACCGCCAGTGGCCGAAGACCATGCCTTCCATCCGCGCAATGATGATCGCTATGCTGACGTGCCGCGCGAATTCCTGCCGGCCTCGGAATCCCTGAAGTCGACACTGGACCGGGTTGAACCCTATTGGTCGGCCTCCATCCTGCCGCGTCTCAAGGCCGGTGAGACCCTGGTCGTGGCAGCGCACGGCAACAGCCTGCGAGCCCTGGTCAAACTTCTCTTCCACGTCTCCGACCGCGACATCATGGACATTGAGGTTCCGACCGGAAACCCGCTCCTGATCGACCTTGAGGACGACGGCGAAACCATCACGGCGGCGCGCTATCTTGACGCGCAACGCGCCAAACCCTTGCCGCCGCTCCCCGGCGCATGACAGCGCTCGACGACGCGCGATATATGGGCCTTGCGCTGGCATTGGCGCGGGCCCGGCAAGGGCACACCGCGCCCAATCCCGCCGTCGGCTGCGTTCTCGTCAAGAACGGCCGAATTCTCGCGACAGGCGCCACCCAGGATGGCGGTCGCCCGCATGCCGAACGGGTTGCCCTCGATGCGGCCGGCGCCGCGGCACAGGGCGCGACCGCCTACGTCACTTTGGAACCCTGCGCCCATCACGGCCAGACACCGCCCTGCGCCGATGCGCTGATCGCTGCGGCGGTCTCCCGTGTCGTGATCGCCTGTCTCGACCGTTTCCCGCAGGTCGCCGGACGTGGCATCGCCCGCCTTGAAGCGGCGGGCATCGCGGTTGATACCGGGCTTGGCGGTACGGCGGCCGGACAACTCTATGCCGGCTTCTTCTCGCGCGTCGAAACCGGCCGCCCTGAAATTCGCGTCGATGCCCGGCTGCGCGGCTATGACGCCACCCTCACGGCGACCACGCCGCACGAGGCTGAGTCCGAACTCAAGGCGCATGGCGAAGCCGGTCGGAACCGGATCCGGATTGCGCCGGAACACCCGCTGGCCGGACTCGACTGGACGACCGCGCATGACAGATAGGCGACAAACAGCCTGTTAACGGTCATTCTCTATGGTGGTAGTCCGGACACTACACCACAGGATCGCGCCGATGACCGGTCGCAAGATCGAGTTCAAGAAACTCACACAGGATGAGGTCGACGCGATCTGCGAGCGGCATGAACGCCTGTGGTCGGGACGCGCCGGCGGTGCCCGGGCCAGCTTCGCCTACACGATCCTGGAAGACATGGTGCTGGCCAATCGTGATCTGTCGGATGCCGATTTCAGCGGCGCCGTACTGCGCGGCACGGTGTTTTCGGGCGCCACGCTGAACAGTGCCATATTCTTCGCGGCCGACATGCGCCGCGCCAATCTTGAGGGCGCCTCGCTGCGCCGCGCCGACCTTCGCGGTGCCATCATGCGCGGCGCCAACCTGACCGGCGCCGACCTGACCGAAGCCGATCTGCGCGAGGGCGCGATCGCCCAGATGGACAAGGAAAAAGGCCTCGCCATCCTGACCCATCAGTCGCAGGAAAACGATGCTGGCAACGCCAATTTCACGGGCGCCAACCTGTCGCGTTCGAAAATGGCCGGTATCGCGGCCCAAAAAGCCGATTTCACTGACGCCATGCTGCTCGGCACGCGCATGATCCGCGCCAATCTGCGAGGATCCTCCTTCCAGGGTGCAAACCTGGAAGGTGCCGACCTGTCAGGCGCTGACTTGTCTGACACCGATTTCAGCCACGCCGTGCTGATCGGGACCAAGACAGTGATGGCCAAGACCCAGGGAATGAATACGGACGGTGCATTGACCAACAAGCCGGTCGGCATCGATGCCAACGCCCTCGAGCAGCCGGTCGCCGACCAGATCGCCGAACATGTGCGCTGGTGCGATACCAACGGCAAGGAGGGCAAACCATCGCTGTTCGATGGTACCGATCTGCGCGGCCTGACGTCGCTGGCAGGTAAAACCCTCACTGCCTTCCATGCCCGCGGCGCAACGCTTTACGGGCTCGACCTGGAAGGCGCGCAATTGCAGGGCGCCCGACTGGAAAAGGCCGACCTGCGCATGGTGAGCTTGCGCGGCGCCGATTTGCGCGGTGCCGACCTCACTGGCGCCAACCTGTCGAATGCCGATCTGCGCGACTGCCAACTCGGGCCGCTTCTGCTCGACGGCAACCGCCTTCTTCCGGCCTCGCTCGCTGGTGTGCGGGCGCGCTACACAGACCTGCGTGGCGCCGACCTTCGTCAGGCCAAGGCAACCGGTGGTGACTTCTCCTACGCCACCCTCAATGGCGCCAATGTGAAAAAGGCCAGCTTCAACGGCTCCTGCTTCACTGGCGCTCGCATCGACGAGGAATTTGTCGGCAGCGTCGAGTCGGTCGACGGCGCCGTTGATCTCAACGCGGCCTGAGCCGTCCCCGAACAAGACAAAAGAAAAGGCGGCGAGCTGTCGCTCACCGCCTTCAGGGTCAATCGGAGGGGAAATCAGTATCCGTCAGCGACGGGTCAGGCGGCCTTGGTCTTGCCGCCCTCGATCAGCTTGGCACGGGTCTTACCCGCACCGGATTTGATTTCGATCCGTTTCGGTTTGGCGGCTTCGGGAACTTCCCGGACGAGCCGCACCTGCAACAAACCGTTCTGCAGCCCGGCATCGGCCACTTCAACATGGTCGGCCAAGTGGAAACGGCGTTCGAAAGACCGTTCGGCAATGCCGCGATGCAGGAAGCGACGGTCATCGGTTTCGGCTTTCTCACCGATCTTGCCGGACACGGTCAGGACGTTTTCCTGGACTTCCACAACAAGATCATCCTCACCGAAGCCGGCAACGGCCAGTTCGATCAGATACTCATCATCGGCAACGTGCTGGATATTGTAGGGCGGATATCCCTGCGACTCGATCTTGGTCGCGGAATCCATCATATCCGCGAGCCGGTCAAAACCGACGATCGAGCGGTAAAGCGGGGTAAAATCAACAGTACGCATGGCAGTCCATCCTCCTTCAGAGCGATAAACAGGCCCGGAAGTCCGGGCAGTTGGAAAATAGCCAGATCCGACGGATCCTGGCCGCTGTTCCGGGTCCCTGATGGCGACCCGTGCCATCTATTTGGGTAACCCGTTTTTCGGCTTCAACCCCCGAAAACAGAATTTGCGCACGGGCGGCAGCTTGGTTACCAATTGCGCTCTCACCAAGGAGTTCTCCATCATGCGTCATCTCTCTCTCCTCGCTCTGCTTGCCAGCACAGCCGTGCTTGCGGCCTGCAGTGGCGAAACCGGCGATCCTGTCGAACCGGTTGCGCCGGACACTGCGGTCGAAGCCGCAGACGAGACCACGACCGATGTCGCAGAGGTCCCGGCCGGTCCCGACCTGACCGTGCTGGCCGAGGTGATCAACGCGGATTGGCGCGCATCCAGCCAGGACCGGGACAGCTCGCGCCATCCGCAGGAGACACTGGAATTTTTCGAGATCGACCCGAGTGGCACGATCGTCGAGATCTGGCCCGGTGGTGGCTGGTATGCCGACATTCTGGCGCCGTGGATCCACGCCAATGGCGGCCAGTATGTGGCGGCCCATTTCGACGCCGAGTCGGGTAGCGAAAATCGCCGCCGGTCCCGAGCCGCGTTCGAAGCCCACGTCGCGAATGCCGAGATCTATGGCGATGTACAGATTGTCGACTTCAACAGCGACACGGCGCTGGCGCTGGAAGCGGGATCGGTCGATACAATCCTGACCTTCCGCAACATTCACAACTGGATGTCACGCGGCTATGCCGAACGCGCCTTCGCGGATTTCCACACAGCGCTCGCCCCCGGCGGCACGCTCGGCGTTGTCGAACACCGCCTGCCCTCGACCCGCGAGCAGGACCCCGGCGCATCAAGCGGCTATGTCCAGCAGGCCTATGTCATTGCCCTCGCGGAAGAAGCCGGGTTTGAACTTGTCGGCGCCTCGGAGATCAACGCCAATCCTGCAGACACTGCCGACCATCCGATGGGCGTGTGGACGCTGCCGCCGGTGCGCCGCAGCCCGGCAGCCGACAGTGAACAGGCCGCCGATTTCGACCGCGCCGCCTATGACGCGATCGGCGAAAGCGACCGCATGACGCTGTTATTCCGCAAGCCGGCCGCCAGCGAATAATGCGCCTCGGCCTGCTCATGATCGGTCTGGTGACCGGCCTCCTGTTGCCGACGGATGCGTTCGCGCAATCCGTCGAACGGGAGGCCGGCCCCCTGCCCCGTTTCTTTCCCCACCGGGAGACTTATCTCGAGCTGGATGCCGACCGACGCAGCCATTTCCAGCTCGCCTATATCGTATCCTCGCAGGACGGCATCCCGCCGGACGAGATCGAGATGTGGTACGAGCTCGATGGCACGCGCATCTCCTTCCGGATCGACGCGCAGGGCCGTATCCAACACCTGCCAGACCTGGAAACACTTGAGGCTGAACCCGCCGTCTGGATCAATCAGGAAGGCGGCGGCATGTCGCTGTCCATGCAGTTCGAGGCGCGGCTCGGGGACGGACCAGCCTATGCCGCGGATGACCTTGACCTGGCCCTGGGCCAGGCCAATCACGCCGTCCGACAGACCGCAGGCGTCGCCGCCTTGTTCGCACCGAATTTCAAAACCTTGGTCTTCGTCTTCGACGGCCCGGCGCCCCGGGCCCGCGCCATTCACGAAGACGGATCATCGACAGACCTGACAGTGCAGGAAAACCGTGTCCTCGTGCGCCCGCGCGATCGGGGCATGCGCGATCTTGTGCGTATCGAGTTCGGTGAGGCGCCGATCCGGGTCTTGATCGACAGCTAAACAGCAGCATCCGAAAGATGTTCAAGCGCTTGCTCAACCAGCGACCGGCTGGCGGCGGCAACAACCTGTCCGCCGCCCGAGGCATCACCGCCCGACCAGTTGGTGACGACACCGCCAGCGCCGGTCACCACGGGGATCAGCGCTTGCACGTCATAGATCTGCAGGCCGCTCTCGATCACCAGATCGACGCCGCCAGCCGCCAGCATGGCGTAGGCGTAGGCGTCGAAACCGAAGCGGCACAGCCGGGCCCTGTCGAGCACCGCTTCAAAGGCCCGCCGCTCGCCGTCCTCGAACAGATAGGGATCGGTGGTGGCCATGATGGCGGTGTCGAGCCTGTCGCAGTTTGACACTTTCAGGGCACGGCTTGCGCCACCATGGTCCAGCGAAGCGCCGCCGGGCCAGCCGGTGAAACGCTCGCCGATATGCGGCTGGTCAATAACCCCCACCCTTGGCTGGCCGGCCTGTTCCAGGGCGATCAGCACAGTCCAGGTGGGCAGGCCGGCGATGAAGGCGCGGGTGCCGTCGATCGGGTCGAGAACCCAACGGCGGTCGCCCGGGGCATCGGTTATGCCGAACTCCTCGCCCAGAATACCGTCGTCCGGCGCCAAGCGGGCGAGTACATCGCGCATGGCCGCTTCCGAGGCCCGGTCAGCGGCCGTGACCGGGTCGAATCCGCTCGACAACTTGTTGTCGACCGCAAGGGCGGTCCGGAAATAAGGCTTGATGGCGGCGCGTGCCGCGTCCGCCATTTCGTGGGCGATGCCGATATCAGGCTGGAAGGTGCGATCAGACATGCAAAGGCGCCTAGCACGGGCGGCGAGCCGGTGCCAGACGCCATCGCGTCAATATCGGACTGGTCAGGCGGCGTCGTTCGCCGCCTCTTCGGGCTCGAGCGATTTGGCCAGCTCAAGAAGCCGTTTGCGCGGCCGCTCACCGAGCCGGTAATAGGCACGGATCAGGTCGACCGTTTCCTTTTGCGACAGCACGTCGGGCGCCAGCGTATCATCGCCACCCGCCTCGTCGCGCTTGGACAGGCCCTCGTAGAAATACTGCACCGGCACATCCAGCGACTCCGCCAGCTCGAAAAGCCGGCTTGCGCTGACGCGGTTGGCGCCGCACTCATATTTCTGGATCTGCTGGAAGCGGATACCGACCGACTCGGCCAGTTGTTGCTGGGTCAGGCCCAGCAGGCGACGCCGACGGCGCAACCGTTTACCCACATGAAGGTCGATATCATTCGTCATAACTACTCGCCGCCTAATCTTCGCGTCTCAAAATGCGCCGGTATGGGACGCACACCTCACAGGGGAGCAAAGCGCGTGCCGGGCGAAGGCAGCGACCAGTCTTCGCCTGAAATGGGCATGATTATGGCTAGCGGAGCATCGACCAGTCGGTTGCCGTCAACCCCCTGACAAAGCAGCGCATTTTGTTGATCAATTCGGCGTGACACGCGGTCAGGGTGACCCGGTTTTCATCCATGTAGAGGCGGCGATTGATCTCGATCTGGATCACATTCACCGCTTCCATGGGACGGCCATAATGCTCGGTGACATAGCCGCCAGCATAGGGATTGTTCCGAACTGTAACGAATCCCAAGTCGCGGAAAAGCGCCTCGACCCGGTCAATCACGACATCACTGCACGACGTCCCGAACCGGTCTCCGAGCACGATATCGGCGCCGTGTGCGCTGAGCGCCGGCATGGAATGCATGTCGGCGAGCACGACACAGCCAAAACGGCTCCGAAGCGCGGCAATCTCGTTCTGCAAGGCTTGGTGATAAGGGTGGTAGAAGCGGGCCAGCCGGGCCTGGGCCTCGGCAAATCGCAGGCGGCGGCGATAAAGGGTGCGCCCGTCGGCACCGATACGCGGGATCACGCCCAGCCCTGATGCGGCGCGCCGGGATGGCTGCACATCATCCGCCGGGACCCGGTCTGAAAACATGCCGGGATCTATTTCCCCGACCGCACGATTGACATCGACGAAAACGCGCGGAAATTCGGCACAGATCAGTGACGCACCATATTCCGGGGAAAAATCAACAAGTTGGTCGACGTAGGCATCTTCGGACCGACGCAGATGATCCACGGAAAGTCTTGTGGAAGCCCTCAGATCGGCGTCATACTCGCGTCCGGAATGCGGCGAAGCGAGTATGACCGGTCGAGCCAGGTCGAAAGACGGGCGCTCGATCCGCACAACCTTCCCGTCACGCTTCGGTCGAAGTGTTTCGTCCGTGGCGTGCGGAGTGGGAATCGTGGTTGCCATTGACGAAGATTGGTCAGCTGCATCTCGCGGGTCAAGCGCCGCAGCGCGTTCAGCCCGTTTTTACCAGATGGCTGTAGGGTGCGTTCACTTTGAGATTTCGCAAGGGTGGGAACACACATGGCTAAGATACTTCTCGCGGAAGACGACGATTCGATGCGCGACTTCCTCGCCAAGGCGCTCAAACGGGCCGGGCATGAGGTATTGGTCTGCTCGGACGGCGAAGAGGGGCTGGATGCGATCGGCGAGCAGCCGGCCCAGTTCGACCTGTTGCTGACGGATATCGTCATGCCGGGTGTGGATGGTATCGAGCTGGCGCGACGCGCGGCCGAGATCGATCCGGCCCTCAAGATCATGTTCATCACCGGCTTCGCGGCCGTGGCGCTGAACCCGGGGTCCGGCGCCCCGACGAATGCCAAAGTCCTGTCCAAACCGTTCCACCTGCGGGAACTGGTCGACGAAGTGGCCCGCGTCATGGCGGCCTGAGCGGCCACGATACTTGAAAAGAAAAGGCCCGCCGGCGATTGCCGGCGGGCCTTTCACATGGCCGTCAGGGGTGTCCGGTCAGAGACCGCCCGGACCGCAATCATTCTCCAGGAAACCCAGCATCTCGCTGTACAGCGTCATGCGGTGGTCGAATGTCAGCGTGTTGTCGAAGTGGTCTGCCCCCTCCAACACAACAAAGCGGTGCGGTTTGCCGAACCGTTCCAGCTGATCGACGAATTGTTCGGAATGATAGAGCCGAACCCGTTGATCGAGCGCGCCATGGATGACGAGGATCGGAACGTTGACGTCCGCAGCCCGGTCAATCGTGTTCATGCCGGCATATCCCTCTTCCAGAATCGAACGGCCGAAACGGTTCCGGGTGAAGAACGCCCGGAATTCCACCGGATCACCCACGCCCGCGCCGGCAATCGTGCACTGATAGATCTGCGGCGTCCGAATGGATGCGGCAAAGGCTGAATAGCCGCCAAAGCTCCAGCCGAACATCGCGATCCGGTCCGGATCGACCAAGCCCTGGTCGACGAGGTACAGCGCGCCATCATCCATGTCATCCGACATCGCGCCCCCCCATTCGCCGAAAGCCGACAACCAGTGATCATTGCCGTGGCCTGTCGTCCCGCGGAACAGCGGCTCGAGGACCATGTAACCATTGTTCGCCAGAACCTGGCCCCACTCGTCAAAGCCCGTTGTGCGGAAATTGACCCACGGACCGCCATGCGGCAGCACGATCAGGGGGAAGGGACCTTCACCCTGCGGAACGGTCAGATAACCGGGAATCCGGCGACCATCACGCGCGGTGTACTCGATGTACTCAACATGGGCCAAGGCATCCGCAGGAAGGGTCGGGCGTTGGTTCCCGATGACCTGGAGCTGACCATCGGCAAGCAGGTAATACGTGCCGGGATCGTCGCCGCTGACGGTGTGGATCACCATCATCTCGCTTCCGCGCGACCGGCTGGAGATGGTCACTTCCTTGCCCGGGAAGGTCGCCTGCAACTGCTGATACAGCGCCTGCTCCTCAGGATTGATGAACGCCACCTGGCGCTCACCATCGGCATCATAGAAGACAAAACCGATCAGATCGCCAAGCGTGTCCGGATCGGTGCTGAACCAGCCGCTGTCGATATCCTGATGTGGCACGTTGTCCAACATGTCATAGCCAAACACGCGCTCGCCAAAACTTGCCGTCAGGATGTTGAACTCGTAGATGCTCGCCGTGTCCTGACCACGATTGGCCGATACGAACAGCATGTTCGGATTGGACGGATCGAAGTCGATGATCGAGAAGGACGAGTTGCGATCCTCGGTGTCCGTTCTGAAGAACTCCACCCATTCACTGTCTTCGCCTGGCGCGCGGTGCCAATACACCGACTGACGGTTGGCAGGATCGAAGGACTGGGCGATCCGGACATTGCCGTCATTGTCGAGCCGATAACCACCCAACATCGAGACGCCGCGCAAATAGGTCTGCGTCCGCATGGTGTCCACATTCAGGATTTTGAAGTCCGGAACAATTGCGGACATCGAGCGACCGCTATTGCGGATGTCGTCGCTGTTCATGTCCTCATAATTGACATCCGCGCTGTAGATGAGGATTTCGTTCGGGCGATCCGGAAGCGAGCTGTAGAGCTGCACGTCATCAAACAATTCACGGAAGCGACCGCGGCCGTCAGCGCGAACAATCGCCTGCTTGGATTGGAAAACGCCGGCATTCTGACCTTCGATGCGGTTCCGCACTTGCTGGAGGAAACTGACCCGCAAGTGCTCGTTGCTGACCCAGGAAAAGCCGGTGATATCCATGCGCTCGGATCCGAGGCGAACCGGATCGGCTCCGAGATTGTCGGTCTCGCGAATTTCGATGTAGTAGTCGCCGGTCCGATTCTGGGCCACGCGATAGGCGAGATAGCGACCATCGGGCGAGAGCGCGACATTGCTCATGACCGGTCGGGTTGCAAAAGCTTCAAGCGGAAGCGGGTCCTGGGCTTGCACCGTGGCCCCGAAGCTGGCCAGCGCGGCGGTCAGGCCGGCCAGGAAAACCGTGATTACGTAACGCATAGTTACTCCCCGTATGGCTATGCGGTGATTGTGAAGGTGACCCACGGTCGCGTGACGCCACCAGCCTGAGCGCAAACGGCGCCGTGGTTACCCACGGCGCCGTCCACTAAAGCCGGGATCACCTGCGGCAAGCCGCAGGTGATCATTCAAGTGCTTAGAAGCGCTTGGAAATGCCAGCGAAGAAGGTACGGCCGTAAACGTCGTAACCCATACCGATCACCGCGTTGGCGGAGTTCGGAACACCTTCATTGCTGTCAATGATCGGCGGGGATTCAGAGAAGACGTTCCGGATACCACCGGTGATTTCCCACGTGTCCTGCTCCCAGGAGACAGACACGTCGTGGAAGATCTTGGCATCAGCTTCCTCGACATCACGGAAGCCTTCCTCGAAGAAGACAACACCGCTGGCTTCGTCGATGAACTGACCAACGCGAACCGCGTCGATATCATCTTCTTGCCATTCACCGATGTAGCGGGCCGACCAGTTCAGGCCGAAATCACGCCAATCAAGGTTGGCGCTCATATTACCCTGCCACAGCGGATAGCCGTAATTGCCGCGGAAGGATTCGATCGGAGCCGTATCCTGGTCAGCAAAGATATCGCGACGGTTGGACGCGATATAGGTGGCAACGCTGTTGACCGACAGGTCAGCCTGCGAACCGAAGAGCGTGAAGTCGGTATTGAAGCCGACATTCAGGTCAACACCATCGGTTTCAATCCGGCCCACATTCACGAAGCCGGAATTGATCTGGCTGATGAAGTTACGGGACGGATCGGTCGAGGTCGAACGATCGATGAGTTCGCAGAACGGCGAATTCAGGTTGGTCGACTCGACGATACAGGAATTGAGGATGAGACCGACAGTCGGCTCCTCAATGGAGTCCTGGATTTCGATTTTGAAGTAGTTGACCGCAAGACGGAGGTCGAACGAGTCGAACCAAGGCTGCTCAATGATGAAGCCGGCTGACAGCGAGTCAGACGTTTCAGCATTCAGCTCTTCAAAACCACCCGAGACAACGGCGATCGAGGTCGCGCCGCCAAGGCCGAGCGAGTCCACATCCGCACCCTGCAGCAGGCAGTTGTTACGGATACGGGCTTGATCATCGGCATCGGTGTAATTGTCGTAGGTCGACGCGACGCAAGGATCGGAGAACGCGCTGGCGAACGATGTCTGGCCACCGAGGAACTGCTCGCGCAGGTTCGGCGCCCGGAAGGTGGTGCCAACCGTGGTACGCAGCGTCACCCAGTCAACCGGACGATACAGGGCCTGACCACGATACGTCCAAAGCGAACCGTAGTTCTCTTCGTCGGTATAGCGGGCAGCAGCCGTCACAGACAGTTCTTCAGCGAGCGGCATGCCAGCCAGGATCGGGATTTCCGTCTCAACGAAGAATTCCCGGGTGGTGGTGTTGCCGACCGTGTTGCTTTCCGAACGACCCGTGCCGGAAGCAGAGGTGATCAGATAGCTGTTCTCGGTGTAGATTTCGTCCTTGCGGTATTCGAAACCGAACACCACCGGCACGGTACCAGCCGGCAGATAGGCCAGGTCGCCAGAGAAGGCAGCTTGGAACATCGACTGCTGGATGGTCGTCCGCGTCGAAGCGAGGCCACCGGCATATGCCAGGAAGTCTTCCGGCAGCTGACCGTTGATGTAGATGTCCGGATCGGTGATGTCGAGCGGGACACATTCTTCAGCGGTAATGAAGCCGAACAGGTCCGACGGGACCGATTCACAGCTGAACGTGCCATCGCCATTGTCCGTCACATTGTTCAGTGCGGCAGCGACGCGCTCTTCGTTCAACGTTTCCTGGGTGTCGATACCGACATTGCGGTCATAGGAAGCGAAAACGTCATAGGTCCAGTTGTTCAGACCGATGCCGAAGCTTTCACCGCCCAGATCGCCCTGGATGAAGTCCAGGTTGCCACGCAGGCCGCCGAGGCCGCGCGTTGCGGTCACGTCGACATTGATCGGGCCGAGCGTGTTGTCGATGATCGGCGTCCAGACGAGACCACCGAGACCGGCACCTTCAAGAATGCTGCGGAACGGTTCACGGCAGGAACCAGCGTTTGCAAGCACCGGATCCGACTGAAGGAACGGGTTGTCACACTGGACGGCCGGGAAGATCTGGTTACGGCCGGCATAGATTTCCTGGGTACGACCGGAATGCAGGGCTTCAAAGTAGAAGTCCGCATCGCCGAGCATGTCCAGCGAGTATTCGCCATTCGTGAAGAATGAATAGCGCTGCGTGCCCTGGGCAAGGTCGAAGGCGCCCTGGCCTGCATTGTTGTTGTAACGCGGGTCATACAACCAACGCGAACCGAGGTCATCGCCCGGGCCACCCGGCTGCGAGTTGGTCGGATAGACCTGGAAGCCGGAGCCATTGTCGAAATCAAAGGCCAGAATACCGAAGTCGGCGCCAAGACCCGGATCATCAACCGTACCGAAGAACACCTGATAGGGGTCCAGGAACATGTTGCCGAAGGCATTGTTTTCGCAGATTTCGCGGATCGTGCCCGTGTCAGGATTGACTTCGACGTCACGCGTGCAGAGGGCGGTGAACTTGCGCTCGCCGCGACGCACATTGTCGCGATTGTAGTATTCGAAACCGAAGCCGATATAGCCGCTGGAATTGCTGACACCGGTCACGATCGAGATCTGGCGCTCTTCACCGCCACCGTCTTCCGGATGCGAGAAGAAGGTGTCGATTTCGATGCCGTCAAACTCGGTGCGGGTGATCACGTTGATCACGCCGGCAACGGCGTCCGAACCATAAACCGAGGAAGCGCCATCGGTCAGGATGTCATAACGCTCGACAATGCCCGACGGAATGAGGTTCAGGTCGGGACGGGTCGGCGCGCCACGCACACCGGCCGGACCAACACGACGACCGTTGAACAGGATAAGCGTACGCTCGGCGTCAAGACCACGAAGGCTGACCGTCGATGCCCCCGGACCGGAGTCCGTGACCTGGCCGGTGAAGGTGTTGTCGAACTGCGTACCAGCAGCCACCGAGGTGCGCTGGACGATAGAAGCAGCATCGATCAGACCCGCGTCGCGCGCGGTGTCGGCATTGATGACCTGCAGCGGCGACGGGCTGGAGAAAGTGTTACGCGCAATACGCGAACCGGTGACGACAATGCGGTCGTCCGCGCTGTCTTCTTCTTCTTCCTCAACTGCGTCAGGAACCTGCTGGACTTCCTGTGCGTAGGCCGGCGACATCGCCAGACCTGCGACAGCAAAACCAGCAAGCATGGTGGAGCGCAGAAGACGCTCCCGATCCCAAATATTGCTCACGATTGTACCCCTTTGTTACGTGTCACCCGGATCCACTTTGGCGCAGAACTCGGGATGGTTGGGTTAAACCCTACCTGCCGGGACTATGTCGAAGGCCGATGGACGATGAAAGCAAGACTCACCGCGCCGCCGCATTTCCGTCTCAATTGTTGCAAAAAAGTCATAGCCCATTCAGGTGCCGGACATGCCGTGGACAGAAAGCCTGACCCGCACCGTCACGCTTCAGACACCGTCGCCTGCGACCCGTGTGCAACCGGGTGCGACAGACGGCTTGCACTCCGCGGAAGCTGAGGTTAGAACCCCGGCTCTCTTGAGACGGATGGGCGATTAGCTCAGCGGGAGAGCACTTCGTTGACATCGAAGGGGTCACTGGTTCAATCCCAGTATCGCCCACCATCCAAGTCTCAGGCATTCCGGACACCGTGAGAGTGCAGAGGCAAGACACACCGGTCGAGCCCGCCGGACAGGCGTGTCGGCAATCTCGTCACGGCTGCAAAGGCCCACATTCCGCCGCCGGCCAGGCAATGCCGAAGAACTGATCCGGATCGGTCGGAGCCTTCCCCGACGGGCAGAGACGGCCGACGCCATCCGGCGCCGGCCGCTCCTCACCAGGACTCTCGACCGAGTACCGGTGGAGAATGACACGCGGGAATTGGGTGAGGACCCACGCGCCAAACCTGTCGGACTAGCCCTCGACGTCGACGCGGTCCGGCAGACCGGTTTGAACCATCCGGCCGCTGGCGCTCAGGCGCGTCTCACCGAGCAATTGCCCGAGCCGTTCAATCTCCCGTCGGGGATGGCCGATCGGGAAAGGGGGTGGCGGTATGCTGGTGCCATTGGTGGCAAGCGTGGACCTGACATCGGCCCATTTGTCGCCGAACGCGGCAACCGCCCGACCATTATCGACGATCCGCAATCCGTCAGGGTAAAGGGCCAGGTCGCCCGCCCGGCGCTGTCGCGCCAACCGGTTTGATATCCACTGCAACCATCTCATCCCCGCCCCCCGGTCTCGCGCTTGGCTTGGCCGGAGATTCACCATGTCGGGGCAATGCGCGGAATACGGCGATCGTCGTATTTTCGACGCGTTCAACTCATCCCGCCGCGATCGGCAGCACCAGCCTTGCGATGACGCCGCGCCCCGGCCGCGACCGGATACGCAGCGGCGCATCGACCAGTTGCGCCATGCGGAATACGAGGTCGAGGCCATGGCCGGAATTATGGGCGGCCGGCGTCAATCGGTTTGCGAAGAAACCGGCGCTGTCGAGGTCAAGCGCGACATCGGACAGGCCGCGCCCATTGTCGATGACCAGGATCACGACCCGGCCCCGTCGCGGCCGGGCGATCAGTTGGACACGTGTGGCGCCGGCATGATTGATGGCGTTGACGAGAAGGTTCACGAGGATGCGCTCGATCATCGCCGCACTCGTGCTCGCCGTGCACGGGCTGACCCGGGTCGTCAAAGCGATATCGCCGGAGGGAATCATCGCCGCAACGCGATCCCGGATGCCATCGAGCAGGGCGGCGAGTGCCACCTCGTCACGCGTCCGCCAGCCGGGCAGGTTTCGTTCGGCCCGCGACAACTCCAGTACCGAGGTCAGGATATGCGATACATGGCGTGTCAGATCCCGCTGGCGGGCCGCAAGGTCGCGGGCGGCCGGCAGGTCGGCGCGCCCGATCGCCCCGTCCAGGGCGAGCGCATTGGCATCGAGGGCGAACAGGGGCTGGCGCGCATCATGGCCGGTCGTGGTGAGCAGGAGGGAGAGGACCGAATTGACTTCTTCGGCCTTCTCGCGCGCATCGGCATAGACCCGGGTGAGGTGGAAATTCCGGCGACCGGCACCGCCGAGCAGATGCAGGCTGAAATGCAGGATGAGCAGGGTCACCAGCATGCTGGTGCCGCCGATCAGATAGGGGCGCGGATCGTCCGGCCGGAACACGGCAAGGAGCAAAAAATACCAGACCACACAAACGGCGCCGAACAGACGGGCCCGCAGCGCGTTGTGGAAGGTCACGATACCGACCAGGCCAAAAGTCAGCGTGACCCAGAAAGATGTCGCCAGAAAACGGTCGGCGAGGCCCTGCGGTGTGGTTTCCAGACTGAGATAGACCGTCGAGACCACGGCGATCTCAACCAGGTAGAGGATGAGCCAAGCCGTCAGGACATGCCCCTCGGTAGCGTGCGGGCGACGCGGAACCCGCCACAGCCAGTAGGCTGCCGCCACGACGCTGCTGACGACCAGAAGAATACGCAGCGCGATCAACAGGCTCATGCCCGGATGCTCGGCGATGCGTCCCATCTCGTGCGAGATCGACACCAGCCAGATCAACCCGCTCGACACCACGATGAAAGCCGCCAGCTGCAAAGCCTGGGCCCTGACCGAGCGCCGATAGGCGGCTTCAAGGTCGTCATCAGCAAAAGCGCCAGTCAAACCGTCGATCTTCGGATACTCGATCAGACCCATTTACTTCCCCCTGGCAATCTGTACGGGTACTGTTCGGGTCGACACAGTATTGCTTTGTTCCCGTGATGGAAGTCATGACGCCAGCACAATCCCCGTCCGACAAGACCCCTGCGATGCAGGGCCGCACCGTGCTGTCAGAGACCGGCATCACCGCGCTGATCCTCGACGACCACCAGATCGTGATCGACGGGATGGCCGGGCTTCTGCGGGATCAAGGGCTGGTCGACCACGTCCTGTCACGATCAAGCCTCGCCGGACTGGCCGACGACCAGGCGTTTGACGCGCTGAGCTTTGCCATCATCGATGTCGGACTGGCGGGCGAATCCGGACTGGACGCCGTCGCCACGCTGCGATCCGCCACCCCGTCCCTGCCCTGCATCCTGATGACCGGCTCACCGCTCGATGCGGACGAACGCCAACGCCTGCAGAACCATACAGGCCATTTTTATCACAAGCAGGATCCGGTCGAGCAATTGATCTCGGTTGTGCGCGACGTCCTTGATGCGAACCCGACCGCTGGCACAGCGACCGGTCCCGAAAGCCCGGACATCGACCCGGACCTCACCCCGCCCGGTCTCGGTCGGATCGGCCAGCTGACCCGGCGCGAGCGCGACGTCCTGCGACAAATCGGCCGCGGTGCCGGTCTGACGGAAATCGCGGCACGCCTCGGCATTGCCCGGGCCACGGTCCGCAAGCATCGCGAGAACATCATGGACAAGCTGGCCGTCCGCTCGAGCGCCCGGCTTGTGCGGATTGCGCTGCAGATCGGACTGTCCTGACACCACCCGGCCGGCCGCGCCTGCGGCTGCCGCTTTAACCGGCGTGCCGGAAGGCCTATCTCAGCCGGGCAACCGGAGGCCCGACATGGATACCCGCCTGAAAGCCGCGCTCAACACTGTTATCGAGACCCAGTCCGGCCGTCCTTTGGTCGATGCCGACCGGATCGAGTCCGCGGCCATACGCGGCGATACGGCCACCATCATCCTGCGCGCACCTGTCGCCGGCAAGGCGGATATGGACCGGCTGAAACCAGAGATCGAACAAGCCCTGGGCAAGCTCGACGGGATCGAACGCGTCCAAGTCATCATGACCGCCCACAGCGACAAAAAGCCCGCCCCTGCCCGCCCGGCGCCACAGCGCACCGGCAAGCCGGCAGGCGCCAAGCCCGCCAAACGCATCATCGCCGTCGCCTCCGGCAAGGGCGGTGTCGGCAAATCAACCATCGCCGCCAATCTCGCCGTGGCCCTGGCCCGGACCGGGCTCAAGGTCGGCCTGCTCGACGCCGATATCTACGGCCCGTCAGCACCGCGCCTGTTCGGTCTCACGGATGTCGCCGGCCTGCGCAAGACCGATGCCGGTGTCCAGCCGGTCGAAGCGCATGGTGTGAAAATCGTCTCGATGGGCTTCGTGGTAAAACCGGGCGCCGCCGTGGTCTGGCGCGGCCCGATGGTGCAGGGCGCGATCCGGCAATTCATGATGGACACGGATTGGGGCCAGCCCGACGTGTTGATCATCGACATGCCACCGGGCACCGGCGACGCCCAGCTGGCCATCGCCCAGGACCTCCCGGTTGATGGCGCGGTCATCGTCTCGACCCCGCAGGATCTGGCCCTGGATGATGCCCGCAAGGCAATGAGCCTGTTTGAGCAGACCCATGTCCCCCTGCTCGGCATGGTCGAAAACATGAGCGTCTTCCTGTGCCCGCATTGCGGTGAAAGCAGCCATATCTTCGGCGAGGGCGGTGTCCGCTCCGAAGCCGAGCGCATGGGCCTGGCCTATCTCGGCGATATCCCGCTGCACCCGGATCTGCGCGCCCGGTCCGATGCCGGCGAACCTGCAGCCCTTGACGACGGCCCCGTCGGCAAGGCTTTCCGCAAGACGGCCCTGGCCGCGCTCGAAGCCGCCGAACAGGCCAACAAGCCGGCGCCGGAAATCGTCCTCAGCTAAACGGGTTCAGCGGGACAGGCGAAGCCCTCCGGACGTCAGCCCGTCCGGCGCTTCGACGCCGAAAACATCCGCCAGGACTGTGGTCGTCAGCGCCTGTGCCGGTGGTCCATCTGCAACGGGCTGACCGCGATCGAGCACAATGACGCGATCTGCATGCCGGGCCGCAAGGTCGAGCGCGTGCAGCGACACAATGACCAACGCGCCACGCCGGGCCTCGGCGGCCAGGATTTCCAGCACACCGAGCTGGTGACGCACATCAAGCGCCGCCGTTGGCTCGTCCAGCAGAATGACGGAGGCCCCGACCGCCAGTGTCCGCGCCAACAGCACCCGGGCCTGCTCGCCTGATGACAGCGTATCAAAGCCACGCTCGGCGAGATGCGCCGTTGCCGTCCGCTGCAGGGCGTGCTCGATGGCGGCCTCGTCGTCCGCGGTCAGACGGCGCAGGGGTTTGAGGTGTGGAATACGACCCAGCGCGACGAGGCGGCGCGCGGTGATCGGCCAAGCGGCGCGGCCATCCGGTGGCAGATAGGCGATCGCCCGCGCCCGCTCTGCCTCGTTGAGCGCGGCGAGGTCGCGACCGTCGAGGCGAACATGGCCGGCAGCCGGCGCAGCCAGGCCCGCTGCCAGTCGCAAAAGGCTGGACTTGCCGGCCCCGTTCGGTCCGACCAGCGCCACCAATCCCGGGCCGGAGACATCAAAGGACAGGCCGGCAAACAGGTCTGCGACGCCGGGGCGATAGGTGACAGCGTCGAACACAATCCGGGTCATGGCGCGCGCCTCTGGGAATGCCGAACCAGCCACAGGAAGAAGGGCGCGCCGATCAACGCCGTCAACACGCCAAGATAAAGCGGGATGCCCGGTCCGGACAGCAGGCGCGTGACCAGATCGGCGAGCACGATCAACACGGCGCCGCCCAACGCCGATGGCAGGATGAGGGCGCCGGGCCGGTGTTCGACGAGCGGTCGCAGGATGTGCGGCACGACGAGACCGACAAAGCCGATGGCACCGGCCACGGCCACACCGCCACCGACCGCCAAGGCCGTGCCGAAGATCACCGCCAGTCGCAATCGCCCCAGCCCGATCCCCAATGATCGCGCCGTTTCCTCGCCCAGCCCCAGCGCGTCCAGCCCGCGGGCGAGCGGCGCCAGGACCATGAGCCCGGCCAGGATGACCGGCGCCGCGAAACCCACTTCGGTCCAGCTGGCATCACTCAGGGACCCCATCAGCCAATAGGCGATTTCCGCCAGCGCCCAGGGATTGGGCGCCAGATTCATCAACAGGGCGGTGACGGCACCGGCGGTCGCATTCACGGCGACACCGGCCAGTATCAACGTGGTCGCGGTCGCACCGCGCCCGGCGATCAGGAACAAGGACGCCACGCCCAGGGCGGCACCGGAAACACCTGCCAAGGGCAGGGCCAGGGCGAAGCTCGCCGACAAGCCGAAATAGAGACAGATCACCGCCCCAAGTCCGGCACTGGCCGAAACACCGATCACACCGGGATCGGCCAGGGGGTTTCGGAAAAACCCCTGCAGCACGGCCCCCGCCGCACCCAGTCCGGCACCAATCAAAACGCCCAGCAAAACCCGCGGCAGCCGCAATTCGCGCAGAACGAGGGCGTCAAGCGCCCCGCCAGTGTCGAACAGGGCCGCCGGTGCGGCACCGCCACTGCCGGCGAAGATCGCGACCAGCGACACCAACACCAGTGCAACAAGCAGAAGCCCATTGAGACGCAGATGGGTCACGCGCCGTCCTCCCAGGCATCAATCGCATCCGCGATCAGTTCCGCAGCATCGACCAGGCGCGGCCCCGCACAGGGCCACAGGCCGGCGGGGATTTCCGCACGCTCGGGATGGTCGAGCAAGCGGCGATAGGCGGCATGGCGGCGGGCCCGGTTGAACGTGCTGGCATAGCCGTCGATGAAGAAGCTGGTGAGCACGATGTCGGCCTCGAGCGTGAGGGCAAATTCCGGATCTGACCGGGTCCAGCCCACCGCGCCGTTTTCCGCCACGACATTGATCCCGCCGGCCGCGACGATGGCCGTGTCGATATAGGTTCCCGCACCCGCAGAGCCGCCCGACACACTGAGATAGGCAATCCGCGGCGTTCGGGCTCGGGCCTCGGCTCGACGCACCATTTCGGCAAGGCGCGCGTCGATATCGGCAATCACGGCATCGGCCGCCTCGGCCTGGCCGGTGGCGGCACCCAAGGCGCGAAGATTGCCGCGGACCGCATCAAAATCATCGGCCCAGACCAGCTCGAACACCGTCTGCCCGGAACGCTCCAGCAAACGACCGGTTCGACCCGCCTCGCCGGTTGCGAACACGGTCAGTGCCGGTGCCAGCTCCAGCAAGCGCGCCGCGTCCGGCCAGGCCTTGGGCAAGCCGCGAGACCAGGACGGCGCGACAGAGACGGGTTGATCAACCTGCCAGGACAGGGCGCTGATCGACTCCATCGGCACCACGGCCAGCACATAGGCGTCAGCGCACAAGGAGGCCGAAGCGACGCCGGCATGCGGCGCTGCCTCCTGGGCCAGGCCTTGCGGAGCCAGAAGCAGACTAGCGGTGGCTGAGACGCAGGCCGACATGAAGGCCGCGCCCCGGCGTGTGATAGCCGAAGACATCCTGATACTCCTCATCGAGCAGGTTTTCCCCGCGCGCATAGACCTCAATGCCGGGCCGGACATCCCAGCTGACCTGACCGCCGACCAGCGTGTAGGCATCGAGTACCACCGGTTGGAACGTCCCGAAATCGGTATCGGTCTGATCGCCGGTATGGTCGAACGTTGCCGAGGCCGAAACCGGCCCGTCCGCCGGCGCCCAGGATATCGTCAATGAGGCGAGTTGCTCGGGGCGGCGGATTTCTGCGACACCATTCTCCTCGCTCTCCAGCAGGCTCAGCGAGCCGAACAGCGACCAGTCGACGTCGATTTCCCAGATGCCGGAAATCTCCACCCCGCTGCGGTCCGATTGCGTGCCGGAATTGAGCGCGGTTGACGGGAAGGCCGAGAAATCCGTGTAGATCTCATTCTCCAGCTCGGATCGGAAATAGCTCACGGACAGGCTGGCGGCGCCGTCCAGCAGCGTCTGGTCCCAAGCGATTTCCCAGCCTTTTGACTGTTCCGGTTCCAGATCGGGATTGCCAACGAAGAAATCCGGGAAGAAGCCGAACAATTCATAGACGCCGGGATTCTTGACCGCCTCGCCGAAATTGGCCCGCAGACGACCGTCAAGACGGTCGAACGCCCAGCCGGCGCCGACGCGCCAGGTCGTCGAGTCCGCGAACAGGGTGTGGACATCGCGCCGGGCCGATGCGGTGAGATCGAGAGCACCGCGCGAAATACCATAGTCAAACGCGATCGCGTCGGCCTCGAGCTGGCGGCTCTGATTGGAACCTGCCGCCGGCCCGGCATCCGCCTTCAAACGATCTTGGTCGCGCTCGATCAGACCGGTCAGGCGATGCTGGAAGGGCCCGGTCTCCCAATGCCCGGTGAGCTGGTAATGCGCCTGCAAGCGCTGGCCAAGTGAACGCGATGTCCGGACTCCCGCCGACAGGGATTGCGAGGTGTCGTCGGTCAGCTGCACGGCCGCCTCATGGGAGAGGCGGACGCTGCCGACGCTCTGCTCAGCCAGCACCGCGACCCGCGCCAGCACCGTCTCGCTGTCAGTATGCAGATCGACATTGTCGAGCCGGCCATCGAAGTCCGTATCGCTGTCATAATCGCTGCCGCTCTCGATGCGGCGCAGCGAGGCTTCAAGGCGAACCGCCTCGTTGAACCGGTAGCCGCCAGACAGCGCCAGGACGGTGTTGTCATAGCCATCCGTCTCGCCGCCAAGGCCGGACACATCGATGCCGTCGCTGGCATAATCGCCGAAACTGCCGGTCAACCAGTGATCCCCCAACTCGCCGCCGGCCTGCAGGCTGATCCGCCGGGTGTCGAAGCTTCCTGCCTCCAGGCGCAAGCCGACATTGAAATCGCTGTCGGGACGGACCGAGTTGAGCCGGATCACACCGCCGATTGCGTCAGCGCCCCACAAGGCTGATTGCTCGCCGCGCGCCACCTCAATCGAGGCCAGATCATCGAACACATAATGCGAGAAATCCGCTTCGCCGGTGAATGGGTTGGATGCTTCCACGCCGTCGATCAGCACGAGGACGTGATTGGCCTCGGCGCCGCGCGCCCGGATCTGGGTCAGCGAGCCGGGAGCGCCGGACCGTGACACGGCAAGGCCGGGCACGGCCCGCAGCGCGTCAGCGGCAAACGGCGCACCGCGAGCCTCCAGCATGGCGGCATCAAGCAGGGTCACGCTCGACGTGGCCTGGTCAGCCGGCAGCGCGATACGCGCCGCAGTGACATAGACGACATCCTCGTCGCCGATATCCTGGGCCAGAACCTGGCCGGGAAGGGAAAGACAGGTGGCAGCAAGGCAGAGCCGGTGCCAGTTTTTGATACGCATATGCCGCGTCTCCATAGCATGGGTGCCGGCGCCCGCGCGGGTCACCGGCTGGTTGCAAAGGAGTCGTCAAGAAACGGATATACCGCGCCGGTCTCGTGAGCTCCCGCACGAGCGGACAGACGACAGCGACGGCAGGTCTTCCGGCTTGCGGGTCATTGCAGATGAAGCGCCTTCCCAGGGTCGCCCCCAGTGGCTTTGTGCTTCACCGCTCACCGCCTACGGCTGCGGGGACAGCGCTGGACTTGGCGTTGCGGCCTGACCAGCTTCCCTATTATTCCCGTGAGGGAACCATCACGGCGCGGACGCTATGTCGCGCTGCGGCAAAAAGCAATGAAGGAGGGTCAGTCGCGCGTTGCGAGCTGGCGCTCGAGATCGCGCAGGCGCAGATGGAGATTGCGTTCCTTGACCTTTTCCGGCGCGCCAAGTGCCATTTCCAGCTCACGCATCGAGCGCCGCGTCTTGCGCCAGCGGCGCCACAGCAGCAGGATTTTCGGCCCTTCAACCAGGTAGCGACGCCACATGCGGGTCGGCTCCTGGACCAGACGGTGCAACCATTCCAGTCGTGACTTCTGCATCCAGACCGGCGCCCGCTGCGCAGCCCCGGCGAGAAAATCGAGCGACGCGCCGACACACAAGCCGACACCGGTGCAGCCACCATGGTCCAGGCAGGCTTCAGCAATCATCTCCTGTTGCGGCGAGCCGACACAGAAAAAGGTGAAGCGTGAGGGATTGTCGGCGACGAATTTGGCACACGCCTCAACCGCTTCGCGGTTGTGTCGCAGCCCCATGGGAGGCTCATGCCAGCGCACATCGGTGAGGCCATAACGTTGCGTCACGGCATCAATGACCGCCTGGCTACCACCGATGATGGTGACCGGCTGGTGCGGATCAATGACCGTGTCGAACAGGCGCGCGGTGAGGTCCGAACCCGGCGTGACATCAATCGTTTCGCCGGAGATCTTGCCGATCAGTTCGAGCACGCGGCTGTCACAGACCGTCAGCCAGGCCTGGGCGTAAAGCGTCGCCAGAACCGTGTCCGTTTCGAGCCGAACGAGGTGGTCGACATTGGGTGTGACGACGAAAGCGAAGGGGCTGGCGGCCTCGCGCTCCGTGATCCGGCGCAGGGCGACGTCCATGCTGATCTTGTCGAAGGCCGAGTTCAGGAACCAGACATGTCGCGAACCGGAACGCCGATCAACGAAACTCTCACCCGTTGCCATGACCATGTTGCACCACTCTTGTCTCGATACGCGTCAAATCGCGCGCTTGCGCCCGTCCCGTGCAAAACCTGCGCCGAAATTTTCCGGTCGCCCTGCATCCAAATGCACGTTTGGCGGCATCACAGGTCGAAGCCTTGATGTGAGGGGAGAGGATGATGCTGACGAAATCCGCGATTATCGCCGGACTTCTTTCGGGCGCGCTCGGCCTGCCGGTTGCCCTGCCCTATGCCGCCGGCGCGGCCGTGTCGGTGTCATTCGGGCCGGTGGGCGTCGAAGTTTCCCGGACCCATGGCGTCGATTTTGATCTGGATGTTTCCTGCCTGGTCTCGGCCTGCCCGATCGCCATGCTGCATATCGGACCAAGCGAGGCGCCGCGTTATCAGCCGGTCGTCTGACCGGCCTTGCGCGCTCGCCGCTCGGCAAACCGCTGCGGCCCCAACACCACCCGCGCATCGGCCGCCAACACCGACGCACCGCCGGTTATGCGGCTGACAAGATCTTCCGCCAGCAAGGGCGCATGGGCAAAACCGCGGGACCCAAACCCTGACAGGATGGACAGCCTGTCGCCAAGCATCCCCGCCACCGGCAAACGATCCGGCGTCGAAGCCCGCACACCGCTCCACCGCTCCGTCACACGCCCCAGCGCGAGGTCTGGCAAACGCTCGGCGATGGCCGTCCGGAAGGACGCCTCGGCCTCGTCATCGGGTGCCGCCGCCTCACCGCGCAGATGGGTCGCGCCGACCAGCACGCCGTCGCCCGCCCGGCAGGCATAATGCCCCCAACTGACCGGTGAGGCCGGCGCCGGCCCCTCAAATACCGCGACCTGCCCGGCGCTGGGCGAAATGTCGCCATGGAAGGCCTGGGAAGCCGCCCCGGCGGCAATCACCAGATGCGCCGCCTCAAGCCGGCACACACCGTCACGGTCGAACAGGCGCACACCATCACCACCCGCCTCGTGATGACCGAATTGCCAGTCCTGGCGATCACAGGCACCGATCAGGCCGGAGACCAGGCGGGACGGTTCAAACCGTCCACCACAGCTGATCACCAGGCGGTCATCCTGCCAGTCAAGATGGTCCGGCAGCCAATCGGCCAGCACCGCGAAACGCGCCGCCTCGCGCGCATCCCTGGGCAGGCGGATCACCGGTTCGGCGTGAAACCCGTCGCGACCCTCATACAGGCGACGGGCAAAATCAAAGGCCGCCATCGTCGCTCGGACATGCGGGCGGTCGGCTTTTTCCAGACGCGGCGTCAACAGGCCGGCCGGTGCATTCGAGGCGCCGCCCGGCGCATCCGCCGCGCCGATCAACACCGTCTCGATGCCGCGCGCAGCCAGGGCGTGCACCAGGCTCGCACCGGCGATACCGGCACCAATAACGGCGACCGGCCCCGCGGCCTGCAATCCCGACCGGGCCACCGTCTCACCCGGCCAGATTGCCTCCAGACGCTCTCGCTTGCGCCCGAAGCCCGGGCGTTTGGCAACCGAGAATCCCGCCTCGGCCAATCCGCGCCGGACAAAGCCTGCGACCGTGAATGTGCCGATCCGGGCGCCCGGTGCCGACAGCTCACCGATCCGGTTGAAGACAGGCTGCGACCACATGGCGGCATTCCGGTCAGGCGCAAAACCATCAAGGAACCAAGCGTCTACCGGACCATCCATCTGCGCCAGCGCGGCCTCGACCTCGTCCTGGAAAATCGTGATCGCGAACCGGTCTTCAGGGAAGACAAGCCGCTGCGGCCCTTTCAGACGGCTTGGCCATTGCGCCAGCAGGCGCCCGGCCAGCTCGCCCAATTGCGGCCACGCCGCGAAGGCGCGCGCAGCCGAGGCCCGGTCGAGCGGGTGTTTCTCGATCGAGACCAGGTCAAGCCAGCCATCATCCGGCCGGGTCTCGCGCCACAATTGCCACAAGCCCAAGGCGTTGAGGCCGGTGCCAAAACCGAGCTCGCCGACGGTGTAATTGCGCCGTCCGGCCCAGGCGTCCGGCAGGCCGCAGGCGCGCAGGAAGACCGCGCGCGTCTCTTCCAGGCCATCTTCGGCGGAAAAATAGACATCGCCATAATCACGGGCACGCGGGCCGCTTTCGGCAGACCAGTCGAGCAAGGCGGGCTGGCAATAAAGCCCGTCCGGGGTCATTGCGGTGTCGTGCCGAGGGATTGGGTGAATTTGGCGAAAGCCATCAAGCCTTCCGGCCACGGGCCATGCCCGCTCTCGGCCTCGAAATGACCCGCCTCGCCGGCATTGCCGAAACGAACCTCCCAGTCACGCGCCCAAGCTTCCGCCTTCAGTATATTGCAGGACGGATCATTGGAGCTGGCCAGCATCAGGCCGGGAAAGCCGAGCGGCACGCGCGGCACCGGGTCGAAGCCGTGATCGCCATACTTGTCCTTGAGCTCGGGACGTTCCCAATCGGAGGCACCCACGAGAAAGGCCCCGGCCACCTTGTTGACCAGGGCTGGGGCCGCATGGGCAACCGTCAAAACGCCAACCGAATGGGCAATCAGGATGACGGGCTTTTCAGCCTTCTCGACTTCGTCGATCAGGCGATTGGCCCAATGCTCGCGCCGTGGCAGATCCCAGTCATCCTGCTCGACGCGGCGCGCGGTGGACATCTTGTCCTGCCAGCGGCTTTGCCAGTGGAAGGGCGAGGCGTTGCCGAGGCCCGGCACGATGAGAAGTTCGCAATCCTTGATTTTCATGCCGCTCTTCTAACCCCAATTTCGGCGGCTGCCAGCCCCGACAGGGCGAGCGATTGCACAAAAACAAAGGCGCGGAGCCTTTCAGCTCCGCGCCAGTAACCCGTGTGCGCCTTGTTTGATCAGGCCGCTTCGGCGGGAATTGCGTCCAGGGCCGTTTCCAGCTCGGTAAAGCTGGGCTGCATCTTGGAGGGCACGCCACCGCGGCCGATCTCGACGGAGATCTGGGCGGCATTGCCGTGCAGATGCGCCACCAGCACATCCTGGATGATCTTGTAAAAAGCGTGCTCTTCGTCATAGACGGCCTGCATATAAGCTGCGAACGGGCCGACAAAACCATAGGCGATGAAGACGCCGAGGAAGGTCCCGACCAGCGCGCCACCGATATAACCGCCCAGCACCGCCGGCGGGCTCTCGATCGCGCCCATCGTCTTGATCACGCCCAGCACGGCAGCAACGATGCCCAGGGCCGGCAGGCCGTCGGCCATGGTCTGCATGGCATGGGCCGGGTCGGCGGCTTCGTGATGGTGCTTTTCCAGCTGTTTTTCCATCGCGTCCTCAACCTGGTGCGGATCTTCCAGGTTCATGGTCATCATGCGCAGCGTGTCGCAGATGAAGTCGACCGCAAAATGGTCCTTCATGATGCGTGGGAAGCGGGTGAAAATTGTGCTCTCGGTGGGGTTCTCGATATGACTTTCGAGCGCAATAACCCCTTTTGTCTTCATTGTTTTTGTTAGCAAGAACAATAATGACAAGAGGTCGGTATAGTCCTGCCCCTTCCATTTGGGACCGGTGAAGACCTTGGACAGGTCGCCCAGGGTTTTCATCACGGTTTTCGGCTTGTTGCCGATCAGGAAAGCCCCGACGGCGGCGCCGCCAATCATCATCATCTCGAAGGGCAAGGCCTTCAAAATAACGTCGAAATGTCCGCCGGCGAGCGAGAAGCCGCCAAACACCATCACGAAAACGACGACAATGCCGATAATCTGAAACATCTACCCGTCCACCACGCTTTCCGGGCGGTTTCTCCACCCGATTTGAGCGTACTATGACGGGTTAAGCTTAATGTCCGGTTGAACGGGCGTTAGATGGCTGTTTACCGGAGGCCATCGCAAAATCAGATGGCGGCCTTTCGGGATTGGCATTGGACGCCGCCGGACCACGCGGTCTACATCTGCCGCATGACGCCGCCCTATGATCCCGCCAATCCATCCAGCCACGCCGAACGCCGCAAGGCCTTTCGCCTGCTCTTCCTTTGCCTGATGGCGACGGGCATCGGCAATAACATGCTGTTCGCCATCCTGCCGCCGCTGGCGCGCGGACTGGCTGTGCCGGAATACTGGGTTGGCGCGATCTACACGGTGTCCGCCGTCCTGTTCATGACCATGACGCCGATCTGGGGCGCCCTGTCCGACCGGCGCGGGCGCAAGCCCTTCATCGTTTTCGGCCTGTCGGCCTTTGCCTGCTCGACCCTGATCTTTGCCGGCGCCGCCTGGGCCGGGGAGAGTGGCTGGGTGCCGCCGCTGGCGGCGATCTTCGCGATGGCGCTGGCCCGCACCCTGTTTGGCTCCCTCGGCTCGGCCACCAACCCGGCAGCTCAAGCCTATGTCGCCGACCGGACCTCACCGGCTGAACGCACCGAGGCCCTGGCCGGACTGACCGCCGCCTTCGGCATGGGCGCCGTGATCGGCCCGACCCTGGCGGCAACCCTGGTCGAACTGGTGGGCGTGCCGATCTTCATGGTCATCATCTCGGCGACCGTCGCACTGGGCGCCTGGGCGGTCTGGCATTTCCTGCCGGAACAATCCCCACCGAAACAGCAAAACCGTCCGATCAATCCGTTCAAGCAATTCGCCTTTGCCGCCGACCCGCGGATCGCGCCCTTCGTCGGCTATGGCTGCGTCACCTGGATCGTACAATCGCTGAGCCTGTCGACCCTGGCCTTTTTCATCATGGACACGCTGGTGCTCGATGAGGCCCAGGGGCTGCAAATGTCGGCCATCGCCCTGGCGGCCGGGGCCGGCGCCCTGATTGTGGCCCAGCTTGTCGTCATTCCGGCGATGAAAGCCAGTGCGCGCGTCCTGATGGCCATCGGAGCGCTGATCACCATTGCCGGCTTCGCCCTGATGATCATCGCCCCGAATTATGCCGGCATCGTCACGGCCTATATCCTGATCAGCTTCGCCTTCGGCCTGTCACGCTCGGGCTTTGTCGGCGGCGCCTCGATTGCGGTCGAGCCGGAAGAACAGGGCCGCGTCGCCGGACTGACCACCGCGACAGCCGGCCTCGGCTTCATCATCGGCCCGGTTGGCGGTCTGGCCATGTACAATCAGCTCGGCCATCTGGTGCCCTACTACGTGGCCATCGTGCTGAGCGTGATCGCCGCCCTCATCGCCTGGTACCATCCCGGCATCCGGCGCGCGGTGGATGTGGTCGAGATCGAACCCGAGGTCTGATCAGTCGGTGTTTCCGGCCTGCGCCGCAATCACCGCCTCATACATCGTCCGCCCGAGATAGCCATCGGCCAGCAGACCGTTTGCGCGCTGGAAGGCGCGCAGGGCGGCCCGCGTATTGGGACCAGCCAAACCGTCAGGCGTTCCACTGTCGAAGCCCAGCGCGTTCAGGCCGGCCTGGACTTCCCGCGTCTGGCTGCGGTTGATCGGCGGATTATCAAGCGGCCACGGACCGACCAGGGGGGCCTCGCCGGCGATACGGTCAGCCAGGTGGGCGACGCCGATCGCGTAGGAGGTGGAGTTATTATAGCGCTTGATGACGCGGAAATTGGGAAAGGTCAGAAAGCCCGGCCCCTGCCCGCCGGCGGGCAATTCGAGACGCGCCGCCCGCATCAGATGGTCGGCCTGCCATTCACCGGCGGCCGGCAGCAGGCCCAGCATGGCCCACTCGCTGACCAGGCGTGATTGGCCCGGATCCCAAGCGGCAAAGTCGAACTCGGCCGGAACGCGGACTTCCAGCAGGGTCGGTGCGCCAACGCGCCAGCCTTCGCGGGCGAGGAGATTGGCGGCGGAGGCAAGCGCGTCCTCCGGATCGGTCCAGATATTGCGCTGACCATCGCCGTCCCAGTCGTGGGCGCGCTCGAGATAGGTCGTCGGAATGAATTGCATCTGCCCCATCGCACCAGCCCAGGAACCGGTCAGCTGGGCCCGTGTGGCATAGCCGGACTCGAGCATTTCAGCGACGGCGAAGAGTTGGGCCTCGGCCCAGGACCGGCGGCGCCCTTCCCAGGCCAGGGTCGCAAGCGCCTGGACGATGTCGTTATTGCCGGGAATCGCGCCGTAGGAGCTTTCCAGCCCCCAGATCGCAATCAGGATTTCGGCCCGGACACCGAAATGGGCGGCGATATCGTCGACCGCATCACGGTTTTCCTCAAAGGCGGCGCGACCATTCGAGATACGCAGGTCCGATGCCGCGATGTCGAGATAGGACCAGAGCGGGCGGACAAATTCCGGCTGGCTGCGATCGCTCTCGATAATCCGCATTTCCGGCCGCAGCCCGTCAAGCATGGCGGCTGCCGTGGCGTCTTCGACGCCGGACGCCACAAGCCGGGTCCGGAACCCGCCAAGCCAGTCCGCGAAACTTTCACCTTCGGGTTGGGCGGTCGCACCGGCAGTGATCAGGGAAAAACTGGCGGCCAGTACAAGCAGTCGACGGATCATCCATTCCTCACACGCACAGCCGGCTCGAGAAAACGGGTCGGATCGAGCCCGGCGATTTCGATAATAAGCTTGCGCCGCAGCGCGTCCACGAAATCATCATGCTCATTACTTGGCGAAATGAAGGCACCGGGTCCGGTTATCACCTGATTTTCAAAATAGGCGCTGACATCAATCGAGACTGAAGGCCGGAAAGGATGCTGGCGGTTATTGGTGATCGGCAGACCGTTGACGGTGATGTTGGCCGTATCCGCCCGCTCCCGCGCCAGGCTCAGGCTGGGACCGGAATTCTGCGGACCATCGCCGGAAATATCGATAACCTGGCGCACGCCCTCAAAAGCATTGTCCTGCATCAGGCCGACGGAACTGTCGATGGCCGCGCCAATCGCCGTCCGGCGTCCGGAGATGAAAGGCGCCGTCGCCAGCGTGGCGGCAAAGATCTGGGCATCCTCTTCGGTTTCGATCACCGTCCAGGGCGCCACGACACGCTGGAAATCGGCATCGGCCCACTCCAGATAGACCACCGCGATCCGACCATAGCCACCGCTCTGGATGGCCGAGATGATATCGGGGTCGGCAAGGGCTGCCACATGCCCCTCGCGCTGGCGGCGCGCCTCGGTCTCGTCGATCGAGGAGGACACATCGACAGCCAGCACAAGTTCCAGGTCAACAAGTTCACGACCATCATCGGTGTATTCGTGCGGACGCGCTTCCCCGACCCAAGGCGCAGGCGCCCGGTCGCCGGCGCCCAGCATCAACCAGGCGCTGCCTGCCAGAACGAGCGTGCGCAGAATTGGCCGACCGGCCGTCACGGGGCGCGGCCCACGACCATTCCGTACTCGGCATCAACTTCGCCCGGCGACGGGAGCGCACCGGCGATCTCGATAATCAGCTTGCGCAGGATCGCCTCGCGGAACTCGGCCTCGGTGCGCGCCGGCAGCACAAATGCGCCCGGCCCGGTGATCACATTATCGCGGAAATAGTCGTCCAGATTGACCTCGACCGGGCGCACCCAGCGGCCATCGCCCGACGAGATGACGGGCAGGCCATTGACGACGACATGCGCCGCATCGGCCATCGCCCGTGCCTGTTCCAGCGGCAGGCCCTGGTTCTGCGGCCCGTCGCCGGAAATATCGACGATCAGACGCGGCGCATTGTAGTCATTGCTCTCGATCCGGTTGACGGCATCGGCCAGCGCCGCACCGATCGCGGTGTAATGCCCACGTTCGAGTGGCGCAGCGGCGACGCGCGAGGCAAAGGTCAGCGCATCTTCTTCCGAACCGATCACCATCCAGTCGGCGGCGGCCCGCTGGAAACCGCTGTCGGCCCATTCGACATAGGTCACAGCGATCCGGCCCAGCGGCCCGCCCTGGATCGAGCGGATCACGTCTTCAGACGCGAGCGCGGCGACATAGCCCTCGCGCTGACGCTGCGCCTCTTCCTCGTCCACGGAATAGGAAATGTCGACGGCGAGCACGAGCTCGACATCAACATCGATGGAACCGGGCTGGTACGCCGATGCAGCGGACGCAGCCACGAAAAAGGCCGCCAGAACGGCGGCACCCGTATTACCCAAGCCTGTCATGGCGCGCACATTATGGAGCGCCTTCAGCCCCGGCAACTTTCGATGTTGTAAGGCAAGCGCTTGGCGCCCGGGTGTTACCCCCAAACCTCATCATAAAGCGCGATGATCTCGTCATGGGTCGGAATGCGCGGATTATTGCCCGGTGATCCCGAGGCCAGCGCCTGTTCGGCCATCAGAGGCCGCAATTGCTGCCAGCGCTCCGGCTGGATACCGAAACCCGCCGGTGTCGGCACGCCCAGCTCGGCGTTCAGTGCCCGCAACTCATCCAGCAGCGCCGTATTGGCGATCTCATCGCTCACACCGTCGCCAACAACGCCCATCGCCCGCGCGCAGTCGGCATAACGTGTCGGCGCGGCCGGGATCGACCAGGTCGTCACCGCCGGCAGCAGCATGGCGTTGGAAAGCCCGTGCGGGACATGGAAGAAGGCACCGATCGGCCGGCTCATCCCGTGTACCAGCGCCACAGACGCATTGGAGAAGGCGATGCCGCCAAAACAGGCCCCGATCAGAAGGGCCTCGCGGGCCTGCCGATCCTCCCCGTCATGAAAGGCGCGGCGCAGATTGGGCGCGATCAGGCGCATCGCCGCCAATGCCTGTTGGTCCGAGAAGCGTGAGGCCTTGCGGCTGACATAGGCCTCGATGGCATGGGTCAGCGCGTCAATGCCGGTATCTGCCGTCACCCGCGGCGGCAAAGAGAGGGTGAGGTCCGGATCAAGGATCGCCGCAACCGGCATGAAGGCCAGACCCATGCACAGCATCTTCTCGTCATTGTCGGGGTCGGTGATCACCGTGACGCGGGTCGCTTCGGAGCCGGTCCCGGCCGTGGTCGGAATGGCGATGACCGGCAGGCCGGGCTCATCGACAATCCTGGGCACCTTGTAATCCCGCATCCGGCCGCCATGGGGGCCGAGCACCGCAAGCGCCTTGGCCGTGTCAATGGCGCTGCCGCCGCCAAGCGCGACCAGACCGTCAAACGCCTGCCCGTCCAAACCGGCTCGCAAAATAGCCTCGGCAACCAACACGGAGGTCTCTGTCGGTTCCGGCTCGGTCGCGTCGAACAGGCCGGACTTGATCCCGGCCTGCGCCAGACCCTGTCCGAGACGGGCGAGATAGCCGAGCTCGACCATGGTGGCGTCGGTGACAATGAGCGGACGTTTCACGCCGCAAGCGGTCAACAAGTCGGGCAATTGGCCGAGCGCACCGCTTCCGGTCCGGATCAGGCGTGGCAGGACAATCGAATGGGTCATGAAAGCTCCGGGTCGGGCCCGCGATTGAGCGGTACCCGACCCGGCAGGTCAAGCCAGCACGGCGTCAGTCGTCAAAGCGCCGGGCATCGGGATCGGTCAGGCTGACCTCGGGCAGGCGGATGGCGCGGACTTCCCGGTTGGGGCGGCTGATCGCCCAGATCACGCGGTCATCGGCCGGATCAAAGGCAAAGGCCTGGCCTTCGGCCTCCAGCTCGATGGTCGCGACATGCAGCAGGGTCGGTCCCATCGCCGGACGGGCCAGCACATAAAGCTCCGGCACGTGATGGCCGAAGACGTAGAGCAGGCCGTCAGACCCGATCGCTCCGCCGGAGGCCGCTTGCGGTGCCATGCGCTCAATCAAGGCCGGCGGCAGTCGCCAGCCACCCGTGCGGCGCCATTGGGCGTCAAACGTGTGCACGCCGCCATAGGCGTTGGATTTGAACGGCTCGCCGGTCTCGTCGTTATAGTGGGCGAAGCCGACGATCCAGCCATCGCGATAATGGTCGAACCAGGTCAGCGACCCCTCATCCATCAGGCCGAGGCTATGGCTGTCGACATGGGTCATTCCCTCGGTTTCGAAAACCTCGACCGAACTCGCCATCGGCACTTCGGGATGGTTGGAATTGGCGCAGTAGAGACGGCCTTCTTCCTCGAAACAGGAATTGAGATGGCCGATCAGGCCACGGCGCGGACCGATCCAGCCGCCGACCCGCTCGCCACTCTCGCGGTCATACTGGCCGATGGCGAAATTGACGATGGCGTAGAAATGCGTGTCATCGACCGCCGCGCCCTGGCCCGCTTCGACGGCCGGAAAGCTGTGCAGCGTCACAGCCCGGAGCACAACCGGCTCGGGGGCCTCATAGACCGGGATCGAGCGCAGGTCGGGCTGCGCCGCAGCGATGCCGGAAAGACCGGCTGCCAATGCGACGCCAAGGCCAAGGCTTTTGATGTTCAATGTCATCTCTGTCTCCTTCAAACGCACAGACACCCGGGCGCATGAGAGCGCCCGGGTGCTGTTGCTGTGATGCGGCCTAGTTGAAGGCGCCGGTGAAGCCGACCCAGAAGGTGCGGCCGAACTCGGCATCTTCCTGCAGGTATTGCGCGTCCGGACCGGTCAGTTCGCGACGACCCTGGTCGGTCAGGTTCTGGACCTCACCAATCAGCGTGAAGCGGTCGGTCAGGTTGAAGCGGGCCTGCAGGTCAACCTGCGAACGCTCTTCCCAATACTCGTCGAGATTGGGATTGTTGGCGTTCATCGTGTCGAGGAACATGTCCGTGAAATTGTAGGACACGCGGACCTCGAAAGCCTCGGTCGCGTAGAAGCCGGTCAGGTTGTAGGTCAGGTCCGGCTGCTGGAAGTAACCGGTCGTCCGGCTGCCCGTTGCGGTCGGCACTTCAAACTCGGTGTCGAGAATGGTGACGTTCGCAGCGACACCGAAATCGCTGAACGGACCCGGCAGGAAGGCCAGCGTCTGCTGATACTGTGCTTCGAAGCCGAGGATTTCGGCGCCCGTGGCATTTTCCGGCTGGGTCAGGGCGTCATAGGTGACCCCGTCCACCACGATCGGACCCTGTGTGGTCTGAACGAAGACCTCGTCCTGGATGTCCTTGTAGAACACACCGGCAGCAAGGATGCCGTGCGGGATGTACCATTCGGCCGACAGGTCGAAATTGGTCGACTGGCGCGGCGCGAGGTCCGGATTGGAGCGCGAGATGGTGTTGTCGACCAGGTTGATGCTTTCGCCCCGGGTCAGCTCGTTGAGGTTCGGACGGCCCAGCGTCTGCGAGGCCGCGGCCCGCAGGACAAAGTCATCATTCACGTCAAAGCGGACCGTCAGCGACGGCAGGACATCCGTGTAATCGCCGGAAACCCGCGTGCCGCCCAGCGGCGCGCCATCCCATTCGGTCTGCTCGATGCGGACACCGCCGATGAACTGCCAGCGGCCCGAGCGATAATCGCCCATGGCGTAGACGGCATTGACGTCTTCATTGGCCGACGATCCACTCTGCGAAGTCAGCACGGAGTTGAACGTGTTGGCGCCGAAGAAGGCGTCGGAAGCGTCAAGATCGATCCGGTTCTCGAAGCGATAGCCGCCCTGCCAGACCAGATTGGCCAGTTGCGGGTCGGCAACATCCGCCAGCGTATAGTTGGCGGCCGGATCAGCGACAAAACGCTCGAAGGTGAAACCTTCCGACTTTTCGATCGACCGGCTCAGCAGGCCACCCTTCAGGGTGAGACCGGCGACCAGCCCATCGGTCCAGGTCGCGTCGAGGCGGAATTCGCGGGTTTCGTCTTCGGCAAAACGGTCCAGCGTGCCGCGATTGACGTGGTTCCAATTGGACAGGTCGTTATAGGCAGCCGGATCGAGCGGGCTGAACGTGTTGAAGAATTGCGAGGTGTCGTAACGCGCACCATAGCCGGTTCCGGTGCGGAAACCTTCCGTCACTTCCGGATTGTCGAGCTCGGCTTCGGTGTAGACGAGATTGGCTTCGATCAGCCAGTTCTCGGCCGGCACCCAGTCGGCACCCGCGCGCAGCGACAGGATTTCACGGTCGAGCACGAAGCGGCCAATGCCGATAAAGCCATAACCGGTGTCCGTGATACCGGATGTGGCGGTCTGGTCCCGGATCACGGCCGGTTGCGAGGACGCACCACTGGTGCCCAGCTCATAGGTCTCTTCGTCGCGGCGTTCGCTGTCATTGTACTGGTTGTAGGAAATGCCGGCATCAAGGTGGAGGGCGTCGCTGGCGCGCCACTCGAACTGACCGGACAGGCCCAGGCGTTCGCGCACATTATTGTAGAGGAAGAGGCGGTTATTGGTCGGGACAACGAAACCATTGCCATTGCCGAGGCCGACATTGGCGCCGGTGGCGTCAAATTCGGTGTAGTCGGCATCATCGACTTCGACCTGGGTGATCTCGAAATTGCGGATTGAATAGTCGACACCGAAGACAACGCCGAACTGGTCATTCGCACCGAAGGTCGTACCGACCGCGAAATTGCCGCGCCAGGGCTGGACCTGATCGCCTTCGTCCAGCGTGGTGCCGGATCCAGCGCTCTCATGCCTGCCCATGAACAGACCGCCGACGAAGAACGGGCCGTCACTGTCAAAGGCCGAACGAGTGACCAGATTGATCGTGCCGCCGATGGCGTTGTGATCAAGATCCGGCGTCACCGACTTGCGCACTTCGATGCTGCCGACCAGCGAGGCCGGGATCAGGTCGAGCGGGACCGCGCGGGCCGAACCGCCGCGCTCCGGCGAAGCGACAATGCCGCCATCAATCGTGGTGCGGTTATAGGTGGCGTTGAGACCGCGGATGATCGGGAAGCGGGATTCGCCCTGGTCGTTCTGGACCGCGACGCCCGGCACGCGGACGATGGCCTGAGCAATATTGAGGTCCGGCAGGCGGCCGATATCATCCTGGGCCACCGCATCGAGGATGCCGTCAGCCTCACGCTTGGCTTCGATGGCCCGCTGGATCGACAGCGCCTGACCGTAGACCGTGACCACGTCTTCCGACGCCGCCTGGTCCTGTGCGATAGCCGGTGCCGCAAGAACGGCGCTTCCGATTAGCAGAGCGGCCTTGAAGCCGTTTGAGTATGCAGTCGCCATGATTGATCCCCTCTATCCAGGCGTTACCGCGCCGCATATGGGATCGAAACGTAACAAAGAGGAGACGATTTATTAACGTTTTGAAGAATTGAGAAAGCACACAATCATCTATGGTTGATATCAATATTCTGAAAATTTCAAATTCACGAAATATTCGCAGAAAAGAGATCGGCATTTCGCGCGCAGTGCTGAACCGCTCCCTACGTACACCGTCAGAATGACGCCAGGCACGACTGAAATCCGCCAGCGAGAGAACTGCAGTCCGGCCGAGTTGCGCAGGCGGATCGTGTTGACAGGCCGCTATTGCTCCAGTATCCACCGCGCTCCGTTGAATTACGCTTCTAATGCGAAGGCCATACGATGAAAGTCCGCAGCTCGATCAAATCGCTGAAAAACCGCCACCGCGATTGCCAGGTCGTGAAGCGCCGTGGCCGCATCTACGTGATCAACAAGACCGATCCGCGCTTCAAAGCGCGCGCCGGTTAGTCGACGCGTCGGCAGCGCCCCACCGGGGCGCGCCCGCTTATCAGCTTTTACGCCGCTTGCCCCGTGCATCGAAAAGGTGCGCGGGTTTTGCGTTGAGGAGATGGCCATGACGACGAAAGCCGTTCTGTGGGATCTCGGCAATGCCCTCCTGGACTGGTCGCCCGCCTATCTCTACTCGAAACTCTTCGCCACTGACGACGAGTGCCGGAATTTTCTCGACAATGTCTGCACCATGGACTGGCATGCTGAGCATGACCGCGGCGTCTCCATGGCCGATAACCGTGTCGCCCTGATCGAGGCCCATCCCCATCTCGAAGACGCCATCCGCGCTTGGGAGACGGGCTTCGAGCAAATGCTCAACGGCGCCATCGACGGCACGCCCCAGATCATGGACGCCCTCGCCGCCCACGGCGTGCCGCAATACGCGCTGACCAATCTGCCGGCCGAATGGGTTGAACCGGTCCACCGCCTTTACCCGCAGATGGCGCATATGCGCGACGTCATCGTCTCGGCGCATGAAGGCGTGATCAAGCCGGATCCCAAGATCTACGCGATTGCCGAAGCCCGTCTTCCCCATGCCCCGCATGAGGTTGTCTTCTTCGACGACCGGCAGGCCAATGTCGACGCGGCGCGGGCACATGGTTTCGATGCCGAGCTGTTTACCGGCAAGGCGGCGCTGAGCGACGCCCTCGAATCGCGCGGCCTGCTCGTCTCGGCCTGACGCCGCCGCCCGGGTCTCGCCCGGGCCAAACTTCCCCTTACGTCACCCTGACCTGCGCCGCAGCGCCGCACCAATTGCTGCAGGTGCGCACTATTCACACCGACAGGTTTTGATTTACATACATACCCAGTCATCGAAAGCGGCACGGACCCGGCACAAGACCAGGCCCCGCCTTCGTCGTGAATACGGTCGATAACAGGGCGCGAGGAGAAACAAGATGGATCTGAATTTCACCCCCGAGGAAGAGGCTTTCCGTGCGGAAGTCCGGGCTTTCCTCAAGGAGAATTTGTCCGAGGAGCTGGCCACCAAGGTCCGCAATGGTCGCGACCTGAACAAGGCCGACCTGGAAGGCTGGCACGCGACGCTGAACAGCCGCGGCTGGCTGGCGCCGGGCTGGCCGGTCGAGCACGGCGGCACGACCTGGGACTCGGTCCACATGCATATCTTCGAAGAGGAGTGCGCCCGTGCCAACGCGCCGCGCACGGTTCCCTTCGGCCTCAGCATGCTGGGCCCGGTGCTGATCAAATTCGGCACCGAGGAACAGAAGGCGACCATCCTGCCGCGCATCCTGTCGGGCGAGGATTGGTGGTGCCAGGGCTATTCCGAGCCGGGCGCCGGTTCCGATCTGGCGAGCCTGAAGACCCGCGCCATCCGCGATGGGGATGATTACATCATCAATGGCCAGAAGACCTGGACCACGCTGGGCCAGTTCGCCAACAAGATCTTCTGCCTCGTGCGCACCTCGACCGAAGGCAAGCGCCAGGAGGGCATTTCCTTCATCCTCGTCGATCTCGACACGCCGGGCATTGAAATGCGTCCGATCAAGCTGATCGAGGGCGGCTATGAGGTGAATGAGGTCTTCTTCACCGATGTTCGCGTGCCCGCCGCCAACATGGTCGGCGAGGAGAATATGGGCTGGACCATCGCCAAATACCTGCTCGGCCACGAGCGCACCAATATCGCCGGCGTCGGCGCCTCCAGCGAGGCGCTCAGCCAGCTCAAGGCCCTGGCCCGCAAGGTCAAGCGCAAGGGCAAGCCGCTGGCCCAGGACCCGATCTTCGCGGCCAAGATCGCCGAGGTCGAGATCGATCTGGAAGCGATGCGGATGACCAATCTGCGCATGCTATCCGGCGTGGCCGACGCGCAGGGCTCGGTCTCGTCCATGCTGAAGATCAAGGGCACGGTGATCCGCCAGGCCATCAATGACCTGGCACGCCGCGCCCTCGGCGCCACGGCGGCGCCCTTCCCGTCAGAGGATGTGATCGGCAATTACGCCATTGCCCCGGCGGAAGCGGCGTCGAATGCCGCCAACTACTTCAACAATCGCAAACTCTCGATCTTTGGCGGATCGAACGAGATCCAGCGCAATATCATCGCCAAAGAAACATTCGGAGCCTGATCATGGATTTCACGCCGACTGAAGATCGCCGCATGATCGGTGATAGCCTGCGTCGCTATCTGGCCGAGCAATATCCGATCGAGCATCGCAACAAGGTCGCCTATGAAGGCGTCTTCCACGACCCGGCCAAATGGGCCGAACTGGCCGAACTGGGTATCCTCGGCGCCCTCGTTTCCGAGGATGATGGCGGTTTCGGTGGTGCCGGTTTCGACATCACCACCGTGTTCGAGGAGATGGGCCGCGCCATCTGTGCGGAACCGATGCTGGGCAATCTTATGGCCCTGCGCCTTTATGCCGCCCATGGCGAGGCTGAGCGCGTCGAAGCCATCATCGCCGGAACCGACAAGGCGGCCTTCGGCTTTGACGAGAGCGACGCCTATGGCGATCTCGACAGCATCACCACCAGCGCCGACGGCGACACGCTGACCGGCCGCAAAACGGTGGTCTATGGCGGCAATAGTGCTGATTACCTGCTCATCGCCGCCAAATCGGCCAAGGGTGCGCTCGGCCTCTATGAGGTTGCTGCAGGCGACGCCGAAGTCCTGCCCTATGCCATGATTGACGGCGCCGGGGCGGCCGAGATCATTCTCGACAAGTCCAAGGCTCGCTGCCTGGCCGAAGACGCCCGTGCCGCCATCGAGCTCGCCCTGGATGCCGGTCGCGTTGCGCTGTGCGCCGAAGCGGTCGGCGCCATGGATGTCCTCAAGGTCATGACCAAGGACTACCTCATGCAGCGCCAGCAATTCGGTCGCCCGATTGCGCTTTTCCAGGCCCTGCAACACCGGCTGGTGGATTTCTCCATCGAGATCGAACAGGCGCGCTCGATCACGATCCATGCCGCCGCCAAGCTGGACTCGAATGATGCCAAGGCCCGCGCCCTGGCCGTCGCCCAGGCCAAGAACCTGATCGGCCGGGCCGGCAAGCTGGTCGCCGAGGAAGCGGTGCAGATGCATGGCGGGATCGGCATGACCTGGGAGTATTCCGGGTCGCACTACGCCAAACGCCTGATCATGATCGACCACCAGCTGGGCGATACCGAAGACCAGCTGCGCACGGCGATGGCCCTGTCCGACCTCGCCGGAACCGCCTGAGCCGCCGATTGACGGGCCGGTGACAGGCCGGCCCGTTACGGCATGCCTGCGCAAATATTTGTCGGACCGACAGAATTGCGCTTCAATCATACCCGCGGGCGTCACCGATAGCAGCGACGCGGGAGGCGATTGCGCTAATGCGTGATCTCAGGGCCAATGCGATCATACTGATCGCCTATCTGATCGTCGGCGTCGGCTCCTTCCTGCTTGCCATACCCCCGGGCTTCCTGGCCCCGGTCTGGCTGCCCGGCGCTGTCGGTCTTGCCAGTGTCCTGATTGTCGGTCACCGCGCCCTGCCCGCGATCGCGCTTGGCATGTTCGCCCTGACACTGCCCTACGGGCTTTATGTCCTGGATGCGGGGCTGGTCCGCTCGCTTGCCGGCAGTTTCGGACTCGCTGCGGCGGCCGTTGTGCAGGCCGTGATTGCCAAACGCCTCATCCATCCTGGCGACCGGTCAGACCTGTCGCTCGAATCCGGCGCCCAACTCATCCGCTTGATCGCGTTCGGCGCCATTTTCGCCAGCATGTGCGGCGCAGCCCTGGCCTCAGCCTGGTTGACCATCGGCGGATTTGCGCCCCCCCAACTCGACTTCTTTACGGCTTTTCTGCGCAACTGGACCGGCAACGCGGTGGCGTGCGCCTCGCTGACCCCGATCATCCTGCTCCTGTTTGCCAGCAAGCGGGTCAGCCGAACCCGAAAACGCAATGTCGCGCTGGCCTTTCTGCTATTGTGTGCCATCGGGATCGGCTTGTTTTCACTTGCCCGCATCAATGCCATCGAGCGGCGTGACGAATTGTTCAACGCCCAGGTCACCGAAGACCACATCGCCCTGCAAGAACGCCTGAACGGCGCCCGTCGCCGCCTTGAATCACTGGAAGGCTTTTTTGCTGCCTCGGAGAATGTGACCCGCGACGAGTTTGAAATATTCATCGATATCGCGTTCGGCCAGTTCGACAGCGTCAACTCGGTCCACTGGCTTGTTGTCGAGGACGCGGACTCGCGATCAAGCCACGCCATTCTCGCCCCGGTCGATCACCTTCTGTTTGATACCCGCAGACGCATCCCGGTGGCGGCCGGACGCCGCTTGGTCACCGATTTCTATTTTGAGGGCCTGACCGACCTCATAGACGACCTGCTTGCCTCCGGCACGCTCTCCGCATCATCACTGCGCGGAGACGATCATACGGCCTGGCTGGCCTTGGCGATCCCGGCCTTTTCAGGGCGAAGCCTGCCCGACGACGTCGCACAACGCCGGGAAAACCTGCAAGGCGTCGCGATCGGAACCTTCCGCATCGACGCCATCCTGACCGGAGCCTTTCAGCGCGAAAGGCAGGTTTACAACTATCGGGTCAACGGGCTTGCGGCGGACGGGTCTACGGCCTGGCAATACGGGTCAGCACCGGCTGACAGCCCGCTCGCAACGAGCCGCGAATTCCGGCTCGGAGGCCAGATCTGGCGCATTGATTATGTCGCAACCGACCGCTTCCTTGCCGCCCAGCAGGACTGGGTCTCCTGGGCCGTGATTGTGGTCGGCCTGTGTTTTGTCTCCGTGCTCAACGCCCTCGCCCTGTTGTCGACAGCGCGGACGGATCTGGTGCAACGCCTCGTCGACGAGAAGACCGCGGAAACGCTCGCCCTGTCGCGTAACCTGTCGCTCATCCTGGAACACGCCGCAGACGCGATCATGGGTCTGGACGCGGACGGTCGCGGCGTTCTGGTAAACCCGGCGGCGGCCAAACTGCTCGGATATGAACCCGAAGAGCTCACCGGCCGGAACGTGCATGACCTCATCCATCCGGTGGACATGGATGGCAAACCGCATGCGCGCGCCGGCTGCCCCCTCGTTCTGCGCGGTCGGGAGTCGGACCAGCATAGCGGCGTCGAGCGCTTCCGTCGCAAGGACGGTAGCGACTTCTTCGCCGAATATTCGTCGGAAGTGATCCGCGACACCGATGGCCGGTCGCTGGGCGATGTGACGATCATGCGCGACATTACCGAGCGGCTGGAGGCCGAGGCCGATCGTGACCGCTTCATCGAACGCCTGACCCGTGCCAACGAAGAACTGGAACGCTTTGCCTTCGTCGCCAGTCATGACCTGCAGGAACCGCTGCGGCTGATCTCGAACTTCACCGGGCTCCTGGCCAGTCGCTACAATGACAATCTCGACGAGGCGGGGCGGACCTATATCCGCCACACGCTCGACGCCACCGTGCGGATGCAGGCACTGATCACCGACCTGTTGGCCTATGGCCGTCTCAATTCCGACGTCGACATGATGAATCGCGATGTCGATCTGGCGCAGCTGGTCACCAGCACGCTCGACACGCTCGGCCCGTCAGTACAGGCCGCCCGCGACAATATCAAAATCGGACCGCTGCCGGTGGTACGCGGAAATCCTGCGCGACTCGGGCAGTTACTGCAAAACCTGATCGGCAATGCGGTGAAATTCCAGCCCGTCGGCCAAGATGCTCACATCACCATCGACGCCGAGGATGTCGGTGATGCCTGGCGCCTATCAATCACCGACAACGGGATCGGGATAAAGCCCGAGTATCGCGAACAGGTTTTCATGCCGTTCAAGCGTTTGCACTCACCCGACACCTATCCCGGCAGCGGCATGGGTCTGGCGATCTGCCGAAAAATTGTTGAATCGCATGGCGGCGTGCTAACTGTTTCAGACAATGAACCCTGCGGTAGTGTCTTCCGCTTCACACTCCCGAAGACCGGACCAGACAAACAAGATCAATGAAGATGCCACGCTCCGCCAAAATCCTGCTTGTGGAAGACAATTCCGGCGATGAATTCCTCGTCCGCGACGCCTTCGAACGTGGTCGCGCGCGCCACGAACTGGAAGTCGTCCGCGATGGCGAAGCGGCGCTGCAGCGCTTGCGCGGCCTTGGGGAACATGCCGAGAAGCCGGTGCCGGACCTGATCCTGCTTGACCTCAACCTGCCCAAGATCGATGGCCGGGACGTCCTCAAAACCGTCAAGACAGACAATAGCTTGGCCAATATTCCGGTTCTGGTCCTAACAACGTCTTCCTCGCCGCTCGATATCGAGAACTGCTACGCCCTGCACGCCAACGCCTATCTGACCAAACCGTTTGACGCGCTGGGCTATGAGGAGATCGTCGACGCGGTTGAAAGCTTCTGGTTTGCGACCGCCGTGCTGCCGCCGCACGGGAACGGCACCCACTGATCCGGCTTAAATCTCGTCCATCATGTGGACACGACATCTGGACGCAGCCGATGGCCGGGCTATGTTTTGCCCATGATCCAGCTGCTTCTCTCCGGCCTGATATTCCCGACCACGCTGCAGGACGCGCCTGCGGCCGACGTTCAGATCGCACCGCAGACCGAATTCCAGACGCCTGAAGTCCGCCTGACCGAACGGCTCGATGCGCTCGCCGAGGCCGGCCCGCGCGAAGCCGCGCCGCTGATCGATGAAATTCATGCCCTGTGGGCCCATTCCGGCAGCGCGACGATTGCCCTGTTGATGGATCGCGGACGCGCAGCCGAGCAGGCCGACAACGCCGATATCGCCGCGCGCATGTATGATCACGTCACCCAGATCGATCCGGGCTTTGCGGAAGGTTGGCTTGCCGCCGGTCGCATGGCCGCCCAGGCCGAAGACTGGGCCTATGCGCTGGAATCGCTGAACACGGCCCTGACCCTCGAACCGCGCCGCTACGACGCCTATCTGACCATCGCCCGACTGCTTGAGCGGGCCAATGAAGTCGAGGCAGCGCTGGAAGCTTATGAAGATGCGCTCGCCATCTATCCGGCCCATCCCGGTGCCATCGAAGCCCGTGACCGCCTGCTCGCCCTGCAGGCCGGACGGGCCCTCTAACCGGTGGTGCTGACCGACCCGGTCCTGATCAGCAGTGTGGCCGCGCTCGCCATTCTGGCCGGGTTCGCGATCTGTGCCGCCCGGCGGGCCGTCAAGCGTATCGAAACCCGGTTCCCACCGCGCGCCGATTTCATCACCATAGACGGTACCCGGCTGCATGTGCGCCGGACCGGGCCGACGGACGGCTCTGCGGTTCTCGTCCTGCACGGGGCCGCGTCAAACCTGGAAGAACCCTATCTCGCCTTGGCCGACAGCTTGGCAGATCAGTCTGTGATCTGGCTCGACCGACCGGGGCTTGGCTGGAGCGAACGCCCGGCCGGGCCTTGGAGTCCGCAAACAGAGGCCGCCCTGATCGCGCGCTTGCTTGAGACGCTGGATTGCGGCCCCGTCACCGTTATCGGGCATTCCTGGGGCGGCGCGATCGCCATGCGGCTGGCGATGGATCATCCGGCTCAAGTCAAAGGCCTCGTGCTGATTGCACCGGCCCTGTCGGCCTGGATCGGTGATGCCGCCTGGTTCAACGCGGCCAGTTTCTGGCCCGTATTGGGGCCGTTGATCACCCATGTCATCGTGCCACTGACCGGCGAGGCCCAGGCCAGACGCGGTGTCGCCAGCGCCTTCCATCCCGAACCGGTGCCGGAGGCCTATGTCGAACGCTCGGCGCTGCCGCTCCTGCTTCGGCCACGCACCTGGCGGGCCAATTCGCGAGACATGATGCGAGTCAATTTCCACCTGGAGGCCCAGGAGGATCGTTATGAGGATATCGACCAGCCCACCGAAATCCTGCTCGCCCGGGCCGATACCGTGCTGTGGTCGCATCGCCATGGCGGCATGGTGGCCGAGCGCATGCCGCGCGCGCGGGCGCACTGGATCTCCGGCGCCGGTCACAATCTCCACCATCATCACCCGGAGCGGGTTGCGAAAGCCGTCGCGGATATCCGGCAACGCGCTGCCTATCTGTCGGGAAAAGCCGCGATGACTGGCCCCGCCGCTTGAGGCCGCGAAGGGCTGGTTCTAGTCTCCCGCTCCGTCCATCTGAAAGGCTTCCCCCATGGCATTCATCGATCCCGCGAACGAAACCCACAAAGACGAATCCGACGCGATCGGCGCTGCCGCGCGCGAGCAGCTGAAGGCCTTTGTGGCGCGCATCGAACGCCTCGAGGAAGACAAGGCCAATGTCATGGCCGACATGAAGGAAGTCTATGCCGAGGCCAAGTCGTCGGGCTATGACACCAAGATCCTTCGCAAGGTGATCGCCTTGCGCAAGATCGACCGTCACGAACGCCAGGAAACCGAAGCGCTGCTGGAATTGTATCTCGGCGCCGTCGAAGGCTAGACTGGCGGCCTTCTCCGGGAGGCCCGCTTGGTCCGCAAGATCGACGAAAAGAAGACGCGACGCGCCTTGCGACGGCTCGAACGAGCCCGCAAGGCGGCCGCTGATTCCCCGGACGACAAGCCCGACCTGTCCGAGTGGGAAGGCGAATTCCTCGGATCACTCGAAGAGCGTCTGGAGAAATTCGGCTCCGCCTTCAATGATCCCGACAAGGGCAATACCGACGACGCGCTCTCCGCCCGCCAGGCCCTGAAGCTTCGCGAGATCGAAAAAAAGGCCAAGGGCAAGGCCCGCAAGCCGATGTCGCGCGGCAATGGCTTCAAACGAAAATCCGGCGCCAGCACCCCGCCGCGCGGGCGGGACATCTATGATGATCTCGACGCCCCGCCCGGGCCGGACGAATCCGTGGAGACCGCACCACCCGCCGCACCGGAGGTTCGACGCGCCGGTTTTCGCGTCATCCCCGGCGGGGGTGGCGACGCCAATTAGCACTTCGTTCAGGGTTAATCCGGCTTTCGCGCGCCGATGCGCCTATGCCCGGCTAGGCTGACCATCTTGGATACACAGGATGGGTGCGATGTTTCAGGACGTGGGTGTTTTCGATCATCACGAGCAGTCGCTTTTCCGCTCGCTCGAAACTGCGCAATGCGACGGTCTGGCCAGCGCGACCGGGCATGCCGCCTTCAGCGAGGCAATGACGGCACTCGACCGGCTGGTCGATGAGCGGGAGGAGCATCTCTATTCCCCCCTCGCGGCAGACCCGTTGACACGCGACTATATCTCCCGCCTCGATGGGCAAATCCACGGCCTGTCGAGCCGGATCGATATCCTGCGCACCCATATCGAACTGGGCCTGATGGCCGACAGCGATAACCGCGACGCCCTGGACGCCTCCTTGCACAATCTGGTCCGCCAATTGCGAACCCGCTTTCGCCGCGAGGCCGCCCTCATCCCGGTCTATGCCGGCTGGCTGGATCGCACCGCGAACTCCGCCACCGCGGCGATCGCCGCGCGCTGACGCCGATCGCCGGGGCCTTGACCCCGGCAATGCCATGACGCACCTGACCAGGCCTTCACGCTGGAGGCCTGACATTACCCCTTCTCAATCCGCCTATTGGCAGGAATTTTGTGCTGCGACGGGGCATGACCGGGCGCCCGATGACGTGTTTGCCTTCGGCGACAGTCCCCAACTGGCCGATGAATTGCTGGCGCTCGTCCTGATCGACCGCAAGAAGGCGACAGCCTCCCACAGTCGCTGGCATGAACCCGGCGGCGATCCGCTGCCCAAGCCGGGCGAGCTGGCCTTGGTGCTCGACGGCCGCGGTGAACCAGCCTGCATCATCAAGACAAGCCGGGTCGATCGCCATCCCATCAAGGACACCACGGAAGAATTTGCCTGGGTTGAGGGCGAAGGCGATCGCAGCCTGGCTTGGTGGATGGACGCCCATATCGAGTACTGGACCCGTGAAGCCGCCCGCGAGGGCTATGTCTTCGATACAGGCCAGGACGCCATCTTCCACCGTTTCGATCGCATCAGGCCCCTGCCGGCGGCCCCACTGGGGAAATGAAAACGGGCCGGCGCGCATGGCAGCGCCGGCCCGTTCCGTCCCCCACCCCGAGGGGCAGGCCTCCTCCCGTGGCGGGGAGGCTTTTTTCTGATTGTAGCGCGCCGCCCGGTTTGGCAAATTGTGTCGCCGGGTTTGTCATCGGTGTAGGGTGGCCTTCTAACCCTCTTCGGTGGGGCCTCAAAGCGCCTTTGAACGTCTCAGTTCAATCCTCTGCCGAATCACCGCTTACGCGCCGTGCATATCGCTGTAGACCGAGCAGCCGACTACTGACCAGAACGTACTCGTTGACCATGTCGACATAAGCCGTCTCATAGTCCGAGCACTGCCGCTCTTCAGGGGGGGTCGAAATCCCCGCCACCAGCGGCGCCGGCACCATCAGGTTGGGCGCCGGCGGCGCGTAGGGCGGCGTTGGCTTCCTCGACGGCGTGATCGACGAGCAGGCTACGGTCAGGATCGCTGGGGCAATCAACGCCACTAGAGATGCGCGATATTTCATTTCGAATTCCTCCGATTGTCTGCGCCCAATCGCTAGTTAATCGGGCTGTGGTCTCACCGTCCTCAAGCGCCACCTGAAGATCGGCCATAAAGCTGATTTGAGACGCCGTAAGAGCCGCTAGGTCCGCCGCGTCCTGGGCTGCGTCGCGACGCTCCCAGCCTTCCACGCGGCCGTTCAGATAAGCTCCCGCGATCATCACGAGCGCACCCGCCAACAAAGCTAGTCCCCGATGAACTACCATTGGTCGCCCCTATCCCAGTCCCGCCAACGCGGCCACCATGTCGGTTTCAGCCAAATCGATGCGGGCCGGGATACCGGCGATATCCGTTTCCGGATCGGCGATATCTGCCTTGGCGGCGAAATACAGGCCTTCGATTGCGGCGTTCACCGGCGTCCAGGCAACGTGCTTGGCGCGGATCAGGGCGGCCACTTCTGCAATGCTTGCGCCGTGCACACCCACCTCTGCAGACAGGTATGGATAATCGGCCGGGTCGATCTCTTCCTCGTTCAAGGCGGCCGCTTCGTGGCGCTCCACCTCGGCCAGCTTTTCGCGATAGGTCTGCGCTTTGGCGGCGCCGCCTGTCAGGACGGAGAGGCGCAGGCGCTCGGCCCGATTAGCCAGATCGGCAATCCCACGCTGGCGATAGGCGGCGATATCGTCTTCCGACATCTCGGCCGGCGCCATCACCGGCAGCGGCTCCGGATTGACAACCGGGTCAGCCGCCAGCGCGTCCCGCACCGACTTGGGAAGGTCAGCCTCGGCGAGGAATTCTTCACGGGCGACCGTCGACCAGGTCGACAGCCCATAAGCCGCGATCAGGGGCATGCGCCCGGCACGGTCGATAGCAGGTTGTCCGGCGAAGTGGACAGCTGCCTCAACCAGCTCTGGCGGATAGTGGCCGGCCGAATGGGCCCATTCGATCAAGGCAAGCGCCGCGTGGGCAGAAGACTTGGACTTCATGATGCGTTCCTTTCAGGTTAAGCGGCCAGGTCTTCCAGCGCCGCATTGGAGAGCCGGTAATCCCAAAACGAGACCCGGCGAAGGTAAGAGGAAAGATTGGCATCGTTCGGCGAGCCACCGCCGGGCCACCCCCAACCGAGTTGCAAGTCCTGGTCTGGGAATTCGTCGCCGCTCAAGACACTGTCCACGACCTGCGTCGCGCCTGTCGCACTCGCCGACCAAGTGTCACCATCCCAAGCCAGCGCGAGGGCAATTCTGTCGCCAACCGATAGATCACCAAGGGGTCTTGTCGCCGAGTTCGTCGTATAATCTTCGGCGCGCAACGAAAACTCGGCTTCGTCCTCGAGCCGATCCAGTCCGACGACAATGCCCCGCGACGTGTTTGGCCGCAGGAATGCCAGCGTCCCCGCACGATCCGGATCAGCGGACGAGGCGACCGCCTGCGGGACAACGCCCTCGGCAAACAACGTGCCGCGCCCGCCCGTCAGCCAGACATCACCGGTCAATGTGATCTTGTCGGCCGCACGCGTCGTTGTCCCAATAACACCATCGAGCGGCATCGCCGGCGAAGTCGCGTAAGACTTTTTCTCCAACTGCGGCAAGAATATCCGGACGGTGATGTCCACGTCGCCGGTGCCGGTACGGATATCAATACGGGGTTGAACATAGGCCGTGGAACCATTTGTCATCGTGGCGGTCTGCACCCAGCGGCGATGCTGGTGATCCGGCATGAACGAGGCGCCGTTGTTCACTGCCAGAGCCACGCCTGCATCCGAGCGTTCAACCTGACCCAGATTGACATAGTTGATATTGGCCGCCGTCCCGCCGACAACCTGCAAGCCGGTGGCCATTGTCCAGATCTGGTTTTGCAAAGCCGGGACCGAGCTGGAGCTTTCCAGATAAATTGTCGCGACGCCGGACGTCACTGCCCCGTGAACCCGCAAGTCGACATAGCGCGCGCCAGCCGACTTGCCAGACCCGACCACATCAACCGAGACACCGCCGGAAAGCTGCGTCAACCAGTGTGTCGGCAGCGTGCCAGGGCTGCCCGCCGCCGCCCCCACAGCCAATGGGTTGCGTATCCAGTTCGTGGTCGCCGGATCAACCAACAGGCCCTTACCTGTCAGCGCAGCGACACCCGGCGCGAACTCAATATGATGGCCGTATACGCCACCCGACTTGAAATCCCACTCGCCAGCATTCGACTTGCGTGAGGCGCGCGAGATCGTCAGGCGCGAGATCACATCAGCCGACCGGGTAGCCGTGCCGGTCTCGCCGAATTCCTTGATCATGGGCGATGTCGCAACCAGGCCCGTCTCAAGCTGCGGCATGGACAGCCGAATGCGCTGCGTACCAGCGCCGGAAAAAGTAAGCTGTGCGGCCGGACGCACATAGGCCACGGTGCCGCCGCCCGACAGCGTGACCGGGTGACCATACCGCGCCAGCTCGGTTGTCACCGCCTCGACAGCCTTGGTGTTCGGCGATACGAACGCGCTGGCCGTTCGCTCATCTTGGCGAAGTTGGATGCCTGAGAAGTTGGCGATCACACTGCCCACGGCGCGCGCCGTGACTGACAGGGTGCGCTCATTACCGGTCGCAGCTGCGATTTCGGCGGCGCCGGCGAAATAGATGATGGGCGACGCGGCGCCGCTCGCCACAATCTCAAGCTCGACATGGCGCCATCCGCGCTCACTGCCGGCGTCGGTCACTTCGATTGTTGTGCCATCGGTCGAGGCGCCCCAACCTGTCGGCAATTCACCACCGGACCCCAACACGCCCCGCACAGCGCCCTCGGTGCGCTCATACTCGATCAGGTTTTCGCCAACACCCTCATCAAGAGGCCCCAAATCCCCTGTCGCGCGCTGGTCGACGCCAAACTTGATAAGCCGGCCGACCGGGTCGCCTGAGCGGCCCGACCAGTTGGGATAATACTTCAAGCTGGCGCGGCTGCATGTTGCCAGCAGCTCGAACGCCGGCAACAATTCATCATCTCCCGTCGCCACGTCCTTGCGATAATAGAGGCCATCCACAAAGCGCAGATCGAGCGCGGCGCCATCGGCCAGCTGCCGCGCCATTTCCCGCGTGAGGCGGCGCACTTCATGGGTTGTCGGATGGGCGCCGGAAGAGAAATTGCCGGTTGCGAGATTCAGGGACATGCCGGGACCTATCGTTTCTGATGATCGACGAAGAATTTGATGTTGTTGAGAGAGAGCGCTGAATACGGTGCCAGGCCGTGATGGCTCACGTATGCGTTGTGGCCGCCGCCATCCAAGCCCTCAAAGCCGGCTGAGTCGCCGCCCGTGCCGGCCGAGTGGAGCGCCTTGTCGACCCGCCAACGGAAGAAATAGACATAGCCGGTGGCGGAATAATCGCCCGCACCCGTCAGCGGCAGCGTGTCCGGCGCGCCGAAAGAAAACTCGGCCGTGTTGTGGCGCTTGTCGCTGACCAGGTTCGCCGACACCGCTGAGTTGCCGCGCCCGTTCGCCATGTTCAAAGGCACTTGATAAACAAGGCCCGTCGTAGAGCCGACCGCCGGCGCCGAGCTGCCGAACGGCAGGCGATAAATCTCGTGATACCAATGCATCCACTCAAACAAGTCGCCGCCGGCCTTGAGCCAGTAGACCACACCAAGGTCGACCTCACCGCCGGGATTGCCGCCAACCAGATTCACCGACAGCGTCAAATCTTCTGACACACACGGGCGAGGCCCCGACGCGCCATGCGTGTAAGGGTCGAGCGCGCCAGCCGGCGATGGCCAGATCTTGTGTTCGGTCAGGGTGGCAGACGGCGGCCGGACAGAAACCGCGCCGCCGGCCAGTTGGAGCGTGTCGATTGCCGCCGTGCCCATGTGCGCGTTCGTGATAACGACGTCTTGAATATCCGCCCAATTTGCCTTGATGCCATTAAGCGTGAGCGTGCCGGTGCCACTGTCGTATGTGAAAATTTCTTCGCCTTCGATGACGAAGAAGTCGAAGGCGAAGTTGACGGTCGCCGTCTCGCCATCGGAATGCGCCTGCATGCCGTTGATCTTGCCGCCCACATCCAGCGTGAACCCATAGGTCGCTTCCAACCGGTTGTTCACATCAGCCAGCGCGCCGGCATTCACAGAAACCGCAGACGCGTTGTCCCCAATCGCGGCGTAGATCAGGTCCTCAGAGGCCGAAAGCGCGTTCTCTGCGTTCAGCTCGACTTCATCAACGCGGGCAATGGTGGCGCGGGCGAGGATATCCTCCTCGGCCGTCGTCTGGCGCGCATCGAGCGCGACAATGGCCGCCGCGTTGACCGCAACCCCATCCGTCCACGCGTTGTGTTCCTCGATGATGGCCGCTTCAGCATTGCCCAATCGGACAACCGCGCCCTCGATCTGGACGAAGGCCGTTTCGGTCTCGGTTGCCCGCACCTCGCGCTCGGCAACATAGCCCGCGAATCCGGCCAGGACTTGCGCCGTCAAGCTGTCCAGCCGCCGCGACGCCGCGCGCAGACCTTCGGTCGCATCAACCTCGACTTCATCAACTCGCGTATTGGTGGCCCGCGTGAGGATATCACCCTCGGCATTCGTCATGCGGCCATCCAGCGCGACAATGGCGCCCGCGTTGGCGCCCGTCTCGCTCGCTCGCGTCGTCTCTTCCGTCGCCAGATCGGCCGCGACTGCCGCGACCGCGTCGGCGTTATCGCTCGCCTCACCTTCGACCACGTCCATGCGTGCCGTGAGCAGCAACCGAGCCGCCGCCTCGGCAGCAACCGCGTCCGTCCACGCGGTGTTTTCCGCAATGATCGCAGCTTCAGCATTGCCCAACCGGACAACCGCGCCCTCGATCTGGACGAACGCCGTTTCGGTTTCGTCGGCGCGGACTTCCAGCTCGGCAACATAGCCCGCGAATCCGGCCAGGACTTGCGCCGTCAAGCTGTCCAGCCGCCGCGACGCCGCGCGCAGACCTTCGGTCGCATCAACCTCGACTTCATTGACCCGATCATTGGTCGCGCGGGTGAGGATATCACCCTCGGCATTCGTCATGCGGCCATCCAGCGCGACAATGGCGCCGGCGTTGGCGCCCGTCTCGCTCGCCCGCGTCGTCTCTTCCGTTGCCAGATCGGCCGCCACCGCCGCAACCGCGTCGGCGTTGTCGCTCGCCTCACCTTCGACCACGTCCATGCGCGCCGTGAGCAGCAGCCGAGCCGCCGCCTCGGCTGCAACCGCGTCCGTCCACGCGGTGTTTTCCGCAATGATCGCAGCTTCAGCATTGCCCAACCGGACAACCGCCCCCTCGATCTGGACGAAGGCGGTTTCGGTTTCGTCGGCGCGGAACTCGACCTCCGAGACCAGGCCGGTAAACCCGGCCAACATCTGCGCAAGGGTCGAAGACAGACGGCGCCGCTCGTGGTCGATATCCGCCCGCGCCAGATCCAGCCGTGCATTGGCCTCGTCAAGCGAGACGCCCAAGCCCTCATCACCGTCGATGCGGTCGATCACCTCTTGCGCCAGACCGTCGAGTGCGGCGTCTACGTCGGCGAGGACGGCGGCGGCCGGGCGCGAACCCAGCCCGACCCCGACATTGACGCTACCTGTCGCGATTATCTCGCCCGACACCGTCACCGCCGCAAGCGCGCGGGCGTCCGTCGACCTCACTCCGCTTTGGGAGATGTAGGCAACACGGGTCTCGACTTGAGCGCCAGGGGGGATACCTTCAAGCACCGCTCGGCCTTCGGCTGGGTCAATGTATCCCCATACCGTCCAGGCCGTGAACGCCTGCCATCCCCCTGCGCCGTCGCCGATGCGATAGCGATAGGTCACTTCGACCAACCGGACGCCTGGCGTTGTGACTTCACCGGCGACCTCTACTGCCGGCTGCGTTTCACCATTCTCGCCGTCAATCGTGATCGGCGTGGCAACCCAATCAGCTTCAGGCGGTTGCGGGAAGGTGTACGGGTCGGCCGGTGTCAGGCTCGGCGGTGCCGGTGGCGTTGGGTCGAGGCCGAGCGCGAACGGGTGCTTCGAGTCTGTCTCGGATCTGAAGGTGAGCGTGACCACGGACGTGAGCGGGTCAAAGTCGCGCTTGAGGACGAGGCACTTCAAGCCGTCCAGGACGAATTCCGGCTCGTCGATCGTGAAGGCGTCACCCGCCTTCAGCTCACGCATATAAGATTTCAGCGGGATGCGTCCGGTGATGCCTTCACGGCTGTCGCAGATGTCATAGACCGCGAGCTGCGAGGCTTGCACGCTATTATCAACAAAGACGTATTCGATGCCGCGCACGCGCTTGCCGCGATCCTCGGTCTGGTAAGCCGCGACCGTCACCTCATCGATCGGCACCATCTCCCAGTCCTGTGCCTCCTGGACGCACTTCGGGACAATCGTGTTGATGCGGCTGAGGCGGGACGCGGCAGCGGAAATCTCGACCGGGCCCGCCGTGTCGCGAGCCGAAATCGTCGCGACCGATGTCTTGGGTGCGCCCCGCGTGACGCATGACAGCAACCCGCCATTCTGTGCGTACATGCCACCGGCTGATTGTAGGAAAGCCAGCAAGGTCTGGTGTTTGTCATCGGCCGAGGTCCACGCGGCCGACATTGTCCAGCCATTGGCATCCGCGACGTTGGCCAACTCGACGAAGGCCGCGACATCGATGCGCGAGGGTGCCATGCCCAACCCGCCAACCAGCTGGCCATTCTCGCGAAGACCGAGGGCGAAGGTCAGCGCGCCGACCGCGCCATTCCTCGTGTAGACCCATGTCGTCGGGTCATCGGCCCGGCAGCTGCCGGCACCGCCAGGATAGGTGGAGTCCTCGCGCGCGTCGTAGCCGAAGATGCCCTCAATGTCCTGGACGACCTTGGGCAGATCGGCGGGCCACCGCTCGCGCTTGGCATCCATCGCGGCCGTGATCATCGAGCACGCCTTGCCGGAAATCCGATGCGACGAATTCCATTGCGGCATCGGCGCGCCGCCTATCGTCGGATCGCTCAGCTGGCCGGGTGTTTGAAGCGCCGTGTCTGGCTGTGTGCCAAGGCGCAGGTCGCGCCAGAAGATATCCTTCCACGTCCCGGTCGTCTGGCGACCATAAGGCCCGCTGAACGAGCACACCTCGCCGTCGGCGCGGAAGGTGCCAAAGCTCTTGATCGGACCTGCGCCGGAGTAAACTGTCACCAGCGACTGATAACGATTGTCCGAACCCCAGGTGTCGCGGTGGACGATCTTGCCCGCCACACCGCGCTTACCCATCACGAACGGGATTGCGGCGTCCGGGTCGGCCGCCCATTCAGTCGGAGATCCGCCCGCACCGACCTGCGGCGCCATGATCGCGGCGACACCGATGTTGACCGAGGTCGTCACGGCGAAAACCGTTGCCGCCTGGGCCAGCGTGGCCGTGCCGGCAGCAGACGCTGCGAAGGCCCCGCCGACATAGGTCACCACGGCGCCGATGGCTGCTGAGAACGGATCAGCCATCGACCGGTACCCGCCACGCGGCTAGATACTGGGTCGGTTGAAGGACGACGAAATGGCCGTCATTCAGGCCCAGCAGTCGGCCATTGCCCACATTGATCATCAGCGAGGCGCCAAACGGCTCCGGTGCTGGCAGCGCGACGATATCCGCCAGCCAGGCCCGCGCCGGCGCGATACGTGTCAGTCCGGCTTGATCAACGCCCTCTGCCAGGCCCGGCAAGTCCAGCCTGCGCAGCGCCCGGATCGCCCCGGCTTCGGAGCGATACCGGACACCCTTCATCAGCGGCAATCCGACGCCAAGCTGATGCAGGGTGAAGCCGATCAGCTTGGCACAGTCATGGCGGCCCCACGTCTGCGGTCGGCCGAGAAAGCTATCGAGCGCCGCTTGGGCTGCGCGTTGGCGTTTGGCTTGATGGCTCATCGCACCACCACCCCGCCATTGGTGACGTTCCCACCGCCGCCTGAACCGCTGGTGATGCTCTTTCGCGGTTCTGCGACCCGCCAAAAGACCTTGCCGGCAACCTGCGGGATATGAACGAGACCATACTCACCCGGCCAGACGGAGATATGAAAGGCATGTGACAGGCGTTGATGGGCCGTCGGCTCGAGCTGCAGCTCGTCATCCGATCCACATTGCAAGATTACTTGCCGCGTCGCTTCGCCGATCTTGAGGTTGGCGAAGTCCAGGCTGCCGATGAACAAACGCTCCGGAGCGCCGATGGCCTGCCCGGTGTCAGGGTCAACAGCGCCTTGCCAGACCCGTACTTGCGATCCTTGCGCGGCTGGCGCGGCCAGCGCCGCAACGGCCCCGTCCGAGGACGGAATGAGCGTGATTTGCGCGGAAACGGCCGTGGTCGCGACGCCATCCGTGATCGTGTCGACGCCGCCCAGGGCGCCATAGGTCACATCGCGGGATGTGAAGTTCTGGGCTTCGCCATCGACTTCGAAAGCCACCATTCCGCCATCAACCAGGCGAAGCGCCCCGTCGGGCAATTCGATCTCGACTGCGGTAAAATGGGTCGATATCGGGTTCGACCAGGCCGCCTTGAGAAGCGCGTCCATCAGTCGGTCTCCTCGATTGTGAAGGAGAGGCCGGACACCATGACGGGCGCACTGACTTTGAACGCGTCTTGAGGCAGCGTCACAAAGCCTTCAATACGCGGATCAGCCAGCTCGACCGTGGCACCATCCAGCGCAGCCGAGCGGATCATCGGGCGGACCGGAACAACCGCCCGGCCAGTCCCGTCCGCCGTCACTGCCGCGCGTGCGCGGTAGACGAAGCGCTTGCCGCCGACGATCACCGACATCCACTGGCCCTTGCGGATCGTATAGCCGACGGTCAGCCCGCGAACGGCATAGCTATTGCCAGTCTGCCCGGCGCCATCGACGACCGGATCGCCGGGATTGCCGACATCAAGGCCGGGCTGCGGTATCGGCGCCGAAACACGCTCGTCCTCATCCTCCAGATCCGTTAGGTCCATCGCTTCGAGATAGCTGTGCGGCAACAGCTGATACGCGATGGCCCAGCGGGTTCCCATGCGCTTGACGCGTGACACCGGCCCGCCGAACACAGGCTTTTGTTCGCGTCGCGCGGTGATCGGATAGGGCGTGATGCTGGCGATATCCAGATCGGCCGGGAGGTCCAGGGTCATCCAAGCCTCCGCGACTGGTCATAAGACCGCTTCTCGGCCACGGCCTGCGACATCGAGTACGCGCCGCCGGCTGCCTGGGTGGCGATGGGTTCGGAAACCTTGCGAACGGCGGTGTCGAAATATTTGCTCTTGTCCACGGTGACGAGAAAGCCGCTGTTTTGCCGGCCATTGCCCATCGAGCGCAGCGCTGAGTTCGGCAAAACCTTGGCGCCCTGCGATGTGCCGATCACCGGCTCCGGACCGGCTTCGCCGACAATGCCGAACTGGCCGGCCGGGATCATGCCACCGTTCGCAAAGAACCCCGCAAACACCTGTGAGATGAACCCGCCAATTCCGCCGCCACCGCCGGTGCCAGCGCCTGTCGAGGCCATGGCATCGCGCGTCTGGAAGATGGCGTCGATCAACTGGTCGAGCGACCGGTCGACCAGGCGGCTGATCACGCGCTCGACGGCGCTGCCGAAGGCCTCCCAGACGGTCATCCCCTGGCGCATGCCTTCACGCATGTCTTCGATAAAGCTGCGCGTCTGGGTCCGGAGAAAATCGATCCGTTCGCGCAGGGCTTCGGTCTCGTGCTCGGCGCTCGCCATCTCGCGCGCCAACGCTTCGATCTCCTCACGCTGCGCCGGCGTCAGTTTGATGTTGGCCCGCATCGCCTGGTTCAGCAAATCGTGCTCATAGCGCAGCGCCGCAGCGGCTTGGTCGGTGAGCGACATCGCCTGGCGCTCAATCTCTTGCGCGGCGATGAAATCGCGGGCACCGCGAACAAGATTGCGATAGGGGTTTTCCACCGCCCGCTCACTGTCGCCTTCACGGGCATTGGCCCGGTCACGGGCGCGGGCAACCGCCCGGTCGCGGGTGCCTCGATAGAAGTCGCCCATCGGGTCGTCGTCGAGCGTGTCGGCCGCGCTGGCTGCCGCCTGCTGCATCACCGAAACCATCTCGGCCGCGATATCGCCCGGAAGATCGGACAGTGCCTCGCCGAATGTATCGGACATGCCCTCAAAGGGGTTGATAATCCGGCCCATATGGACTTGACCGAGGCGGTCCACCTCGACCCAGTCAGGCAGCATGTCGATCAGTCCGTTGATCCGATCGACAGCGCCATTGACCATCGCCTCCATGCCGGCGATCACACGGTTGGCCGCGCCCAGGACCACATCGCCCAGGATGACGGGCAACCGGCTCCAGTGCTCACTAATCAGCTGGAAGGTGCGAATCGCCGGAGTCGCCAGGACACGCCATTGCGCCGCCGTCTGGATGATGGCGCGCCGGAAGCCGTTGATCAGCACATTGCCGACCATTCGCGTTCCTTCGACAATCCCATCCCACACCTGACTGAAGGTGACGCCCAGCGTGTCCAGCGCAGGTTGAATGAAGCTCAGGACGCCATCACCGATCGTCTGAAAGGCCCCCATCATCACGTCACCCATGGTGACGGAATACTTCGTGGTGTCATCAATGGCGTTGGTCATGCCGGCGATACCGACAGCCGCCACACCGACAATCGCGATCAAGGGCCAGAACTTCGTCACCGCGCTGGTCAGCATGCTGCCCATTTCGCGAAAGGCCCGGGCCGCGCCGCCTTCACCAGGTCCGTAGATTTGCGAGATCTGCGGGCCTTGCTGGATCAGCACCATCAAGGGGTTCATGCCCATGGCCAACGTCGTGAAGACGTCGTTCATTTGGAACATCAACAGGCGTTGCTGCATGGCCGTATTGCGGGTCGATCGGCCTAGCTGATCCATTGCGTTGGCGCGGCCGCGCAGGGCAGCGATCGAGGCCAAGGCCTGTTGTCGCTCCCGGCTGATCGCCGCCGACATCTCATCGGCCGAGATCGCACCGACAGCGTGCGCCTGGCGCACCTCTGTCTGGGCCTGCCGGTACTGCCGGATTGCCGCATAGACCGGATTATAGCGCGCCCGCATATCATCCAGCGCGCTGCCATAGGCCGTGATGTCGGTGGCGCTACGCCGAAGGCCACCGGTTACGCCGGTCAGCTGCTCGATGCGCGCGGTCGTCAGCGCCGCCTTCGCCGAAGTCTCGTTGAACGAGGCTTGCACGCTTTGGGCACCGGCCTTGGCGTTGCGCATACCGCTCGCGAGGCCGGCGTCATTGGTCCGCAGATCCAGAAGGGCAACACCAAGGCGCTCAGCCATCATGCGCCTCCTTCGCCCCTTGAACCGGCGGCACAACCGTCACGCCAATGCCCATCGCTTGCAGCGCGGCCGGCGATGCCTGCGCCGCGCGGACCGGGCGGCCGTAAGCGGCCCGCTCAAGGCGCGCGATCGAGCGGTGAAAATCGCCCTTCTCCAGCAGGCCGCTGCCCAGGGCTTGCGCCTGGACGGACCGCAGCGTCTCTTCGGCTTGCAGACGGGTGAGCATGGTGAAATAGGCCTTTACGTGCCGGACGGGCGCGCGGCGCCACCACCAGTCGGGAGACCCGCCAAAGAACCGCTGGAGCCGGATGATGGCTTCACCCCAGCCAATCCGCTCACCGCCCTCGCTGTCGCTCCTGCCAGCCCGGTCGCTTGACGCAGCAGAAGCCCGGTAAAAACCGACACGATCTGCATTCGCTGAAAGCCGGGGATCTTGTCGAACACCTCATCGGGGATCTCGACGAAGGCACGGTGCGCAACCTCATCGATCAGCTTGGCCATCTTCTTGTGGCTAGCCTTGTCATGCTTGGCGGAAAGTTCCCCGATCAGCGCGCCATCGCGAGTGATCTCCTGGCACGCCTCGACCGACAATTCGTCGGGCGCGTAGATCTCGAAGCCTTCGCCATTGATCCTGATGAAGTCGCGCTTGATGGGTTCAAGACTGAGGATTGCTTCGTCGGCCATGGATACCTCCTTCGCCGGGGTGTTCGGTCAGTTGAATGCCAAGACGGGCGCAGACCCGCTCGATCTCGGCCTGGCGCGTTCGAACCGCCTTCAGGCCGTCCTTGTGTCGCCGCGCGGCGCGCTTGTGTTCCGCCGCCGCGCTGTCCAGTTGTCGGTGCTCTGCCGCCAGTGCTGCGGGGTCGATATGCGGCCCGGGCATTACTCTTCCAGTGGGGCTTGGTGCTGAATCACCAGCTGGCCAAAGCGCGCGGCGGCCGTCGCAGCGCTTGGGTCGACAAGCGCCATGTATTCGAACGCCAATCCGGCCGGATCACCCTTCTTGAAGACGGGTTCGGGCGAGGAGTTGAGGTAGCAGACCGGCATCTGGTATTGCAGGTTCATGGCATCGCCATAGGGCGAGTACGCGCCGCGCAGGAGCAGCGCGTGAAGCGCCACGTCATGCCCGCGATAAAAGGGCAGCGCCTTTGAGCCGGCCGTCCCGACGCCGGCCGCCGTGGTGGCAACGGTGGTGCCGGCCAGCGCGAGCGAATATTGCTCCAGCTGCAGGTCGAACAAGGTAAAGCCGACCGTCAGCCCCTCATTCTCGCGAAAGGCTTTCTTGGCACCCGTCAGGCCGAGCGACTTGAACGCCTTCACGTCCTGACTGTGGGCAATTTTCACGCCCTGCTCGTCGTAATTCTCCGAGCCCGTCGCGCCAATCAGCGCCCACGGACCCGCTGGCGCGGCATCGATGGCGGGAAAGGCCGTGCCGACCGGCGCGATATAGGCCTCGATCGGCCCGGCGATGATTTCAAACGGTGCGGTGTTCATCTAAACCTCGTTGAGGGCGTGATAGATCTGGAAAGATTGGAAGGCGTAGGGCCAGTCGGCGTCGCCATCGCGGCCGCTCGAAAACCCGCCCGCCGGCTGAATCCAGTGGATGAGGGCGCCGGCGACCGTCAGGCGCTCGACATTGGTCAGCGCGCGCCGGCATTTGCGGCGCAGCGAATCCGCCTTTGATGGCGTCGCGCCATAAGCGACCAGGTCAAAGCGTTGGGTGTCGTGCTGGACATTGCTGCCCTGGGCGTTGGACACGCCGCCGGACGGCCGGATGACCACGGCGGCGCGGGGCATGTGCTGGGCCTCATCGGCCGGCAGCTCCCCGCCGAACACGCGCGTGCCCAGAACGGTTTCCACAGGGGCATCCGCCTTCAAGACCGCCGTCACGGCGCCGATGATGTCCACGTCTTCAGCCATGCAGCGAGACTAGGCATCAGTCAGGGTCTGAAATATCGGCGCGGCTGCGCGGGCGAGCTATGTCAGGAAAGCCGGGCCACAATCTCTGGCGCGCGCCACCCGGTCAAGGGGCGACCACCTAGAGGCGTTCATAGGCCTTGCGGATGTTGAGGGCGAGCTTGGGATATTCCGCATCGGCAGCCGGGCGCAGATAGGGCCGCGCCGGGATCTTGACCTGACTGACCAGGCGCACGCTTCCATCGGACTGCGGGATGGTCAGGGCGGCACCATTTTTCGGCTTGATGATGCCGCCCAGCTCATGGATGCGGGCGTAAACGACATCCCTCACGCCCCAAGTGCCACGCACGCCAGACTCTTCCCGCGCCGCGTAGTCCGTGATGTCGATGCCGCCCTCCAGCACACCGGTCCGGTTTTGCCAGGCGTGGTTCAACTTGGCGCGCGCGGCCGCACTGGCCATCGTCTTGTTGACCCCGAGGATCTGCGCCTGGCGCATCTTCGAGGTCACGGCATCGCCGAACCATTGCAGATCCTGGGAGGTGGCCATGCTTATCCTTTCGACTGGATGATCAGCTCGCCGGCCGGCAGTCCCGCGCCACCGGAGATCGAATAGTTGACCGTTGCCGTGTCCAGGGCGAAGTCGGCGAAGAGCGCGCGGATCTCCGGCCGGTCATTGATGGATAGGATGAACCGGCCCTTGATCGACGACAGCCGCGCGGCCAGGGCCTCAAACTCGGACCGGCCAAACATGCCGGCGCCATAATCCTCCTCACAGCCCCAATAGGGCGGATCGAGATAGAAGAGGGTCTCCGGCCGGTCATAGCGCTCGATCACCGCCTGCCAGGGCAGGTTCTCGATCACCACGCCGGCCAGCCGCTCATGCACCTCCTCAAGCAGTGGCGCGAGCGTGTTGAGGTTGAACCGGACACCCCGGCCGACGCTAACCCCGAAGTGCCGCCCGGCCACCTTGCCGCCGAAGGCCACGCGCTGCAGGTAGAGGAATCGCGCCGCCCGCTCCAAATCCGTGAGGGTTGCTGGGTCGCAGGCCTGAAGCCGTTCGAACTCGCGCCGGCTGGTCACCTGAAAGCGCAGGGTGTCCATGAATTGCGGGTAGTGGCGCTGCAGGATGCGAAACAGGTTGGCCACATCACCAGAGAAGTCGTTGATGACCTCACAGGCCGGCGCGCTCGTGCGGCGCAGGAAGATGCCGCCCATCCCCACAAACGGCTCGACATAGGTCGCGTGGGGCGTCGCGGCGATCAATCCGCAGATCCGCTTGGCGAGATTGCGCTTGCCGCCGATATAGGCGGACGGTGTTCGGGTCGGCCGTACCGGCCGCATACTGTCAGGTGTCATTCCAATCCTTCCGGAATCGTGAAAATCACCCTGCGCCCCGCAAGGGGCGGCGGATGAAGCATTTCCGGTGCTTGGTGGGGCGATGACGCCAATCTGTAACCCCGCTGCCGAGACATTCGCCTCGGCCATCCGCTGACCAGTCTGCGCCTAGTCCATCCAGGCGATCATCTCCTCTGATGTGCCCCAATCATCGGGGAAGCAGGCGAACTTGCGCTCGGGCGCGTCCTCGCCATTGACCAGGAACCGGTCGACCCGATCGATCTCGGCCTCCGACAGCTCGATGCAAATCGGTTGGTGGTCGCTATCGAACCAGTCATCGCCGATCTTCACGCGCATCAGGCGATCCTCTTCAAGGCGGCTTCAAGGTGTGTGTGCTTGTGCTGAACCTGCCCTTCGACGCGGAAGCGGCCGGCGAAGATCACGGTGCCGCGCCGGTTGGTAATCCGTGCAATCTCGTCGCCCTCATTCACGTCAGCGCCCAGGGCGAACATGACGCGCATGTCCTCGATCAGGGCGGACTTGTCGCCGTCGACGACTTCGCGCGTTGAGTTGGACCAAGCCCAGCACTTCACCGTGGCCAGTGCGACGAAGTCCGGCTCGACATCATCGCCCCAGTCATCTTTGCCGACCGCCTGGTTGCGTTCGACATCAGCCAAGTGGACGAGACGGCCGGAGATCATGTCAGCCCTCCAGCCCGGCCAGCAGGCCGAGCATGTAATTCATGACGTGCTCGCGGCTATTGCCGTCATCATCGTACAGCGACCCGCCCGACTTCGTGCACAGATTGAGAACCTGCCACTCACCGCCACACGGCAGGCACAGGTCATAATGGCGGGTGGTCGGGTAGGACCCGAACAGCGGCCTGCGGCCGACTTGAACATGGACCAGAACGATCCAGTCGCGCCCGGTCTTGTTGCGCAATTGCTGAAGCAGGCCGTTCGCGTCCTCATCGCCGTCGATCCGACGACCGGCAACGACCTTGTCTTCTGACAAATAGACAATCGCCGGCATCACTGCCCCCCGATCGAGATCGGTAGCCACGACAAAAGCCAGATAGCTGCGACGACAACAAGGATCAGCGCCGCTAGCGCTGATGACAACGCATGGCCGATAAGCCTGCGCGCGCCCTCCGGGATTTGGCTGACCAGCCATCCCGGCAGACCTGAAATGAAGAGCCACAGGACAAGGAATGCGGCGCCCAGGAGCCACAGGATCGGTGACATCACGTCCCCCCTTCGCTGCGTCGGCCGAGCGTCAACAGCACGACGCTGAGGCCACAAGAGGCGAAGGCCAGCAGGCCGACCAGAAAAAAGGAAAGCGGGTGCATCTTTTGCCTCAAGCCAGGAGAAAGCCGCCGCGCCGCTGCGCCAGGCTCTCAAGGATCTGCTCACGCTCGGCCGAGATGTTGCCGGACAGCGTGAAGGAATGGTCGCCGGCGCGCTCCGACTTCAGCCCGCCGCGATAGGACAGGTCTAGCTGGACCAGTTTGATCACCGCCTCGTCACGCGCGGCCGCTTCGCCGATCGGCGTGTAAGTGATCGTCACCAGCGGCGCCCAATGGCTGCGCCCGTTCGGGCCGCCGGTGAGGCGCTGCAAGGTTCGACCGCCGTGCAAAATTCGATAGTCCGCCGCGTCAAGCTCGATGTCGGTGTCCGCCAGCCCCGTATCGGCCGGGTCCGATTCCGTGACGGTGATCGCCTCGCCGTCATCGATCGGACGCGCCAGGCGCAGCGTCTTGAGCGTGCGCGCCTCCGGATCGGTCGGGTCGGCCATTTCAAGCGTGATCGGCCCGGCCGGACCGAAGCGGGCGACAATCTCGGCCGTGACGCCGTCGATCATCGCCTGCAGCTCGGTATCCGACAGGTCCGACCCGGTGCGTTCTTTCACACGATCCAGAAGGGCCATTTACAAGGCCTCAGCTGGCGGTTTCGAGAGGGGTGACGGTCAAGCCGCCCGGCGCACTGGCGGGCGGCTCATCAGGTGCGCCAGCCGCCACAATGGCTCGCGCCTGTGTCGTCCAGGACACCCAATCATTGGCGCTTGCGTTGGTTTCCAACTCCGGCGGTGAGGCTGGGTCGATGGCTGCCAGGGCGGCGAAACTGTCAATACCGGCTGCGACGAGCGCCTTGGCCGTCGCCGCGCCGACACCCTTCAGCTCGGTGAGATCGTCGGTCGTCGGGCCGCCAGACTTGTCTCCGTCCGGCTTCTTCGACTTGTCGCCGTCGGGCTTCTTGTCCTTGTTCGGGCTGACCGGCGCGGATTTGCCGCCCTGCCGGCCCACAGCCCCCTCAACCAGACCGAAGCGCTCGGCCGCGGAGTCGGGAATGTCGTCGCCCGGCGCGGCATAGAGGAAGGCAGCATCCTTGTGGCCCTCGGCGACCAGGGCGTCTTTGGCGGCGTTTAGAAACAGGCGTGCAGTGGCTTTCATGATCAGCTCCTATTCGCTCTTCGCCCAGAGGACATGCAGAAAGTCCCCGGTCGTGTCGGTGGTCGTATTCTCAACGACCCCGGCCTTGGTGGCGTGGATGGAAAACTCGGCGGTACGGTCGGTTCGCGTTGGCGGCGACCCGTCGACGATGTGTTCAACCGACAGCAACGTGTCGCCCGGCGTCAGATTGCCATGGACCGCGTGCTCGCCGGCTGCGCCGCCGGGAATGAGGCAGCAGCCGGTTGCAACGGAAAATCCGGAAATGGTGGTCATCAAGCCCTCCGATGGGCAGGAGAATGGGGCGCGCCTTGTGGGCCTTGTTTCAGGCTGGCCCTAGAACCAGCCGCCGGGGGCCTTGCGAGCCGTACCGGACGCCCCTCTCGGGGGTATGAGGGACGCGGGCGCGACGACTGTCGCGCCCGCCAATCTGGATTAAAGGCCGGTGACCGAAGCGAAGGCGGTCGGGCGGAAGAAGACGATGCCCATCCGCGCGTCGGCCCGGATCGTGCGCTGCCCCTTGGTGAACTGCGAGCCGACAAAGCCGACTTGGACGTCCACGCCGCGACGCTCAAAGAGCGAGACGAAGGCCGGGTTGAACGAACCGACATAGCCGGTGCCGGCAGCGTCGGCGTCGCACTGGACAACCGGCAGACCCCACAGGCGTTCCGGCCCGGCTTCGCTCGGATTGCCCCAGATGTAGACGCCGTCGGCGGTTCGCATCAGGCGCACATCCTGCCAGTCTTCCGGGTGGATGACATGGTGGGTCGGCACGGCCCGGCCGGTGACGCGGATCTTGGTCATCGCCTTGTAGAAGGCGTCCGGAACCGGATCAGCACCCTTGGCTTGGGTCTGGATGCCGACCGTGTTCTTAAGGCCGCGCATGTTCGGCGCCGTGCCGTTACCGACCAGGATCTGGCCGTCCAGGCGCTGGCGAATACCGAAGACCAGGCGCGAGTTGATGTAAGACTGCGATTGCTCGACGTCCTCCAGCTGCTCGTCGGTCACCGGGATGCTCGTGCCAACCTTGACGATCGTGCCATTTTTCTCGGTGAGCACGAAGGTGGCTTCGCCATAATCGCCGCCCTCCGCAACCTCGGCAGCCCCATGGGTCCGCGTGGTTTCTTCCATGTAGGGGATTGCCGCCTGGCCGGTGCGCGACATCGGGACGATGTCCAGCAGCTGGATCGGGCGGGTGGCTGCTTCCGTGAAGCCGGGCAGGCGAACGCTTTCCGGCGCCCAGCCGGCCGACGTGGTCATCGCCGCCTTGGAGCCGATCGTGTCGATCGACAGGCCCTTGGCCAGCATGTCGGACGGCAGGTAGTCGTCAAATTGCAGGGTGATGCCGTCTGGCGCGCCGCGCTCGACCCATTCCTGAAAGGCCTTTTCGTCGTGGACCATGTCGCCCAGGGCCTTGAGCTGCTGGACGACGCGCTCGGTGCGCGACTTGTCCCCGCCCGGCATCGGCAGGCCACGGACGGCCTTTTCACGGTCAGACAGAGTGGCGGCGGCTTTCTCGGCCGCTTCCAGCGCTTCGACCTGCTCGACCGCTTCGTTCAGCTCGGCGTCTTTTTCATTGATGCGCTTGACCACATCAATCGTCGTGTGGGCCTTGGCATCAAGGCCGAGGCTGGACTGCAGGGTGTCTTTCGACACCTCCTGGAAGTCGTACTGGCCGTCATTGGTTTTCGCTTCCGCGAAGACCATACCCAGCGAAGTTTGGAGAGCGGCCGCTTTGGCGCGGGCCGCAGTGAGGGTGGTCATGGGTGGTTGCTCCCGTTGGATGAGCGCCGCAGCCCGCGCGGCAGGTCAGATCGGAAGCAAAGCTATTTGGAGGGGGCGGTCGGTCCTATCCGCGCCGGTGCGCGGGCGCTCGGGGCGGATAGGACTGATGTCGATGTTCTGGCGGAAAATCGCCGCAGAATCCAGCCGTCGGGTCCGCCCGGTGGATTTTGCAGGTGAAGGCCGGGCGCGAAGACCCCCTAAATAGGCAGTTTGAACGCGATGGGGCGCGATTCACCGGCTGCCGGGCGCATGGGGTGCAGAGACGCTGCTGACGGCGCTCTGTGGCCGTTAAAATCGCGAAGGGCCATTCCAGGCGCGCAGCGCGCTATCGGGGTCGGTTGTCGGGCGGCCCTGGGAGATCACCCCATCGCCGCCCGCAACCTCAAACCGCGCTCTACCAATTGAGCTACAGACAGCGCCAAGAGACGCATGCGCCGGGGCATGAAGCCGACTCGTCTGACCGGGATCGAACCGGCGTCTCGGGTTCGCGGTGCTCTACCAGGCTGAGCTACCATTCGGGCGGGATTTGAACCCGCGCCCTCCGCGTCTCGAACTATAGAGTGCGCGCCCAGCGCCTGAACGCATCCCGCGTCTCGAACGCTGCCGCAATCCGCTCACCCTCCGCACGGGCCTTGGCCTCGGCATCATCCGGATCGGCTTGGCCGGTCTCCAGCACCGCTTCAAGCCGGGCCTTCAGCTCGCCCAACTGGGCGAGACGCTCTGCTCCCAGCTGACGCCCGTCGCCCTCCCGCGCCGCCTTCACGCCCTCGGCGCGTTCGACCAGGTCATCGAGATCCGCGATGGTCTGGTCGATCTGGTCGGCAAAGGTTCCGTGTGACTTCATGCCCAACGTGCCAGTGCCCGCGCCGGCACCTCGAACCACCGGCGAGACCTCGTGGATGTCGAGCTTCTTGAGCACGCGGACAACCTCGCCACCTCGAAGCTCCTGGCGGGCATCCATCACGCCATAGCCGTAGGACCATTCCTGCGATGGCTCACCCTTGGCGAGATCGAATTTGAGGTGAGAGTGCCAGTTCCGACCATCATCGGTGTCGAGGTTGAGGTGCAACTCCGCGTAGGCAACACCCTTGGCCTCGTAAACCCGCGCCTTTCCGAGCGGCAGGGCCTTCCGATTGTGTGCGGGGAGGATCGGCACCCATTGCCCGCCTTCCTTCCAGCCGAATGCTCCTTCCTCATAGGCGTCGCCGTCGTGGTCGACCGCCGACAAGGTTGCGATACGGGCCAAGCCATGGCCCGCGTCGTCCATCTGCTCGACAATCAGGCTCTTGATCTCGGTTTTCATGGGTCAGTCCTCCTCATCGTCCAAGCCGAAGTGCGGCGCAAAGGACAGGGTTCCATTCGGATGCTCCGCATCGGCCATCTCACGCGCTTCTGTCGCGCTGACGATCGAGCCGTTGCGGGCCATGTGGCTGGGCAGTGACCGGCCCGGCCCGAGACGGCCGTCGATCACCATGAATTGTTCGACGCCGGCCGCGCGGCCGCGCTCGATCGTCGAAATGTTCTGGGCATACTTCGTTTCCGTGCGGGCAATGGTCCGCGCCCGCGTCTCGGCCGAGCCCCACGGCCCGGCTTCAACCTCACCGGCAATGCGGGCCACCAGCTGTGTCACACCTTCACCAGCGGCGCGCCCTTCTGCGAGCGCGTCGTAAAGCGCACGGCGCGTCTGGTCCGAGATGTCGATCAGGCCCGCCCTGCGGCCACCGGCCGCCACGATGGCCCGCGCCACCGGATCAGGCAGACGCCCGGACAGGCCGGCCAGCTCGCCAGCTTCGGCAATCGTTCGCGCGACTTCCAGGAAGTGCTGCTCGAGCAGCCGCCGGAAAGTGGTCTCGTGGGCCGGAATGCCCAGCGCTTGCAGGATCTGCTCGATCAACAGCTCGTCCGCTTTCTCGCCGTCGGCCGGCCGGGCCTTGGCGATCGTCGGATCGGCGTCGATGAAGGGCTGTGCCGCCTCACGAACGGCCGCGCCGAGACCCATGAAGAAAGCCTTGAGCAGGCCTTCAACCTTGGCGATCTGGCCTTTCTCTGCGCTCGCGACGACGCGGGCATAGGCCGAGGCCCGTTCCATGGCCTGTGCGCTGGCGCGGGCCTTCTCGCCTTGCGCCTTTGGTGGCGCGATCGCGCGGGGCGGTGCACCGGCCGGTACTTCCAGCACGGCAATCGGCCGCAGATAGACGCGATGAGAGTCGTCCACCGGCAAGCCCCAGGCTTCGCGCGCCTCGGCCACCTGAACGCCGCCACTGCCCAATCGCTTCACCCAACGGTCCGTCTCGCGGTCTTCGTGGTCAGCCAAGGCCATGACTTCGGATGTGTCGTGCGTCACGCGCGTTCCGGCCGGGTTGCCAAAGTCAGGCAGCAGCGACCGGCTCAGCTCGTCGGCGAACATGCGGCAATAAGGCAGAACGCCATTGTGCCAGGCCAGCTTGAGCAGCGACTCCATGGTCGCGCCGACTTTCGTCTGCTGCAGGCCGGCACCGAAACCGACCACAGCGGCCGGCACGCCCAGGGCGGCGCAGATCCGCTCCTCGGCCACGTCGCGAGCGCCGTCCATGTTCATTTGCTGCGGATTGAAGCCGAACTGGTGAACATCGGTCGGCGCGCCCATCACCAGCGGGTCGCCGCGCTTGTCGCCGCCGAAGGATTGCTTGAACCAGACTTTGGTGGCCTCGACATCCTCGGCCGTCGGCAGGGCGCCGGCCTTGGGTGCAATCACCACGCCGGGCACGCCCATATTGCGCAGGAGTGCCGCGACGAAGTTGCTCGCTTCAAGATCCATGAAGATCTCGCGCAGCACGCCGCCGATGGGCGACAAGCCCTTGCGCGGATTGCTTGGACTGATGCCGTGGCGAAAATGCACGACATCGTCCGGCGCGATGATGATCGGCTCCAGCCCGCTGCCGGGCGTATACTTGTAGTGGGTCAGGAAGCTCGATCCGTCCAGCGACCCCAACGGCTCCATCATCCAATGAGGCACATACCAGAGCTGCACCGGCCGACCGGCCCGGTTGCGCAGCTTCACCCAGTACGCGTTACCGTCGAAGCAGAAGCAGACGATCGTCGCCATCCACAGCGCCATGTCGCCATAAAAGGGGTTCGGGTTCGCCACGAGCTTGACCAGGTCGTGATCGGCCAGATCCTCCTCGACACCATCGCGGCGCGTCCGCTTCACGGTCAGGCGCGCCTCCGGCAAGGCCCGCGCAATCCACTGCACAGGCGCGGTGAACACCGACGCGTCCAGCCCGTTGCCGACCTCCTTACGGTAGTCGATCCGGGTGCGACGCATCAGACGCATCATCCCGGCCCCGGTATCTGGCACATGCCGCATCCGCGACAGGGTCGCGTCGACGGCGGCTTTGAGAGCTTTAAGCATCGGCCGGTATCCAGTTCTCGTCGATTGGGTTGTCGCGGCCTGGCCGCATCTCGCCAGCCTCGGTCATAGGTCGCCAGCGAGGGGCGTCACCGCCGAACGTCGCCGCGAAGAAGTTGAGGAGCGCCACCGCCGAATCGGCGTGGCGCTTGCCACCGTCCGAGCCTTCGGTGCGAATATGGCGCGGGATCTTGGCCACACCGCCGATGATCTTGAATTGCCGAAGGTCGCTGCGGACATCGAGGTCGGCCGGCAGCATGATGGTCTTGTCCTCGAACGCCGCCCGAAAGCGCGGCGTGTACTCGCGCAACCAGTCGTCGGACGGCATCAGCTCGGTGATCCGGCTCGGGCCGAATTTCTGTCGCGCTTCCTGGGCGAGCACCATCCCGTTGCCGTTGGCGTCGAGTACGCCGGCACCGAACGCACCGACATATTGAACCAGCCAGAACAGGGCCTGCTTTTGCTGGTCATAGGGACAGGTGCGCAGCTCCAGGATCAGCGGAACATGGCGTTTCAGGTCCTGACCGACGAAGCCGATCGGGTAGGAGCTTCGATCCTGGCGCATGGCGAAGTCGCCGCCGAGAAACCAAGTCAGGCCTTGGTCGCGAAACCGGTCCAGTGCCGGCGCAACCCTCTCGTTGAGGAAGACAGCCATCTCGCCGCGACGTGCCGCTTCAGGCATGTCGACGAAGCCCTCAAAGGGTGGCTCCCACCGCACGACCTTGTATTCGGCCGAGCTGCACGCCTCGATCCATGCCAAGGGGAGCAGCACGCCGTCACCTTCGCGCGGGATGGCGTCCAGCTCCTCGCGCATGGCCTCGGCCCGGCTGCCATAAGCTTTCCGGACGCGGCGATACCATTCTTCCTTGCCCTCCGGCGACGCCTCCCAGCCGCGCACCAGGCAGACACGTTCATACAGCCCGTTCGCAACTGCATCGTCGAACGTGATGCGATGGATCGAATAGTCGTAGAGGCCCTGGTGAATTTCCTTGATCAGCTCGTTGAACGGGTTGAGGGCACCGTTATGCGTTGAGATGATCCGGATCGTGCCGCCCCAGATCAGCAGGGCATTGCACGCATCAATGACAGCCGCGACGTTGCGGTGGAAGGCTGCCTCATCGATCACGACGCGCCCTTGAAGGCCGCGAATATTGGCCGGGTTGCTGGACAGGCCGACGATCTGGTTGCCCGACGCAAAGCGGATGCGATAAGCGGCGATGTCCTTGCTGGACCCGTCCCCTTGCACATCCGTGAAGACAAACTCCTCAACGTCCAGCAGCTCTTTGGCCACGGTCTTTGCGAACCGGGCGGCGACCGCCACAAACTCCAGACCCTTGTCCTTGGTGTCGCCGACATAATAGGTGTGATCACCGCCTGCACTTTTCGCCGCCATGGCGATCAGCGTCGAGTCCAGCGCCTCGGCAAAGGTGATGCCTGTCCGGCGCCCCTTCTCGCCCAGCTTGAGCGGGGACTGGTCGGCGATCCAGGCGCGCTGGTGCTCCATCAAAATGCCGTCGGCCAGAGGATCGAGATCCTCGGGCGGCATCATGCCGGGAAATACGTCGTCGATCGGCGAGCGCGGGACGTCCTGGTCGATGGTCGTCGGCTCACTCATGAAGCGCGAACCCCGAGGAACTCGCGCCGTAGCTGGGCGATGCGGTCGGCCGACAGGCCCGCTTCGCGCGCAATCACTTCGGCGCGATCAGCGCCATCCTCGACGCGCTCATTGAACTCGTCCTGCAGCTGGCGGCGATAGTCGGCCGACGCCTTCTGCGCGCTGGTCAGAGACTGTGTCGCCCGTGCCAGTTCCATCACGTCCTTGGTGCCCAGATTGCCGCCCTCGGCGATCCGGAACGCGGCCATCTTCAACATCTCGGAAAGCGCGATCGTCATCTTGTCAGAGCTGTCAACGCCCAGCATGTCGGCCAGCTCGACCGAGATCCGGCGCGTTTCGTCCAGCTGGCGAAATTGCGTCGACTTGCGGACCGAGTATCGAGAGAAAGCGCTCTTGCTGATCGAGCCGATGCCTTTGTCCGCCAGACGCGCGTTGAACTCGTCCAGCAGGTCGATCTGAAGGCGGCGGCCCTCGCGCAGCTCCTCATTCAGCCACAGGATGTCGCCATCGGCCTCATCGGGCAGCAGGTCCAGCGTCGACAGCCGGCCACGGCCCTGGCGGCGCTGCCTCTTGGTACGGCTGCGACGGGCCATGATCAGGTCTCCAGGCTGGGACGGCGGACAAAGTCGAGGAAGGCCCGGCGCTCGACATGATCCAGTCCGGCCTGCGCGAGATCCGCAACCACGACCGTGCCGACTTCGGTGAGCTTGACCGCGCCCATCTCTTCGAGCTTGCGCAGTTGCGCCCGCACCCACTCGCGTGAGCGGGTGTGGCCGAAAATCTGCAACACATGGCCGAGCATGGTCTCGCTCAGCCGGTTGTCGTTCTGGCTCGCCAATTCCTTGAGAATGACAAGGCGGGCGTCTTCGACCAGGTGCTCTTCGAATGCCATTTCACCCACGCTCCTTCAGTAGGTATTCCTCAATCCGGCGAACCGCGCGGCTCGTTCCCTGGCCGCTTTCTTCAATCCGGCCCAGCCGACCATTCAACTCGCTGATCGCGAGCTTGACCTCGGCGACATCTTCCTTGGTCGGCAGATGCTTCAACTCAGCTTCGACGGCCTGAATACGCCGGTCGTGGTCGACCAGGGCGGCGCCGTGCTCATCCAATTTCGCCCCGTTGGCACGGCCGGTCGCGGTCAGCCACGTGTAGACAATCGACCCGATCGACAGCAGCGTGGCGAGAACGCCAGCCCATCCCTTCACCTCATCCATCGGCGTGCATTCTCCCCGTCCTGCGCACAATCAAGGCAAGTCTTCGCGGCCGGATATGCGGCGCGCCGGGCTGGCGAAATCGCCTCCCCGCAAGTCCTGCAGTCATCACAGCCATCGCCATCCAGGGCGGCGCTGATGCGTCGGACGGCGAAGTCGCGTTCGGCAGCAACCTTCGCCTCGGCGCGTTCGATTTCGGCGTCGCTCGGCCCCATCACACTCTCCCCTTGAAGGGGTGACAAAACTTGTCGCACGAGGCGGTTGGGGGCGAGGCAATTACAGCGTCCAGTCGCATCAGGTGCGGCGCCTCCGCACGATGAGGACCGCGATGGCGATCAGGACCAGGCCGGCCGCGATACCCGCAAACGAAAGGCCAAACCCCTGCACCGGATCGGCAATCGACACCGGAGCCGATACCGGCGCGATTGCGCCCGCCACAACCAGTCCGGCCACACCGACCGTCCCGACAACTCCGGCGGTCGCGACATCGCCGGTGGTCGCCACAGGCTCGACAGGCGGCGCGTTGGCCGCATTCTCGCCCGCACCGAACCGGCGTCGGCACTCGGCCAGCGCCGCGCGGACATCATCAACCGTGACATGGGCGCTCTGGCCGCCGTAGTGGCCGACGCCTTCAGTCGTTGGCAGGCTGGCCCACTCGCGTGCCAGCGCGTTGATGAACTCATCTTCCGTGCGCGAACCCGAGATAAAGCGATCAAAGCCGCGACCGATCAGCAGCTGCACCGCGAGGCGGTCCTGCATGAAGGCATCGAACAAGTCGGTGGGGTTCAGGCCCTGGTCCTGGCGCAATTTGCGCAAGGTCGTGCGGACGATCTGATACCGGCCCAGGGCGGAGGATTGCCACTTGTTGTCCGGGTGGCCGAGCATGGCTGTCTGCAGACGATCAATCTCGTCCAGGGTCATGCCGCACAGGAAGCGGTCACCGCCCGTATAGCGGCCATAGCCGAGGGTTTCGTTATAGCCCTCGCGCCGGTCGGTCCCTTCGGAGCGCCCGATCAGGTCCAGTAACGGCCGGTAAAGCGTGAAGATTTCAGACATTGCTGGAGGCCGTCCCTGCCTTGTTGCCGAAACCCTCCCCGGCTAGCTGGGCCGAAGGAGGGCGATACGGTGGCAAATTTGGCAGCTTCAGCGGTCCGCGTTCATACGCGCGGATGCGCGGGCTAGGCCCGGCTAGAAGAGTTGGGGTTGTTGGTGGGTTTCGCGAGGGCCGAGCCATCTGCGCACGGTCGCGACATCGGCGCGGACTGTGCGGGCGATCTCGGCATAGTGCGCCCCGCGCGCGGCCATCGACCGGGCGATCCATTGCCGGGCCAGCGGAACTTTGTAGTATCCCGCGCCCATCGCGTCGGCAAGCTTCTCAACCCGGTCAGCGCCGATCGTGCGAGCCGCCAAGCTGCGCGGACTCGATTTGATTGGCAAGTAGATGTCTGACCCGCCAAGGGCGAGGAAGAAGCGTTCGGCTTCCTCGGCGCCCAGGGCATCAACATAGGGCTGCAGATTGGCCGGGACTTGTTCGGCGTCTCTCATGCTCTCAGCTCACTTCTCTGCCGGGCGGTGCCGGCGTTCTCGTTTCAAGGCGCAAGGCCTCGGCCGTGAGAGCCTTCAGGCGGGCGATCAGCTCGACGCGCTTATGGCTCATTGGGGGAAGCCGCTCGATCCGTTCCATCAATGCGGTCCGGTCTGCGGCAATGGCTGCCAGCGGCGCATCCTGACGCCACGTCAGAAGGGGCGCGCCGCTGGCCATGGTCAGGCTGCTCGCTTGATGTCGCGGAGCAGTCGCCCCAACTCGTTCATGACAGCGTGCCATTCGGTGTCGATCACCGTGGCAGGCGTCCCGTACTTGCGAGATTGCATCCACAGCGTCAGCGTCTGGCTCCGACCGGTCAGGTCGGCCTGCGTTGGCACATGTGTCGGCAGATTGCGCGCCATCTCCCGTTTGAGAATGGCGAATTGCGCCAGGGCGATCCGGTAGCCGGGTTGGCAGGCCCAGGCTTCGGCATGCCGGCCGGGGTCCCATTCCACCCCGGCCTCCCGCGCCATCCACGCCTTCAGCGCTTCAATCGCCTTGGCCGCATCGTCCGGTTCGTGAACAAAGCGGACATGCTCGATGCCCGTCTGACGATGCACGAAGGCGATCAGGGCCGAGTCCTTGCGGTCGCGGACCAGGCCGAGGTTCCAGCCCGCAATCCACAGCGCCTGCAGCTTCTTCGCGTAAGGCCCTTCAAGGCGCTTTTTATGCCCCGTTGAACCCGGACCGAACCCCATCTCGCGGAAGCGGGCCAGCACCATCTTGCGCTCCCCGTCCGACATGTCCTTGCCGGACGTTTTGCCCGTCACCTGTTTGAGGACGGCCCGATAACTGTCGTCATCAAGGCCGAGCTGCTTCTTGGCCACATGCATGGCGGCGAGCGCGCTCATGACACGCCACCAGAAAGATAATCGTCAAACAGGTCGGGATTTGACGACGCGTCCCTCATGGCCTTGAGCGACTCGCGCTCTGCCCTGACCGCTGCGCCATAGCGGGCTTCAGCCCTCTGCATCACCTCGGCGGCAGCCGACAGATCGTCGTTCGCTTCGTGGAGCTCCTTGTTCGTCTCGACGAAACGGATAACCAAGTCGCGGAATGCGGGTTGCGCGCTCATGACCCCTGCTCCTCTGACCGCCGGATGCCCATTTCCGGCCCTTGCTCGCCGACGCGAACGGGGGACGCCGATACCGCCCCGCCGACGAAGTCGGACGGGTGCTCGGCCTCCATGTGCATTTTCAGGCCCTTCTTGCCGCGCAGCCTGCGGCCACAGACCGGGCACAACGTGCGTGCGCCCGACCGGCTGCGATGACGCTTCGTCGTCATGACGGCAGCCCTCCGCCGGTGGTGATGTGGGTCATCGACGGATCGCCCAGATAGGCCTTGCCGGCCGCATCACGGCGGCAGGGATCACACATGCGATTGTGCGGGCCATCCGACATGAAAGAGCGCTCGCAGGTCAGGCAGGGCCGTTCGCTGCGGCGTCCCTTCCGAATGAGGCTGTCGGCGCGCGTGATCGCTTCCTGCCGGCAGTCATAGAGGCCGGAGACACGCTCGCCGCGACCGTTGAACACGGCGTATTGGTGACGCCCCGCCGTCTGTACGGTGTAATCGAGAGTGCTCATGACGCCCCCCGCTCATCAACGCAGGCCGGATTGGCGGCGAGCCAGGCCTTGGCCGCAAGGCGAGCGCAGGCGATCTGGAAGCGTGACTGCCAGCCATAATCTTCGGTGCCGCAATAGTCCTCGACGCACTTCGCCGCCGCCAAGACGCCTGGGATGGACGGCTCATTGCCGCGAAAACACTGCGAAAAAAGCTCCCTGAACTCTTCCGTCGGTTCGCCATATTCTTCCGCCTCCCGCTCAAACACCTTCAGTTGAGCGCGGGTCTTGTCGACATCAATCGCCATCGAGGCGTTGGACTTTTCGAGCTGGTAGGTGTCGTCGCCGCCCGACAGCCAATCCATGGCTGAGCGCATGGACTGGAACGCTTGGTAGTGGACAAAGGTGATGGTCCCGATATCGCCACCAATGAAGATGTGGCCCGGCACCCAGCAGACGAAAAACCAATAGGCCGACTTCTCCGGTGTCGAGAAACGAAAGCAGGTAGACTGATCGGTCTGCACCACATGACCGGCGCAGCTCTCGGTGGCGCGTTCTTGAGGAGTCATGATGCACCGCCTTTCGCCTTGGCCATGTCGATCGTCACGGCTTCCCAGGACGCGTCCGGCGCCGCGCGCTCGTAGAAGCGCAGATAGGTCTTCGACCCGGTCACCCGCATCGCATCGCGGATCGCTTCCATCGCGCGCAGCCAGCGCGGGTCTTCGATCTCCAAGCGCAGCAGCATGAAAATCTCGCCGCGATTGACCTGGTCGGGCCGGTCAGTGTTGAAAGCCCGCGTCACGATGGCGCGAAGCTCCGGCCGGCTGTCCGCCGCCCATTCATTCAGGCACTCGTCAATCAGCTGCTTGGCGATCTGCAACTGCGGGCCGAAGTCGATGTGATCGGCGACCGAGACCGAGACTTTCATCAGGCCGTCAAAGCTCTGATAGGTCCGGTTTCCCTTCTTGCCGCCGCGCGTAGAGCCGTATTCCTGCTCCAGCAGCGCGTCGAACTCGCCCAGGTCGGTGAAGGTGTGCCCGCGGAATCGGGCAATCTGTGCCGACAAATCGCGGGCATGCCCCATGATCTTGCGGATCACTTCATCTTCCAGCTTGTGGGCCGGCTTGATTGCCTCGACCGGGACCAGGCTGCCTTTCGCGTCGCGCATATAGCGGCTGCCATTCACGATGGTCTCGCCAGGCTCGGTCAGTGTGTTGAGTTGCGACATCACAGTGTCTCCTCGTCAGGTAGGGAAAAATGGAAGCCAGGCTTGCCGTCCCGCATTGCTGCCAACTGGAAGGCCAGGCGGCGCGCGGCCGGCAGGAAGCACGGATCGATCGCCGATATCCGGACGCGTCGATCTGTCAGGGTCGCGCCGGATGGCACGACGCAAATCACGCCTTCCGGGATGGCCAGATTGCTCATGACATCGACGCCCCAAACCGAGCCGGCAGGCACCGGCTCGACGGCGCTGTTCGTGCCAAGATGGTCTATGCCTTCGTGCATGACGGTCCCTCCTGCCAGGCTGCGGAGAGGGCGAGCAGCGCTGCGATCACGCTTTGGATCGACGCGGCCTCGTTGTGGGTGTTGAGGTCTTCAGACAGTCGCATCCCGGCGCGGATCGCGGCCTCGATCATCAAATCGATCCCGGTCACACTCCCGGACGCAACAGCCTGTTCGTCCGGCTCGACAACCCGCTCTTCGCGAGCCTTTTCGTTCCACCTGAGCTTGGAGACCTCGTTCTCCAATTCCAGCGCCAAGCGCTGAAGCTTGTCGATGTCGTCGCGAACCATGGCGATGCGGTCCGACATCATGTGTGTCATGCCGTCAGCCATCAGACCGTCTCCACATCGCGATTGGCCCAGGCCGATTTGAGATCGACGAGGGAGACATCGCGCCCGCGCCCTTCGGCTGTCAGGCGGGCCAGCTTGATGGTCATGTCGATCTGTCCGAGCGCGCCGGGCTTCAAACCGACGCCGGTCAGGAACTCGACCTGTTTGGGATCGGTGACGCCCCAGGCGGTCAGGAAGGACGCCAGATCCTCCTTGCTCGGCTTGTCGCGGCGGATGCGCCGGAAAACACGGCGGCGCAGCTGGCCATACTTGTCGCCCTGGCCCCAGCTTGAGAAGCGGCCATAGGTCTCGCGGTTGCCGACCAGGGCGATGCCGCAGCGATAATTGTCGGTGAAGCAGCGAAGCTGGTCGATGGCCTCATCCGAGAGGTTCTGCGCCTCATCGATGACCAGCAGCGTGCCGTCGCCGACGCGCTCGATCCGCTTGCCGATGGCCCGGACCAGCTTGCCGGATGATTTCTCTTCAACGCCGAGCTCGGCGGCGATCTCGGCCAGCATGTTGTGGATCGACCGCGTGTGCGGTGTCATCGTCACGAGAAAACTGTTGGGCCGGGTCGCCACATAGCGCCGCGCCGCGACCGTCTTGCCCATGCCGGCGTCGGCCGTGATCATCACCATGGCCGGCATGACCTGAGCGATCGACAGCGTCGACATGACCGATTGGGCGAAATTCAGGTCGAGGAAGTCCGGCGATGTCGGCACGCTCGCGGCCAACTCCTCGACAGCATCGGCCTGGTCAAGCCAGTTGCGGATTTTGCTGCTGACCGCCGCGTAGCTGCCAGCATACTTGCCGCTCATCCACTGGCTCAGCGTGCCTTGCGCAACGCCGCTCTTGCGCGAGATTTCGGCCTTGGACCAGCCGCGCGCTTCTGCGAGCGCGTTCACGCGTGTGACCAGATCGGCCCAACCGTCTCGATCCGCGACCGTCGCGGTGGTTGTGATTGAAGTATCTACCATGTACGTCTCTCCGTCTTGCTATGGATGGCTTTCGCCGTTCAGCCCTCCGGCGTCCCTGCCAGGACGCCGGAGGGAATTTCTTCAGTCCCTCATGAGCTTTCGGCCCATCAGGCTGGTCACGTTGATGAAGGCGGCTTCGTCCTCGTCGGACCATTCGGCGCGCTCGTGGGCTGGCGCGGCCGGGCCTTTGGCGGACGCCAGGCGCGTCACGGTCGGATAGACCGGCTCCTCAACGGGGTCGGCCATCGCTGGCGCATAGACCCGCGCCAGCTCCTCCGGCGTCATGGTCACATGCATGGCTGCCAGCTCTTTTTGCTTCTTCAGGAAGTCCCGGCGCGCCCGCTCATGGCGGTGCGCCGCTTCGGCATCGAGGAAGTTGACGGCCTCGACAGCCTGGGCGTCGGCCAGCTTCACCCCGTCCATCGCGAAGACCTCGACAGGCAGGCTCAGATTGTCCGGATCAAACCGCACGCACACCTTCTTGCCGGCGTGCTGGATCATCGTTTCCGACCAATACCGGTTGCCCATCAGGTGGATTTCGCCAGATGGCTTGCGGGCGGTGATCGCCTCGGCCGTCAGCAGCCACAAGGCGCGCTGGGCTGGGGCGGCACGGCGCACGACCGTCGCGTCATCATTCATCGACGCCTCGAATGTCGCGTCGAAACTGCGACCCTTCGCGGTGCCTGTATTGCGGCCTGCGCGGGCGTTATGCTCCAGCAGGCAGCCATGGGCCGCGCGGCGGAACGTCTCATAATCAACGGCGCGGGCGCCGTAATTGTCGGGCTTGGTTGTCGGGCTGTTGCCTGTATAGGCACCGTGGAACATCGGGTGCCGGGCAATGTCGTCGCAAAGGTCGCGGAACGCCCGCTCGATGGGCTTTGACTGGCCGGAATAGGGCTTGGCCCAGTGAACCTTCACGCCGAGAAGCGTCAGCAACCCGTCCGGCTCGTCATCGCGTATCTTGAAGCGGAAGCGGCTCTTTTGCCCGCCCGTGATCCACTTCGACGCAAACGACCGGCCATTATCCAGGACGATATGTTCCGGAATGCCATAGCGCTCGATCATGTCGCCGATCGCGAGACGCACCGCGACCTTGTTTTCGGTCTCATCGATGCGCCAGCCAACAAACTTGCCCGAATAGACGTCCTGCAAAGCTGTCAGGACCGGGCGGAACACCTTGCCGTCCGGCTTTTTCACCATCACGTCGAAGCGGTGGCCGTCCATGTTCACCACCTGCATGGCATGAAGGCCGTCCTTCACGCGCAGCTGCGCGGGATAGAGCGCCTTGGCCATGTCCCGGCCTTCGCGGCGTGTCGCCACCACGCTCTGCTCGACCTCGGCCGCAAGACGCCGGCGCATGGCGCGGCTCGATGGAATGGGCGACCAGCCTTTGGCTTCGGCCAGCTTTTTCAGGCGCCGGAAACAGGCGTTGAAGCTGGGCTTCTCCGGCCGCAGGAAGTCGGCCTTGATTGTGGCCAGCGCCTCGGGATGGCATGGCCCGAAAACCGCCGTCGGCCGGTAACCAGGCGCAAGGGCCGGCAGCCAGTCGGCATGCGGCACGTCGCGGACACTGTCCCACCACCGCTGCAGTGATCGGGTGGACACGCCGGACACGGCCGCTTGTTCCGTTATGGCCTCGCCCTTGCGAGCGCCCGTCTTCACCCGCGCAGCAACCGCCTCGACCGCCGCCAGGCGCTCCGCTGCGGCGTCGCGATTGCGTTGCGACGTGGCCTTGAAAACATCCCACAGCGGGCCGGTCCGCTGATCCGTCTCGGTGACCAGGGCGCGTTCGCGGATCATCTCCTGCGCCGTCACCCGCATCAGCTGGCCGCGCACCTCCAGCGGCCACAGCGAGATATGATATTCCCACCCGCGCTTGCCCTGCCGGGCCTTGCCGTCCAGATCGCGCCAGCCGGCGCGGACGATGAGGCCGTTCCAGCCCTTCTTCGTCGAGACAGGCGCATTCTCGATGCCCAGCTCCAGCACGTCTGCAATGGTGAACCACTCACGCATCGACGGTCAGCCCTCCCGACGATTGCTGTTAAGGCCCAAAAACGATGCCAGGGACCACTTGGTCGAACGAACCGGTCGTTGCGGGCGGGCCTCTGGCGCGCCCTCTTTGGGACGCGTCTCGACAGTGATGATATCTTCCGCGTTCAGCCGGGCCTCGAACTGGGAAAGACACTCGTCGGTCAGCGAGGAGAGCTTCACCTCATCAACGCGGAGACGGACCTCTACGCGGCCGACCTTTTGCGCCTCGGCCTGCTCTCGCCGTCCTGTGACGACGTAGAGGACATCGAGGCCGATCTCATCCCAACGAGCGAGGTGACAGACCTTTGGTGAGGTCGCACCCTTCTCCCATTCGATGAGCGCCCTCTTTGAAGCCCCCACCGTCTGCGCGAACGCTTCTTGGCTTGCATCCAACCGGATACGTTCTTCGCGCAATCTGCGCCCGACAGCCGCGCTCATCATGCACGCCCCAGGGCTTCACTCATCCGTTCAGCAAGGGGCCGCTCTTCGACGAGCCCCAACCGAACCGCAACCCGCCGCGAATCGCCGCGTGCGCCTTTCAGGCGGCCGGACAGCACGCCATAGACCAAGGAAGATTCGACACCGAGTTCGAGCGCGACCTCTTTGATCTGCACGCCCGCTGCCCGCAGACGGGCGCGAACCTGTTTCGCTTTTTCGCTTCTTGTCATATCATCACCTGTGAAACACACTATTGGATAACGTCACACACATATGAGTGTGTCAATGGGGGTGATATGTCAAAATGGGTGTCAATCTAGTAAAAATGGGTGCTCGGCTGAAAGAGGAACGCTTGCGACTGGAAAAGACGCAACGTCAACTTGCCGACATTGGCGGCCAAGCCGTGAACTCCCAGTCGCTATATGAGCGTGGAGAGCGCGCACCAACTGGAGCATACCTCGCTGAGATCGCTGCGGCCGGCGCCGATGTCCTCTACATTGTCACTGGCAAGCATGCGGATTCGGGTGCTGGCATTTCGCCAGGCCAAGCATTGGAGACGATCACTTCAGCAGAATCTGAGTTGGAGAGCACCGGTGCCCTTAACGGGGACATCGCCGACAAGGTCATAGCGATTGCGTGTGACGACACTCTGGATGACCCGATCCGTGCCCGCGCCGACCTCGTTATTCGGTTTGCGATGCGCGACACCGACGCCGACAAGGCGGCGGAGTTGCGCCAAGCAGAGCGTCGCAAACGGGTCCAGGCCGAGATGGATTGGTCAAAGGCCGTCGTCGCGGATGCGATCCAGGCAGCCGGCTGGACGCCATCGCCCCAGGTCGTCGGTCACCTGGTGAATCTGGTTCGGCTCTACAAGGTCGAGGGGGATGTAATCATGTTGCTGCTGCACGACCTCGCAGCCTTGGTGCCGGATCAGGCCTGACCGACCGAATGCACGCTTCTCTTATTTGCCACAGCTGTGCTACCGATGCGTGTTGAAGCGCCATGGCAAAAGGGGATCAATGGCATGACACCTGAACAATACATGATGATCGACACGCGTGTCGCCGCCGAAAGCAAAAGCCTGGGAACAGCCTTCCTGCTTTGGTTCTTTCTCGGCGTCTTCGGCGGGCATCGCTTCTATCTCGGCCGGCCTGGTACGGCCCTCTTGATGATCCTCGCCTGGCTGATGTTTGCCGTCCCTGGCTTCATCTGGTGGGTGGTCGATGCCTTCCTGATGTCCGGCATGATCAAGAGCGACAACAACAAGCTGCGCGCACGACTTCAGACCGAATTTTCGATGATGAATTCAGCCCGCGCGCCGGCTCCTGCAGCCACCGTTGAAACGGCCTGAAGTCGTCGTTCAATTGGGCTTTTAAAAGGGCTGAAACGAAGCGTTTCAGCCCTTTCATTTTGACGACCTACCAGCCGCCCAAATTGGCAAAATTGGCCGCATATTCGGTTACCCGTTGTCATCGCAACTAAATCGGGTGTAGCCTTTGATTTAACACGTCTCTTGACGTCTTCAATGCCCCAACGGGGCCGGTAACCCAAGCGGTCTTTCTTGGTAACCTGTGACGGGCTTTCTAAGCCGTTTAGTCACCACGCTTAAAACGCGCTCATCAATTGCTATTGCTTGCTTTTGAACGGTGCGTCGGTTACTAGAAACGCGTTTTGAAGGTTTCGGCCCGCTTGCACGCTTTTGGTCCGATTGCCCGATTTTTTGCCAACTGGGGCGACACGCCAAATCCCCGCAAGTGCTCGCCCATTACCGGTCCAACCCACTGTAAACGCACCAACACTCGCCTTCGCCCCGAGGTCCCCGGTTAATCCCGCCTATTAGCCATACCCGCCGTCACGTTACACTGATTGATCAGCCGGCGGCGCGAACACCGTCCACATCGAGCTCGTATTCGCGAACCTTGCGGTAGAGCGTCGAACGACCGACGCCAAGGCGACGCGCCACTTCGCTCATCCGCCCGGCATAGGTCTCGATCGCGAACTCGATCAGGTCACGCTCGATCTCTTCGAGCGAGCGCAGATGACCGCCTTCATCCATGATATCGACCGGGCCCAGATCGGCACCAGCCGTGGCGTCACCACCGGCCAGCGACGTCGCCATCGCGGTCAACGCGCCAGTGTCCGACATCTCGCCGATCTGCGGCGTCAGACCCGAGATCTGCGGGAAATCTTCCGGCTTGAGATGGTCGTCATCCGACAGCACCACCGCACGAAAGACCGCATTTTCCAGCTGCCGCACATTGCCCGGCCAGTCATAGGTCGACAGCAAGGCGTGTGTTTCCGGCGCCGCGTCCTGGATCGACTTGTTTTCCTGGGCATTGAAGCGACCGATGAAGTGGCGCACCAGGGCCGGAATGTCGTCCTTGCGCGAACGCAGGGAGGGCACTTCGATCGGGAAGACATTGAGGCGATAGAACAGGTCTTCGCGGAAGGCGCCGCAGGCGACCTGCTCGGCGAGATCGCGATTGGTCGCCGAAATGATACGGACATTGACCTTCACGGGGCGCTTGCCGCCGACCGGATCAACTTCGCCTTCCTGCAGGGCACGCAGCAGCTTGACCTGCATGTCGAGCGGCAGCTCGCCGATCTCGTCAAGGAAGAGCGTTCCGCCATCGGCTTCCTGGAACTTGCCCATATGCTTGCCGACAGCGCCGGTGAAAGCGCCCTTCTCGTGACCGAACAGGGTCGATTCAACGAGATTCTCCGGGATTGCACCGCAGTTCACAGCGACGAAGGGACCACCGGCACGCTTGGAAGCGGCCATGATCGACCCGGCGACCAGCTCCTTGCCGACGCCGCTTTCACCCGTGATCAGGATCGGAATGTCGGACTGCGCGGCGCGTTCACCCAGACGCACGACCTGGCGCATGGTCGGCGCCCCGGCGATCATGTCGGCAAAGCCCAGCGTGCCTTCGGCCTTGCGGCTGAGACGCTTCACTTCACCCGACAGATTCTGGACCTTGAGCGCATTGCGGATCGATACCGTGATGCGTTCCGGGCTGGCCGGCTTCACGAAGAAGTCCACCGCGCCGGCGCGCATGGCCGCCACGACGGTCTCGATACCCCCGCTCGCCGTCAGCACGATGACCGGGAGGTCCGGCTGTTTGCGCTTGAGCGCTTCCAGCGTTTCCATCCCGTCCATGCCCGGCATGATCAGGTCGAGCAGCATGACGTCGATCCCGGGCTCGGCCACACGATCCAGCGCCGCCTCACCGCTCTCCACGGTCTCGGCCCGATACCCCTGCTTCTCGATCACCGCCTGAAGGAGGCGGCGTTGCGTCGGATCGTCATCCACGATCAGAACTGATTTCACCATCACCCACGCCTTTTCGGTCGCCTTGTTATTTCGCCGGACCTTTTGGCCTCACCACCCTTGCGAGCGGGGCGTCTATGCGAACCGTTATGGGACACTTGTCTAAATTTGACGTTTAAGAGGCGGCAACGACCGGTTAAGCATAAGGATCAAGACCCGCTTAACGACTGGCACGGAAGTGGCATCCGCCCGCGACATGGCTGTTACCCCAGGATCACGAACCCGCTGGCCCTTTGCCCGCCACGACGTCTTCGCTGCACTGGCGGAACCCTATCGCATGCGGGTTATCCGCTCCTTGCCGGGCATGATTGTCTGGCCGGCCCTGATGTTCGCCCTGATCATCGCGGCACAACTTGCGACCCTGGTCGGCTGGAATGCGGTGGGTGGGCCGCGCACCGGGCTCAGCGAGGGCAGCGCCGTCTTCCTTGGCAATATCATCGGCTATTCCGGTCTCGCCCTGGTGATGTGGGCCTGGATGAAACGCTATCAGGCCCACCGGCCGGTCTTCAGTGTCTTCCCGCTGCGCCTCACCGATTTCCTCGCCGCGGCCCTGGTCATGGTCTTCATGGTGCTGATCGCCAGCCCGCTGACCCTGAGCTTCCACGAATTCGCCATGAGCGATCCGCAGCTCACCCTGTCGGGCGGGGCCACGCGTGATGACTTGTCCAATGTCGATGACTTCGCCGGTGCAGGGGCCAGTGTGTGGCTGGTCATCGGCCTGACCCTGATCGCCGCGCCGATCGCCGAGGAAATCCTGTTTCGTGGCTGGATGCTGCCGATGATGATGGCCCGCGGCGTTCCGGCCCTGTTCGCGGTGATCATTTCCGCCATGGCCTTCGGCCTGGTCCATATCGCCCAGGGCCTGCTGGTGATGACATCAACCTTCTTCCTGGCCCTGGCACTGGGCGCGGCACGGGTGTGGACCGGGCGGCTGGCGGCGCCGATCCTCGGCCATGTCGCCAATAATGCATGGGCGGTATTCGCCGTGCCCTACCTGATCTCGCTGGCTCCGGCGACCGGCGGCAATTGACGGCACGCCCGCCCGGGGCTAGCGCTAGACAATGAGCCAAAAAGCCGCCGCCTCCCCTCGCCCCCCCGCTCCGCTTGTCGCCTTCAACGGCGACCGACCGCCCGCCCCGGACTGGTTTACCAAAGCGCTCGCCGTTCCGACCGAGCGCGGGACCGTGACCGTCGAGGGCGCCACCATCCATTGGAAGGCCTGGGGCAAGCGCGGTGATGCCGGGCTGATCCTTGTCCATGGCGGCGTCGCCCACAAGGACTGGTGGGACAGTATCGCCCCCTTCCTCGCCGATACGCGCCGGGTCGTCGCGCTTGACCTTTCCGGCATGGGCGACAGCGATCATCGCGACCGCTACACCATGGAAACCTATGCGCTGGAAGTGCTGGCTTCGGGCGAAGCCGGCGGCGCCTTCGATGCCGGCAAACCCTTCCTGGTCGGCCACTCCTTCGGCGGCTTCGTGTCGCTGGCCACCGCGATGGAACATGGCGAACGCCTGCAGGGTATCGCCGTGCTCGACAGCCCGGTCCGACCCCGCGATGAGCAACGGCGCTCGTCGCCGCCATCACGCGGCGGCATGATCTACAATACATTCGAGGCCGCCCTGGCGCGCTTTCGCCTGTTGCCGGAACAGGGTTGCGACAACGCCTTCCTGCTCGATCACATCGCCCGGCAATCGCTCAAACAGGTCACCCGCCCGGACGGCTCAGAGGGCTGGACCTGGAAATTCGACCCCAAACTCTGGGACAAGCTGGACTATAACCGCCCGCCGCCGGCCGATATCGTCGGTGCGCTGAAGACCCGTATCGCCCTGTTCCGGGGCGCCGAGTCGCGACTGGTGAATGACGAGGTCTGGGCTTTCATGCGCGAGACTTTCGGGCCGCAGACCACGATGGTGTCGATCCCGCAGGCCGAGCACCATCTCATCCTCGATCAACCGATTGCCGTCGCCGCCGCACTGGAAGTGCTGACCGGTCCGGGCTGGGGCTGACACACCGTTTCGACAATCGGATCAGTGTTCGGGGTGGCGCCGGATTTCCCGCGCCACATCGTCCGGCAATTCGCTCGGCGGCGGTGTCGTCGCCTTGCGCAAGCCGGACACGATGCCGACGATCACAACCAGCACCAGCCACACGCCAGCCACTTTGAGGGCAATCGGCCACACGTGCGCGAACTCGATCACGCCGAAATTGAGATACTCCCGCCCTGCCAGGGCCGCGACGGCCAAAACGGCGATGACACCCGACCAGAGGGCAAAGGGAATGCGCATGCGAGGCTCCGAACTAGCTGCAGCGCGAACAGTCTAGGACAGGGGTTTTCCGACAACCACCCCTTTCGTCGGGCCGGGTGCGCAAGCTTGATGCGGATGTGGGACCGGAGCATGACAGCTGTCACCTGCGGCATATGGCGCCGGCATCTTGGCGGAGCATTCAACGCGTGCTATCCGCACCAGACCTGATTGACGGAGGCACGCGACCAATGGCGTCTGATTATGTTCGTGGCGAAATGAACATCGCCGACCAGAAAGCGACTTTTGGCGGTTTCATCGCAGTGTCCGTCTGGGGCAGCCTGCTCACCGTCGTCAGCGTGCTCTACCTGACGCTGGCCTTTGCTGTGGGCATGGACTGGCTGGTATCGCTGATCGCGGTCGGCATTGTCGGCGGCGTGCTGGGCTTGGCGCTTGGCATGAAGACGTCCTGGTATGTCACCCTGGGCGGGCTTTTCGTCTTCGGACTGGTTTGCGGCGGCCTTGTTCAACTATTCGGTATGGCGCTGGGCGGCTGATTAAGACGCTCTTTCTTCGCACTGCACAATTTTTCCCGATTTCGGTCTAGAAATTTCCCGGAGGGGCCTTCCCCTCAGGGGAGAATTCGCGCATCCTCGCCCCATCAAGCCAAAAGCGGCGGGACGAAATGCGAATTGCCATTCTGAAAGAACGACATGCGGGCGAAACCCGCGTGGCGGCCACACCGGACACCGTCAAGAAATTCGTGGCCGCCGGCCATGAAGTCGCCATCGAAAAGGGCGCCGGCCTGACCGCCGCCGTGACCGATGAGGCTTTCACCGACGCAGGTGCGAAGATCGGCACCGCAGCCGCAACACTGAAAGGCGCCGACGCGCTCTTTGCGGTGCGCAGCCCGGACGAGGCCACACTGGCCAAGTTGAAGGGTGTGCTGCTGGTCGCCCATCTCAGCCCGCACGGCAATACCAAGATGGCGGAAGGCCTGGCCAAGGCCGGCATCAATGCCCTCGCCATGGAATTCGTGCCGCGCATCACCCGCGCCCAGGCCATGGACGCCCTGTCCTCGCAAGCCAATCTCGCCGGCTATCGCTCGGTCATCGAGGGTGCCGAGCTGTATGGCCGCGCCTTCCCGATGATGATGACGGCCGCCGGCACGGTCGCCCCGGCCAAGACCTTCGTGATGGGGGTCGGCGTCGCCGGCCTGCAGGCGATCGCCACGGCGCGCCGCCTCGGCGCCATCGTCACCGCCACCGATGTCCGCCCGGCGGTCAAGGAACAGGTCGCCTCGCTGGGCGCGAAATTCGTTGCCGTCGAGGATGACGAGTTCAAGCAGGCCGAAACCGCCGGCGGTTACGCCAAGCAGATGTCACCGGAATACCAGGCCAAACAGGCCGAGCTGGTGGCCAGCCATATCGCCAAGCAGGACATTGTGATCACCACCGCCCTCATCCCGGGCCGCCCGGCCCCGACCCTGGTCACGAAAGCCATGGTCGAGAGCATGAAGCCGGGTTCGGTGATCATCGATCTCGCCGCCCCCAATGGCGGCAATTGCGAACTGACCAAGCTCGATGAAGTCGTCGAGCACAAGGGCGTCAAGATCGCCGGCTATGGCAATCTCGCCGGCCGCCTGGCCGCCGACGCCTCGGCGCTCTACGCCAAAAACCTCGCCAATCTCCTGCCGCTCCTCGTCAATGAGGAGGGCGGCCTCGCCCCGCACTGGGATGATGAAGTCATCCAGGGCATGGCGCTGACCAAGGATGGTGAAGTCGTGCATCCGACGCTGACGAAAAAGGAGTCCTGATCATGGAAGCCGTTGATCCCGTCATCTTCCGCCTGGCGATTTTCGTGCTGGCGGTTTTCGTGGGCTATTACGTCGTCTGGTCGGTGACCCCGGCCCTGCACACGCCGCTGATGGCCGTTACCAATGCCATCTCCTCGGTCATCATCGTCGGCGCCCTTCTGGCCGCCACGGCGACTGCGACCGGGTCCGGTGATGTCGCTGCCACGGCGGCGCAGACCGAAGGGGCCGGCTTCTCGCGCGGGCTTGGCTTCGTCGCCATCATCCTCGCCAGCGTGAACATATTCGGCGGCTTCCTGGTCACCCAGCGGATGCTGGCGATGTACAAGAAAAAGGAGCGTCCGGCATGATGAAGCCACTGATTCTCCTGTCTGTCCTGGCGGTGGGCATTTCGGGCGCCGAAGCCCAGAACCAGCCACAACCGCAGACCCGGACAGCTTTGCCGACCCTGCGCAATCCGGCCATCCTGCAGCGCCCGGGCGCCGAGCAGCTCGCCGAGAGCGAGGACGACGCCTCGGACACTCCGGTCATGACCCGCCGCACTGTTGAACTGTATCAGCAAGCCCTGGAAGCCGAACAACGCCGCGCTGCCGGTCCCCGCCCCCGCTTTTACGAGGTCGAATGCAATTCGGTGATCGAAATGCGGATCGATGTCACGGATATGCGGATCACCTGCGACCGCAATGACCCTTACGGGCAGAATTATTACATTCTCTGGCTCGACGTCAGCGCCTTCCCGGCCCAGGACGGCGGCACCAATGAGGAACGTCGCTGGCGTGCCGAACGCTTGGTCGAAGCAGTGAACATCACCCGCAATGATCCGGACGCGTACCTGACCTTGATGATCGGACCGCTGGACCTGAACGGCGGCACTACCGTCCGCGACCTCAGCGGCTACACGATCCGCTACTCCGACTAATCGCCACAACTCGCAAGAGAGCGCCATGTCTGCAAATCTCGCCGCACTGCTCTACCTCGTCTCGGGGATCCTGTTCATCTTCGCGCTGCGGGGCCTGTCCAATCCGGAGACCGCGCGCCGTGGCAACCAGTTCGGCATGGCCGGCATGGCGATTGCCATTGTCACCACCCTCTTGGCCGTCAATCTGGACGGAGCCTCGATTGCCCTGATCATCGGTGGCGTCATGATCGGGGGCGGGATCGGCGCGATCATCGCCCGCCGCATCCCGATGACCGCCATGCCGCAGCTCGTCGCCGCCTTCCACTCGCTGGTCGGCCTCGCCGCCGTACTGGTCGCCGCCGCGGCGCTCTACGCCCCCGGCGCCTTCCACATTGCCGACGCGATGGGTGACCTGAAACACCTGTCCCTGTTCGAACTGTCGCTGGGCACGGCAATCGGCGCCATCACCTTCTCCGGCTCGGTGATCGCCTTTGCCAAGCTGAACGGCAACATGTCCGGCGCGCCGATCATGCTGCCGGCCCGTCACCTCATCAACATCGCCATTGGCGGCTTCATCGTCATCATGATCGCCTTCCTGATGGCCTCGGGCGGTGACGCCAAGACGGCCTTCTGGCTGATCACCCTGGCCGCCTTCGTGCTCGGCGTGACCCTGATCATCCCGATCGGCGGCGCCGACATGCCGGTCGTGGTGTCGATGCTGAACTCCTATTCCGGCTGGGCCGCCGCCGCGCTCGGCTTCACGCTGGAGAACACCGCCCTGCTGGTCACCGGCGCCCTGGTCGGCTCGTCCGGTGCGATCCTGTCCTACATCATGTGCAAGGGCATGAACCGCTCCTTCATCTCGGTCATCCTGGGCGGGTTTGGTGAGAGCGGCGACGCGGCAGCCGCCGCCGGTCCGCAGGGCAATGCCAAGCAGGGATCGGCCGAGGACGCCGCCTTCGTGATGAAGAATGCCGGCAAGGTCATCATCGTGCCCGGCTATGGCATGGCCGTCGCCCAGGCCCAGCACGCGCTCAAGGAAATGGCCGACATGCTGAAGGCCGAAGGCGTCGATGTCGCCTATGCCATCCACCCCGTCGCCGGGCGGATGCCGGGGCACATGAATGTGCTGCTAGCCGAAGCCAATGTCCCCTATGACGAGGTCTTCGAGCTGGAGGATATCAATTCGGATTTCTCCAATGCCGACGTCGCCTTCGTGATCGGCGCCAATGACGTCACCAACCCCGCCGCCGAGGATGACCCCGGCTCGCCGATCTACGGCATGCCCGTCCTGCAGGTCTGGAAGGCACGCACCGTCTTCTTCATCAAACGGTCCCTGGGCTCCGGCTATGCCGGCGTTGAAAACCCGCTCTTCTTCCGTGACAACACGATGATGCTGTTGGGCGATGCGAAGAAGATGACGGAAAGCATTTTGAAAGCGCTGGACTAGGCGTTCATCGCCGGATCAGTTTCGACGGGCTAGGCTGGTGCCATGCTCGCCGAACTCGCCCTTTCGCTATCTGCCGCCCTTTCCGGCCCTGTCGCCGAAGACTGCACCTTCAACGGCATCCCGCTTTATGGTGATGTCGAGATCGTGGAGAGTTTTCCGGACATTCGGGTGCAACTCGTGACCAGCTTCCCCGACCTCAAAGTCAAGCGCGTCACATCCTTCCCGGATGATTGCGGGGAGTGGGAATTCGTTGACAGCTTTCCGGACTTCACCATCCAGTTCGTGACCAGCTTCCCGGACATCAAGATCGAATACGTGTCGAGCTTTCCCGGCCTGCCGTAAGCGGAAAGGCCCGCGACTACGGCGATATCCGGCTGAATTCGAACACCTCGGTCGTCAGGCTTCCATCCCGCTGTCTCATGTCGAGCCGGGCCGTGAACGCATGCGGCCCATCGAACTCCAGCACGAGGCCCCGGAACTCAATCCGGGTCTCCGAAATTTGTCGATAGTCGAATGTGACTTGCTCGTTCTGGCTTTCCCAGCCCGTGAAGTCGCGATTGAAATGCTTCACATGATAGCCAAATTCACCCTCGGCATTGGTGCCAATCATCAACATTTCGGTGAATTGAAGCGTGCCCTGGGCAGAGTATTGGAAGGCCCCCACCAGCTCACCGCTCTGCGTGCGCATCCAGCATTCCGACATCTCGCCGGCGAACCCGTCCGCCCGCCAGCAGCCTTCCATCCACGCCAATTGCTCGAGAATGCCGGCATCAACGGGTTCAGCCTCGGCCGACTGAACCATCAAGGCCAACGCCAGTATTGCATATGTCATCGCCGCCACCCCTTTGTTGTGATCGCGATGACTCTAGCGGAATGTAGAGCACTCGGCGTACCCGATCTTGCTGTTCTGCTGGCCTCGCGCCGCGCCGGGGGCTGCGCTCAGCGTGCCGCCGCCAGCCCGCGATAGACATAGCCTGCAAATTTCGGCGTCCGCGGCTCATAATCGGCCTCCAGCCGATTGATCCGGAAGCCACCCGCCTCGATCAGCCGATCCATGGGGCGGGTCAGATGACAGCCACCGCCGGTGATTTTCCAGATCGGCTCCAGCCGCCTCTGCCATTTCACAATGCCTTCATCCGGTGCCAGCCCATGCTCCATGAAGACAAGCCGACCGCCCGGTTTGAGCACACGCCGCATCTCGGCCAGGGCCTGATCATAGTCGGGGATGGTGCACAGGGTGAAGGCGAGCAGGACCGTGTCGACGGCGTGATCCTCCAGCGGCAGGGCCTCGCCCGGCGCATCCAGCAGTTCGACCGGAATGGACTGGCGAGCGATCGCCCGCTGTGCCTTGCGCCGCATCCCGGCCGAAGGCTCCACACCAATGACCTGCGACACGCGCGCCGCGTCATAGAAGGGCAGGTTGGGCCCCGACCCCATCCCGACTTCCAGCACCCGACCCGACGCTTCCGGCACCATGATCTTACGATGATTGGCAACCGGCTTGCTGCCGCAGGCACAAGCGAGGAGATTGGGCAGAATGCGTTCGTCGTAAAATCCCATGTCGATCGTCCCGGTTTCGACACAGGCTGGCCCGGCACAGCCTGCATGTCCATGCACACAATCGTCAACGCGCACACGCGTCGGCAGGATTGACACAGACACGGCTTCGCGCGAAAGCGCGGCGATGACTGATGCCTTCCTGCCCTGCCGCGACGCCCGCCAGATCATCACCCGGCACGGGCTGATGCGTCGCCTGGCCGGGTTCACGCCGCGATGGGTCGGCTCGATCCCGCTCAACATTCACGGACCAGGCGCCGATATCGACATCGCCTGCTCTGCCACAGGCGGGCTGGCCAACTTCAAAGCGGCGTTGGATGCATTCGTCTCGCGTTTTGCGGACGCGACCGTCAGTGACAACCAACATGCCGGAGAGGCGTCCGTCATCGCCAAGCTGGAGATCGAGGGCGTGCCGGTGGAAATCTTCGGCCGGGAACGCCCGGTGGACACACATGAGAGCTATGTCCACTGGCTCGCCGAACATCGCCTTCTCGGCCTCGCCGAAGACCGGCTGCGCAGCGATGTCCGCGACGCCAAGGCCGGCGGGTTGAAGACCGAACCGGCCTTCGCGCAATGCCTGAAACTCGGCGGCGATCCCTATGTCGAACTCCTCAAACTGGCTTCACCGGGCGATGACGCCCTGCGCCGCCTGGTCCGTCAGGCCGGCTACGCCACCCGCTAACGCGTGCCCGCTTCCGGCCCCGGGTCACGACCGGATCGCAGCCATCCGGTCACCGAAACCCGGTCGGCCGTCACCGTCGATGCAACCGGCGTGACCGCGTGCGGCTGGGGAACCTTGAACAGCGACAAGGTATTGCCGCGCGGCACGAAACGCTCGGTAACGCGCCCGTCGGGCAGCTGGAATTCAAGGACACCGCCCCAATCGCCGTGCCAGCCCTCCGACAGGGTGAGCACATAGGCCGCGACGCGGTTCTTGCCCTCGATCCCGTCATCATGCGTGGTCAGGAAATGGCCGGCGCGGTAGCGCGTCAGCTGGGCATCGGCAAAGCTGATCTCCGGCGCATCCAAGAGGTCGCGCATCGGATCGAGGAAGGCGGCGCTGTTGAGCGCCGTGAACAGCTCGGCCAGCACCGGCGCCTCATCAGCCAGCACGCCACCATGCCATTTGTCGTATAGCGGGTAGGTCTCGTAGAGATATTGAAAGCCCTGTGCCGCCTCGGCCCGGACACGCAGGTCGAATTCGGCCCGCTGGGCCTTTGGCAGGGCTTGCATCGCCGCGGCATCAAGATCGAGATGGCGGCCAGCCAGCCGCGTGACCAGCGTCCAGCGCGGTATGCGGGCCACCGCAGCGAGAACCGCCGCCTGCGCCGTTGCCGTCAGGGCGTGATCGACCTGACCGCGGGTCAATGCCCGCATCTGGTTTTGTGCCTGGGCGCAGCCCTGCGCCGACAGATTGAACATTTCGGTCACCTCTTCACGGCCAGTCTTCCAGACCATGTGGCAGGATTGAAGTGACTCAACGGCAATTCGCCCGGGCGATGACAGTGCCCGATGCCGCCACGGTCAGGCGCAGCCGGAACAACGCGGCGCGGCCGGGTCGATCTCCAACCGGGCTTCCTCGATCGGCTCGCCACACTCGGCGCACCAACCGAACTCATCCTCGTCGATACGCGCAAGGGCGGCATCGATCCGCCGCAATTCCTGGGTCCGGCACGCATCCGCGGCTTTGGCCATGGCCTGGACCTGCATCGAGTCCTGGCGCGACAGGCGCCCGACCGATTGCTGGTCGAGTTCAACCGGTTTGCGATCCTCGCTGGAGGCATCGGACAGGTCGAGTATTTCCTGGCGCAGGGCGTTGAGCCGTGCGCGGGCATTGTCAGGGGTCATGTATCCTCGCCCTTGCATGCCAAGACGGCGCGGGCACTATCTGCGTGATTAAGACCGCCGACCAGCGCGGCACACAGCCCGGAGGCCCCAATGCGCGCCCATTTCCTGCAACTTGCCGACTATAATGGCTGGGCCAATCAGCGGATCTATGCCGCCACACGCGAAATCGGTGCCGAGGCGCGCAGCCGTGATATCGGGGCCTATTTCGGATCCTTGCAGGGCACGCTGACCCATATCCTCGTTGCCGACCATTTGTGGATGGCCCGACTGCTGGAGCAGCCCGCGCCGCATGCCCGGCTCGATGAGACTCCCACCGCCGATTTCGAGGCGCTCTGGGCAGCCCGGCGCGAGCAGGATGCGGCGACCCGGGCCTTCATTGCCGGACTGGATGACGCCGCCATCCTGGCGGATTTTGACTACAAGGACATGGGCGGAAATCCGCGCACCCTGCCGCGACGCATCATCCTGACCCACATGTTCAATCATGCGACCCATCACCGCGGCCAGGCGCATCACCAGCTGACCCAGCTTGGTCTGGCCGAACCGCCGCCGCTCGACCTGCCCTATTTCGTGCTTGATCTTGTCTGATCGAATGTATGGGGGGACGGTCCACTGCCCAATGCCGGTGGCCGTCGCTCTGCATCCTCACTAGGCTTCGCCGCAAAGATGACAGGGGGCATCATGTCCGAGACCATTCTCGAACTATCCAATGTATCCAAGACCTATAGCGGCAAACCAGCGGTTCGGGATGTCAGCTTTGCGGTCAAGCGCGGCCAGATCACCGGCTTTCTCGGGCCCAATGGTGCGGGCAAGACCACCAGCCTGCGCATGTCCCTGGGCATTCTCACGCCTGACAGCGGCACCGTCAGCCTGTTCGGCGGCAAGCCGCGACCGGCGGCGCTCGACCGGGTCGGCTTTTTGCCGGAAGAGCGCGGCATCTACCGCAAGATGAAGGTGATCGATGTCATCACCTTCTTCGCCCGTCTCAAGGGCGTCGGCGCCGCCGAGGCGCGCAAGCGCGGCTTGGCGATGCTGGAGGAATTCGACCTTCCGGGCGTCGCCGACAGCAAGGTGAAAACCCTGTCCAAGGGCATGGCGCAGAAGGTCCAGATCATCTCGACCCTGGTGCACGAGCCGGAATTCATCATTCTCGACGAGCCCTTTTCGGGCCTCGACCCGGTCAACCAGAATGCGCTGGAACAGATCGTGCGCCGCCAGGCCGAAGCCGGGCGGACCGTCTTGTTCTCGACCCATGTCATGGAACATGCCGAGCGCCTGTGTGACCAGATCGTGCTGGTCGCCAAGGGGCGCAAGGTCTTCGATGGCAGTGTCAAGCAAGCGCTCGGCGAAGTGCCGCGCCGGGTGACGGTGGAGGCGGCATCCGACCATGACCTGTCGCAAATACTGGTCGGCAAGGGCGAGATCGCCCGTAGTGAGCTGGACGGCAATGTCGTCTGGACCATCGATCTCGCCGCCGGCGTCGATGCCCAGGACGTGCTCAAGGCCTGCGTTGACGGTGGCGTGAAACTGGCCCGCTTCGAGCCGGTGCGCGCCCATTTGCATGACGCGTTTGTCCATCTTGTCGGCTCAAGTGCCACTGCCGAAACGGAGGCCGTGTGATGCGCGCCATCTATCTCATCGCCCGCCGCGAATATCTGTCCTACGCCGCCACTTGGGGCTTCTGGCTGTCGCTGGCCTCTATGCCCTTGTTCATGGCCCTGGGGTTCGGCCTGCCGATCCTGATCGAGAACTCCCAGCCCACCCGCTATTATGTGCTGATCGACGAGACCGGCGGTTCGCTGGAGACGGCACTGGAAGCGCAAGCCGAGGCCAGCCAGGCGGAAGCGCTGGAAAGGGCTCGGGAAACAGCCCGGGAGCTGTTCGGCGACCTGCCCCAGGTGAACGCGGCGCTCGCCTCCCAGCCGCAATTGTCCGATGAGCGCTATCTGCGGGTGGATGTCGGCGTTTCCGAACTGGACGCCTTGCGGCCCTACCTCACCGGCGACGCGACCTTCACCGCCGCGGATGGCGAACATCGCCTGTTTGCGGCGATCTATCTGCGCCAAAACGCGGATGGGGCGATCCAGATCGATTACTGGAGCGCCAATGTCTCCGATGGCGGGCTGCGCTCGCAGATCCGCAACGCCCTGCGTGCCTACATGCAGACGCAGTTTCTCATCGATTCCGGCGTTGACCCGGGCCTGATCGAGACCGCGGACGAGCTGTCACCATCGGTGCGCGAACTCAATCCGGAGCGCACCGGCGACACGGCCGAGGTCACCGACGCTGAACGCATCCCGCTGGTCGTCAGCACGATGATGGCCATCGGCCTGTGGGCGGTCATCTTCTCTGTCGTCAACATGCTGCTGACCGCGATGATCGAGGAGAAGGGCAACAAGGTGCTGGAAATGATGCTGGCCTCGACCCGGCACCATGAAATTCTCACCGGCAAGCTGATCGGCGTCGCCGCCGTCTCGGCAACCCTGCTGGCCGTCTGGGGCGGGATAGGCTTGCTCGGCACGCTGGGCTTGCAGCAGGTCGCGGCTTCGTCCGACATGCCGATCGCGGACATTCTCGCCGCCGTGCTCGATCCCGGCCTGCTGCTGCCGGCATTTGGCTATTTCATCATCGGCTATCTGATGTATGGCGCGGTCTTCCTGGCCATCGGCTCGCTGTGCGAGACCCTGCAGGACGCCCAGACCCTGATGAGCCCGATGATGCTGATCATGATGGTGCCAATCATCCTGATCATGATGGCGCTCAACGCCCCTGATAACCCGATCGTGGCAATTGCCAGCTGGGTGCCGCTGTGGACTCCCTTCATCATGCTGGCGCGTCTGCCGCATGATGTCGGTCTCATCGACATTGTCGGCACCACGGCCGCTATGATCGCCTTTGCCGTCTTCGTGATCTGGGGATCAGGCGTGCTGTTCCGCATGGGGTCACTCAACCAGGCCAATCAGGACACGGTGAAGGGCTGGTTCAGGATCGGCCGCAAGAAAAAACCGGCAGCGTCCTGACACACAACAACCGGCTGCCCTTCGGGGCGGCCGGTTGCACTGTCTGAATTGCAGGCAAAAGGAAACCGCCGCGTCCGAACGGACACGGCGGTTTCACTTTACTCGCAATGAGGCCTGGCGACCCTAGCGACGCGTCGTGCCGCCACGCTTGGCGACGAGACCTTCGCGCTGGGCCCGCTTGCGAGCCAGCTTGCGCGCCCGGCGAATGGCTTCAGCCTTTTGGCGAGCCTTCTTCTCCGAGGGCTTCTCGTAATGATTACGACGCTTCATTTCGCGGAAAGTACCTTCCCGCTGCATCTTCTTTTTCAGCGCGCGGAGCGCTTGCTCCACGTTATTGTCGCGCACAACGATCTGTACGATGGCTCTCTCTCCATAGGTTGGACGCGAGGGCCATTCCTCGTGTCGCTAGTTCGCCAGAGGCGGGGCTACTAGCAGAGCTGCGACCACGTGTCCACACTGTCAGCACACACGGGCGAGGTGACGAAGTCACCGCACTGGTCTAGACAGATCGACATGATGGAAGCCGATACCCTGCCCCGCTCCGTGAAGGATAGCACACGCGACGCGCTTTTAGAGTCGATTCTACCGTTGGCAGCCTTTGATGGCTGGACCGATGACAGTTTCGCCCAGGCCTGCGCCGATGCCGGCATCGACAAGGGCCAGGCCCTGCTGGCCTGCCCGCGTGGCGCACTCGACCTGATCGTGCGCTGGTCAAGACAGCTCGACCTGGCCGTGGTCGCGGCTGTCCGGGGTGCCGACATCAAGGCGATGAAGATCCGCGAGCGGGTCCGATTCGGTGTGATGGCGCGGCTCGAAGCGATCGGTCCGCACGAGGAAGCCGCCCGCCGCGCCCGCGCCCGCCTGATGCTGCCGGATGCCGCCAGCGAGGCGCCGCAGCTTCTGTGGGCCACCGCCGACACGATCTGGCGCGCCATTGGCGACACCTCGACCGATGTGAACTTCTATTCCAAGCGGACCATACTGGCCGGCGTCTATGGCTCGACCCTGTCGACCTGGCTCAACGAGGCCGACATGGACAAGACCGAGGCCGAGGCTTTCCTCGATCGCCGCATCCAGAATGTGATGGATTTCGAAAAGACCAAGGCCAATATCGCCAAGCTGACCGCCGACCTGCCCGACCTCGCCGGGCTGCTGGGCAAGCTGCGCCACGGGCCGGGTCCGCGGATTTAGCGTTCGCGCCGGGTTTAAACCCGCCGCGCCAATACCCACATCCCGATTGCGAGATTTATCGACGCGCGGCGCCGTGCCACCTTCCGCCTCGCCACATCCGGGCGCACAGTGTCGGCATGCACCGTCCCAAACGGGAGAGCGACATGCCGAAGACGGACCACATCATTCTCGACCAACACCGCAAGCCCGAGGGCATAGGCGACCATATCGCCCTTGGTTTCGTGAAATTCCTGCGCTTTTTCGCCGACACTTTCTTCGCCAAACGCTATGGCCACCGGGCCGTGGTTCTGGAAACCGTTGCGGCCGTGCCCGGCATGGTCGGCGGCCTCTTGCAGCACCTCAAGGCGCTACGCCGCATCCGCGATGACGAAGGCTGGATCCGCACCCTGCTGGACGAGGCGGAAAACGAGCGCATGCACCTGATGACCTTCATCGAAATCGCCAAGCCGACCCTGTTCGAGCGGATCGTGATCATGGTCGTGCAGGCGATCTTCTATAATTGCTATTTCTTCCTCTACCTCTTCGCCCCGCGCACGGCGCACCGCGTGGTCGGCTATTTCGAGGAAGAGGCCGTGATCAGCTATACGCAGTATCTGGAAGGCATCGACGCCGGCAAGCACGAGAATGTTCCAGCGCCGCAGATTGCCATCGACTATTGGAACATGGCTGCCGATGCCCGGCTGCGGGATGTGGTTGTTGCGGTCCGCGCCGACGAGGCTGGCCATCGCGATGTCAATCACGACTATGCCGATCAGCTCGGCCGCAAACCACGCGCCCAGACGGCTTAACCGCTGTTGTCGTCCACGGCCCAGCGCGGCGAGTGGAACCAGGCCTCCCGAGCCGGTACCTGGACATAGTCGCGCTCGGGCCAGCGCATGGCGGTCAGATGGCCACCGAACACGCAACCCGTGTCGATACAGATGACATTGTTGCGCTCACGGATTTCCGGCTCGGCAACATGGCCGTGCACGATCGTGGCGTCGCCGGAATAATTGCGGGCCCAGTCGCGCCTTATCGGCAGACCGTGCAGGTCGCGCTCGCCGGTGACCTCGCCAAACATGGCAAAGGCCCGCACGCGTGACGAATCCTCGCCATGCATGTCGGCCTGGACACCGGCATGAGCCACGACCAGCCGCCCTTCATCAAGGATGAGGTGATGCGGCAATCTATCGATAAAATCGGCCAATTCCTCACGGAACGGGTCCGGCTCGGCCTGCATCTGGTCGATGGTTTCGCGAATCCCGTGCGAGATTTTCACGTCGCGGCCGGCCAGCCAGCGGCGAAACTTGTCGTCATGATTGCCGACCACGCAATAACCACGCCCCGCCGTGACGCTCGCCTTCACGGTGCGCAGCACGCCCGGACTGTCCGGTCCGCGATCAACGAGATCACCGAGAAAGACCGGGCGGCGGCCCTCCGGATGGTGCCAGTCATGCACATCACGCCGGTCATAGCCCAAGCGTTCGAGCAAGCTCACCAGCTCGTCGAAACAACCATGGATATCGCCAATCAGGTCGAACGGTCCGCGGTCATCAATATAGGCGCGCGGATCGGGGGACGTTCGGATCATGCCCCTAACATAAGGAGTCCGGCGACCATTGGAAGACGGCTCAGAGCGGCGACAGCCGGTTCACATGCCCCATCTTGCGGCCATCGCGGGTCTCGCGCTTACCATAGAGGTGGAGACGGGCCTGCGGATCGGCGGCCAGCTCGGCCCAGGCATCGGCGTCGTGCCCGATCAAATTGGTCATCACACAGGCCGAATGCGCGGCCGGATCGCCCAGCGGCCAGCCGGCGACGGCGCGCATGTGCTGCTCGAACTGGTCGCAGCCGCAGCCATCCATGGTCCAGTGGCCGGTATTGTGGACCCGTGGCGCGATCTCGTTGACGATCAACTCTCCCTCGCCGAGATCGAACAGTTCGACCGCGAACACCCCGACATGACCCAGCCCATCCCCTAGCGCACGGGCAATCGCCAGGGCGCGATCCTGGGTGGCACTGTCGACGCCGGGCGCCGGGGCCGTGGTGGTCTTGAGGATACCATCGCCATGGACATTCTCGGACAGGGGATAGGCCAGGACTTCCCCGGTCACCGAGCGCGCCGCCACGACCGATAATTCGCGCTTGAAAGCCGCAGCCCCCTCAAGGATGGCCGGCTGCTGGCCGATCGCGTCCCACGCCCCGCGGGCATCATCGACGCTGCGGATCCAGGCCTGCCCCTTGCCGTCATAACCGAAACGCCGGGTCTTCAGCACCGCCGGCAGGCCGATATCCTCGATTGCGGCCTCCAGGCCGTCGACATCATCGACCTGGGCGAAGGGGACCGTCTTCACCCCTTGCTGGTTGATGAAATGCTTTTCGATGAAGCGGTCCTGGGTCAGCTCCAGCGATTTCGCACCGGGACGCAGCGGCGCGGCTGCAGCGGCAATCGCGACCGTGTCGACCGGAACATTCTCGAACTCATAGGTGATGGCGTCGCAACGATTGGCGAAATTGGCGACGGCGCCGGCATCATCCCAAGGTGCGCAATAACTGCGTGCGGCGACCCGGCTGGCCGGGCAATCGGGCTCAGGATCATAGATATGGACGTCGAAGCCGAGGGCGGCACCGGCGCCGGCCAGCATGCGACCGAGCTGGCCGCCGCCGAGTATCCCGATCACACTGCCCGGAGCAAGCGGCGCATCACGCATCGGATCAGTCCTCGACCGTCACCGGAACGCTGTCGGTCTGGGCCTGACGCCAGGCGTCAAGGCGTTCCGCCACGCCGGCATCCATCAGTGACAGGATGGAGGCGGCCAGGAGGCCTGCATTCTTGGCCCCGGCATCGCCGATCGCCAGCGTGCCGACCGGCACACCGCCAGGCATCTGGACGATGGAGAGCAGGCTGTCCTGACCACTCAATGCCTTCGATTTCACCGGCACGCCAAGCACGGGCAGCGACGTCATCGAGGCGACCATGCCCGGCAGGTGCGCCGCACCGCCGGCGCCGGCGATTACCACCTTAATGCCGCGTCCGCGCGCACCCTTGGAAAACTCGACCAGACGATCCGGCGTCCGGTGGGCGGACACGACCTGCGTCTCATAGCTGATCCCGAGATCGCCGAGCACGTTGGCGGCCTTCTTCATCGTCGGCCAATCCGAGCGTGAACCCATGATGATGGCGACGTCGATATCTGAATTCGGGGAGGTCGGGGACTGGGGCGAAACTTCGCTCATGACGCTTCCTGCGCGTGAAAAGGAAGCGCGCGACCATAACTCTGCGCGCGTGAAGGTCAAGAACATCCCGCAAAGCAAGCGCGATCCGTCCGCGCTTGACCGTTTCTTAACCACACTTCGCGACGCTGCGACCGAACAGAATCGAATTGGAACGTGCCATGCGCATCGGACCGACCGGCCCCACAGGGAATGTTTCCCGCCCCAGCAAGACCGACACCGCCCGCCGCAGCAGCGGTGGCGCCCAATCGACTGCGGCGCCCTCTGATGCCGCCTCGATCATGGGCGTGCCGGAAGCCGAGCTCACGCCGAATGTGCAGCGCGCCCTCTTGTCGCTGATGGGCGAGGTCGACCAGCTGCGCAAGGAAACCGAACGCCTGCGCGGCCGGGTCCGCGAACTGGAATCGCTGGCCGATCACGACGTCATGCTGCCGGTGCTGAACCGCCGCGCCTTCCTGCGCGAAGTCAGCCGCGCACTGGCCCTCGCCGAGCGTCATGGCGCGCCGTCAGCGCTCGTCTATTTCGACCTCAACGGCTTCAAGGCCATCAATGACCAGTATGGCCATGCCGCCGGCGATGCCGCCCTGCATCATGTCGCCAACCTGCTCACGGCCCATGTGCGCGAAACCGACGCGGTCGGCCGGCTGGGCGGCGATGAGTTTGCCGTCGTGCTGACACTGACCGGTGCTGACGGGGCGCAAGCCAAGGCACGCGAACTGGCCGATCGGGTCTCGACGACCCCGTTCGATTATGCCGGTCGCAAACTGACCGTCGGGACGGCTTGGGGCTGCCAGCCGCTTGAGGCTGGCAAACGCGCCGAAGACGTCATGGCGAGCGCCGATGCCGCCATGTATGCCTGCAAGCAGGCGCAGAAATCAGGCGATGAACGCAAGCAGGCCTGATCCGGCCGCCGCCTGCTTCAGGCAATGATGTCCGGCGTCAGCTGGTCTTCAAGCTGTGAAATCACGTCCTTGATCTTCAGCTTTTCCTTCTTCAACCGAGCGTATTTGAGCTGATCGACAACGCCGTTCTCGGTCAGCGCGTCGACTTCATGATTGAGGGATTCATGCTGCTCCCGCAGGCGCTCGATCCGTTCGGTCAGCGCCTGCTGGTCCAGGGATTCTCCATCCATTCCTCAGCCGTCTCTTTCTGATCTTGTTCTGATCCGCTTGCTCCGGAGGTCGGAACCGGCGCCCTGGTGGCAGGTTCGCCCGAGCCAGTGTGGCGAAGCGGGTAGGATACCGGCATTCGCCGGTCAAATAAATTCCCGATCACGCTGCAGATGCGAAGAATTGGAGCTGGACGCTGCGCCGCACGACGGATAGCGTCAAGCAAGTTACATATGTAACACAACGGTCACGAATGTAGCAAAGAGACAGAACCATGCTTCGAATGATCGCACTCCTCGCAAGCCTTGCCGGCTGGGCCGGCGCGTCGGCGCAACCTGTTGCGGACCTGTCCGACCGGGCGCGTCAGCATATCCGCCATGACGCGCCGCAAATCGCACTGGTCGGTGTCCGCCTTGTCGATGGCAGCGATGACCCGGCGCGTGCCAACCAGACCGTGTTGATCGAAGACGGTCGGATCCGGCAAGTCGGCCCGACCGCAGACATAAGTGTGCCGGATGGTTTTGCCGTTCTCGATCTGGCCGGTCACAGCGTCATCCCGGGCCTGGTCGGCCTGCACAACCATCTCCACTATCCCGGCACGCCGGCCAGCCATCACACAGCGCCGCACCTCTACCTCGCCGGCGGTGTGACGACGCTGTTCTCGGCAGGCAGCGCCGCACCGGTCGCCGAACTGAACATGGCGCGAGCGGTCGAGCGCGGATACGGACCCGGCCCCGACATGCGCATCGCCGCACCTTATGTCACCGGCCCGGACGGCAATTGGGTCATGGCGCAGCCGGACACCGCCGAGGCCGCCCATCGTTTCGTCGATTACTGGACCGAGAACGGCGTCGCGGGTTTCAAGCTTTACCGGCATGTGACGCCAGACGTTGCCCGCGCCGTGATCACACGCGCCCATGCGCACGGCCTGCCTGTCACCGGCCATCTGTGCTCGCTGACCTATCGGCAAGCCGCCGAAATGGGCATCGACCGTATCGAGCACGGTTTCCTGTCGATGTCAGACCTGGTCGCGGACAAGCCGGAAGGCGTCTGCACCGCGACGCTGGCATCGCTGGAAACCAGTGATCCCGATGGTGAGGCCATCGGCGCCGTCATTGCGACCCTCGTCGATCATGATGTCACCCTGACCTCGACCCTGGCCATCATAGAAAGCCATTTCGCGCACCGGCCCCAGGGCGATGCCCGCTCGCTGGCCATGTTGGCGCCCGAGGCCCGCGCGGCCTATGACAGCCGCCAGGACGCCCTCGCCGCGCGACTGGAGACGACCCGTTTCACGCCGGAATTATTCGGCCGTGTGCTCGCCTTTGAACGCCGCTTTGTCGCCGCTGGCGGACACCTCGTCGCCGGCCCCGACACAGGCCGCCACATCATTCCCGGTCATGGCGACCAGCGGAACGTGGAATTGCTTGTTGAAGCCGGCTTCACGGTCGAGCAGGCGGTCCGGATCGCGACCCATAACGGCGCGGTCGAGTTGGGCCTGGGCACGGATCGCGGCCTCATCCGGGCCGGCTATCGGGCCGACCTGGTCGTGCTGCAAGGCGATCTGTCGGCGGACATCAGCCGGATCCGACACCCGCAAATCGTGTTCCGCAACGGTCTCGGCTATGACCCTGAAAGCCTGGCTGAGGCCGCGGTCGGGCAGGTCGGACTGCGCTGATCATCACCATCATTGACCACGAAGCGACGAAACAGGTTTCCTGAAAAGACTACCCATTTCGACCAGGCAGTGTAGCGTGGCGATCAACACGCCCCGCAAACCGGTCCTTGCTGACCGGGTTCGATCCGACAGGAGCCGGCAAGGGGCGTTTTGACAGCGGCAGACAAAGGGGGACCTGCCATGACAAAAACCTTGAAGACCATGCTCGCACTGACCGCCTGCGCCCTGCCTCTCGCCGCCTGTGGCGGCAACACCGAACAGCCGGTTGGCCCCGACAGTCCTGCCCGGTCCGGAAGCGACGCGCCGCAAGTTGTGATGGAGCAGAATGTCGGCGGTCTGCAATCGCAGGCCGGCGCCAATCTGAACCTGCCCGCCGGATTTCCGGACGATGTCGCCCACTACCCTGATCTCAACATCTATGGCGCCAACACGATTCCGAACATGGGTTTTTCGCTGGCCGCCTTGGCCGACGGATCGCCGGACGACGTCGCCGCTTTCTACGCCCGCGAGATGACGGCGCTTGGCTGGACCGAAGCGGCCAATGCCCCCAGCGGTCCGGGGCACATGCTGCGTTTTGAAAAAGACGGGCGCGTGGCGACATTCAACCTGATCCCGAACGGATCAACCACGACATTGTCCGTCACGGTCTTGAACTAGGACGCCCCGTGTCGCCGCGCCTCACCCGCATCGCACTGAGCCTGCCCGTCATCATCGCCATGGTGGTCTTGGCGTTCGGGCTCGGCACTTATTTTGGCGGCAAGTATCTCGTGCCGCCCGGTCAGGGACTGGCGGCACCCGCCGAGGCCTTGGGCTATGGCCTGCTCGCGAGCTTGGCCGGCTTGGCGGTCTCGATCGTCGCGGCGACCAGAATGCCGATGAAAGCGCTGATTGCCTGCGTCGTCGCCGGCATGCTCGGCCTCACCATTCTGGCCATCGCCATCGCGATTGCCGTGAACAATGCCGACCACGACAGTCAGCCCGGATCCGACGCGCCGCCGCCACGAACAACAACGACGACGCCCGTCACCGAGCCGGCGCCGACGCTGCCCGACGAAGAGCCAACACGGTGAGGGGCTCTACCGTGACAATTGGCGTTATCGCCCTGATCGCAGCCTGCCTGGCCGGCCTCGTGCCGAGCCGCGCCGCCGCAGACAGCTGCACCGACACAGCGCTGCACCATGCCATCCCGGTCAGCGGCGAGGTTTCCAGAGACCGTCAATACGCCGCGGATATAGGCTTCGGCTGGACATTCCTGCTGGCGCCGGCGCCGCACGGTTGGGACATCAATGTGCTCGACGCAGGTGGCTATAATCTCGCCCTTGCCACCTTGCCGCTCCATGGCAACACCAATCCGCGTTTTCTTTATGGCTGGCACTTCCGCAACGCCGCCAATACCGGCCCCAATGAGGGCGACGTCAATGCGCCCCAGCACGAGCGCCGCTTCATGCTGAATGATCCACGCGGCGGCGCCTTTCGCGATACCGGGCTTGGCTGGCTGCGCATCACCGATTTCGGACTGGCCGACCTGGAGCCGGGCGAGCAGGCGCGCATGGTCTATCTCCAGTTCAACGCCTGTATCATCGTGCCGAAGACTGACGAGGAGCGCGCCCGCGAGCTGGACGCCACCAGTCCGGTTTACATTGACGAAGAGATGGAGCTGATCCGCACCTGCGGCCTCGATCTCGCCTACCGACCCGAGGCCTGGGTTCTGCCGCGAATGCTCAACGGGGATTTCGACGCCGATGGCGCCCATGATTTCGCGGTACCGATTGTGCGGGACGTCGACGGTCAGCACGGTATCGCCATCTGCCGCGCCGGCACCTGGACATCGATCCACGGGATCGACGATGCCCCGCCGGGCAGCGATCTCGCGCCGGACTATTTCAATCAGGTGGAGGCCTGGCGGATCGGCCCGCGCGACGCCGTGGCACACTATGTCGGCGATGCCAGGCTGCCGGAGGGGCCGGGCGACGCCCTCACCCTCGAGCGTATCGAGAAGTCGGCCTACAGCCTTTATTGGAACGGCGCCGCCTTTCGCAGCCATCACCACTACACACTGGTCGAACCCTAGGAGCCAGGCATGCGTTTTCTGACCGGCCTTTGCGCCCTCATTCTTCTGACGATCAGCCCGGCACCGGCCCAGAACTGGCAGATCAGTGCACCGACCGAGGCCCATATCCGGCAGAGCATCGAGGTTGAATGGTCCGCCCCTGAAGCACGCGGTGACATTCTCGAAGTGCGACCCGCCGACGGCGAAGGTCGGCGGCTCTCCTACGCCTACACCCACAACAACCCGCAAGTGATCATGGCACCGGAAGCACCGGGTGAGTATGTACTGGTTTACGTGTCGGGCGGCGAGGTGCGCGCCAGCCTGCCCCTGACCGTGACCCTGCCGGGCGCGTCCATTACTGCACCCGCCGCTGTCAGCGCCGGCGAGACCTTCAGCCTCGACTGGACCGGCCCCGTCAGCCGCAGCGACAATCTGACATTCGCGGCCCGGGACGGCTCACCCATCCGCGGAACGGGTTACGCCTATGTCGGCAATCTGGACGGCGGGCCGGCCAGCTTGCGGGCACCCGCCGATGCGGGGAGTTATGACATTGTCTATGTCAGTGGCTCGACCGTCCTCGCCCGCTCACCGATCGAGGTCGGCGGCATCGAGGCGGTCCTGACCGCCCCGTCCGAGGTCTTTCAGGGCGGGCCCGTGCGCGTTTCCTGGGTCGGACCGGAGAACAGCCAGGACCGTATCACCTTCGCCGCGCGCGATGGTGAACCGCTTGGCGGCGCCAGCTACTACTATGTCGGCAATGCCGGAGCGGACGACGCGGCCATTCTGACTGCATCAGAGACGCTGGGTGCCTATGACATCGTCTATGTGTCCAGTGGCCGGGTGATTGGACGCACATCCATCGACGTCGTTGCGGCCCATATCGCTATCGACGCGCCCGCCGAGGTGGCAGCCTATACGCAATTTCCTGTCACCTGGGCCGGCACCGGCAATCAAGGCGACCTGATCGAGATGCACGCGAGCGACGGTTCGCGCGCGACGTTCAGTTATATCGACCCCAATTCAGACAGCGTCACGCTGGGCGCGCCCGAGACCCCGGGCGACTACACCCTCATCTATCTCACACGGGCGGGACGCGAGATGGCGCGGCAGGCCATAACCGTCCTGCCGCCGTCGGCCGAGCCGGGGCAATTGCTGGTCGAACAGACACGCGCCGCGCTTGGTCCCGACGACGCTGTCGGCGTTATCCTGGATGCGTCCGGTTCCATGCTGCAGCGGGTTGGCGAGGAGCGGCGCATCGCCATTGCGCGGGAAACACTGACCAGCCTGGTCAACGACACCATCCCCGCGGGGACCGGCTTTGCACTGCGGGTCTTCGGGCATCGCGAGGCCGACAGCTGCCGTACCGATCTGGAAATGCCACTCGGTCCGCTCGATCCGGCAGCCGCCACCGGTGTGATCCGCGGCGTCAACGCCATGAATCTCGCCCGCACGCCGCTGGGGCGCTCGATCGAAATGACCGCAAGCGACCTGGCCAATGTCGCCGGCACCCGCATCCTGATCGTCCTGACTGACGGCGAAGAGACCTGCGACGGCGATGCCGCTGCGTCCATTCAGGGCCTGCGCGATCGCGGCTGGGATATCCGGGTGAATATTGTCGGCTTTGCCATCGACGATACCGATCTCGAAGCCGTCTTCCGCGCGTGGGCGGCCAGCGGTGGTGGTGGCTATTTCAGCGCCGCCGACGGGACCCAACTCGCCGCGGCCCTGACCCAGGCTGTCACCGGTGCTTTCGAACTTGCCGATCCGGCCACCGGCGAGGTCATCACAACCGGTCGCCCGGGTGAAATCCTGACCATTCCCGCCGGCGCTTACACCATCCGATGGGGCAATGACGCCGAGCAGTCAATCGACATCACGGCGGGCGACATTACCCGCATCACGTTGGAATAGGGGCGGCTCAGCGCCGTCCGCCTTCCAGGTCCTCACCCCAGCGCCGCGTGCCATCCCAGTCGAGACCGAACAGGTCAAGGGCGCGTCCGACCGACTGGTTGACCAGGTCGTCAATGGATTTCGGCTTGGCATAGAAGGCCGGCAGTGGGGGGCAGATGACGGCACCCATTTCGGTCAGCGCTTCCATCGTGCGCAGATGACCAAGATGGAAGGGCGTCTCGCGAACCATCAGGACAAGCCGTCGACGCTCTTTCAGGACAACATCGGCGGCCCGGGTCAACAGGCTGGACGTCACACCGGTGGCGATCTCCGACATGGTCTTGACCGAGCACGGCGCGATCAGCATGCCGCGGGTCGCAAACGAGCCCGATGCGATCGGTGCACCGACATCCGGCATTTTGTAGACATGGTCGGCCTTGTCCCGGAAGTCCTTGATCGAGATATCGGTTTCATAGCCAAGCGTCATCTCGGCCGCCTTCGAGGCAACCAGGTGGGTCTCGATGCCCAGCGCCTTCAGCGCCTCCATCGCCCGTATGCCATAGATGATCCCGGAGGCGCCCGAGACTCCGACAATCATCCGCTCCGGCTTCATCATATCTTATCCTCGAAACGTTTCGTGAGTAGACATAATGCGGGAACCTGCTTCAATCGAGTGTTCCACTTCACAAGAGGGAGACGTCTCCATGCCCATCGAAGCCCGCATCCGTGAGCTCGACGCTAAACATACGCGTCTGGATACACAAATCGACGAGGTCAAGAAGCACCCGTCGGCGGATTCCCTGGAACTGGCGCGACTCAAGAAGCAGAAGCTTCGAATCAAGGAACAGATAGAAAGTTTGCGACTATCGGCGCACGCGACCCTTACGGGCTAGCTGATTACAACAGCGCAATTATCAACGGGGCGGCTTTCGGGCCGCCCTTTTTGCGCGCTACACTGAGCAAACGCCACTCCCGGAGTTCCCGATGCGCCTTTCTGCCCCCCTTCTGGCCGCCGGCCTGGTGTTCGCACCCGCCACCCATGCCGCCGCACTTGTCCAGGCATCGTCCGATGCGTCCGAATGCGCGGCCGGACAAGCCGCGCTGGATCGCGGCGAGAATGCCGAAGCGATCCGCCAGTTCAGGGCCTGCCTGGACCATGCCGAGCTCGACATGAACCAGGAGGTCGGCGCCTATGCCTCGCTGGGCGCCGCCTTGCTGGCCGAACAGGAATTCCAGGACGCGCTGGACGCCTATAATTTCGCCTTCGCCATCATCGAGACAGGCGGTGCCCGCGCCGTCGAACCGACGCTTTACCGCAATCGCGGCATCGCCCGGTCCGAGCTTGGCCAGCACGAGCGGGCGCTGGACGACCTGCGAATGGCCGCCGCCGCAGCCCCCGACGACACGCTGACCCAGATCACCCTGGGCATCGTCTATCAGGCCCTCGACCGCGACGCGGAGGCGGTTGTCGCCTTCGACAATGTCGTCCGGCTGCAACCGGACTGGATCGGCTCCTGGATCAACCGGGCCGGCGCCCTGCTCGACCTCGGTCTGACCGGGGCCGCCGTCGAGGATGCCCGCCGCGCGGTCGAGCTGGCGCCCGAGGACGGATCGACCCTGAACATGCTGTGCTGGACCCTGATCAAGGATGATCGCGCCGAAACCGCCCTGCCCTTGTGCGAACAGGCTGTGGCGGCGGAACCGGACTCCGGGGCCATCGTCCACTCCCACGCCACGGCGTTGGAAGCGGTCGGCCGGATGCGGGAGGCGCGGCCGCTTTATCGCCGGGCCTGGCGGTTATCGCCGGAGGATCCGGAAATCCTCCATGACTATGAGCGAACCCACAATCCCTGACCGCGCTGTCGCGGCGCCCGGATGGATTGCCAGCGCCGCCCGCCTGTGCAAGGTCAGCAATCCTGATCGCGCGTTTCTGCGCGCTGGCCATGAGGACTGAAGATGGGTGACCGCGTCGCAATCATAACCGGAGGCGCCAACGGCATTGGCAAGGCCTGTGCCCGTCGTCTCGCCGAAGACGGCTGCCATGTCGTGATCGCCGATGTCGATGCCCGCGCCGGCCAGGCCCTCGCCGAGGAATTGGGCGCCGACAAGGATCGCGCCCTCTTTGTCTCCTGCAATGTTGCGGACCGGCTCGCCGTTAACAATTTGCTGTCGGAAACCCGCTCGACCTTCGAACGGCTCGACGTGCTGGTGAACAATGCCGGCATCGTGGCCAGCGGCGATATCCTGACCCTCTCGGAGTCCGATTTCGACAAGGTGATGGGCGTCAATCTGCGCGGCGCCTTCCTGGTGGCCCGCGAGGCCGCACGGCAGATGGTCGACCAGATCGAGGAAGACGGCGAACGGACTGAAGATGTGCGCCGCCGCTATTCGATCATCAACATGTCATCGGTCAACGGCGTCATGGCGATCCCCGACCAGCTCGCCTATTGCGCCACCAAGGGGGCGATCAACCAGATGACCAAGTCGATGGCGCTGGCGCTCGCCAAATACGGCATCCGCGTCAATGCGATCGGACCGGGCAGCATCAATACCGACGTGCTCAAGGCGGTGAATGACAATCCCGAAGCGATGGACAAGATCATGTCCCGCACCCCGCTGCAGCGGATCGGCGACCCCGACGAGATCGCCTCAGTGGCGTCTTTCCTGGCGTCAAAGGATGCCAGCTATATCACCGGCACCACGATCTATGCCGATGGCGGACGCCTGGCGATGAATTACACGGTGCCCAAGGGCTGAGGCCGCGACGCACAACGCAATAAGAAAGGCCTGGAACCGACGGGTTCCAGGCCTTTTTCAATTCTGGTGACAGAGGTCCGGCCTATTCGGCCTTGGGACCACCGAACAGCGTTTCCAGGTCGATCTCGGCCTCTTGGGCGGGCTTTTCCTCGGCCTGGTGCAGGTCTTCCTGGGCCTTCAGCGTATCGGTCAGCAGTTCCGGGTTTTCTTCCTCGAGCTTGCGGCGACGGGCCGAGGCCTTCTTGACCTGCTCATCGAGGTCAATCTGGGTGCAGAGCCCCAGCGACACCGGATCGGTCGGCTTGATGTTGGACGAGTTCCAGTGACTGCGCTCGCGCACGGCCTGGATCGTCGTCTTGGTGGTGCCGATCAGCTTGGAGATCTGGGCGTCGGCCAGTTCCGGGTGATTGCGGACCAGCCAGGCGATGGCGTCCGGACGGTTCTGGCGACGCGACAGCGGCGTATAGCGCGGACCACGACGCTTGGCCGGCTGGTGCAGCTCGGAATATTTCGGCTTCACCACCGTCATGCGGTATTTGTCGCTCTTCTCGGCCTTCTCGATTTCCTCGCGCGTCAGCTGCCCGTTGGAAATCGGGTCAGCGCCGCGCACGCCGACAGCAACATCGCCATCGGCAATGCCCTTCACTTCGAGCGGATGCAAGCCACAGAAATCGGCGATCTGGTCGAAGGTCAGCGAGGTATTGTCGACGAGCCAGACGGCCGTCGCTTTCGGCATCAGGATCTCGGTCATGGTCTCAGCTCCAAGGCATGGGATTGAAGTACAAAAACAAAAAAAGCCCGACGCGGCGGCCGGGCTTGGGCTTCCGACGCTGGTGGCAGGTCTGCACCATCCAGCGATTTGATGCATTTATAGCGCAGACCGCGCAGCCTGCAAAGCGGGGCAGCCTGCACAAATCAGCAATCCAGCAGTATCTTTCCCGCATGGGCGCCGGAATCGAGCCGTTCGTGTGCGGAACGAACATCATCCAGGGCAAAACGGCTGTCGATCAGCGGCGCCAATTTGCCGGCGGCGATCCAGGGCCACACGGTGTCACGGACCGCGGCCGCGAGACGGGCCTTTTCCGCCAATGGCCGCGCCCGCAGGGTCGAGCCGGTCAGCGTGATCCGCTTGAGCATGACCCGCATCAGATCGACCTCCACACGGCTGCCGGTCAGAAAGGCGATCGAGACAATCCGCGCCCCCATGCGCGCACAATTGATGTTCTTCTGGACATAGGCGCCGCCAACCATGTCCAGGATAACATCCGCTCCGCCGGCTTCGGTCACCACCGCCTGGAAATCCTCGTCCCGGTAGTTGATCGCGATATCGGCACCGAGCGTCTTGCACTGCGCGACCTTGTCCGGCGTGCCAGCCGTTGCGATCACCCGTGCGCCCGCCGCCTTGGCCATCTGGATCGCCGTCGATCCGATCCCGCTTGTGCCGCCATGGACCAGAAATGTTTCATCACGCGACAATGCGCCGATCTCGAACACATTCGTCCATACGGTAAACACGGTCTCGGGCAGTCCGGCCGCATCCGCCACTGCGACAGTGTCCGGCACCGGCAGGACCGAGCCGGCCGGGGCGACCGAGAAATCGGCATAGCCGCCGCCCGCCACCAAGGCACAGACCGGATCGCCGACCGCAAACGCGCTGACACCCTCGCCCAGCTCGGCGACATGACCGGCCACCTCCAGACCCAAGCCTTCCGGTGCGCCGGGCGGGGCGGGATAAAAGCCGAGCCGCTCGATCTGGTCCGGCCGGTTCACGCCGCAAGCCACATTCCGGATCAACAGCTCGCCCGGGCCAGGGACCGGCACGGGCCGGGTCACGATTTCAAGCACATCCGGGCCGCCTGGCTCGCGGGCGATAACGATGCGGTTTTCAGTTTTCGCGATCTCGATCATGGGAGTTTGCCTTCCTTCGCGTTATGCTGCCCCCAGGAGCCAAGCATGTGGAGGCCGATCCATGTTTCATGACGAGGAGAGCATCGCAAGCCAACGGGCACGCCAGGGCATCATTCCCGGCGAGGATCTCAGCGCCTTGTCGCTGGACGATCTGGCCGAGCGGCGTGGGCTGTTGGAAGACGAGATCCGCCGCATCGACGATATCACTGAAAAAAAGAAGGCCGGGCTGAACGCGGCGGACGCCGTGTTTAAGTTTTGATCAAACTCTTTGGGCAGTCTGGCCCGAGCCTTGCTACGATTCGCCCGTAACCCGTGATCGACGCACGAATGGACGCGTAATGACCGATAGTCACACACCGACCCTCTTCCCAGCCGGCGGCGGCCCTGCTGCCCGGGCCCAGGATTTTGCCGCCTCGGAGATGTTCCAGAAACTCTTCCGTGAAGGCATGGACCTGGTGGAAGAGACCGCGAGCTATCTTGACGGGCCGGGGCGTGACGACTCCAAATCACTCGATCGGGCCGGCGCCCTGTCCTACGCCACCGAGAGCATGAAGCTGACGACCCGCCTGATGCAGGCCGCCTCCTGGCTGTTGGCCCAGCGCGCCGTGGCCGAGGGCGAGATGTCGGCCGAGGCTGCAACCGATGGCAAATACCGCCTGTCCGCGGATCGCCCGAGCGAGAAGTTATGGCCGGAAGGCGAAACCCCGCCGGCGGTGCTCGGCGAACTCGTGCGCCGCTCGCGCTCGCTCTATGACCGTCTCAAGCGGATCGACGACAATCTTTATGTCGACGGCGTGGTCGACACGGACGCCAATCCCGTTGCCGACCAGATGGCCATGCTGCGCGGCGCTTTCGGCCAGCGCTAGCTGCACGCCCCACATCGCCGGACAGAAAAAAGGCCCGCTCCAACCGGAACGGGCCTTTTTCTTGTCGCGAAGGACGTCGAAAAGCTTACGCGAAGCCCTTGAACTTGTCCTTGAAGCGCGAAACACGGCCGCCACGGTCCAGCATGTGCTGATTGCCGCCGGTCCAGGCCGGGTGCGACGTCGGATCGATGTCGAGATTGATCGTATCGCCTTCCTTGCCCCAGGTGGATTTGGTCTGGAAGGTGGTCCCGTTGGTCATCACAACATTGATGATGTGATACTCGGGATGGGTATCCTTTTTCATCGGTCCGGCTTTCTCTTGTCCGCCGCGCAACGGGATTACGTTGCCCCGCACGCAGCTCATATAAACTCAGGAGCGGGGCTAGTAGCCGAAGATACCGGCCATGGCAAGCGGGGTATGGAGTCTGACGGGCCGGGTCACCAATCGTGATTTGAGACGGCGGCAAATGTGTGTATAATCATACACACACCGGAGCCTGACCATGTCCGAACCGCGATATCCGCAAGCCGAACGCCGCAAGCGCACCAACCTTACCGTCCGCGAGGATGTCATGGCCGAAGCCAAGGCGCTGGGCCTGAACACCTCCCGCGCCGCCGAGGCGGGCATCGAGGCCGCCATCCGCGAGGAGAAGGGCCGCCGCTGGCTGGAAGAGAACCGCGAGGGGATCAAGGCCTATAACGAGCGCTATCTGCGCGATGGCCCCCTGCTGCCTCCCCCCTGGTGGGCCCAACCGGACGACGATTGAATGGCCCGCTTCGACGTTCACCCGTTGAAGGGAAGCGGTGTTGCGCTGGTTGTCGACATTCAGGCCAACCTCTTGAGCGAGCTGCCCAGCCGGATCGTTGTCCCGCTCCTTGCGACCGCCGATCTCAAACGCCCGCCAATTTCCCGCCTCGAGCCGATACTGGACATTGACGGCGAGGCCTATCTCTTCGCGACGGCCGGTCTGGGTGTGCAGTCTGCGAACCAACTCGGCACCGCTATCGCCAATGTGGAAGCCCGACATCGGGACGACATCGTCAACGCGCTGGACCTTCTGTTTCAGGGGTATTGAGGGAGGGCGGCCTCCTCGCTTCGCTGGGCCCCATCGGCCCACTTTCCCATGTAATGGGGAAGAAAACGGAGAGCCTGTGAGCCGGATAGCGCGCCCCGGCGCACACCCGGCCATACATCCCTTGCCGAGAGAAAGCCGTATCCGGCTCTTCAGCTCAAGGGTGAAGCCGCGAAGCGGCGGCTGCGCCGCCCTTGACCTCAAGAACCGGATACGGCCCGCTGGCTGACAAGTGATTTATGAGCAGGTCTGAGCGATGGAGAAAGTGCCCAGGGCCGACCTAAGCTCCGACCCGTTCGGGGCGCTCTTGGTACAGACTATGATAGGTAATCGAGCCGGCGAGAACATACAGGAAAGCTAGGATGGGGCCTCGACGACCAACCTCCCCCCAACCGTCAAAATGCGAACTATGGAGACGGTCTGCTGCCAACGCCAAAAGCGAAAACAGGCTAGCAAACGCCAATAGGTTACCTAGACCAGAAAGCAAGATTAGATCGTCACGCTCTGCAAGAGATACAAACGCCCGCGCCGCCACGTCTACCAAAAAAACAAATGACAGAAAAAAGGATATCAACTTAACATTTAGACTATGATTGTACTTATATACAACAAATGCCGCCGGGTATGCATAAACAAAATAGAAAATAGAAACCTCCAAAAGGGGCTTCACATAAGTTCTATCCGGAAATTGATCGGTATAAATAGCGGAACCAAAGACCGAAAGAACAATATAATACAATATTGGGTGCACCCCTACCTCGCCGTCAGCTTCAGCTCGATACGCCGGTTCCGCGCATTCGCCTCCGCGGTCCGTCCCTCGACAATCGGATAGTGCTCACCAAAACCGGCGGCGACCAGGCGGTCCGACGGGACGCCCAATTGCTCCATCCAGTTGACCACCGAGATGGCGCGGGCGGCGGAGAGGTGCCAGTTGGAGGGGTAGGTGGTGCGGATCGGGACCGGGTCTGTGTGGCCGTCAATGCGGATCACCCATTCCAGGTCGGCCGGGATTTCATCGGTCAGCTGGATGATCGCATCGGCGATCGGGCGCAGGCTTTCGCGCCCCTCATTTGACAGCGCAGCCGAGCCGGACGGGAAAAGCACATCCGTTTCGAAAACGAAACGATCACCGACAATGCGTACACCGGTGCGGTTTCCGAGAATGGCGCGCAGGCGGCCGAAGAAGTCGGAGCGGTAGACAGCCAGCTCGGCGGCGCGCTCGGCCAGCGCCGCATTGAGACGTTCTCCGAGATTGATCACCTGGGCCTCAGCCTCCTCGGCGCGGAGCTCTGCCGCATCAAGGGCGGCATTCAGCGTGGCGATCTGGTCGCGCAGGGCCTGGATCTGCAGATTGAGCATCATCAGGGCACGGCGGCTCTCTTCGGACAGTTCACGCTCGGCATCGAGCTCGGCCTGCAGCGCCGCCGTCTGGGTGCCAGCCATCGCCAGCGCATCGCTCAGCGCATCGCGCTCAGTCTCCAGTCCGGAGACGCGCAGTTCGAGCTCGGTGTTTTCCGCCTGGGTCAGGGCCAGCTCGTCGGCCAGCTGGGCCAGCTGGGCATTGAGCGCAGCGAGCTGCTCGTCACGACCGGTCAGGGCGCGCGACAGGGCGAACTGGCCGGCCACAAAGATCGACAACAGAAAGACAATGACCAGCAAAAGCGTGGCCAGAGCATCGACAAAGCCCGGCCAGTGATCGCCATTATCGGCTTCCTGGAAACGCGCGAAACGCGGCGAGGCCATGGCCTACTCCCCTCCCCGCTCCCGCGATTGCAGGGCCCGGATCAGCACCCGGATCTCGTCACGCAGGGCCCGCATCGATTCTTCCTGGCTGGCCCGGCTGTCCTCGGCAAAGCGCTGCAGCGTGGTGTCCATCTGGCGAGCATTGCGCTCCAGCGTGTGGGACAGACGGTCGAGCGTCTCGGCGGTCTGTTGCAGCAGGGCGCCGACATAGGCGGACGAGACCTCGCCATCATCACCCGTCGCCGGGCCGGCGGCGGCGAGCCGCGAAATCGACGACAGCCATTCCTCGATCTCGTTGTAGAACCGGTTCTGGGCGCGGCTGGCCTGCAGGTCGAGGAAGCCGATGACCAGCGAGCCGGCCAGACCGAAGAGCGAGGAGGCAAAGGCAGTGCCCATGCCCTGGATCGGGTCCTCGATCGCCGACATCAGCCGCATCACATCGGCTTCACCACCGGTCGAGCTTTCGGTAACAGCGCGGACGGCTTCGCCGACATCGGAGACAACCGAAAGCAGACCCCAGAAGGTGCCGAGCAGGCCGAGAAAGATCAGAAGTCGGCCGAAATAGCGGGTGAAGGCGCCGGCTTCCGACATCCGTGCGCCTACCGAGTCGAGCACGGTGCGAACCGAGCCCGCCGACAGCGAGACGCGGCCATCGGCCTGCGAAATCATCGAGGCCATCGGCGCGATCAGGGCGGGCGGGCTGGGCAGGCTGGCCGGGTCTTCCGCCGACCGGAAGCGGATCAGCCAGCGCGCGGCCGGACCGATGCCCAGCGCCTGTGCAAAGGTGTAGAGCACACCGATCACCAGCACGCCCAGAATGAGACCATTGATCGCCGGATTGGCCCGGAAGGCCTCTTCCAGTGGTTCGATCAGGAAGATGCCAAGCGCCGCCACCACGGCCGTGAACAGTGCCATCCAGATGATGTAACGCCACGGCCCGGTGAACCGGACGCTGGGTGCCTGGGACATATCCTGATCGGAATTGAGAACGGGCATGCTGACCCCTCGTAAAAGCCGCCGTCTTTCCTACCCCCCGGATTGGGACAATTTGGAGGCGAGGTCAAAGGGCTGGTGCGAACTAATCGCGGATGCCGCCGCTTCATCACCGCAGGCATGGCGGGTTTGTGTCCAAAACGGAAACAATAAGCCGCCAGATTAGTGGTTTTTCGCAGGTGGAGCGATAGCCATCTTCCGAGCATCGAATTCGGGGCACGCACCCGCCGCCCGTTGCCACCGCCTGCTGATGGAGTTTGCCATGACCAATCCAGCCACCCGCCACATCCTTCGCGTCGATGCCAGCATGCGCCATCACGGCTCGGTAACGCGCCAGCTCGCCGAGACGCTGATCGAGCGCCTGTCCTCCGACGACAAGGCGATCCGCGTCACCGGCCGCGACCTGGCCGACAATCCGCCGGCCTTCATTGACGAGGCCTGGATCGGTGCCAACTTCACCGATGCGGACGCTCGCAGTGACGCCCAGAAGGCCGTGCTCGCCCGCTCGGACGCCCTGATCGCCGAACTCAAGGCCGCCGACACGCTGGTCATCGCCACCCCGGTCTATAATTTCGGAATTCCCGCCGCGCTGAAGGCCTGGATCGACCTCATCGCCCGCGCCCGCGTCACCTTCAACTACACCGAGACCGGTCCGGTCGGCCTGCTGACGGGCAAGCGCGCCATCCTGGTCGTCGCCTCCGGCGGCACCCGGGTCGGCAGCGAGATCGATTTCGCCACCAACTACATGAAACACGTACTCGGCTTCATTGGCATCCACGACGTCGAAATCATCGCCGCCGACCAGCTCGGCCAGGGCGCCGACGAAAAGCTCGCTGCGGCCGGTGAAGCGATCGAGCGTCTGGCGGCCTAGACGGCTTGGCGCCGGCCAGGATCTGGCCGGCGCGAAGCGCCTACTCCCCAGGCTGGGCCAGGGAATCCTTTCGCCCAATCTTGGGGAGAAAGGCACCGGCTTCCTTGCGATAATCCAGATAGTCATCACCAATTTCGGCGATCAGATCCTTTTCCTCAAAACGATAGACCGCGATGATCATGTAGGCCGTCGTGACGACCGCGAAGAGGAGATGGCCCAGCGTCATCACCGGCGCCGCCCAGAAGGCGATCATGAAACCGGTCATCATCGGATGCCGCACCAGACGGTAGAACAGGTGTTTGCGGAAGGGGGCGCCCTTGAAGGGGCGCCGCCGCAGATTGGCGTAGATCTGGCTCAGGCCGAACAGGTCGAAATGGCTGATCAGGAAGGTCGAGATCAGCACGATCAGCCAGCCGGACCAGAACAGGGCCTGCACCGCATAGGTCGCCAGCCCCTCGGGCACCGACCAGACCAGGCCCGGAATCGGCTGCCAGAAGGCATAGATCAAGGCGAGAGCGATCGAGGACAGCAGCACGTAAATCGTGCGTTCCAGATAGGTCGGCACAAGTCGGGTCCAGGCCGCCTTGAAGGCCGGACGCGCCATGACGCTGTGCTGCACGGCGAACAGGCTCAACAATGCCAGATTGACGATAATGGCCGTCACGACCGGCCCGGCCACACCGGAATCGATGGTTTTCGGCACGAGAAGATTGCCGACAAACCCGATCGAATAGAGGAATACAACGAAGAAGAATGCGTAGACGGCAATGCCGAATACAAACCCGATAGCCCGGCCCATAGCGAGCCCCCCTGCCTTGCCGACGCCCGAAACGGCACGTCATGATTGCAGGCTAGGCCATATTCTCCCGAAAAGATGCCCCAAGCGGGACGCCGCTTCGAAAATGGGTCCGGCTGGCTAGGCGGCGGCCTTCTTCAGACGCTCGACCACCTCGGCCAGCATGGGCTCGTTGCCGGCAGCGATATTACCGGTTTCCAGCAGGTTTTCCGCACCATCGGCTTCGGCGACGAAACCACCGGCTTCGCGGACCAGGATGATGCCGGCGGCGATGTCCCAGGATTTCAGGCCGCGCTCCCAGAAGCCGTCATAGCGACCGGCAGCGACCCAGGCGAGGTCGAGGGCGGCAGAACCCATGCGGCGAATGCCGGCGCAATGCGGCATGATCTGGTGGAGTTCCTTGAGGAAACGTGCCTGGCCCGGCTTGCCGATATAGGGCGTGCCGGTGGCGATGACGGCTTCGTCGAAATGCTTGCGCTCGGCAACCCGCAGACGGCGGTCGGCCAACCAGGCACCGCGGCCCTTTTCAGCGTGGAACATCTCGTCGGTGGCCGGATTGTAGACCACACCAGCAACCAGCTCGCCCTCGCGCTCGAGCGCGATCGAGACCGAAAAGTGCGGCATGCCGTGCAGGAAGTTCAGCGTGCCGTCGAGCGGATCGACGATCCAGCGGTGCGACTTGTCGCTGCCTTCAACAATCCCGCGTTCCTCCATCAGGAAGCCATAACCCGGACGGGCCTGGCTCAGACGGTCATAGATGATGTCCTCGGCCTTGTGATCGGCGACCGAGACGAAATCGGCCGGACCCTTGCGCGAGACCTGCAGGTGCTCGATGTCGCGAAAATCGCGATTGAGCGAACGGCCGGCGCGGGCGGCGACATCGGTCATGACAGTGAGGAGCGGAGACAGCGTACCCATGATATCAGTCCGCCCGCTTCACATAGCTGCCGTCTTCGGTGGCGACGATGATGCGCTCGCCAACGCCAACGAAGGGCGGAACCGAGGAGCGCACGCCGTTGGACAGGATGGCCGGCTTGTAGGAATTGGCGGCAGTCTGGCCCTTCACCACCGGCTCGGTATCGGCCACTTCCAGGGTCACGTGCTGCGGCAGGGAAATGCCGATCGGCCGTTCCTCGTGGAACTCGACAACGACATTCATGCCATCGGTGAGATAGGCCGCACGTTCCTCGCCGACGAAATCGGCCTGCAGCTCGATCTGCTCATAGCTTTCGGCATCCATGAAGGTCAGCATGTCATCGCTGGCGAACAGGAAGGTGTGATCCTTCTGCTCAAGGCGCACGCGCTCGACCTTGTCGGCGGCGCGGAAGCGTTCGTTGAGCTTGCGACCGTCGAGGAGGTTTTTCAGCTCGACCTGGGCGAAAGCGCCGCCCTTGCCCGGCTTGACGTGATCCGTCTTGACCGCGACCCACAGCGTATCCTGGTGCATCAGGACATTGCCGGGGCGGATTTCGTTACCGTTGATTTTCATAACTCACCTGTTGCCGCGCCAATGCGGCCCATATTTCGCGTCGGCGCGCGCGCGCCGCAAAGTGGCGCTCTCCTATCAGCGGGCATGCGGAACGGCAAGCCGCGCGGCACCGGCCCGACGCCGGGGCGCACCAAACCGTCAGCGCAGCGCGTCGAATTCAGCCCGTATCCGCTGGCGGACATCCGGTGGCAGGGCGCTTGCCAGCCCGGCCTCGAGCCGGTCGCGGTCACGATCATGCACCGGTGCGCCGAGATGATCGGTCGCCGCCAGCAAGGACCAGCGATAGGCCAGCTCAAGATCCTGTGACACGCCCTCGCCGCGCGCCAGCACGAAAGCGTAGAGGAATTGGCTCTCGGCATCCCCGCCACGGGCACCGCGCGAAAACCAGTAGGCGGCCAATTCCGGATCCGTATCGCCGCCGCGACCCTGATACATCATCAGACCGTATTGGCCCTGGGCTGGCGCGTAACCACTTTCGGCGGCGATGCGCATCCAGTTCCGGCCGGTCACATCATCCTGCGCCCCGCCCTCGCCATCGACCCACATCATGCCCGCCTGGAACGCGGCTTCGGCGTGGCGCTGGTTGGCGGCACGTTCATACCAGACCCGGGCGCCCGCCGCGTCACGCGCGCCCCCCAAACCCTCATCGAGCAATTGGGCGAGCTGGTACATGCCTTCCGCCGAGCCCTGCTGGGCGGCGCGGCCGGCCCACTCGCGGGCGGCGATGGCGTCCTGGGGCACGGGCGAGTTTTTCAGCGTCACCGCATGCGCAACCATGGCCGGGATATGACCGGCCCGGGCGGCGCGCTCGAACCAGGGCTCAGGCTGACCAAGCGCCAGCGACTCATCCCCGAGCGCCGCCAGTTGCCCGAGATTATAGAGCGCGACCGGATCGTCGCGGTCCGCGGCACGTGTGAACCAGCGCGCGGCCGCCGTCAGGTCAACCGGGCCACCCTCGCCATTGCGCGTCATGATGCCCGAGAGAAGCGCGGCATCGACAATGCCGCCGGCAGCCGCGGTCGCGGCATAATTGCGGGCCGAGGCCCAGTCTTCACCGAGATAGGCAATCTGGGCCCGATACCAAGCCGCCTCGGCGCCGCCCATTCCGGAAGGAATTTCGGCGTTGTCCGCTTCCAGCCCCTCGACCGCAGCACTCTGGACGTCTTCGGGCAACAGGATGAGTTCGCGCGGGAAGACCGTCGCGGGCGACGTGCCTTCGGTCGGCGCGTCTTCGGTGAGCACCGGCTCCGGCTCGGCCACGTCCTGGGCGTGGGCTGGCACGGCGGCAAGCAACAGGGAGGCGCTGACGGTCAACGCGGCAAGACGGGCGGTGTGGTTGGAAGCGATCATGCCCCTTCTAGAGCGCGTCGATTGCGGCACCGTCAAGCCTGCGCTGCGTTTGCTGGGTGAAATGTAATCCAGGGGCCGGCCGCGATCATCCCGTCAGGCCTCGCCGGTCAGCGCCGCAAAGGCCCTGACCGCTGCCGCCGGCCCGTCCGGATGCGCCCAGATGCCGGCCGAGACGGCGAGGAAGTCGGCGCCAGCCGCTATCAGCGGCGCGGCATTGTCGGCGGTGATGCCGCCAATGGCGACACAGGGCAGCTCAAACAATTCCACCCACCAGGTCAGGATGTCCGGCGTCGCGACATGGTCGGTTGCCTTGGTCGCGGTTGGATAAAAGGCACCGAACGCGACATAGTCCGCCCCTGCCTCACCCGCGACCATCGCCAGGTGACGGCTGGCATGGCAGGTCACGCCCACGCTCCGCTCCTTGCCCATGATCGCGCGCGCATCCTTCACCCGGCCATCGGACTGACCGATATGGACACCGTCGCAGCCGAGTTGGTCGGCCAGGTCGGGACTGTCATTGAGGATGGCAGCAACGCCGCGCGTCTGGGCCGCCCGAATGAGATCCGGCGCGAGACGGCGGATATCCGCCTCGTCGTGATCCTTGAGACGTATCTGCAGGGCCGACACCGGACCGGCATCGAGGGCCGTTTCCAGCCTTGCAAGGAAGTGCGCATCAATGCGCGGCGGGGTGATCAGGTAAAGCTCGCTCATGGGGCGCCTTTTCGCAGGCCTGCGCGACCGGCACAATGGCGCCGCGACAATCGGAGATGAACATCACCCAATCGGGTCATTCATCTTCCTTTCATCCAGTTTATACAAGGGTGACGCGCAACACGGGTAGGCGTGATGTCTGCGTGTCTTAAAAAGGGGATTTTTCACATGTCTTTCAAAACCATTCTCGCCGCCGGCATCGCTGCCGCGTCCTTCGCCGGCCTGGCCGCTGCCCAGGACTGGTCGCAGCCGCCGACCTTCGGCTCGGTGTCGTTGAACTCGGGCTTCACCCCGGATCCGTACACCACCTCGATCACCGCGGGCGGCACCATCCAGGCGTCCAACCTGTCCTCCTCCTGCGCCGGCATGATCGCCAACGCTCCGGACTTCCGCCTGAACTTCAATGCCGGCTCGCTGCCGCTTTACATCAGCGCCTATTCCAACGCCGACACCACGCTCGTGGTCAACGCACCGGACGGTTCCTGGTATTGCAATGACGACAGCAACGGCCTGAACCCGTCGCTCGCCTGGGGCAGCCCGATGTCCGGCCAGTACGACATCTGGATCGGCACCTACGGCACCAATTCCGACCTCGCTTCCTCGACGCTCCACATCTCCGAGCTCGGCGGCTAAGCCAACCGGATATCCGGAACGGAAAACCCCCGGCCAGACGGCCGGGGGTTTTTTGTTGTGCGTCGGTCTGGAAGGTCGCGCCCTAAGCCGTCTCTTTTTCCATCTCCGGCTTGTACTCGCCCAGCGAGGCGAGGCCGTTCATGCGGGCGCGGTGGTTGAAGGCGGCCTGGGCAGCCGCGTAATTTTCCGCCTTACCGGCCCAGGCTTTCAGCGGGGCGGCCTGCAGGGCGCGGCCGTAGGAGAAAGTCATCGGCCAGGGCAGGTCATAGGCTTCGTTCATGATCGAGAGATGATCGGTAGCTTCCTCGTCGGACTGACCGCCGGACAGGAAGGCGATGCCGGGCACGGCCGCCGGCACGCAATTGGCCAGGCACTGGACGGTCATGTCGGCGACTTCCTCGCGGCTGGCGCGATCATCATTGGTGGTGCCGGAGATGACCATGTTCGGCTTCAGGATCGTGCCTTCCAGCACGACGCCCTGATCGAACAGCTCGCGGTAAAGCGTCTTCAGCGCAAACTCGGTGACTTCATAGCAGCGCTCGATCGAGTGATCGCCATCCATGATGACTTCCGGCTCGACGATCGGGACGATATTGGCTTCCTGGCACAGGGCGGCATAGCGGGCCAAGGCGTGCATATTGGTATTGATGCAATACTGGCTCGGCACGCTGTCATCGCTGCCACCGCCGATATTGACCACGGCGCGCCATTTGGCGAAGCGGGCACCCAGCTCGTAATAATCAGCCAGACGATCGCGCAGCCCGTCGAGGCCCTCGGTGATCGTTTCGCCCTCGGCACCGGCCAGCGGCTTGGCACCCATATCGACCTTGATGCCCGGGATCGAGCCGGCATCGGTGATCAGCTTGGTCAGCGCGGTGCCGTCCTTGGCGCTCTGGCGGATGGTTTCATCATAGAGGATGACGCCGGAAATGTGCTTGCTCATGGCCGGCTCGGTGCGGAACAGCATGTCGCGCCAATCGCGGCGATTGTCCGGCGTGTTGTCCAGACCGATCGAGGCAAAACGCTTGCCGATCGTGCCGGTCGACTCGTCAGCGGCCAGAATACCCTTGCCCGGGGCCACCATGGCGCAGGCGATTTCGTTGAGTTGATCGAGATCCATCAGGATACCCCCAGCTGTTCAAGCATGTTGCGGCAGGCGCCCGCCTGCCCGTTCCAACGCCGCCCTTTTAGCGCGGGACGGCGTGAATTCCCACCGGTCAGGCGCGGATTTTCGCGCCGCGCCCGACTTTTCATGTTACCGATACCATCCGATATGCGGCAAGTCATCCCGCCGCGTCACGCGACCAGTTCTGGCGGCCCCATGACGGCGGCCACACCCGGCAGCGTCTTGCCTTCCATCCACTCCAGGAAAGCACCCCCGGCGGTCGAGATGAAAGTGAAATCACCGGCGACACCAGCCTGGTTCATGGCGGCGACCGTGTCGCCACCGCCGGCCACGGCAATCAGCTCGCCTTCGACGGCGGCGCGGGCGGCGTGGCGGGCGGCCTCGACCGTGGCGGTGTCAAAGGGCGGCGTCTCGAAGGCGCCGAGCGGTCCGTTCCAGATCAGCGTTGCCGACTTGTCGATCGCCTGGCCGAGCGCGACCACGGTGGCCGGACCGCAATCGAGGATCATCTCGTCGTCAGCAACATCGGTGACGGCGGCCAAGCGGGTCTCCGGATTGGGTTTGAATTCCTTTGCCAGCACCACATCGCTCGGCAGCATCAGCTTGCAGCCGCTTTCCTCGGCCGCCGCCAGGATGGCGCGGGCGGTGTCGACGAGGTCCTTCTCGCACAGGCTGGCACCGATCTTGATGCCCTGAGCGTGCAGCAGGGTGTTGGCCATCCCACCACCGACGAAGAGCGTGTCGACCTTCTTCACCAGGTTTTGCAGCAGGTCGATCTTGGTCGAGACCTTGGCCCCGCCCACCAGGGCGATGACCGGACGTTTCGGGCTTTCCAGCGCCGCGACCAGATGGTCGATCTCACGCTGCAGGGCCAGACCGGCATAGGACGGCAGGTGATGGGTTACGCCTTCTGTCGACGCATGGGCGCGGTGCGCGGCGGAGAAGGCGTCATTGACGTAAATGTCACCGAGTGCGGCAAGCGCCTTGGCAAAACCGGCCTCATTTTTCTCTTCGCCCGGCTCATAGCGCGTATTCTGCAACAACAGGACATCGCCATCGGACAGGCCGGCGACAGCCGCGGCGGCATCGTCACCCGCAACATCGTCCACAAAGCTGAGCTCGACACCCATCAGATCCGCCAGCGGCTGGCAGACCGGCTCCAGCGACATCTCCGCAACGCGCTGTCCCTTGGGACGACCGAAATGGGCCATCAGGATCACTTTCGCGCCACGCTCAACAAGATGGTCAATCGTCGGCAGGGCCGATTCCAGACGCGTCGCGTCGGTGACCTGCCCGTCCTTCATCGGCACGTTGAAATCAACCCGGACAAGCACGCGCTTGCCCTGGACATCGGCATCCTGGATGCGGCGGATCGTGGTCATGACGGAGCCTCTTGGCGCTCGAACTACAGGAATTTGCCCATGGCGACGGTGGTGTCGACCATGCGGCAAGCAAAGCCCCACTCATTGTCATACCAGGTCATGACCCGGGCCAGGCGCTCGTCGATGACCTTGATCTTGTCGAGGGCGACGATGGAGGAGCGGCTGTCGTGATTATAATCGATCGAGACCAGCGGCAGGCTATCATAACCCAGCACGCCCTTCATCGGACCGTCAGCGGCGGCCTTGACGGCTTCAGCCAGTTCTTCCGCCGTGGTGGCACGGCCCGGTGTGAAGACGAGGTCGATCAGCGACACATTCGGGGTCGGCACGCGGACGGCGGCGCCGTCGAGCTTGCCGACCAGTTCCGGCAGGACCAGGCCGACAGCCTTGGCGGCGCCGGTCGAGGTCGGGACCATCGACATGGCGGCGGCGCGGGCGCGGTGCAGATCCTTGTGATTGCGGTCCAGAGTCGGCTGGTCGCCGGTATAGGCGTGAATGGTGGTCATGTGGCCACGCTCGATGCCGACGGCGTCATTGAGCACCTTGGCGACCGGGGCCAGGCCATTGGTCGTGCACGAGGCGTTGGAGACGATGATGTCGCTGGCGGTCAGCTGGTCGTGATTGACGCCATAGACGATGGTCTTGTCGGCATTCTTGGCCGGAGCCGAGCACAGCACGCGTTTGGCGCCCGCCTCGATATGGGCCATCGAGGCCTCTTTCGAGTTGAAGGCCCCGGTGCATTCCATGACGATATCGACGCCCATATCACCCCAGGGCAGCTCGGCCGGATTGCGGTTGGAGACTTTCTGGATCTTGCCGAAACCGGCATCGATCCAGTCATCACCGACCTTGATCTCGCCGGGATAGCGGCCATGGACACTGTCATAGGTCAGGAGGTGGGCATTGGTTTCGGGGGTGGAACTGTCATTGATCGCGACAATCTCGACCTCGTCCCAGCGCTTGTTCTCCAGAACCGCGCGCAACGCCAGACGGCCAATACGACCAAAACCGGTAATCGCAACCCGAAGGGCCATGCTCATCTCTCCTTGTCAGATCGACCGGACGCAGGGCTCGTCCGGAAGAAGTTGGCGCGGATTTAGCGGCCTTTGAGGCCCTAGTCCACCGATGCGGTGCCGCAAAACAGCAAGGGACGGAATTTTTTACAAATCACGACTGCGCCGCCCATTTCATCGCATTTTTCCGCCAGCACGCAAACATCATGCCGAAAATGCCGCCTTCTCGCATCAACGATTGATGATAACGCTACCGCTTGCACCAAGCAGCTCGCGCCGGTCGAGCCAAGCTTGCCCGCATGACGCGATCAGCTGGACAGCAGACCACCCCTTGCCATGCCAGCCCCTCACTGCGAGAACAAAAAACCTAGGGATTTAACGTCAAGGGCAGACGTCGCATGAAAGTAATCGTTCTGGGCGGAGACGGCTTCTGCGGATGGCCGACCGCACTCCACCTTTCCAATCTCGGCCATGACGTCGTCATCGTCGACAATCTCTCGCGCCGCAAGATCGATATCGAGCTGGAAGTTGAAAGCCTGACACCGATCCGTCCGATGTCGGAACGCCTGGCCGCGTGGAAAGAGGTGTCGGGGCGCGACATCGGCTTCGTGAACATGAATGTCGGCAAGGACTATCAGGAACTCGTCGATCTGATCGAGGCTGAGCAGCCCGACACGATCATCCATTTCGCGGAACAGCGGGCGGCCCCCTATTCGATGAAATCGGCCCGCCACAAGCGCTATACGGTCGACAATAATCTCAACGCCACCAATGACGTGCTCGCTGCGATCGTCGAGACCGGCCGCGACATCCACCTCGTCCACCTCGGCACGATGGGCGTCTATGGCTATGGCACGGCCGGGATGAAGATTCCCGAGGGCTATCTGAAGGTGAAGATCGAGACCGATGAGGGCCTGAAGGATCAGGAAATCCTCTATCCGGCCAATCCGGGTTCAATCTATCACATGACCAAGACCCAGGATCAGCTCTTCTTCCATTTCTACAACAAGAACGACAAGGTGAAGATCACCGATCTCCACCAGGGCATTGTCTGGGGCACCCAGACCGAAGAGACCAAGCGCGATGAGCGCCTGATCAACCGCTTCGACTATGACGGCGATTACGGAACCGTGCTCAACCGCTTCCTGATGCAGGCGGCGGTGAACTATCCGATGACCGTGCACGGTACGGGCGGCCAAACGCGCGCCTTCATCCATATCCAGGACACGGTGCGCTGCATCCAGCTGGCGGTCGAGAACCCGCCCAAGCCGGGCGACAAGGTCCACATCCTCAACCAGATGACCGAGACCCACCGGGTCCGCGACCTGGCCAAGATGATCTGCGACCTAGCCGGCGCCGAGATGCAGCTCGTCCCCAATCCGCGCAATGAGGCGGACGAAAACGACCTGCATGTCGAGAACAACACCTTCCTCCAGCTGGGCCTGAACCCGACCACGCTCGCCGACGGGCTGATGGAAGAAGTCACCGACATCGCCCGCAAATATGCGGACCGCTGCGACAACTCGAAAATCCCCTGCATTTCCTATTGGGGCAAGGGGCGTGAGGACGCGGCCATCGCCAAGCCGGCGGAGACGGCGGCGGAGTAGGCGAGTCTGACGCCACGATCAAAGGGCGCCCGCTGCGGCGCCCTTTTTTTGTGCGCGCGCGACCCTCTACCGTCATCCTGACGAAAGTCAGGACCCAGACCGGCACGGTTCCATCAAACGGTCCGCCATCTGCCCGAGACATAGATCCGCCTTCACGCCGACGAACACCACCACCTGGCCCCACCGCCCCACTGGGTCCTGACGTGCGTCAGGATGACGGTGATTTGTGAGCCATAATGTTGTGAGGGCGTGACATCGGTCACAGCTTGCCGCCACCGCCAGCCGTCATCCTGACGAAAGTCAGGACCCAGACCGGCTGAGGCTTGGATGGCGAAACACCCCTGTGTCTACATACTGGCGAGCCAGCGAAACGGAACGCTTTACATCGGTGTCACCGGCAATATCGCCATGCGGGTGATGCTGCATCGCGACGGCAAGGATTCTGCCTTCACTCGCAAATATGGGGTCCACCGACTGGTCTGGTACGAGTTTCACGAAGATTTCGGCTTCGCCATTGAGCGTGAAAAGCGCCTGAAAAACTGGCGGCGGTCTTGGAAGCTCAAATTGATCGAAGCCACCAATCCGGACTGGGATGATCTCTACGACACCATCCAGATGTGGGCACCGATGGATTGAGATTGCCGCCCTTTTGATCCCGAGCCTTCCCACACACCGCCATTCCGTCAAAATCCGGACGCCAGGCCAACCGCCCCACTGGGTCCTGACGTGCGTCAGGATGACGGTTGTGGAATGGCCCCCGAGAAACATGCGCCCCCCGAATTGGGTCGGGCTCTAGTACGAAAACGGCGCCTCACGGGGCCCGGATTTTCGGGCTCGGCCTAACGGGCCTGTACCACCGACTGCAGCAGCCAAGCCAACGCTTCCGGTTCGGTGTCGAAGACCGCGAAAGCGTGATGCTCGTCCTTGTGGGGCAATTGCTCCCAGACCTGGATGATCGGCGAGTTCCAGCGCGCCGGGATGACCCAGGCTTCTCGCGTTCCCCGGCCGCGGATATCACGGGTCGCATCCATATAGGGCATGGCGACCTTGAGATATTTCTGCAGGGTCAGGGCGCTCAGATCGGCATCAATATCGAGATGCGTCAGGATACGGCGCGAGTCGGCCCATTGCGGCTCACCGATTATCTCCCGATCCGACTTCAGGATTTCTTCCATATCGACCCGGCCTTCGAACCGGATCCGGAAGGCATTGATCCCCGTGTCAAAGGTGTAACGGTAACTCATGGCTGTCCCCGGCCGCGATGTCAGGCCTCCATTTTCCGCACCATTTTCTCAAGAAATTCACAACAGGCGGCCAGCTGATCGATCGCCACGAACTCGTCCGGCTGATGCGCCTGGTTGATCGAACCGGGGCCGCAGACGACGACGGAAAGACCCGCCGCCTGGAACTGGCCGGCTTCGGTGCCGTAGGAGACCACGCGGGTGGAATTGTCGCCGGTGAGCTGGCGGGCAAGGCGCTCGGCAGCCCCGTCATTTTCCGGCGCGAAGGCGGGCACGTCGGACCGCACCGTGATCTCGATCGCGGCGTCCGGTGCGGATTGTCTCATCGCCGCCTCGATCCCGGCCGCCCGCTCGCGCAGACCGTCGGCAATTGCGTGCGGGTCGTCCCACGGGCAGGGCCGCATCAGCGTGCCGAACTCACACTCAAGCGCCAGGATATTGAGTGCCGTTCCGCCCTTGATCTCGCCAATCGTCAGCGTGCCATGGGGCGGGTTGAACGGGCTGTCGGCCGGGGCCGACGCCTCCATTTTTCCAGCCTCATCGACCAGGTACTGCATCAGGGGCACCGCATGGGTGATGGCACAGGCACCATCACGGACCAGTGAGGAATGGGCCTCGCGGCCACGCACTGTCACGGTCAGCGAGAACAGGCCCTTATGGGCGGTGACGACTTGCATGTCGGTGGGCTCGCCCACCACGACCATGGCGGGTTTGACCGGGCCCTCCATGATCCGGTCGATCAGCGCCGGCGCACCGAGACACCCGACCTCCTCGTCAAAGGAAAGCGCGATATGGATCGGCGTCTTGAGGCTTGCCGCGGCGATTTTCGGGGCCAGCGCCAAAATGCAGGCGGAGAAGCCCTTCATGTCGCAGGTGCCGCGACCATAGAGCCGGCCATCACCCTTGTCGGTCAGCACCCAGGGATCGGACGTCCAGGGCTGGCCATCGACCGGCACCACATCGGTATGACCGGACAGGACCACACCGCCATCAACCGCTGGCCCGAAACGGGCGTGCAGGTTGGCCTTGGTGCCGTCTTCATTGGGGATGCGCTCGCAGACCGCGCCGAGGGCCAGGAGCTTGGCCTCGACATGGTCGATCAGCGGCAGGTTGGAATTGCGCGAGGTGGTGTCGAAAGCGACGAGATCGCGCAGTTCGGCGATGGCGGTATCGAGATGGGCAGAAGCGGGCATGGGAACAATCTGATCCGTATTTGGCTGACAGTGTTATGAGGTTTTTTACAGCGTTATCAAACACCGCTCCGCTTGTCCGGCCTGCTGGTTCACCCTGTCCCTTGCTCACAATGGGACCAGACCGCGACATGTTGCGACACTTCTTCAAACGCCTCGGCGACTTCCCGCGCAATCGCCGCGGCAATATCGCGATATTGTTCTCGCTCCTGCTGGTCCCGATCACCGTCCTGTCCGGCGGGGCGGTGGACATCAACCAGGCGCTCAATGCCCGCGCCCGCCTGTCACGCGCGCTCGACGCGGCGGCGCTGGCGGTCGGCGTGCGGACTTCGATCAGCGAAAATGAAGCGACCGCCCTGGCCCTCGATTTCGTCGGTGCGAATTATCCCGACCGCGAGATCGGCGCGATCCAGAACCTCACCGTCCATCTCGACCAGGACAATGACCGCGTCACCGTGCGCGCCGAAAGCCGGGTCGAGACGATCATTCTCGGCCTGATCGGCATTGAACACATCACCGTGCACTGGGAGAGCGAGGTGCAACGCGCCCGGTCTTCGCTGGAACTGGTGATGGTGCTCGACAATACCGGCTCGATGGGCGGCTCGAAAATCTCCAGCCTGCGCTCGGCCGGCCTGCTCCTGACCGACATCCTGTTTGACGGCGCCGATGCCGACCGGCTGAAGATCGGACTGGTGCCCTTCTCGGCGACGGTGAATGTCGGCACCCAATATGACCGCGCCTGGTGGCTGGATCCGGACGCGCAGTCACCTCTGCATTCGGAGAATTTCGACCCGTCCGCCAATCGCTGGGACCTCTATGACAGTATCCAGAACCGCGCGTGGGAGGGCTGTGTCGAGGCGCGCGCCATCCCGCATGATGTCGAGGACACATTGCCCACAACGTCCGACCCGCAGACGCTCTTCCTCCCCTATTTTGCCCCGGACGAGTCCAATTACGCCAATAATGCCGGGTATTCGAACTCCTATCTCAATGACGGGATGGGTGGCTCGAATGAGCGGGCGCGGATGCGCAACACGCCAAAATACACCAACTCCTCGATCAATTCGTCGAGCCGCGGCCCGCAATGGGGCTGCACCGCACGCCCGATCACGCCACTGACCAATCAACGCTCGACCATCGACGACGCGATCGAGGACATGATCGCCAACGGCACGACCAATATCCCGATCGGGGTCAGCTGGGGCGTGCGGGTCCTGTCGCCCGGCATGCCGTTCACCGAGGGCGTCGGCTTCGACGAGGACGACACGATCAAGGCGATGGTGGTGCTGACCGATGGCGAGAATTATCTCGATGGCCGGAACAATCCGAACTATTCGAACTATTCCGGCTATGGCTTCATGCGCGACGGACGGCTGGGCATCCAGTCGCGCTCGGACAATACGATCCGCAACGCGCTGGACGACCGCACCGAAGCGGCCTGCGAATACGCCAAATCACTCGGCATCCGCGTCTATACGATCACCTTCCAGGTCTCGTCGAGTTCGACCCGCGACATGATGCGCGACTGCGCCACCCACCCCAGCCTGTATTATGACAGCCCGTCCGACACCGCCCTGCGCTCGGCCTTCGAGATGATCGCCGGCGATCTCACCAATCTGCGCCTGTCGAGATAGGTCCGGGATTAACCACTGAATAACCGTGCCTTATAACGCCCCCTTAATCCCGATCCGATAAGATTTTAGCGAATTCTGTATTGGATCCCTGCGATGCCTTTCCAAGGCCTGTTCAACCATTGCTCCCGCTTCTGCCGCGAAACGCGCGGCAATGTCGCGACGATTTTTGCGCTGTCCCTGGTCCCGGTTGCCCTGCTGTCGGGCGGCGCGGTTGATCTCAGCCAGTCGATGAATGCCCGCTCGCGCCTCGCCCAGGCACTCGATGCGGCGGCACTTGCTGTCGGGGTCAACACCTCGCTGTCGAATGCCCAGGCAACGCAGATCGCCAATGATTTCATCGCCGCCAATTATCCCGGCCGCGAGCTTGGCGTGGTCCAGAACATCAATGTCAGTGTCGATGATGTCACCGACACGGTCACCGTGACGGGCGAGGCCCGGGTCCAGACCACCATGCTCGGGATGGCGGGGATCGATTACATCACCGTGCACTGGGAGAGCGAAGTCCAGCGCGCCCGCCAGCGCCTTGAACTGGTCATGGTGCTCGACAATACGGGCTCGATGGGCGGCTCCAAGATCCGCAATCTTCGCGACAGCGCCGAGCTTCTCACCGAAATCCTGTTTGACGCCGCCGATGAGCCCGAGGACGTCAAGATCGGCCTCGTCCCCTTTGCGGCGACGGTGAATGTCGGCACGAATTACGAGCGCGCCTGGTGGCTCGACCCGCTGGCGGCCTCGCCGCTCCACGCCGAATGGGCCGGCGGCAGCACCGTCGAGGTCGAGACCTGCACCGGTCGGGGCCGACGGCGGCGATGCACCACGGAAGAAGTCCTGATCAATCATTGGGACTTGTTTGACGATCTGCGGAACACCGAATGGGAGGGCTGCGTCGAAGCGCGCGCCATCCCGATGGACATTGACGACACCCCGCCATCGGTCGGCAATCCGGAAACGCTCTTTGTGCCCTTCTTCGCCCCCGACGAGCCGGACAATGACCGGGACTACAGCAATGACTATTTGGACGATGGCATTACATCCAGCCTGTTGGGTCGCCTGATCAACCTGCTGAAGTATGACAATGGCCGCCCCAGCGGTGGCGGTCCGAACAGCGCCTGCACGACCACACCGATCACGCCCCTGACCTCGAACCGCTCCCGCCTGCTGAACGCCATCGACGACATGGAGGCGAACGGCACCACCAATATCCCGCAAGGCGTGGGCTGGGGCATTCGTGTCCTGTCACCGCAGGAACCCTTCACCGAGGGCACTGCCTATGATGATCGCGAAATCATCAAGGCGATGGTGATCCTGACCGACGGCGACAATGTCATGACCGGCCGGTCAACCGATCTGCGGTCGGACTACTCGGCCTATGGCTTCTCGGCGCATGGCCGGCTCGGCACGACCTCGTCGAGCAGCAGCACGCTGGGCAACCGCCTCGATGACCGTCTGGAGGACGCCTGTGATTATGCCAAGGCCCAGGGCATCCGCGTCTACACGATAACCTTCCAGGTCAATTCCAGCTCGACCCGTGACCTGATGCGCGGCTGTGCCAGCAATCCGAGCCTGTATTTCGACTCGCCCTCATCGGAGGCGCTGGAAGATGCCTTCGAAATGATTGCCGGTGACCTGACAAACCTGCGCCTGTCGCGGTAGGCGACAGGCGCAGGCCGTTTCAGTCAAATTCCGGACGCCGGATCAGCCCGGCAGGTCGAGCAATTCCAGCTCGAAGACCAGCGCCATGTTGGGGCCGATCGGGCCGCCCGGCGTACCGCGCATGCCATAGGCCAGGTCGGGATGGATGAAGAGTTCCCAGCGCTCGCCGACCCGCATCAGCGGCAGGGCTTCGACCCAGCCGGCGATCAGGCGGTCGGACGGGAAGGTGGCGGGCTCGCCGCGCGTCCACGAGCTGTCGAACTCTTCGCCATTGAGCAATTGCCCGCGATAATTGACGGTCACCATGTCGCCGCGCATCGGGCTGGCGCCGTCGTCGGAGGCGGTACGGATGCGGAAAGCCAGTCCCGACGGCAGCTGGAACACACACGGTTCGCTGACGATATTGCCGAGATAGTCTTCGGCCAGGGCGCCATTGGCGGCCGGATCGGTTGCATCTTCGGGCAGATCAACAAGCGGAATGGTGACGCCGTCATCGACCGGACACGCACGGGCAGAATCGACAACCAGTTGGCGGGCGATCAGCTGGTCCAGATTGGGCACAACCCGTTCAGCCAGTGCGAGGCGGGCGCGCAGCGCGGCTTCATCGCCGGTCGCAATCGTGTCGGCATTGGTGGATTGAGTGGTCATGGTCTCGCTTGAATTGGCATTGGAAGACGACGCGGCCGGGTCGGAACAAGCCGACAGCGCCAGGGCGTAGCAGGTCGCGGCAAGGGCAAAACGGGTCATGAAATCTGTCCTGTCAGCTGGATGTTATTCGGCGTCGCGCGGCAGGATGGTGACACGCCAGCTGCGCTCGGGCGAGAGGTAGGTGGCAGCCAGCTCGACAAGTTGAGCCTGTGTCACGGCCTCATAATCGGTTCGGATCGTGCGAATCCGGTCAAGGCGCTCGGGATGGGTCCAGGACTGGGACAGCCAGCTCATCCAGGCGGCATTGTTTTCCATCGCATTCTCGATCTGCTCGAGCATCGGGCGGCGCGCCCGCAGGACTTCGTCCTCGCTAATCTCACCGGCGGCAAGATCGGCCGCCAGTTCATTGATCGCGGCATAGGTCTGATCAACCGTGTCGATGCTGACATCGGCACCGACATAGAGATAGCCATAGTCGGGATAGACATCCGACTCCGACGCCGCGTTGGAGGCCGAATAAGTCAGTCCTTCGCGTTCGCGCAGGCGTTCGGTCAGCTTGAGGTCAAACACCGCATTGAGCAGGGCCATGGCGCGGGTCCGGGCCGGATCACTGTCGTCAAAGGTCGGCCAGTAGACATTGGCGCGGGCCTGATCGGCCGGACCGTTATGGTGCAACACGACCGGGTCGGCGACGGCCTCCGGGAAGACGATGGTGCGGGCCTCGTCATAATCGGGCCAGCTGCCGGCCCGGGCCGGCAAGGCGCCCAGCGTCGGGGCGAGCGCCTCGATGAGCGCCGCCTCGGAGACATCACCCACAATGGTCGCTTCTATCGGCGCCTGCTCCAGGGCCGGCGACAGGAAGGCCTCGATCGCCGCCATGTCGACACCGGCGACCTGTTCCGGATCAGGCAGGCCGTAGCGTTCATCACCGGAGCGGATCAGACGCGACACTTCCGCCGACATCACGCCGCCCGGCGTGGAATAGGAATTGCGGCGGATTTCCGGAATCACGGCACGGAACTGGTCCAGCCCTTCCTGACGCCAGCCCGGATCAGTGATGAAGGCCGTCAGCAGGTCCATCTGGATACGCAGATCCCCCGGCGTGGTCGCCGTGTTGAAGCTGAAACTGTCGTCCCCGACATTGAAACTGTAGCCGATATTTCGACCGGCCAGCACGCGGCCGAGATCGTCGGCGGAATGCGCGCCCAGACCGGACGCGGTGAAGACGGAGCCGGCAATGATATCAACCGCCGGCATCGCCCGCGGCTCAAGCTCGCCGCGACCGAAATCGAGACGGACCCGCACGGTGCGGTCTTCGAAATCGGTCGGCTTGAAGGTCACCGCAACGCCGTTTTCAAACTGCAGGCGGACCAGCCCAAGATCGGCGATTTCCTCGCGCGAGGCGATGACGCCGGCGGCGCCGAAATCGGTATAGGCAAAGCTCAGTGCGCCGTGATCCTCCGGTGCCTCGACGGGTTCGGCGGCACTGGCCTGCCAGGTTTCGATCAGACGGGATTGGGCATCCTCCATCTCGATCGAGGTGGCGAGGAAAAGCAGCGGCTCGACACCGTCCCATCGGGTCCGGAAAGCGGCACTGACCGCCTCCGGCGTTACCTGCGGCAAGCTTGCCTCAAACCGCTCGAGCATGGATTGCGGCGTGGTCAACACCTGATCGGAACGCCAGCTCGACCAGATCTGGTCAGACAGGTTGGCGGTCTGCCGCGTCCCGGCCTGCTCAGCCGCATCGCGCAGGCCGGTGTGCATGTTCGCGATCTGCTCGTCCAGCTCGGCCTGCGTGAAGCCATGCTCCAGCGCCCGACGCAATTCCTGCTCGACGGTGGTGACCCCCTCTTCCCAACGATCCGGCCGCACAATGGCCAGCACGGAGGCGCGGTCGGCAACGCCGAAATCCGTGCCGCGATTGGCCGCTGCCTGGATCAGGGGTGAGTTGCCGGAACTGGTCAGGGTCGCGAAACGACGCCCCAGAATGGCATCGCCGATATTGGCCAGATTATTGTCGAAGCGGGTGGCCGCACTGTCCAGCACCGGCTGGTGCGGCCGCACGGCGTCGACGGTGAAGATAGTGTAGAGTTCGGGATCATGGAAATAGCCGGCCGAAATCGGGCGGTCGGCGCTCACCGAACCGATATCGGGATCAGCCCGCGGATCCTCGATCCCGGCCCAGTCGGCAAAGCCGGCTTCGATCCGGGCAACCACCGCCTCCGGGTCGATATCGCCAACCACGACCACCATGCCCCGCTCGGGCGTGTAGAAATTCTCGTAATAATCGACGAAACGCTCGCGCTGTGCCGTCTCAACCACTTCGGTCGTTCCGATGGCATCGCGGTCGGGAACCAGCGTGTCAGGCAGGCGGAAGCGCCACAGCGCGTTGTTCCAGCGCCGGATCGGCGTGTTGCGGACACGCTCCTCGGACAGGACAACGCCGCGCTCGCGGTCAATTGCGTCCGGATCGAGCAGCAATTCACTCGCCGTCTGACGCATCAGGAAGAGCGCGGTGTCCAGCGCGTCTTCGCCGGCATCAGGCAGGTCGAGCTGATAACCGACGGTCTCATAGCCGGTGAAGGCATTGGTATCGGGGCCGAACTGCAGACCATGGCGCTCCAGCAGCGGCACCATCTCGCCCTCGGGCACCTCGGTCGAGCCATTGAAGGCCATGTGCTCGATGAAGTGGGCCAGACCGCGCTGGTCATCGGCCTCGCCGAGCGAGCCCATATTGAAGACCATGCGGACCGAGGCGACATTGGGCGGCGTCTGGTTGGCCCGGACCGCATAACGCAGGCCATTGTCGAGCTGGCCGTAAATGATGTCCGGGTCGGCCGGAAGATCGGTGACGTCGTGCACGAAGGCATAGTCGGTGGGAAGGTCGACAGAACCGACCGGATCCTCCCGGGCCGGCTGACAGGCGCCCAGTCCGAACGTCAGCGCCAGCGCCGCAATGCCCAGTCTCCAACCACGTCCAACCGTCATCACATCTCTCCCAAGGCTCTGTGTTCGATCCGGAACCTAGTGGCCACGGAGCGGCTGTCGAGTGAATTAGCGGCAAGCCGGCCGATCAGCCCGGGACGCGCTCGAAAGGATCATGCTCGGCGACCCAGTGACCATCGGCAATTTCAACCAATTGCGGGCGATACTGCTCGGCGTCCGGATCGTCCACCAACCGCGATTTCATGAAGCGCAGCTGGGCCCGCGTGTCCATCGGCGACGGCAATTCGCCGTCCAGTTTGACGCGAACCCGCGCCTTCTCGACGACAGGGTCCGGAACCGGCACGGCCGAGATCAGCGCCTGGGTGTAGGGGTGGCGGGCGTCTTCATAGATCTGGTCACGATCAGCCAGTTCAACGACCCGGCCGAGATAGAGCACCATCACCCGGTGCGAGATCTCGCGGACCACCGAAAGGTCGTGCGAGATGAAGATCATCGACAGGTCCATCTCCTGCTGCAGCTTGATCAGAAGCTCGACAATCTGGGCCTGGATCGACACGTCGAGCGCCGACACGGCCTCGTCGCAGATCACCAGCTTGGGACGCAGGATCATGGCGCGGGCAATGCCGACCCGCTGGTTCTGGCCGCCGGACAGCTCGTGCGGATAGCGGTTGATCATGTTCGGGTCGAGACCGACCTTCTCCATCATCTCCTTGACCATCACCTCGCGTTCCTTGCGCCGCATCGACTTGCGGAAGGTCAGCATCGGCTCCTCGATCGAGGCACCGATCGTCATCCGCGGATCGAGCGAGGCGAGCGGGTCCTGGAAGACGATCTGGAAATCCTCACGGGATTTGCGCAGCGCATCGCGCTTGAGACCGAGCAGATCGCGGCCGATCCACGACACGGTCCCTTCCTGAGCGGGAACCAGGCGCAGCACGGCGCGCGCCAGGGTCGACTTGCCGCACCCGGATTCGCCGACAACACCCAGCGTTTCGCCGGGCTGGAGATCAAAGCTGATCCCGTCGACCGCACGCAGCGTCTTGTAGGTCGGGCGCAGTCCGCCGGAGACCTGGATCGGGAATTGGACCTTCACATTGTCGACCGACAGCAGCGGATCGGCATCGGCGTCACCGGCAACCGGTTTCAGCGCCGTGTGGCCCGGCCGGTCAGGACGGTCCAGGCGTGGCATCGCATCCAGCAGCATGCGGGTATAGTCGTGTTGCGGATTGGCGAAGATATCCTCGATCTTGCCGCCTTCGACATAGACGCCATGCTTCATCACCTGGGCGCGATCGGCCATGCGGGCGACGACCCCCATGTCGTGGGTGATCAGGGCCAGGGCGGCGCCGGTCTCACGCTTCAGCTCATCCATGATATCGAGCACTTCGGCCTGAACAGTCACATCAAGCGCCGTGGTCGGCTCGTCGCAGATCAGCAGGTCCGGCTCGCACAGCATCGACATGGCGATCATGACACGCTGGCGCATGCCGCCGGACAGCTCGTGCGGATATTGCGCGAGGCGGCGCTTGGCTTCGGGAATACGAACCCGGTTGAGCCATTCCAAAGTCCGCGCCTCGGCCGCCTTGCCGCGCATTTTCATGTGAATGCCCAGGACTTCCTGCATCTGGTCGCCGACCGTCATGTGCGGCGTCAGCGAGGTCAGCGGGTCCTGGAAAATCATCGTCATCGAGCGGCCGCGAACGCGATTGAGTTTGCTGGCCGACAGGCCGAGAATCTCGGCATCACGGTATTTGATCGAGCCGGTCGCCTTGCCGTTGGAGGCCAGAAGCCCCATCGCGGCCAGGAAAGTCTGGCTCTTGCCGGAACCCGACTCGCCGACCACCGCGAGGCATTCGCCGGCATTGATTTCCAGGGAAACGCCCTGGACGGCCTCGACCACCCCGTCCGGGGTCTGGAAATCGACATTGAGATCGGACACCCGAAGGATCGGCGCCGAACCGGACGTGTGCTCTTGCGTCTTGGGCACAATAATACTCCCCAAATACTCGGTGACGGAGGAGCATATCGACACAATGGCGCAAGGCCAGCCTCGTTCTCATGCCCAACTGCCCGTGACGTGCAATGTCTTTGCGTGGCGGCCCGCCTGCGCAAATGCTAAGTTTCCGCCAAATCAGTCCTTTTCAATCCGCACCGGACGCGCGCAAACTGCCGGACCGGCGTCGGGGATGTTGTGACCGATGACACGCAGCGTGGGAGCAGCGCCACCATGACCGCAAGGTCGTCCGACATGCAACGCGCCCTGTTCGCCAGTTCACCACTGGCCATCCTGGAACTGGACGCTCGCGGCGCCATTTCCGCCGTCAATGCTGCCGCCTCCGACCTGCTCGGCTATGACCGGGCCGACCTGTCGGGCAAGCGGGCACAGATCGTCTTTGCCGATGCCCGCACCTATGACCGGCTTGAAAACGAGCATTTCAACATTCCCGACGGCATGACCGAGGGCCGGTTCACGGCACGATACCGCACCCGAAACAGCCGCGTATTCGATGGCGAGACCGTGGCGGTGCGGGCTGCCGGCCAAGGGGCTTACGGCACGGGCACCCTGTTCTTCATCCGCGACGTCACGGCCGAGCTGTCGCTGAAAGCCAAGCTCGAAGCGAGCGACATCCAGTTGCGCGCGGCGCTCGCTTCGGCGAATGAGGGCGCGTTTTCGCTCAACCTGGTCACCCGGCTCGGCTCGACGCGCGGCTTTATCAATGAATTCCTCGGCATCATCAGCGCCGACGCCACCATTTCGCTTGAACGTTGGCTCGAGATCACGGCGCCGGAGGATCGCGAGCGGCTGTCGCATGCGATCGAGACGCTGCGCACCCACCCGACCCAGTCACTCGATATTGTCTTCAAGGCCCAGCGCGCCGACGGCGAATGGCGCTGGCTGCACATGCGCGGCAAGGTCACCGAATTCACCCGCGAAGGTCATGCCCTCCGGATCTCCGGCGTGGTCGCAGACACGACCGAGCGACAGGCGTTGGAGGACAAGCTCGCGGCGCGTGAGCGGCAATTGGCGGACGCCATCGAGTCGGGCTCGAGCGGCGTTTGGGAGATGGACCCGGTCAATCGCCGCGTCACGCCAATCGGTCCGATCCGGGCGATGTTGGGCCTGGATGACGAGCCACAGGAAATCAACTCAAAAACCTGGCTCGACAGCATTCACAAGGATGACCGGGCCGAGATGACGCGCCAGGTCCAAGGTCTTGCCGATGGCAGTCGTGACATGCTGGAGGCAGAGTATCGACTGTGGGATGCCCGCACCGACAGCTGGACCTGGCTGCGATCCCGCGGCAGCGTCAAGGCCGACAGCGGGAACCGGGTTGCCGCCGGCGTCCTGGTCGACATCACCGAGCGCAAACTGCTGGAACGCAAGCTGGTCGAGACCGAACGCCTGATGCGCGAAGGCCTTGAAGGCGCCAATGACGGCGCCTGGAGCCTCGACATTGAACGCGGGCAGCTGCGCATTTCCGGCCTGCTGTCCCGCCTGCTCGAGCGGGAGGACGGCAGCACGGTCTCACTCGACGACTGGTTCGCCCTCCTGCCCACCGATGCCGAGCCGATCGCCCGCGGCCGTTTCGGTCGCTTCACCGGACAAACACGCGACGAACCGAGCGCCGGCGCCAGTCACAGCCTTGGTCGTTTCCGCGTCATCGGCCCGGACAGTTCGGAAGTCTGGTTGCAGTCACGCGGCCGGATCGTCGAATGGACGTCGGATGGCCGCGCCGCGCGTGCCGCCGGCATCGTCAGCAATATCACCGAGGAACGCCGACTTGAACGCGCCCTCGCCGAGAGCGACCGGCGCCTGCGTGAAGCGCTTCTGGCCGCCGGCGAAGGCGCCTGGCGGATCAATCTGAAGACAAGGGTCGCCGAAGTCAGCGCCATCATCGCCGCAATGATGGGCCTGCCGGCCGGCGATGCCCGCGTCACCTATGACGACTGGGAGGAGCGCGTCCATCGTGACGATCTCGACCTGGCACGCGCGTCTTTCGAGGCCCTGCGCGCCGGCGAGCGTGACTCGATCGATGTCGTCTTTCGCTATCAGTCGGAAGCCGATGGTTGGATCCGCGTCCATAATCGCGGCCGGGTTTCAGAGCGTGACAAGGATGGCCGCCCCTCCTTCGCAACCGGGTTCGTCGCCGATATCTCGGAACGCCTGTCGACCCAGGAAGCGTTGGCGGATCGCGAACAACAACTCTTTCAGGCCGTCACGGCGGCGGCGCTCGGCACCTGGCGGATCGACCTCGTCGCGCGCACCATCGATCTACGCGGCACCATTGTCGCCGAACTCTTCGGCGCTGACGAAACCCGCACCATACCGCTGGACGAATGGCGTGAACGGATCCACCCGGCCGATATGGCCGGCGTCGATGCGTCCGTCGCCCATATCCTCACCACCTGTGATGTCCAGGCTGATGACCAGTACCGCCTGCGCGACCTGAACGGCGATTATGTCTGGCACCGCTCGACCGGACGCATCATCGAGCGGGCCGATGACGGCAGGGCCATCGCCGCCTCCGGCGTGTTGTGGAATATCGACGCCACGCGGCGCCTGGAATCCATGATGACCGAGGAGCGCGCCCGCTTCGAACGCATCTACCGCGCCACGCCGGCCATGATGCACACCATCGACAATGACGGGTTCATCGTCGAGGTCAGCGATTTCTGGCTGACCCATCTCGGTTACAAACGAGCTGAGGTGATCGGTCGCAGGTCCGTGGATTTTCTCGACCCGGAATCGCGCAAACGTGCCGTCGAGGTGGAGCTGCCGAAACTGTTCCGCGTCGGCGAGAACATCAACACACCCTATCGCTTCATCCGCAAGACGGGCGAGCCGATCGATGTCCTGTTGTCGTCCTTCCTGGAGCGGGATTCCGAAGGCAAGCCGCTGCGCAGCTATGCCATTCTCACCGACGTGTCGGAGCTGCGCGCCATCAATGAACAGCTGGAACGCACCAATCGCGAGCTCGACCGTTTCGCCACGGTCGCCTCGCACGATCTGCAGGAGCCGCTGCGCAAGGTCGCAGCCTTCTCCTCGCTGGTGAAGCGGCGCTATTCCGACAAGCTGGATGAAGATGGCGTGCGCAGTCTCGACTTCCTCGCCGATGCCGCCCAGCGCATGCAGCGTCTGATCAACGAGCTCCTGTCCTACTCCAAGCTGTCGAGCCAGCCCCTGAACCTCGCCACCGTCGATACCGGTGCGCTGGTCAATGAAATTACCGACCAGCTGGAAACCGCGATCACCGAGAACAAGGCCCGGATCACGGCGCGCGAGCTGCCGGTGATCGAGTCCGACCGCGTGTTGCTGACCCAGATCCTTCAAAACCTGATCTCGAACGCCGTCAAATATCGCGGCGACGCGGATCCGGAGATTTCGCTGTCAGCCCGCGAAACCGAAACCGGTTGGTGCTTCACCGTCGCCGACAACGGTATCGGGCTGGACATGCGTTTTGCCGAAAAGATTTTCGCGCCGTTCCAGCGCCTGCACACGCGCGAACAGTATGAAGGCACCGGCATCGGCCTTGCCGTGGTGCGTCAGGCGGTCGAACGCCTCGGCGGGACGATCCGCGTCGAGTCGGAACCGGAGAAGGGCGCCCGCTTCATCTTCGACCTGCCGAACACGCCCCCCAAACCACGCGGCGATACCAGCTGACGCCGGTCCGGGTCATTCGAAGCGCAGCGCGTCGATCGGATTGAGACGTGAGGCACGGTGGGCCGGATAAAGGCCGAAGAAGACACCGACAAAGGCCGATGCGCCGATGGCGATGGCCACAATCACCGGGTCAATCGCGATCTCGAGCTGACCGACCTCGGCATAGATCAGCGTCCCGCCAACCCCGACCACCAGTCCGGCCAGGCCACCGATCACGCACAGCACAATGCTCTCGATCAGGAATTGGTTGCGGACATCGGCGCGACGCGCCCCGACAGCCAGGCGCAAGCCGATCTCGCGGGTGCGCTCGGTCACCGAGACCAGCATGATATTCATGATCCCGATGCCGCCGACCAGCAGCACGATCCCGGCCCCCACCGCGAGCAGCAGGCCGAGCTGGCTCTCGGTTTCATTGCGGGCTCGGATGAATTCGGCCAGCGAACCGACCGCGAAATCATCCTCGGCGCCGGGCTGGATATCGCGGCGGATGCGCAGGAGGTCCTCAATGTCGGCGATCACGCGCGACGTCGATTCGCCCGGTGCGATATCGGCATAGATGGTGGACACCGCGTCGCGCACCGTCACGCTCATGCCGGCGCCGAAGCGCTGGCGCACGGTTGAGAGTGGTGCGAACACAACATCGTCCTGGTCCTGCCCCCAAGAACTCTCGCCCTTGGCCGCGAGCGTACCAATGACTTCAAACGGCTGGGCACCGATACGGATGGACTGGCCGATCGGGTTGGCGCCGTCGAACAGCTCTTCGATAATGGTCTGGCCGACCAGGACATAGCGCCGGCCCGCGATATCCTCGGCGCCGGAGAAAGCTCGCCCCTCATCGATGATCCAGCCGCGGGCGGTGAAATAGTCCGGATTCACGCCCTGGATGCGCGAGGTCCAGTTGATGCCACCGAATACCAGGGTGGTGCTTGCGGAGACTTCGCCGGACACGCCGGACAGGCCGGCAACCTCTTCGCGGATGGCCAGCACATCGCCGTCGGTCAACGGATCGGCAGAGCCGGCACCGCCGCGGCGGCCGCCGAACGTGGACGAGCCGGGCCGGATGATCAGGAGATTGGCGCCAAAACTGGCGATTTGCGCCTCGACCGCCTGCTTCGTTCCCTCGCTGATCGAGACCAGCACGATCACCGAGGCGACGCCGATGATGACGCCGAGCATGGCCAGCGCACTGCGCAGGGCGTTGATACGCAGGGCCGTCAGTGCGACCCGCAGTGAAGCAAAGGCATTCATGAGCGATCCTCCACGATGACACCGTCCCGGAACACGATCTGGCGGCGGGCATGATCGGCCACTTCCTGCTCGTGAGTCACGAGGATAACCGTGATGCCCTCGCGGTTGAGCTGGTCGAAGATCGCCATGATGTCCTCGGACGTCTTGGTGTCGAGCGCGCCGGTCGGCTCATCGGCGAGCAGGATTTTCGGATCATTGACCAATGCCCGGGCGATGGCGACGCGCTGTTGCTGACCGCCGGATAATTGCGCCGGATGATGGTCGGTCCGGTCACCCAACCCGACCTGTTGCAACCGCTTCATGGCCCGGGCCACCCGTTCGCCATGTGGCAGGCCGGAATAGATCAGCGGCAGGCCGGCATTCTCGACGGCGCTGGTCCGCGGCAGAAGATTGAATTGCTGGAAGACGAAGCCGATCGTGCGATTGCGAAAGCGCGACACCGCGTCCGGCCCCAGCGCCCGCACATTCTCGCCGGCAATCCGCAACTCGCCCGAGCTTGGCTGGTCGAGCGCGCCGAGCAGGTTCATCAGGGTCGATTTGCCGGATCCCGACGTCCCCATGATGGCGACATATTCGCCCGCTTCGATATCGAGCGAGACCCCGTTGAGGGCGTGCACGACCTGATCGCCCATTGTGTAGGTCTTGACCAGATCGCGGCATTCGATCAGCGCCGGCATTACTCGCGAACCTCGCGGGCCCGCGTGATGATGGCGTCGCCGGCCTCCAGTTCACCGCCGACCACTTCGGTCTGCTGGGTGTCATTGATGCCGACGCGGATACGCCGCTCAACCAGCATACCATCCGCCTCGAGCACCCAGACCGTCACGGAGCGGGTTTCGCGCGCTTCGCGCTGGATGTCGCGATAGCGGGCCATTTGCTCCGGTGTGAAAACACCCTGCAGCTCGCGCATGATCTCCGCTTGGGCGGCTTCGCGGTCCGGCGCCTCGCCGGCCTGGGCCGCCGCGGCCATGCGACCGAAAACCTGACGGAAAATGGCACCGGCCCGTTCGACCTGATCCGGGGTGAGTTCGAGCTGGTCAGCCATCTGGCCCATCGGATTGCCACCGCGGCCGCCACCGGGGCCACCGCGACCGACCCCACCCCGTCCGCCGCCGCCGGCGCCGGCGCCACCGGCCTCAACCGGTCGGGTCCGGCTTTCCAGGGCCGGTGATGGCCGGAAACGCAGGGCCGAATTGGGCACGGTCAGCACGTCGGTGCGCTCGCCGGTGATGATGTCCATGTTCGCCGTCATGCCGGGCAGCAGGCGCTGGCCCGGATTGGCGGCCGATATGACCACCGTGTAGGTGACCACATTGTTGAGGGTTTGCGGTGCCAGGCGTATCTGGTCGACGACGCCGGTCAGGTCGAGACCCGGATAGGCATCAACCGTGAAGGAGACCGGCTGCCCCTCGGCGATCTGGCCGATATCGGCCTCGTCAACCTGGGCATCGATCTGCACCTGGCCCAAATCCTGGGCGATGGTGAACAGGGTCGGGGCCGACAGGCTGGCCGCCACCGTCTGGCCTTCATCGACGGCGCGATCAACGACGATGCCATTGATCGGCGCCCGGATCGTGGTGCGTTCGAGATCAATCTGAACGCCTTCCAGGGTCGCGTCACGCTGCGCCAGAACGGCTTGTGCGTTGCGTATCTGGGCGTCGGATACGGCGAGATTGGCCTGCGCCGCCTCGTGTGCGGTCAGGGCGTTTTCGAGCGCGGCCTGAGCCGAGATACCGCGGTCGAACAGCGCCTGGATACGATCATATTCCTGTTGCGCGGAGCGCGCATTGGCTTCGGCGGTCAGGCGGTTGGCGCGCTGCAGGGCCAGTGTCGCGGCGGCCGTGGCGCGATTGGCCTCGGCCTCACGGATACGCGTCTGGTAGGTCTCCGGATTGAGCTGGGCGATGACCTGCCCGGCCTCGACGGTGTCGTTGAAATCGACATAGAGCGCTTCGATCTGGCCGGACAGCTGCGAGCCGACCTCGACCGTGACCAGTGCCCGTACGGCACCCGAGGCCGAGACGATGCGGCGCACCTCGCCCTCGCTGACCGTTTCGGTCTCTATCACCATCTCGCCGGCGGCCTGTGCCCCCTGCGACATCCACCACCAGCCGACCGCAGCCAGCACTACAAGACCGACCACACCGATCCAAATCCGCTTCATCGACACCATTCCCGTCAACCTGCCCCTGAGCCTGTCCCTGTTGTGACACGATCCGGTCACCCCGATCCGTCGCGTCCGCCGCAGCCTTTTCACAGCAAATGCGTCGAGCAACAGCCTTCACTGCGCATGTAGCGCGCGACGGGTGTAAAGGCTAATGAGGAATGTGCGCCGGAGTGACCCAATATGTTCGAAGACATCCAGGCCCTGCTCGATCTGCCCGGCATGGGCCTGGCCCTGACGGTCGCGCCGCTTGTCTGGGCCGCGATCTGGATATTCCTCACGGTTTGCCTGTGGCGCGGCGGCTTTGTCGACCTGGTCGAAAAATTGACCCGGCCGCGCTGGGTCGGGCCGGAACGGGTCCGCGCCGTGATGATGATGCCCCTGCGTGCCGTGATGCTGGCCCTCGTTGCCGCACTGGCCGCCACGGTGACAACGCTCGGCATCGGTTTCAATGTCGGCGTGGTGATCGGCGTCGTGCAGGCGATCCGCGGCGGAGGCTGATGCGGCAGGCCTGATCGCTGGCGCTCGGCAAGGTACAGCCCGGTCTCGCCATTGCCGCTTGCAGCTGCCGCCTGCAACTGCTGACTCGACGAATGCCGGGGACCCGCGTCTAAAGGGAGGCCCTGCCGCCATGCCGGCCCCGCCGCGCCCGACAAGGACACGACCATGGCCGAACTCCCGCCCTGCCCGCAATGCGACTGTCAATGGACCTATGAGGACGGGGCGCTGCTGGTCTGTCCGGAATGTGCCCATGAATGGTCGGCCGATGCGCCGGCCAATGCGGGCGATGGCGAGGCGACGAAGGTCTGGCGCGATGCCAATGGCGCCGAGCTGGCCGATGGCGACACCGTCACCGTGATCAAGGATCTCAAGATCAAGGGCACGAGCCAGGTCGTGAAGGTCGGAACCAAGGTCAAGAATATCCGGCTCGTCGACGGCGATCACGATATCGACTGCCGCATCGACGGTGTCGGCCAGATGGGGTTGAAGACCGAGTTCGTAAAGAAGGCCTGAGTCGGGCAAGCATGCCCGGGGCGCCGTGTCCATTACAGGAAATTTAGTTAAACTCCACGCCCTGCAGCGTCACGTTGTGCACAACACGAAGCAGAGGTGGGAGACATTCATGCCACGCATTCTTGCGGTGACCCTCGCGGCGGCCCTGTCATGGACAGGACTGGCCAGCGCCCAGGTCCCGGACGTCGACATTCCATTTGAACAATTCGAACTCGAGAACGGCCTGACCGTTGTCGTTCATGAAGACCGCAAGGCACCGATCGTCGCGGTCTCGATCTGGTATGGTGTCGGATCCGGCGCCGAGCCGGAGGGCCGGACCGGCTTTGCCCACCTGTTCGAACACCTGATGTTCAACGGGTCGGAAAACTATAATGACGAGTATTTCGGTCCGTTCGAACAGGTCGGTGCAACCGGCATGAATGGCACCACCTGGTTCGACCGCACCAATTATTTCCAGACCGTGCCGACGCCAGCCCTTGAAATGGCGCTGTGGATGGAATCCGACCGGATGACCCACATGCTTGGCGCCATTGACCAGGAGCGTCTCGACGAGCAGCGCGGCGTGGTCCAGAACGAGAAGCGCCAAGGCGACAACCAACCCTATGGGATGGTCGAGTATTCCCAGCTGCGCGCCCTCTTCCCGGAAGGCCATCCCTACGCCCACTCCACGATCGGGTCGATGGACGATCTGGACGCCGCCTCGCTGGACGATGTGCGTGAATGGTTCCTGCAATATTACGGCGCCACCAATGCCGTCCTGGTCCTGGCTGGCGACATCAATGCCGAAGAAGCCCGTCCCCTGGTCGAGCGCTATTTCGGTGACGCCCCGGTCGGACCACCGCTGAACCGCATCAATGAGTGGATCCCGGAGCGCCGCTACGACACCACCGAAGTGCTCTATGACGACGTGCCGCAAGCGCGCATTTACCGCACCTGGGTCGTGCCCGGCCGCATCACCGAGGCGCGCAATGACCTGCAACTCTTCGCCACCGTACTCGGCGGCGGACGCACCTCGCGCCTGTATCAGGACTTCGTCTTCGGTCGCCAGGTTGCAACCCGGGCCGTCGCCTATGTTGAAGCCCATCAGCTGGCCAGCCAGTTCCATATCGAAGTCACACTCAATCCGGGTGAGGACGTCGAAGCGGCTTCGGCACGGATCGACGAAATCGTCGCTGAACTGCTCGCCGAAGGTCCAACCGATGACGAGCTGGCTGCCGCCCGCACCCGCATCAATGCCGGTGTCGTGCGCGGTCTGGAACAGATTGGCGGCTTTGGCGGCAAGGCCGTCACCCTCGCCGAAGGCGCGCTCTATGCCGGTGATCCCGGCTTCTGGCGCACCCAGCTGGAGCGTCTCAACAATGCCGACGCCGACCAGGTCACCGCGACGGCCAATGACTGGCTGACCACCGGCTCGCACGAAATCACCGTGTTGCCGTTCGGTCAGTATGCCAGCGTTGAAACCGATGCCGACCGCTCGGCCCTGCCGGTGGTCGACTCGACACCGGAACTGGTCTGGCCGTCGGTTGAGACCGCCGAACTGTCGAACGGTGTCGATATCGTCTTTGTGCGCCGCGACGCCGTCCCGGTGGTCGAGATGCAGATGGTCTTCGATGCCGGCTATGCAGCCGACAGCGTTGAAGGCGGTCAATTGGGTCTCGCCAGTTTCACCATGAACATGCTGGACGAAGGTGCCGGGCGGATGGATGCCACCGACATTGCCGCACGGGCCGAAAGCCTCGGCGCCAATCTCGGCACGGGTGCCGGCCTGGACACCTCCTCGGTGACCCTGTCGGCCCTCACTTCGAACCTGCGTCCGTCGGTCGAGCTGATGGCCACGGTCATCACCGATCCCAGCTTCCGGGACGAGGATATCGACCGGGTCCGCGCCCAGACGCTGAACGGCATCCAGCAGGAAATGGCCAATCCGATCGCCATCGCCCTGCGCATGCTGCCGCCGGAAATGTTCGGCGAGGGTCACGCCTATTCGGTGCCCTTCACCGGATCGGGTACGCCGGAAGCCGTCACCGGTTTCAGTCGTGCCGACCTGCTGGCCCACCAGGAAGCGTGGTTGCGTCCGGACAATGCCACCCTGTTCATCGTCGGTGACACGACGCTGGACGAGGTGACGCCGATCCTCGAGCGGGCCTTCCGTGGCTGGCGCGCACCCGACGCGCCGCTGCCGCAGAAAAACCTGACCGAGGCCAGCAATGCCGACGGCGCCCGTGTGATCATCATTGATCGCCCGAACTCGCCGCAATCGCTGATCCTGGCCGGCCTCATCGGCCCGTCCGGCTCAGTCGACAACCCGGAAGTCTACGCGGCCATGAATGACGCCATCGGTGGCTCCTTCACCGCCCGGGTCAACATGAACCTGCGTGAGGACAAGGGTTGGTCCTACGGTGCCCAGACCCTGCTCTGGGGTGCCCGCGGCCAGCGGCCCTGGATGGTCTATGCGCCGGTCCAGACCGACCGCACTTCGGACTCGCTCGCCGAACTCCTGCGCGAGTTTGACGAGTTCACCTCGACCAACCCGGCCACGGCCGAGGAGCTGCAGCGGTCCGTCAACAACTCGACCCGCTCGCTGCCGGGTCAGTTCGAGACCTCGGCTGCGGTTCGCAACTCGCTGGCCAACAGCGCCAATCTGGGCCGGGACTGGAACTATCCGGCCACGATCACCGCGCGTTATCACGCGCTCGATCTGGAGACAGTCCGCGCTGCGGCCCAGGAAGTCGTTCACCCCGAACAGCTGGTCTGGCTGATCATCGGCGATGCCGCCGAGATCGAAGCCGGTATCCGGGCCCTCGACATGGGTGAGGTGGAAGTCCGCCGCATGGGTCAGTAACCCGTCGGCCACGGCTCACACCCGTTCCACAAATGAGGCGGGCGCCGGAGACATCTCCGGCGCCCGTTTTCACGCCATCGGCCGCCAGATCAGCCGCGTATGATGTGACGGGTCAATCGCCCTTGCCGGACCTGGGTGCGAAAGCGGGCCTCGTGCAGCGTCGTGCCGTAGGCGAGGCCGGCATCGACATCCCAGCACCCGGCCGACACGGTGAAGCGATAGGACCGTCCCGGCGGGATGGTCACGCCCGAGGGCAAGCGATTGAGGCCATAGCTCATCGCCGAGCAATCCGAGATCAACACCGCTGTCAGCGTATGACGCGAGCCATTCGATATCTCGAGCACACCGGTCGGCTCACCCGGCCGGACCAGCGGCCCGCCGGTTATCGTATTGCAGGCCGAGACCAGCCCGACACACGCCACTATCAAGAATGCCCGCAACCACCGCATCACGTCCTCCCCTGTTCAAGACGGGCGGATTATCGGTCGCAGCCCCGCCTGCCGGGAATACCCGGAACGGGGGAGGCAAGGGGGAGCGGGCGTGAGTCGAAAATGGCGCGATCCGCGCCCTTTCACCCTTGATTGTCTTGCCGGGAGGACGCCTCAGGGGGAGTTTCAGCTGGCTGACAAGACCACAATGCTTGCTTCCGCTCACAAAAAGGGGCGGGCCCGCCACGCGAGACCCGCCCCCAAAAACTCAATTCGATCCGCCCCTAAAAAGCCCCGCGCGCCTGCGCCACGCCGCCATCCACCACGACGGTCGAACCCACCACATAATCCCCGGCCCGCGAGGCCAGGAAGATCGCCGCGCCCGCCATGTCGGACGGCTCACCGACCCGGCCCGAGGGCACGCCCTTCGACACCATCTCGGCATGATCGCGCGCCACCTTGTTCATCGAAGAGGCAAAGGCGCCCGGCGCAATCGCGGTGACATTGATGTTTTCCTTGGCCATTTCCAGGCCGAGGCGTTTGGTCAGATGGATGATGCCGGACTTGGACGCGGCATAGGAATAGGTCTCCATCATGTTGACCGACAGCCCGTCGATCGAGGCGATATTGATCACCTTGGCCGGCTGTTGCGGCGAGGCGGCCGCCTTGAGGGCGCCGTGCAGGGCCTGGATCAGGAAGAAGGGCGTCTTGACATTGAGGTCCATGACCTTGTCCCAGCCGCTCTCGGGAAACTCGTCCAGCGGTGCGCCCCAAGCGGCGCCAGCATTGTTGACCAGGATGTCGAGCTTGCTCTCATGCTCGAGAAACTTGGCGGCCAGAGCCTGGGCTCCATCTGCGCCAGACGCGTCACCCGGCAGGGCGATACAAGTGCCGAGCTCGGACAGGCGCTCGGCCGTCGCCAGGCAATCGGGCGCCTTGCGTGCGGTAATGTAAACCTTGGCCCCGGCCCGCACATAGCCCTCGGCGATCATCTCGCCAATGCCGCGCGAGCCGCCGGTGATCAGAGCCACACGGCCCTCAAGGGAAAACAGATTATCAAACATGGTACGGACCTCCCGTCAGGGTTTATGTTTTGTTACGGGATGCGTAGCGGGTGAAAACGCGACTGTCGAGGGTCGGGTACGGAATGAGCGACATTCACCGGTGAAGGGCCGCCGACATGTCTTTCCCTCGCGATGCTCACCCGCCCTTTTTCGACCCCATCGAGTTCGGCATCGCTGCGCGATACCGAGCCCACCTCCCCGCATGCGGGGAGACAAGCGGGAGTTTATCCCCGCCCTGGCCGCCCAATAATCGTCATCCTGACGAAAGTCAGGACCCAGTCTCGCGCACACGATTTCGCCTGGCCTGGTAACAGCTTGCGTCGCATTCCGGGTCCCGGCGTGCGCCGGGATGACGGTGTTTGTTACGGGGATAGGCGGCAAACTTATCCGCTCCCCTTCACCGCAAGCGATAATGCCCTCGGTTTTCGGGACGGGAGGCGCGAGCTCAGTCACTTGTGCCCGGAAACGAGCGGAGCCTGTCCGCGTCTCGGGGGTGACATCCCGAAGCTCCGGCAGGGCGTGCGACCAGGTCGCGGGGCACTAAACGACCGACCCCATCTACCTGACGCATTGGAATCGGTCGCGAGAGCGTCCGGGAAAACTCCGTGAGCGGGATGCTTGTCGAAGCCTACCGTTATTAAATCAGCGCTTTATCGGCTCCGGCCGGCATCCCGCTCCCTCCCATCTCTCCGGCGCTCACGCGTGCGGACCCCTCACCCTGTCTGAAAACCTACCAAAGATTGGAGACACCCATGCCGCGCTCAACCCGCCCGATCGACCCGCAAGCGCCGATCACCCTGAAAAACCCCGACCTCACCACCACGCAAGGCGCGCTGATCGGCGATTGCGTGCATTATGAATGCCTGGCCCTGAAAGCCATTCACGACGCCATGCAGCAGCAACTCGCCAAGGGCGATAGCAAGGCTGCCATCGCCACAGCCGAAATCCTGCTGGACCGGCTGAAGTCCAGCTGGCTGGGCAATGCGCTGGACGAGCTGAACGCGTATTTCCGCGCTGATGATGACAGTGTCCGCCTCGACGTGGTGCAGACCCTGCGCGACATCGCCCGCATGCTCGACGGAGAATTCGGCGAAGGCATGGAGCCCAACGGCTGGGCCCGCGATCCCGACGAGTATCACAGGCTGCTCAAGCAGGCGAAGAAACAGGCCGAGTCCGGCAAGCGGAAGCTTTATGTGGGGACGTGAGGGAGGGGCTCGGGAGTCGGGCCTGCTGCAAATTTGTCATCCCTGCCACCCGCTTGCGCGGGCGCAGGTTCCCGCCCCGCGAAGGCGGGGCGAAAGTCAGGGACCTAACTAGTGGCGGGCATATGGGTCCCCGTCCTGCGTCCGGCCTTCGCCGGACGTCCAACGGGGATGACAAGGTGTTTTGACTCTAACCCGCGGAACGCGATGCCTTTTTCCGCTCGTGTTCCTTGAGGAAGGTCTTGCGAATGCGGATGGTCTGGGGGGTCACCTCGACGAGTTCGTCGTCATTGATGAATTCCAGCGCGTATTCCAGGGTCAGCTTGATCGGGGTGGTCAGGACGATGTTCTCGTCCGTGCCCGAGGCCCGCATATTGGTCAGCTTCTTGCCCTTGGTCGGATTGACGATCATGTCGTCATCGCGGGAATTGACGCCGATGATCATGCCTTCATAGACCTCGACGGCGTGTCCGACGAAGAGCTTGCCGCGCTCCTGCAGGTTGAACAGGGCAAAGCCCAGCACCTTGCCGTCGATCATCGAGACCATGGCGCCGTGGTGACGCTGGCCGATCTCGCCGCCGGTCTTGGGGGCGTAGTGGTCGAAGGTGTGGAACATCAGGCCGGTGCCCGAGGTCAGGGTGAGAAATTCCGAGCGGAAACCGATCAGGCCGCGGGTCGGGATGATGTAGTCGATGCGGACGCGGCCATGCCCGTCCGGCACCATGTTTTTCATCTCGGCCTTGCGCTGGCCGAGCTTTTCCATGACGCCGCCCTGATGGTCTTCCTCGAGGTCGACGGTGAGGCTCTCATAGGGCTCACACAGCTCGCCATCGATTTCCTTGATGACCACGCGCGGACGACCGACGGCCAGCTCGAAGCCTTCGCGGCGCATGGTTTCGATGAGGATGGACAGGTGCAGTTCGCCACGTCCGGAGACGGTGAACTTGTCCGGATTGTCCTGCTGCTCGACCTTCAGCGCCACATTGTGGATCAGCTCGCGGTCGAGACGTTCCTTGAGATTGCGCGAGGTCACGAACTTGCCTTCGCGGCCGGCAAAGGGGCTGTCATTGACTTGGAAGGTCATCGACAGGGTCGGCTCGTCAACCGAGAGCAGCGGCAGCGCCTCGACGTTGGCCGGATCGCACAGCGTGTCGGAGATTTTCAGATTGTCGATGCCGGTGAAGGTGATGATGTCACCCGCCTGGGCGCTCTCACGCTCGACCCGCTCGAGGCCATGGAAGCCGAAAATCTGCTGCACCTTGCCGCGCTGTTCGCTGCCATCGGCCTTGGCGACCACGACCGGCTGGTTGCGGGCGACACGGCCACGGGCGACCCGGCCAATGCCGATCACACCGGTGAAGGAGGAGTAGTCCAGGGCCGAGACCTGCAGCTGCAGCGGGCCGTCGAGGTCGACATCCGGGCGCGGCGTGTGGGCGGTGATCATCTCGAACAGCGGCGTCATGTCGGTGCCGATCACGCCGGCCTCATTGGCAGCCCAGCCCTGCAGGGCCGACGCGTAGACGACCGGGAAGTCGAGCTGTTCCTCATTGGCGCCGAGACGGTCGAACAGGTCGAAGGTCTGGTCGACCACCCAGTCCGGGCGGGCCGAGGGACGATCGGCCTTGTTGATCACGACGATCGGCTTGAGGCCGCGGGCCAGCGCCTTCTTGGTCACGAAGGAGGTCTGCGGCATCGGGCCGTCCACCGCATCGACCAGAAGCAGGACGCCATCGACCATCGACAGGACGCGCTCAACCTCGCCGCCGAAATCGGCGTGGCCGGGGGTGTCGACGATATTGATGTTCCAGTCATTCCAGGTGACGGCGGTGTTCTTGGCCAGGATGGTGATCCCGCGCTCTTTTTCCAGATCGTTGGAATCCATCATGCGCTCGGACACATTGGCCCGCTCGCCCAGCGTTCCGGACTGTTGCAGCAGCTGGTCGACCAGCGTGGTCTTGCCGTGGTCAACGTGCGCCACGATGGCGATATTGCGCAGCTTGTCGAGGGACGCGCTCATGATGTCATTCCTGTCGTGAAAAGGCGCGCCCTCATACGCTGTGAGGGCGTGGCTGGCCAGTGCTTATTCCGCGCACGGGCGTCAAGAGTTGATGAGCGGGTGCCCGGCCGGTCAGTGTCCGCCCGGCGGCGGACCGGCATCACGGGGCGGCTTGGCGTCCTGTCCCGGGCGGGCCGGGGTCGACATGTAGCGACGCGTCGCCGGGGCTGGCGCCTGCGGTTCGAGGAAGGCGCGCACGAAGTTCGAGCGCCGCAACAAGCCACGAAGCGAGGTGATCACCAGCGACACCACGAGGATGAACCAGAACAATCGCCAGCCCCAGCGATCCGAGGCGGCCTTGATTTCGGCGAGATGACTGACCGAGACAAAATACCAGTCGGGACCGGCAATCCGGCTGAAGGCGACCAGAAACTCGCTGCGCGGCGTTCCGACGACACCGCGCGGTCGCGGATCATCGCGCAGAAGGGCCATGATCTCGACCGGGTTGATACCGATCGCGCGGGCCTGCTGCAGGGTCTGCCCTCGGGCGATGACACTGCCGTCGCGGTCGAACACCAGATTCACGCCACCGGCCGGCGGCGCTTCCAGCGAGGAGGCCAGGTGTTCGGTCATGTCGATCGAGGTGCCGAAAGCCCCCATCAGCTCGCCATCGACGCGGATCGGTTTGCGACAGGCGGTCGCCGAGCGCTCGCCACCGTCGGAATAGACAAAACGCGACAGGCGGGTGCATTGCATGGCGCTGTCGGGATTGGTCTCGAGGCTGAACAGGCGCGGGTCTTCATCCGCCTGCAGGTTGAAATCAGCCGGCGCCTCATAGCGGTAGAAGGCGAGCCGGTCGGCGCGCTCCGGCGCAAAGATCACGACGCGGCGGTCCGGCGTGAAATAGTACAGGCTGGAGAATTCGCCCAGATGCGCTTCACCGAAGGCGCGCACGACATGGAAGCCGGCCATGTAGCGGCGCTGTTCCTCGATGGTCATGTTCTCGCCGTCGCCCATATAGGCGCCGATGCCGAACACATGATCGGCGCCGGGCAGGGAGCGGCCGTCGAACAGGTCGGGATGGCTGCGCCGGGTGCCGTCGCCAAAGGGCGGGAACAAGGCGTTGAAGTCGTCGACGATATCCTCGCCATCGATCAGGGCGTGACGGCGCAGGAAAGCGGCCTCGGCAGCCTCGGCCAGAGTGCGCGCTTCGTCGAACAGGGTCTGCTCGCGATCCGCCCGTACCCGGATATAGGATTGCAGCATTTCGGCCCGCGCCATCGACAGGGACGACATCAGGATTTTGTGCGCAGCAAGGCCGGAAATTCCGGCAAAAACCACCGAAATCAGGACATGGACAGCAATAATGATCGCCTGGCGCACGGAAAACCGACCTTGATTCGAGACCTTCCTATACACCGGGACTGGCTGACATACGGTGATATTTGATGAGCCGATTCGCTTGTCTATCGCGCTTCGTCCGGCACGGAATTGGCAAGTCGTGTCACAAGGGAACAAAACGCCCCCTGCTCGCCGGCATCCATCATCCGGTTGGCGGCGAGCGGCACCACTTCCACCGCTTGACGCAAACGGGCATAGACCGTCTTGCCCTTGCTGGTCAGGTAGAGATGACTGACCCGGCCGTCGGCCTGCGATGCCCGGCGCACCACAAGACCGCCTTCCAGCAGCGCCTTGGTGGCGCGCGAGACAATGCCCTTGTCCATAGGTGTCACCGTCACCACCTCAACCGCCGTCCGCCCGGGCGCCTCGGCAATCGCCGCCAGCACCCGCCATTGCGACAGGTTGAGTCCGGCCTCGCGCTTGACGATGGCCGCCGTCAGACGGGCGATCCGGTCGGCCAGCACGGTGACCTGGTAGGGCCAGTATTCCGTGAGCCGGATCGGCTCGCAGTCCACGTCGGTCACGAAGTCGGCCGACGTCTCGGCAAGGTCGGATCGGTCGGCGGACGCCAGGGCGTCAGCGGACGGGCTGGCTGCATGGGTGTTCGTCTGGGTCATGACACCATGATAGTTGCAATCACAACTTGACGCAATAGCAACCAATAAGGTAGTCAAGGGGCACATTGAACACAGCGCGCCTCCGCCCCGGTCCGGGAGCGGCCCCACGGCGTCGCCCCGACACTCCAGGAGAGATGACATGGCTGACCTGTTCGAAAATCCGATAGGGCTTTGCGGCTTCGATTTCGTGGAATTCACCGCCCCAGAGCGCGGCATCATCGAGCCGGTCTTCCAGGCCATGGGCTTTACCCATATCGCCAATCACCGCTCCAAGGATGTCGAGCTGTGGCGCCAGGGCGGGATCAATTTCCTGATCAATTACGAGCCCGACACGCAAGCGTCCTTCTTCGCCAAGGAACATGGCCCGTCAGCCTGCGGCATGGGCTTTCGCGTTCGCGATGCGGCGGCGGCCTATGAGGAAGCGCTGGAGCGCGGCGCCGAGCCGGTGCTGACCGAGCCGGGCATTTCCGAGCTGGTCATCCCGGCGATCAAGGGCATTGGCGGCGCCTCGGTCTATCTGATCGACCGTTTCGAGGACGGCAAGTCGATCTATGACATCGATTTTGTCTATCTCGACGGCGTCGACATCCACCCCGAGGGTTGTGGCTTCAACGTGATCGATCACCTGACCCACAATGTCTACAAGGGCCGGATGGACTATTGGGCCAAGTACTACGAGGACCTCTTCAATTTCCGCGAGATCCGCTATTTCGACATCAAGGGCGAATATACCGGCCTGGTCTCGCGTGCCATGACGGCACCGGACGGTCTGATCCGCATCCCGCTGAACGAAGAGAAGTCCGAAGCCGTCGGCCAGATCGAGGAATATCTGCGCGAGTACAAGGGTGAAGGCATCCAGCACATCGCCTTTTCCTGCGACAATCTGCTGGAATGCTGGGACCGTCTGAAAAAGGCCGGCACCGAATTCATGACAGCGCCGCCAGCCACCTATTACGACATGCTGGAAGACCGCCTGCCGGGCCATGGCGAGCCGACAGAAGAGTTCAAGAAGCGCGGCATCCTGCTCGACGGCACCACCGAAGGCGGCCAGCCGCGCCTGCTGCTGCAGATCTTCTCGGGCAAGGCGATCGGCCCGATCTTCTTCGAATTCATCCAGCGCAAGGAAGATGAAGGCTTCGGCGAAGGCAATTTCAAGGCCCTGTTCGAATCCATCGAACGCGACCAGATCGAACGCGGCGTCATCAACGCAGCCGAGTAGGAGGACATCATGTCCGTCAACATCAAGCGCATCCACCACGTCGCCTATCGCTGCAAGGACGCGAAAGAGACGGTCGAGTTCTACCAGCGTGTCATGGGCATGGATTTCAAACTCGCCATTGCCGAGGACGAAGTCCCCTCGACCAAGGCGCCGGACCCGTACATGCACGTCTTCCTGGACGCCGGCATGGGCAATGTCCTGGCCTTTTTCGAACTGCCCAACTCGCCGGAAATGGGCCGCGACGGCAATACGCCGGAATGGGTCCAGCACATCGCCTTCGAAGTCGAGGACATGGACGCGCTGTTGGCCTCCAAGGCGCATATCGAGGCACAAGGCCTGGACGTGCTTGGCCCGGTCAATCACGGCATCTTCAAGTCGATCTACTTCTTCGACCCGAATGGCCACCGTCTGGAACTCGCCGCCAATACCGGCACCGACGAGCAGATGGCCGAACTGAAACGCGTCGCCCCGGCGATGATCGAGGAATGGAGCCAGACCAAGCGCGCACCCAAGCACGCAGCCTGGCTTCACGAGCAGGACTAGCATCCCCCAAACCCGCTAGACCTGTCATGACCTCTCGCCCCGTCTGCCCGGACGGGGCGTTTTCTTTGCCCGATGCCCCGGCTCGACCGGGTCCCGCGTCAGCTTGCCTATTCTGCCAATATGGTCAGGATGCCACGCAACTACCGGGGGAAATCGGAACAGATGTTGGGATTGATTGCCGAATTGCGCCGTCGCAGCGTGTTTCGCGTCGCCGCCGCCTATCTGGTGGTTGCCTGGTTGATCATGCAGGTGGTGGCAACGATCGGCGGCGCTGCCGGCCTGCCCGACTGGGCTGACAGTCTCGCCCTGGTCCTGCTGCTGGCCGGCTTCCCGGTCATTCTCTTCATCGCCTGGGCCTTCGAACTCTCACCGGACGGGCTGAAGAAGACCGGGCCGGCGGACAAGGCCAGTCATGTCCCGGCGGCGGGAATGCCCGATTATGCGCTGATCGGGGCCCTTATCATCGTCGCTGTGATTGCAGGCAGCCAGATGCTGACCCGGCCCGGCCAATCGGAAATGCCGACAGCGGACGCAGGCGCGGTCGCCGACGGCATCCCCAGTGACAATTCGATCGCCGTCCTGCCCTTCCTCGACCTCTCCCCGGCCGGTGACCAGCAATATTTCTCGGACGGGATTTCAGAGGAGATCCTCAATGTCCTGGTCCGGATCGAAGGGCTGGACGTCACCTCGCGGACCTCGGCCTTCCAGTATCGCAGTGATACGATGGGCGTGCCCGAGATCGCAGAGCGGCTGCGGGTTCGCCACGTGCTGGAAGGATCTGTCCGTCGCTCGGGAAACACGATCCGCATCACCGCCCAGCTGATCGATGCCCGCACCGATGTGCATTTATGGTCGCAGACCTATGACCAGTCGCTGACGGCGGAAAACCTGTTCGCCATCCAGGACGAGATCGCCAATGCCATCGTCCGCGCCCTCAGCGAGGTTCTGGACATTCAAGCGCCCGAAATTGCGGTCGCACCGCTGACGGACAGTGTCGATGCCTATGACCTCTATCTGCAGGCACGCGACCTCTTCCATCGCCGCGCCGATCTCGACGTCGCCGCCGACCTGCTGGCGCAGGCCGTCGGGCAATCACCCGATTTCACCGCAGCCTGGGCCTTGCGGGCAGCGATTTCAAATGTGCGGGGGTCCCATGGCTATGGCCCCGAAGCCGGGGTGGACCAGGCGGCCCTGACCGAAAGCTATGCCCGGCAAACCCTGGCGCTGAATCCAGACAATGCGCTTGCCATCGCGGTTCGGGCCAGCCATCGATCGCAGCGGATGATGTTCCACGGCGAGCCGGGCGACATTGGCTCGGTTCTCACGGACCTGAATCGAGCGGCGGCGCTCAATCCCCACGACGCCACAATCCATAACTGGCTGGGCATGGGCCGGCTCTTTGTCGGCGATCTGGACGGTGCCCTGTCAAGCTTCCAGACCTGCGTGCAGATCGAGGCGCGGTACGCAGCATGCGCCGAAAATTACTACGACACCTTGGCCGCCATGGGCCGAACGGACGAAGCATTGGCGGCACTGGAGGCCAATCTGGCCAACGGGCTGAGCACCACTCAATGGGTCAATTTCGCTGTTCTGGAGGAGAATGACGAACGGCTTGCCTTCCTGATTGCGGCCAATCAGCCCTGGATATTGCCGGGGTTTCCGCGCCTCGGGGAGATTTATGACGCCTATCAGACCCCGGATGGCGACCATTCGGAACTCCTGCGCGAAGCGCTCGACTACATGCCGCCGGACGATCGTGACCACCCCGCCTTGCTGTTGTCGCTCCTGCTCACCCCGCTCGGCGCAGAGGGCCTGCCAGTCTCGCCGGTGTCGATCTGGCAACCCGGCGCCTCGCGCTATCGGCAAACACCGGCCTTCCGGCAATTGATGCGATCGAGCGGCACGTTCGACTATTGGCGCGAGCACGGTTTCCCGGCTCCCTGCCGACCGGTCGGCGCTGATGATTTCGCCTGTGACTGACCGTGCAGGCATACGCGGCCTGTGGCGCCCCGTCCTGCTCTACGCGGCGGCGCTGGCGCTCGGGGCCTTCGCGCTGGAATGGCTGCAATACCGCTTCTGGGCCCGCATGATCCCGCTTGAAATCATGATCGGGCTGATCGGTGCCGCCTTCGCGGCACTGGGGGTCTGGGTCGGGATGCGGCTCACGCGCCGGGCGCCGCCCGCGCCCTTCGTGCGCAATGAGGCGGCGCTGAAGTCCCTCGCCATCACCCCGCGCGAACTGGACGTGCTGGAAGCCCTGGTCAGCGGCGACAGCAACAAGGAACTCGCCCGCACGCTCGGCGTCTCGCCCAATACCGTGAAGACCCATATCGCCCGCCTGTTCGACAAGCTGGACGTCACCAGCCGCATCCAGGCGATCGAGACCGCCCGCGACCTGCGCCTGATCCCGGCGGCGGGCGATACGCCCACTCCGACGACCCGGTCAGACGGGTGATTTCGTCACAATCACCCATCCGGGTGACGACGCGCGGCGCGGGACCGGCAGGCTGGACCGGTCCATCAAACAAGGAGGCGCCCGACCGGGCGATATCGACATCATGACCCGTATCATTCTCGTTTTCGGCAGCATCGCCGGCAGCCTTGTCGCCCTCTTCCTGATCCTCGGCATGACGCTGCTGGCCGGGTCCGACGGCGTTGGCTCGGAGGCCATCGGCTATCTGGGCATGCTGCTGTCACTGTCCATCATCTTCGTCGCCATCAAACGCCATCGCGACATCAATCTGGGCGGGGTGATCCGCTTCTGGCCAGCGCTCGCCCTGGGCCTCGGGGTCGCGGCTCTCGCTGCCGTCTTCTACGTCGTCGCCTGGGAGATTTATTTCAACGCCACCGACCGCGCCTTCATGGACAGCTATCTCAACGGCCAGATCGCCGCCCGCGAAGCGGCCGGCGCGACCGCTGCGGAACTGGCTGCCTTCCGCGACGAGATGAGCGCCATGATGGAGCTGTACGGTAATTGGTGGTTCCGCCTGCCGATGACCTTCATCGAAATCTTCCCGATCGGCGTGCTGGTCAGCCTGATCTCCGCGGCCCTGCTGCGCAACCGCAAACTCCTGCCACACCGGGTCTGACCCTCTCCCCGTCGCGCCCGGCTTGCTGCGCGACGGGGACCAAACCCGCTGCCATCCCCCTTTCACACCTTGCGGTTTTGTTGAAAACTGGCGCTCAACCGGCTGGGGAGGCGGTGACGATGTCTGATTTCGAACTGGCGCTGCTATTCTCGGAATATCTCAACACCGCCAATTTCATCTTTTCCAATTTCATGGCGCTGGTTTTTGCGATGCTGACGGCGTCCTTTTTCCTCGCCCACCGCATGGAGCGCTGGGTCGCGGCGCTCTTTCTCCTGCTCTACTCGATCGGAGCGGTGATGACCGGGTCGGGCGTCCTCTTCGCCTTTTCCGACTTTGCCGCCCTGGGCGTGCATATCCACGAGACTGCCGGCCAGTCCGCAGACCTCGCCTGGCTCGGCCCGGCCGGGCCGGGTGGTGCGGGCATGGGGAATATGCCGGTCATGATCTCCGTCCTGTTGGCCGTCACCTATATCGGCTCGCTCGGCTTCTTCTTCGTGGTCCGCGCCAGGCGCATCGACCGGCCGGAGCCGGACGGTGAGGCTGACACATGATCCTCGCCCGGATCTCCAAGGCTGTTCGCGAACAGAACTGGCTCGCCGTCAGCTTGGAATTCATCATCGTCATCGCCGGTGTGGTGATCGGTTTCCAGGTCTCCGCCTGGAATGAGGCGCGCCAGGAACGCGGGCTGGAGCAGGCCTATCTGGAACGGCTTTTGAGCGAGTTTGCGGTGGTCAGTGACGAGCTCGACGATGCCAGCGGCGATCTTGATGATGCACGCGAGCAGGCGGAAGGCTTTCTCGCCGCCTTCGATGCCGGCGACCGCGAGGCGATGGCGCGCGAGACGTTCGCGCTTCTGGCCATCACCCGTGTTTCGGAAGTCCAGATCCAGTCGGCGGCGCTGCACGAGCTGATTTCCAGCGGCCGGCTCGGCCTCATCCGCAATGAGGCACTGCGCGCGGAACTGGCCAATCTACCGCTGGTCGAGGCCGATGCCCACGGGGTCATCGACCAGATCAAGGCCCAGCAGGTCGATATCGTCGCCACCCTCCGTCCCCATCTTCGCGTCACGATGGACGGTCTGGGCGTGGACTCGGTCCTCCTGGCGGACAGTCTCACCCCTGAAGACGCCGAATTGGCCAACAACCTGGCCTTTGCGATCTATCTCAATCGCTCGGCCGCCCTTTTCCTGCGCGTGCTGAAAAACGAGGTCGACCAGCTTCGCGCCTCACTGGCGGAAGAATTGGGCCAGCCCTCGCCCGTGCCCGCCCCGGAGACCTCGCCATGATCCTCACCTCCATCACCCAGGCCCTGCGGACCCAGAACTGGTTCGCCGTCATCGTCGAATTCATCATCGTTCTGGCCGGCGTGGTGATCGGTTTCCAGATCTCTGCCTGGAATGAGACCCGGATCGAGCATCAACGCGAAGCGCTGATCCTGGAACGCCTGCACACCGACTTCACCGAGATCGAAACGCGCACCGCAACCGTCATCGAACAACTGGATGCCCGTATCGAGGCCGGCCATGCCTTCGAGGCCTTACTGCGCCGAAACCAGAGCGAGGTCAGCGATCTTGAATTCTTCGCCAGCCTGCAAAACGCCATCGGCACGCCGGTCCCCAATGGACGCTCGGCGACCTATGCCGAGCTGGTCGCCTCCGGCGAGATGCGCCTGATCCGGTCCGAAGCCCTGCGCGAGGCACTCGTGGAGTTTGACGAGCAGGTGCGTCGCCAGGAACTGGCCTATGCCTCGCTGGCGCGACTGATCACCGACAATGCCGGCCTGCTTCTGGAGGTTCAGGCCTACGCCTCGAATGATCCCGACAGCCTGCCGCCACACCTCTATGACGTCTTCGCGGCGATCCGCCATTCGGCCGCGGTCTACGGAGCTGCCCGCCTCACCACTCGCGCCAACCTAGCCAACCGGGTCTGGCATCAGGGCACGCTGGAACGGGCCCGTGACGTGCTCGCGGCGATGCCCGACGACGCCCCGGAGGCAAACGCACCATGATCCTTTCCCGCATTGCCCGCGCCCTGAAAGACCAGAACTGGCTCGCCGTCGGCATCGAATTCGTGATCGTGATCCTGGGTGTGGTGATCGGCTTTCAGGTCACGGCCTGGAATGCCGACCGCGCCGAACAGGACGTGATCACGCGGCAATTGCACGAAGTTCGCGATGATATCCGGGCCGACATCACGGCCATTGAGCTGACCCGCGATGCCAGCCTCTGGCGTCTCGCCGCGGCGGAGTACCTGCTGACCGAGGCCAATGACGGGGCCGGGTTGCGATCGATGTCGACAGCGCCTGGCGGCACGGTTGACGCGACCCTCCTGCCCACCGTGACCGAGGCCGACCTGCCGATGCTTCTGGCGCGGGTCAATCTGATCCGCGGCGTCACCGGGCGACGTACGGGATATCAAAGCCTGGTCAATGGCGGCAGCCTGCGCCTGATCGAGGCCGGCGAGCTGCGCTCTTCCATCCAGCGCTATTATGCCGGTTATGACGATTTCCAGAGAAATCTGAACACCTTCCGGGACATTCGCAGCGCGGCCCTGCCGGTACTGTTCGAGCACGGGTTCTCGCTATTCTCCGACCATGAAATCGACACCGTGCTCGACGCCGCCCGCAACAATCCCGCCTTCCTCGCCTATCTGCGAACCAGTCGGGAAACCGGGCAGTTCCAGACCGCCAGTATCCTGGCCCGGGAGGACGAGGCGCGCGCCCTGCTCGCCCTCATCAATGCGGAGCTGGACGAATGATCCTCGCCCGTATCGCCCGCGCCCTGAAAGATCAGAACTGGCTGGCCGTTGGACATTCGTTGGTCGCTCGGGCGCTGCCCGGTGGTGCCGGATGAGGCGACGCGTCCGCCGCAAGGTTGAACGGTCCGCGCCCCTTCCCGTGCGCCATGCCTGGATGACGACCTGGGTCATCATGCTGGCGGCCTTTTTCTGGTATCTGATCCATCTGTTTTCGACCGTCTCCTACAACTGCCGCGAGTTCTATGACTGGTGGTTCGACCGCGAGATGTTCGGCATGGCGACACTACAATGGACCAGTCTTTATGCGGTCACACTGGCGCTGTGGTTCTGCGTCCTCATCGTCCGCCCCAAACGCGAACGCATCCCGGTCTGGATCCGCGTTTTCCAGGGCAAGATGATCTTCTGGATGGTGTTGATCAGCGTTTTCCAGTGGGGGATGGTCCGGCCGCAATCAGACGAGGCGCGCATCTACGCCTGGTTCCAGGATGAGGTCGCGGGCTGGCCGGTGATAAACTGGTTTTTCAGGGGGCAGAGCATGCCCTTCGTTGAAATATACGACACATTCAACGGCGTGGAAATTGACTACGAAGACCGGTTGTTCGACGAGGCCGAGGGCCTGCAGGCCGAGTATGAACGGACCTTCCGGGCCAACATGATCCCCCGCCGAATGGGCATGTATCGTGGTGAGCTGGAATGCGAGGCGACGGCCCGCATCGACAAGGCCTGGGAGCGGGCCTTCACTGTCTATTTCAAGCGCTGGCGTGAGGAACAACCGGTCGAGGCGCCCACAGGGTCGGTCTGGGACATGCCCCTCGAACCGGAACCGGATGAGGCGGATCGTTGAACCGATGGATTTCTCGGGCGGCGCGAGCGACAACCACACGCATGACCAAGCGGGAGCCATCAGACATGACGCAAGCACAGAAAACCCGAAACGGCGGCTGTCGCTGCGGCGAGCTGCGATTTCGCCTGACCGAACCGGCCCTGTTCACGGCCGCCTGCCATTGCCGGGGCTGCCAGCGCATGAGCGGCGGCGCCTATTCGCTCACGGTTGCTGTCCCCGACGCCCAGTTTGCAGTAACCCAAGGCGAACCCGTCATTGGCGGCCTGCACGGTGACGACATCCGGCATTTCCACTGCCCGCACTGCCTGAGCTGGGTTTTCACCCGCCCGACCGGCATGGATTTCGTGAATGTCCGAACCCCCATGCTGGACGACCCGTCCGGCTTCACGCCCTTCCTGGAAACCTGCACCAAAGACCGGCTCGAAGGCGTCACGATAACGGCCCCGCACAGCTATGAGGCTTTCCCGCCAATGGAGGAATTCGGTGACCTGCTCGCCGCCTACGCCGCCGGCCCCGGAAAAGCCGGGTAAAGCACGACACCCAAGAGATACGCGCCGGCGCAGAGCTTCCATAACCACGCACCCCCTCACCCCCGCTTCGGCCACCAGGGCACAAAGCCCGGCGTCCGGGCGACATAATCCGCATAGCCGGGGCGACTCTCATGCAGGCCGTCTTCCAGAATTTTGGCGCCGGTCCAGCGGGTCAGGGTGAAGGTGAGGAAAAGCGGACCGATAACGGTCCACCAGCCATCGCCATCGGCGACGGCGATCAGCCACAGGCCCCAGAACAGGACGGCATTGCCGAAATAATTGGGATGGCGAGTATAGCGCCAGAGGCCTGCATCCATGACATGGCCCTTATTGGCCGGATCGGCCTTGAAGGCGGCGAGCTGGCGGTCGCCGATCACTTCGAAGGCAAGACCGATGCCGAAGAGGATGACCCCCGCGATCGCAGCAGGCGTGGCAAAGCGGGCCCCCTCCATCACCGCATGCTGGATCGGCAGGGCGGTCACCCACAGCAGGACACCCTGCAGGAGGAAGACGGTGACCAGCATGAAGATCGCTTCCTTGCCCGGCGGCGAACGCTGCAGGAGTTTCTGATAGCGCTTGTCCGCCCCCTCATGCTGCCAGCGCGTGAAGAGGTGATGCCCCAGGCGCAGGGCCCAGATCGCGACCAGGCCGACATACCAGGTCGCGCCATCTGCCCCGGCGAACAGCAGCGAGGACAGCGCCAGCACCAGAAAGCCGATGGGCCAGATCGCGTCGATATAGGACGGGTCCTTGCGCGGCACGCTGAACGGCCAGGCCAGCACCATCACGGCAAGGATGAGGGCGAGATTGAGAAGATAGGGGATCATGGCTGGGATCTAGGGCGCGCGGATGCGTTCGACCAGCTCCCTGACCTCGGCCGGCGGAGCGGGTGTCAGCAGCGAGACGGTGACTGAGACGATACAGCTGATGACCATGCCGATCGTGCCGAAACCTTCCGGCGATACGCCAAGGATCCAGTGTTCGGCATCATTCGGGATCCAGCCGAATATCTTGTAGGTGAGGATATAGGCACCGGTGACGCCCAGCCCCGTCACCATGCCGGCGATCGCCCCTTCCTTGCTCATGCGCTGCCAGAAAATGCCGAGCAGGATGGCCGGGAAGAAGCTGGCGGCAGCGAGCCCGAAGGCCAGCGCCACGACCGAGGCGACAAAGCCCGGTGGATAGATGCCGGCGAGGATGGCGATCAGCACCGCCCCCGTCGCCGATAGTCGGGCGATCAGGAGCTCCTGCCGGTCGGTCATGGATTTGAACAACACCTTGCGACACAGGTCGTGCGAGATCGAGGACGAGATCACCAGCAACAGGCCGGCCGCGGTGGACAGGGCGGCCGCGATGCCGCCGGACACGACGAGACCGATCACCCAGCCGGGCAGGTTGGCAATCTCCGGATTGGCGAGCACGAAAATGTCGCGATTGAGCGTGGTCACCTCATTGGTCGCCGGATCGGCACGATACTGGATGCGGCCATCGCCATTGAGGTCCTCGAAAGCCAGAAGCCCAGTGTTTTCCCAACGGTGGAACCAGTCCGGCGTTTCGCGCTCGCCCTCGACCAGGGTGGTGGTCTCGGCGTCATAGACACTCTCATTCACCGTCTCGATAAAATTGGTGCGGGCAAAGACCGCGACCGCCGGGGCGGTGACATAGAGGATGCCGATGAAGAGCAGCGCCCAGCCGGCCGATTTGCGGGCATCCGCCGCCTTGGGCACGGTGAAGAAGCGCACGATGACATGCGGCAGGCCGGCCGTTCCCGCCATCAGGGCGAGCGTGATCGCGAACACGTCGAAGGTCGATTTCGAGCCGTCCGTATAGGGGGCGAAGCCAAGCTCGGTCAGCATGCCGTCCAGCTTGACCAGCAAAGGCGTCCCGTCGGCCACATTGCCGATGAAACCGAGCTGCGGGACGGGCGATCCGGTCAGCTGCAGCGAGATGAAAATGGCCGGCGTCATGAAGGCAAAGATCATCACGCAATACTGGGCGACCTGGGTGTAGGTGATGCCCTTCATGCCGCCGAGCGTGGCGTACATGAGCACGACCAGTCCCCCGATCACCACACCGGCCTCGATGGGGATTTCCAGAAAGCGCGAGAAGGCGATGCCGACGCCCTGCATCTGGCCGGCGATATAGGTAAAGGAGACGAAGATGGCACAGATCACCGCAACCACGCGGGCGGTATCGGAATAATAGCGGTCGCCGATGAAGTCGGGTACGGTGAACTTGCCGAAACGCCGCAGATAGGGCGCCAGCAGCAAGGCCAGCAAGACGTATCCGCCGGTCCAGCCCATCAGGAAGACGGAGCCGTCATAGCCGGAAAAGGCAATCAGCCCGGCCATCGACAGGAAGGAGGCGGCGCTCATCCAGTCGGCGGCCGTGGCCATGCCGTTGAAGACCGGCGGGACGTGGTGCCCGGCGACGTAGAATTCGTCCGTCGAGCCGACCCGCGAGGCGATCGCGATGCCGATATAGAGCGCGAAGGATGTGATGACGAAGAAACCGGTCCAGAACAGGGTCGGGGTCATGACGCGTCCTCCTGTCCCGGCGGGATGGGGGGCGGCATGTCATCGCTGCCGAGCTGGTCTGCAAAGCGCGCTTCGAGCCGGTTCATCGCCCAGGCGTAGTAGAAGATCAGCACGATGAAGGTGAAGATCGAGCCTTGCTGCGCGAACCAGAAGCCCAGCGGCGCGCCGCCAAGGGATACATGGTCCAGCCAGGGACGCAAAAGGATGCCGAAACCGAAGGATACGGTAAACCAGATCGCCAGCAATATGCCCATGAGGCCAAGATTGGCGCGCCAATAGGCCTTGCGCGCGGATGACTTGTCTTGCGCCATGTGCTCCCCCAGACTGATCGCATGACTTTGATGGCGATCTTCGGCGCGAGCTTTGCAAACAAATCCTTAACACACCAGACCTGTTGCAATTCAGGTCAGGACCGACTTGTGGAAGGATGACGATGATGAGCCAGAGCCAACAACGCCTCACCGACGACGAGAATGCCACCATGCGCATCCTGTGGGACCGCGGCGGCGCCTCGGTCAGCGAACTCGCCATCGCCACACGTCAGCCGGCCGCGACCACGCTCAACCTGCTGCACGGGCTGCGCCGCAAGGGCGCCGTCGAGCGCCAGCAGGCCGGCCGCGATACCGTCTACCGACCACGCCTCAATCGCGAGACCGCCCGCACCCATGCACTTGGTCGCCTGTTGTGCGGCGACAGCACTGCCGCCGATAACGGGCTGGGCGTCGTCGTACTGCGCGAAAGCGATGTCGACCCGAAGGACTGGGCCGACCTGCAAGCCGAGATCGCCCAGCGCCGCAAGGCCTGACGCCGAAACGCCGACCGGACTATTGTGCCGCCAGAAAGGCCCGCATGTCGGCGACTGTCTGGTCCGGCGCTTCCTCATGCACCACATGCCCCAGACCGGGATAGGTGATCAGCTGTGCCTGCGGGATGGTGGCTGCCATCAGGGGGCCGAGCGACGGTGGCACGACACGGTCGGCCTCGCCCCACAGGATCAGGGTAGGCACATCGATCCGGGCCAGGTCGGCGGACGGTTCCGGCAGGGTGAAAACTTCCAGCCGCTCAATCATCGCCTCGCCGACGCCGTCGCCCTGCATCAACGCATAGACGCGGTCTGACATGCCCTCCGGCATGCGCGCGGCATCGCCGAACAGGGCCTGTGTCGCAGCATGGATCACCGGTTGCGGCGCCTGGGTCAGATAAAAGCGCACCGGCATTGGCACCGCCACCGGTTCCTCCGTCACGCCATTGATCGAATAACCACCGGGCGCCAGCAGGACGAGCCGGTTGACCCGGTCCGGATGCGCCACCGCCAGCCGCCAGCTCGCCAGCCCGCCCAGGGAATTGCCGACCAGCGTGGCCTCGGGAATATCGAGTTCTGCCATCAGCTGATCGAGGAACTCGACCGTTTGCGGCACGGAATAACGGGATTGCGGATCCGGTCCGGTCAGACCGTGCCCCGGCAAGTCCATGCGGACCACGCGATAATCGGCCGACAAGTCGGCCGCCCAGGCATCCCAGCTCTCCAGCGAGTGCGAGAAACCGTGCACCATGACCAGGACCGGGGCGTCGTCCGGCCCGTCAATGCGGACCCGCGTCATGACCCCGTCAACATCGACCAGACGGTCGCTTTCACCCCACCAGGGCGAGTCGATCATGACCGGGATTGCCGCGACGCCGATGTCATCGCCGACCGGGTCGGGCGCGTCCGCATTTTCCCGCTGCAACCAGAAAACAACGAGACCGGCCAGCAAAGCCAGACCGAGCAAAAGACCGATGACCAGACGCATGGCAAACCTCATCGCAAAAATAAAATGAACGGCGGCACCCGGAGGGGCGCCGCCGCAGGATAGCCCGGTTCCGGCGAACGGGGGAGGTTCCCGTCCGCCGGACAAGCCGGATCAGTAGCGCCAGGTCAGGGTCGCCGTGAAGGTCCGCGGCGGACCGTAATAGGCAACCAGCGTGCCCTCGGCGCCGAGTTCGGGAGCCAGGGTCGTGTTGTTGACGAAGTCATAGCCGGAGACCTTGTATTCTTCGTCGGTCAGGTTGCGACCATGCAGGCCGAACTGCCAGTGACCATCATCACCTTCCCAGACAGCCGAGGCGTTCCACAGCGTGTAGGAACCCTGGTCAAGCAGCGGGAAGGGGAATTCGAACTGGCTGGACGCACCGCGATGGCTGATCGTGTTGATCACCGACAGGTCACCGCCACGCATCGGCGTGATGTAGGTCAATGTCGCCGACGCCGTCGTGTCCGGCGTGTTCTGGATTACGACGTCATCGGAAACATCGACACCGAAGGCGTTGATGAACTGGTCGTATTCACCGTCCAGCAGGCCAACGGCCCAGCCCAGCGTCATGATGTCGCCAGCGCTGAACACGTCAGTGCCGAGATCGAGTGAGCCTTCATACTCGATACCGCGAATGGTCGCGGCACCGGCATTGGTGGTCACGCCGGTGAAGCTGTCATTGACGCCGTCATTGTCGGTATCAATGCCGACCGAACCCGGGACCTGGATGTCGGTATAGTCCATGTTGAAAACGGCCAGGCTGTGGCGATAGCCATTGCCCTGGTATTTCCAGCCGATCTCGATGCTGTCGACCGTTTCCGGATCAAAGCTCATGAACTCATAGATTTCGTCCGCCTCGACCGTGCCATTCTGGTCGAAGTCCGGGGCGCCGGTCGTCTGGGCGCGCGGGTCGAAACCACCGCCCTTGAAGCCCTGCGAATAGGTCAGGTAGAAATTATTCGCGTCATTGGGCTGCCAAGCGAGCGATGCCGTCGGCGAGAAATCATCCCAGGAATTCGTGCCCTGGAAGTCCGATGTCGTTGCAATCGAGAACCCGCTACCACCGAAGAATTCCGAGAATCCACCCAGATAGGTGCGGCGCAGGACGCGCGAGGTGCGCTCGTCCTCGGTATAGCGACCGCCGAGGGTCAGCGAGAATTCGTCGGTCAGATCATAGGTGAAGTTGGCAAACACCGACCAGGTCTTGGTGTCCACTTCGCCGAAGGTCTGGGCGTTGAGACCGGCCAGGACATTGTCCAGCAGCACGTCAAACACCGTCATCGCACTGGCATCGAGATAGTAATAGCCAACCAGGCCGTTCAGGCGCTCGCCGGAATAGAGCAGCTGGAACTCCTCGGAGAACTGCTCGTTGTCGTAGATCGCCGGAACATCGAGATCGCCCGAGGCCAGATTGTCGAAATCGATCGGCGTGACCGAGGTGTCGGAACGATCAGCAAGGATATTGCGGACGGTCCAGTTGTCGTTGATCTGCCATTCGGCCGTCAGGGCAAGACCGTCGCCTTCAACTTCCTGGTCGACCACATTCAGGCCGGCGCGGGTATCATGCACATCCGACAGAACCGGCGCGCCGGACAGGGCACCGACCGTCAGGCGGTGACCGCCACGGGCATTCGACGTGTCGGAGACATTGTCATAAGCCAGACGGACAAAGAAATTATCCGTCGGTTCCCACTCGGCCGAAACGCGATAGCCGAAGACATTCTTGTCGTAATTGTCTTCGCCGGTGGTCAGGTTGTCGCCGAAACCGTCACGGGTGAAACGGCCCATCGAGCCGCCGACGCGGAAAGTGTCGGTCAAGGGCGCGCTGCCGGACAGCACGGTGTCGAGCTGGCCATAGCTGCCAATGCCGAGGCGGGCCGTCATGGTCGGCTCGTCGGCATCGATACGGCGAGTGACGTATTTGACAGCGCCACCGATCGTGTTGCGACCGTAGAGCGTGCCTTGCGGACCGCGCAGCACTTCGATCCGATCAACATCATAAATGTCGAGCACGGCGCCTTGCGGACGGTTCAGGTAGACGTCGTCGACATAGATACCGACACCGGCTTCGAAACCGGCAACCGGGTCCTGCTGGCCGACACCGCGGATGAAGGCGGACAAGGTCGAATTGGTACCGCGCGACACTTCCAGCGTGATATTCGGCGTGGTGTCGGCAATCGCGACAATGTCGAGAGCCCCCATGCGCTCGAGGTCCTCGCCGGACATGGCGGACACGGACAGCGGCACGTCCTGCAGTGTTTCTTCGCGGCGGCGGGCGGTGACGGTGATGACGTCACGGCTTTCCGACGCGCCATTGTCCTGGGCGACGGCGGGTGCCGCAACCAGGGCTGATGCGGCAACCGTGCTCAACAGAAGCGCGGTGCCCGTCAGGGTCTTGAAGTGTTTCATGAGATACTCCCCTCGATGGTCTGTTTTGATGTCGCCTGCGCCAGGGCCTGGCGGGCGAAGGATTTGACCGCGTCGACAAATTCTTCCGGTTGCTCGAGGTGCGGTGCATGCCCGGAGTGGGCGAACCCGTGCGCCGTGGCGGCGGGCAGGGTTTCGACGAGATAGCGGCTCGTCTCCGGGCCATAGGCATCGCTGCGTTCGCCAAAGGCGATCAGCGCCGGGATGGCCATTCCCGGAAGGCTTGCGCGCAGATCCTGCTGCGCCATCGACGCCCACAAATCCGCCATGGCATCGGCGTTGCGGGCTGTCAGTAAAGTCAAGGCATCGGCCACGATCTGCGGCTCGCGGGCGGCGCGATCCCGGGCGAACATGCGCGGCGCAAAGGCGGCGGCGTAGGCCGGCCAGTCGGCGCGCATGGCGGCGGTGGCGCGGACGGAGGCTTCCACATCCATGCCGCTCGACATGCCCAGCGCCCAACTCTCATCATTGAGAATGCGCGGACTCATATCCTCGATCACCATGCCGGCCAGCCGGTCGGGCCCGTGGCGTTCGATCATCGACCACAGGACGGTGGCCCCCATCGACCAGCCCAGCATCACGACCCGGTCGAGACCGAGCGCGGTGAGAAACTCATTCATGTCATCGGCAAGATCGGCAATCGAAGCCGCGCCTGCGCCTGCCGGCGTCTCGCCATGGCCGCGCAGGTCCGGCACCAGAACCCGGTGCTCGTCGGCCAGCCGATCCGCAATCGTATCGAAAAATTCGCTTGAGGCGGCCCAACCATGGACCAGAACCAGCGCCGGACCCTGACCGAGATCGCGATAGGCCATCACGGTGCCGTCACGCAGCGTCAGGTGCTGCGCGCGGCGCCCACCCTCGTCTGATCTGTGCGGCTGCGCTTCGGCCACGTTGCATCTCCCCTCGACCGTCCAATTTTCGCTGGATCGTGTCATATTGATTTAGGAGCCATTTTGTGAAAACTGAATCATATGTCAACTTCTGAAACGAGCACGGTCGATAAAAGACCCAAAACCGCCCGCGGTCTGAGGACCCGGAACAAGCTTCTGGAGGCCGCCGAGGGCGCCTTCGGAGAGAACGGGTTTCATGCCACCTCGATCGGCGACATCACGCGCCGGGCCTCGGTGGCACTGGGAACTTTCTATGTCTATTTCGACTCCAAGGACGAGATTTTCCGCGCCCTCGTCGCCCATATGGGCGAGATGACACGCGGCTGGATCGCCGAACGTGTCAAAGGCGCACCGGACCGGCTGGAAACCGAGCATCGCGGCCTCGTCGCCTATATCGAGTTCGCCCGGGCCCACCCGAATCTCTATCGCATCATCGAAGAGAGCCAGTTCGTCGCGCCGGACGCCTACAAGGCCCACTATGACGTCTTCATGGAGCGCTATCAGCGCAATCTGGAAGAGGCCGAGGCACGCGGCGAAGTGCGGGCCGGAGACCAGGGCAAACGCGCCTGGGCCCTGATCGGCATGAGCGTGTTCATGGGTCTGCGCTTCGGCATCTGGGAGCGTGACCGCGACCCGGAAGACATCGCCCGCGTCGTCTCGGACCTGATCGCCAACGGCCTGAAGCCATGACAGATACCGGCGCAGCACCACCGCTCCTCATTGACCGCGACGGCACAATCGTGCGGCTGCGGCTGAACCGGCCACGGCGCGGCAATGCGCTGACACCGGAGCTGCTGGACGCGCTCTGTGTGGCTCTGGCCGATTGCGGTGACGCGCGCGCCGTCATCCTGACCGGTGAGGGTCGGGCCTTCTCCAGCGGCGGTGATATCGGCGAGTTTCACGCCCGAACCGGCGATCTGGCTCAGCTGGAAGCCTATGGCGACCAACTCGTCAGCGCCCTCAACCGTGCCATCCTTGCCCTGCGGGCCCTGCCCTGCGCCAGCATTGCCGCCGTCAACGGGCCGGTAACCGGCGGCGCAATCGGCCTGATGCTGGCCTGCGATGCCGTCCTGATGCACCGCGACGCTTTCATCCAGCCCTACTACGCCAAGATGGGCTTTGCTCCCGATGGGGGATGGACCGCCCTGATGCCGGAGCGGATCGGCAGCGCCAGAACCGGCGCCTGGCTGGCCCTGGACGACCGCGTCAGCGCCGTCGCCGCCTTCGAAATGGGCCTGGTCGACCGCCTCGCCGAGGCCGGCAGCTTCGACGCTGCATTGACCGACATCATCACAACGCTCGCCGCCCACGATCCCGCTGTCGCCACCACCAGCCGCCGCTTGCTTGATGCCCGGCAGGGCCGCGATCCGCTCGGTGACCGGCTCGACCGCGAGCGTGCGGCCTTCTGCGACCTGCTGGTACGGCCGGAGACCCGGTCGCGCATGGCGGCCTTCCTCGCACCACACCGGGAGGCGGTTCGCTGATGGATATCGTCACCGACATCACTGCCCGCCGCGCAGCCCTGACACCCGATCGCCCGGCCTTCCACGATGTCAAATCCGGCGAGATTGTCAGTTTTGCCGCACTCGAGGACCGCTGCGCCCGGGCCGCGACGCTGATGGCTGATCGCGGTGTCGGCCCCGGTGACCGGGTTGCCATCCTGTGCCGCAACCGGGTGGAATTTTTTGAGGCCCTGTTCGGCTGTGCCAAGCTGGGCGCCATTCTCGCGCCATTGAACTGGCGCATGCCGGCCCGTGAACTGGCCGACCTGCTCGCCGATTGCGCGCCGAGCCTGTTGTTGACCGGTGCCGAGGACACAGCGACTGCGGCCGAGGCCGCGCAGCCGCACGGCACGCCGCTGCTTGACCTGGAGCAGGATTGGCCGGCCGCCCGGAACGCCGCCGAACCACACCCCGGCCGGCCGGCCTGGCCCGGCGAGGAGACCTGGTATCTGATCTACACGTCCGGCACGACCGGGCGCCCCAAGGGCGTGATCCAGACCTATCGCATGGCGTTGGTGAATTACGTCAACATCTCACAAGCCATCGGCCTGCGCGACGGCGATGCCAGCCTCAACTTCCTGCCACTCTTCCACACCGCCGGCATCAATCTGCACACCTTGCCGGTGCTGATGGCCGGCGGCCTCAACCATATCCTGCCGGGTTTCGAGGCCGGCGCCGTGCTCGACCTGATCAATGCCGGCCGGCTTGATGTCATGCTGTGTGTGCCGGCGGTCTATCGCGAGCTTGCCCTGCATCCCGATTTCGCCACCACTGACCTGACCCGGCTGCGCCACTGGGCCTGTGGCGGTGCGCCGATGCCGGACGTGTTGATCGAGCAGTTTGCGGCCCGCGGCGCGGTCGTGTGCAATGGTTTCGGCATGACAGAGACCGGCCCGACCGCCTTCCTGATGGATCGCGAACACGCGCTCGACAAGATCGGCTCGGTTGGCAAGCCGCAACTCCTCATCGAGGCCCGCATCGCGACACCGGAGGGTAGACCCCTACCGGCCGGGGAGACCGGCGAAGTGCAGTTTTTCGGTCCCGGCCTGACACCGGGTTATTGGCATTGCGACAGTGAGACGGCCCAGCTGTTCACGCCCGATGGCTGGCTGAAAAGCGGCGATCTGGGCCGGTTCGACGATGAGGGCTATTGCTATATCGCGGGCCGGATCAAGGAGATGTATATCTCCGGCGGCGAGAATGTTTATCCGGCCGAGGTCGAGAACCTGCTCGATGAACACCCCGCCATCCTCGAAGCCGCCGTGACCGGCATCGCCGACGAGAAATGGGGCGAGGTCGGCTGCGCCCATCTCATCCTGCGCGAAGGCCAAAGCGTCAGCGACGAGGCGCTGCGGGCCTGGTGCCGCGAGCGCATGGCCGCGTACAAGGTGCCGCGCCATTTCCTGCGCAGCACCGACTTTCCGCGCACCGCCGCCGGCAAGGTCCAGAAACATCTTCTGCCTCGCCCGGAGGGGGTGCGATGACCCCCACCAAGCCGCGGCCGACAACCGCTCATATCGTGCTGGACAAGACCTTCAGCCAGGCCGATTTCGACGCTTTCGCGCGCCTGTCCGGCGATGACAATCCGATCCATGTCGATCCGGATTTCGCGGCTGGAACCCGGTTCGCAAAAACCGTCGCCCACGGCGCCCTGCTGTGCTCGGTGTTGCGCGGGCTGGTGGCGCAAATCCGTCCCGCTGCCCGGCAGATCCGCCAGGACACACAGTATCCGGCCCCCAGCCCGGTCGGCGAGCCCCTTCGTTTCGAGGCCGAAACAACCGGCGAAACGCCTGACGGTATGGTGATCGCCCTGAAAGTCACCCGCCTCGGCGACGGGGTGGTGACCTGTCTCGGCCAGACCGAGGTAACCGCATGAGCGCCGCGCTGACAATCGGCCAATCGGCACAGACGCAGCGCCGCTTCACGCCCGCCGATGCCGCCGAACTGCACACGCTGACCGGCGCCCCGCCGGAAACCGCCCGTGTGCCGGAACCCCTGATCAACGGACTCTTCTCCTACCTGCTCGGCGTCGAATTGCCAGGCCAGGGGACCAATTATCTCAAGCAGGAAACCCGTTTCCTGGCCGACGCCCCGTTCGGCGAGCCACTGATCGCGCGGGTCGAGATCACCCGCCTGCGTCCGGACAAGCAATTGGTCGACCTGGCCACGACCTGCACGACGTCCGGCGGCGTCAAAATCGCCGAAGGCCGCGCCCTGGTGCTGGCGAAAGACGTGGCCGGCGCTTTCAACACGCCTGTCTGAACAGGCCTCCAGCGCCACAACCTCCACGCTGCATTGCGCTTTTTCCGGTTCACGGCCAATCTGCCGCGCCATGACCGCCCTCACCGCAACGCGCCCGCAGCGCCCCGGCCAGACCCGCCTCGACCGCGATATCCTGATCGTCGGCGGCGGCCATAACGGCCTCGTCTGCGCCGCATACCTGGCCAAGGCCGGCCTCAAGGTCACCGTGCTGGAACGCCGGGACGTTGTCGGCGGCGCGGCCGTCACCGAGGAATTTCATCCCGGTTTCCGCAATTCGGTGGCCAGCTACACCGTCTCCCTGCTCAACCCGAAAATCATTGCCGATCTCGACCTGCACGGGCATGGCCTGGAAATCGTCGAGCGGAAGATCGGCAATTTCCTACCCCTCGAGGACGACCGATACCTGTTGGCCGGAGACGGGCTGACGCGCGACGAAGTCGCGAAATTCTCAACCCGTGATGCCGAACGACTGGCCGAGTATGGCGCCCGGCTGGAAGTGGTCGCCGACACGCTGCGCTCGCTGGTGCTGGAAACCCCGCCCAACCTGTCCGAGGGCAGCTGGCTGGGCGCGCTGCCGGAGATGATGAAAGCCGCCAATCTGGGCGGACGGCTCGGCGCCATGTCGATGACGGCACGGCGCGACCTGCTCGACCTGTTCTCCAAATCGGCCGGCGACTGGCTCGATGGCTGGTTCGAGAGCGACGCCATCAAGGCCCTGTTCGGATTCGACAGCATTGTCGGCAATTTCGCCAGCCCCTACACGCCGGGCAGCGCCTATGTGCTGCTACATCATCTGTTCGGCGAGGTGAATGGCAAGAAGGGTGCTTGGGGTCATGCCATCGGCGGCATGGGCGCGATCACCCAGGCCATGGCCCGTTGCTGCGAGGCGCGCGGCGTCGAGATCCGCACCGGCTGTCCGGTCCGCGAAGTGCTGGTCGCGGATGGCGGTGCCGGTACGGTAGTGCTCGACAGTGGCGAGCAACTGAGCGCCCGAGCCGTGGTCTCGAATCTCAACCCGAAACTCCTGTTCGGCTCGCTGGTCGATCCCGCCGCCCTGCCGGCCGATTTCAACGAGCGCATCCGCCACTATAAATGCGGCTCCGGCACCTTCCGGATGAATGTCGCGCTCGACCGCCTGCCCAGCTTTACCGCCCTGCCCGGCCCGGGCGACCACCTGACCGCCGGCATCATCATGGCGCCCTCGCTGGCCTATATGGAACAGGCCTATATCGACGCGCGCCGCCAGGGCTGGTCGACCTCACCGATCATCGAAATGCTGATCCCCTCAACCCTCGACCCAACCCTCGCTCCGGACGGCCAGCACGTCGCCAGCCTGTTCTGCCAGCATGTCGCGCCGGAACTGTCCGGTGGCCGCGACTGGGATGATCATCGCGATGAGGTGGCACAGGTGATGCTCGACACAGTCGAGCGCTGGGCGCCGAGTTTCCGGGACAGCGTGCTAGGCTATCAGGCCCTGACACCGAAGGACCTGGAACGGACTTTCGGCCTCGTCGGCGGCGATATTTTCCACGGCGCGCTCAGCTTGGACCAGCTCTTTTCTGCCCGCCCCGTGCTCGGCCATGCCGACCATCGAAGCCCGATCAAACGCCTCTACCAATGCGGGGCCGGCACCCATCCCGGCGGCGGCGTCACCGGCGCCCCCGGCCACAATGCAGCCCGCGAAATCCTCAAGGATTTCGGCAAAAGGATAGGTTAGCGCAACAAAAAGCCCCGGACCAGCCAGTCCGGGGCTCTTTCGTGTCGGTGGTGGGAAAGGCCTCAGCCCTTCACGCGCTCGATCGATTCCGAGATCAGCTCGCGCGCCTTGGCGGCGTCGCCCCAGCCGATGACCTTGACCCATTTATTGGGCTCGAGATCCTTGTAGTGCTCGAAGAAATGCTTGATCCGCATCAGCTGGGCTTCCGGGATATCGTCGGGCTCATTGACCTTGCCATAGAGCGGGGAGAGCTTGGGGTGCGGGACGGCGAGGATTTTCTCGTCCATGCCACTCTCGTCTTCCATCAGGAGAACGCCAATCGGACGGGCGCGGACGACGCAGCCCGGCACCAGCGTGGTGTGGCCGACGATCATCACGTCGATCGGATCGCCATCTTCCGACAAGGTGTGCGGCATGAAGCCATAATTGCACGGATAGCTCATCGGCGTGTGCAGGTAGCGATCGACGAAGAGCGTGCCGGCATCCTTGTCCATCTCGTACTTCACCGGCTGGCCGCCCACCGGGACCTCGATGATCACATTGATGTCTTCAGGCGGATTTTCGCCCGCGGAGATTTTGTCGATCCGCATCCTGTGCTCCTTGCGGCTGGTCCGGGCGAGGTTTTACGCCCAAATGCTGGCGCGACCAATGCCCGTGTTGCGCCGCAATATCAATTCTCAAGGTCACAAGAAACGGCAAATCAGGCGGTCTGGCTGTCATTCGCGGCCGCCAGCGCGGCGCGCTCCCGCTTGACCACTTCCTCGCCGCGCAGATGGACGAAATGTCCCCGCTCTTCCGGCCAGCCCGCCAACAGTCGGCGGGCGACACGCGAGCCGGTCTCGGCCGCATGCGCCTCGATCAGGGTCAGGCAGCGGCGCTCGCCCTCGCCTTCCAGATCAAAGGCGAGCACGGTCTCGCGATTGAGGCGGGCATCGAGACGGCGTTCCGGATCATAGACGAAGACATCGCCGCCGGTCATGCCGGCGGCAAAATTATCGCCGACCGGGCCAAGAATGACGGCGGTGCCGCCGGTCATGTATTCGCAGCCATTGGTGCCACAGCCCTCGATCACCGCATCGGCGCCGGAATTGCGCACGCCGAAGCGCTGCCCGGCACGACCGGCCGCCAGGAGCCGGCCCGCAGTGGCACCGTAAAGACAGGTATTGCCGATGATGGCGTGTTCCTCATTGGCCTCGGTCGCGCCGCCATAGGGCCGCACAATGATGCTGGCACCGGACAGGCCCTTGCCGACATAGTCATTGGCATCGCCATCAAGCTCGATGCGCAGCCCCTTGGCGGCGAAAGCCCCCAGCGACTGACCGGCCGAACCGCGCAGGCGCAGGGTGAGGTGATCAGTACCCAGCCCGTCCAGACCGAAGCGGGAGACAATCTCCGACGAGGTCCGCGTGCCGACGGCGCGGTCGGTATTCTTGACGCCATAATCGAGCTGCATCTTCTCGCCGCGATCAAAGGCCGGGGCCGCATCCTCGATAATCTGTTCGTCGAGAGCCGGAGCGACAGGATTGCGCAGGCTGCGGGTCGAGCGTGCCGGACGCTCCACCGCATCGGCCCGCGACATGATCGCCGAGAGGTCGAGATCGTCGAGCGATTCCGAACCGCGCGAGACCTGGTCGAGCAGGTCGGCCCGCCCGATCACGTCTTCCAGCGACGTGGCACCAAGACCAGCGAGGATTTCGCGCACATCCTGGGCCAGGAAGGTCATCAGGTTGACGACATGGTCCGGGAAACCGCCGAAACGGGCGCGCAGATCATCATCCTGGGTGCAGACGCCGACCGGGCAGGTGTTGGAATGGCATTGCCGCACCATCAGACAGCCCAGCGCGATCAACGAGGCCGTGCCGACGCCGAATTCCTCGGCCCCCAGCATGGCGGCAATGACAATGTCGCGCCCGGTGCGGATCCCGCCATCAGCACGCAGGGTGACGCGCTCACGCAGCCCGTTGAGTGACAGCATCTGGTGGGCTTCGGCGAGGCCGAGTTCCAGCGGACCGCCAGCAAACTTGATTGAAGACAGGGCCGCAGCGCCCGTCCCGCCAACCGAGCCGGAGATATTGATGATGTCGGCATTGGCCTTGGCAACGCCGGCGGCGACAGCCCCGACACCGGCGGCCGCGACCAGCTTCACACCGACCCGGGCGGTCGGATTGATCTGCTTGAGATCATAGATGAGCTGGGCCAGATCCTCGATCGAATAAATGTCATGATGCGGCGGCGGCGAGATCAGGCTGACGCCCGGCGTCGCCAGTCGCATGCGGGCGATGAATTCGGTGACCTTGAAGCCGGGCAGCTGGCCACCCTCACCGGGCTTGGCGCCCTGGGCGACCTTGATTTCCATCTCGCGGCACTGGCCGAGATATTCCGCGGTCACGCCGAACCGGCCCGAGGCGATCTGCTTGACCGCGGAATTCATGTTGTCGCCATTGGGCAGCGGCTTGTAGCGGGCCGGGTCCTCGCCGCCCTCACCGGAGACCGATTTGGCACCGATCCGGTTCATCGCCACATTCAGCGCGCCATGCGCTTCCGGCGACAGGGCGCCCAGCGACATGCCCGGCGTCACGAAACGGCGACGGATGCCATTGATCGATTCCACCCGGTCGAGCCCGACGGCCGGGCCGATGGGGCGCATGTCCATCAGATCGCGAAGCTGGATCGGGCCCTGGTCACGGATCGCGCTGCGATAGGATTTCCAAGCCTTGGCATCATTGCCGCGCACGGCGGCCTGCAGGGCGCTGATCACCGGCGCGTTGAGCGCATGGCGGTCGCCACTGGAACGCTGGCGATAGAAGCCACCGATCGGCAGGCGCGCCTCGTCATCGCGCCAGGACTTGCGGTGCAGCTCCACTGTCCGCACTTCCAGGCCCGGCAGGCCGATACCGGAAATCCGGCTGACCACGCCCGGCAGATAGGCTTCGACCAGAGCGCGCGACAGGCCGAGAACCTCGAAATTGCAGCCGCCCCGATAGGAGGAAATGATCGAGATCCCCATCTTGGAGAGGATTTTCAAAAGCCCGCCATCAAGCGCCGCCTTGAGGCGACCGGCCCGGGCGCGGGCCCAGCTTTCGCCGCCCACGCTTTCGCGTCCGGCCGTCACCGTGTCGAAGGCGAGATAGGGGTTCACCGTGGTCGCGCCGAGCCCGATCAGCACGGCGGCATAATGGGCGTCGAAACACTCACCGGCCCGTACATTGAGCGAGCAGAAATTGCGCAGCCCCTCGCGGGTCAGGGTCGAGTGGACGGCGCCGGCCACCAGGATCATCGGCAGGGCCGCATTTTCGGCATCCTGTCGGTGATCGGTGAGCACGAGATGGGCAGCACCATCCCGGACGGCGGCGACACATTCGCGGATCACATCATCAATGGCCTGGCGCAGAACCTGACCGTCGCCTGAGGCCGCCACGACCGGCAGCAAGCAATCAATCTCCTTGACCGCACCGCCCATATGGCCGCGCCAGCGTTCATATCCGCCATTGGTCAGGATCGGGCTGTCGAGCACGAGCACGCTCGCGCGTGCTTCGCCCTGGCCGAGAATGTTTCCCAGATTTCTGAAGCGGGTCTTCAGTCCCATCACCCGGCCTTCGCGAAGCGGGTCGATGGGCGGATTGGTGACCTGGGAGAAATTCTGCCGGAAGAAGTGCGAGAGCGGGCGATAGTTCTCAGACAGCACGGCCAGCGGCGCATCATCGCCCATCGAGCCGACCGCCTCCTTGCCATCCTCGGCCATCGCCTTGATGACCAGTTCTATATTCTCGAAGGTAAAGCCCGATGCCGCCTGGCGCCGCGTGCGGTCATCCTCGCTGAAAATCTGGTCTTCCGATCCCGGTCCGACGACGGATTCAAGATCCTCCATCTCGCCGAGCCAACGCGTATAGGGGTGCTGTTCCGACAGCTCGTTGAGGATGTCCTGCTCGCGGTAGAATTTGCCTTCGACGATATCGAGCGCGATCAGGCGGCCCGGCGTGATCGAACCGCGCTCGGTGACGGTCACCGGATCAACCGGCGCCATGCCGGTTTCCGAGCCGGCGACGAAGACGTCGTCATTGGTCAGGGCATAGCGCATCGGCCGCAGGCCATTGCGGTCGAGACCGGCAATCGCCCAGCGACCGTCAAAGGCGGCAATCGCGGCCGGCCCGTCCCAGGGCTCCATCACCGCATTGCAATACTCATACATCCGGCTCCAGCCCTCGGGCATGACATCGGCCCGCTTGGACCAGGCTTCCGGGATAAGCAGCGTCTTGGTCATCGGCGCCGAGCGGCCGGCGCGAACCAGGATTTCAAAGGTCTGGTCGAGCGCGGCACTGTCCGAGGCCCCCGGCTGGATCACCGGTTTCACATCGCTGATGACATCGGCAAAGGCCGTCTCGGCGATGTGGACCTCATGGCTCCGCATCCAGTTGATATTGCCGCGGATCGTGTTGATCTCGCCATTGTGGGCCAGCATCCGGAAGGGCTGGGCCAGCCGCCACTCCGGGAAGGTATTGGTGGAATAGCGCTGGTGGAAAATGGCGAAGGGCGAGACGAAGTCCGGCGATTGCAGGTCGCGATAAAACGCATCGATATCCTCGGCCCGGAACAGGCCCTTGTAGATGATGTCGCGCGAGGACAGCGAGCAGACATAGAGGTCGCGGAGATTTTCCTCTCGGGCCCGACGCTCGATGCGGCGGCGGACAATATAGAGCACGCGCTCGACCGCCTCGCTGTCGCGTTCGCGCGGATCGCGGAACAGGACCTGTTCGATTTCCGGCAGGGTGGCGCGGGCCTTGTCGCCCAGAACAGACGTGTCGATCGGCGGCTGGCGCCAGCCGTAAAAGGCAAAACCCTCACGCAGGATTTCCGCCTCGATGATGGCGCGGGCGCGTTCGCGGGCGGCAAAATCGGTGCGTGGCAGGAAGACCATGCCGACAATGACATCGCCGCGCTCGGGCTCGTGGCCGGTGCGGGCCACGGCCGCCTTGAAGAAGTCCTGCGGCACGCCAACGCGCAGGCCGGCCCCGTCACCTGTCAGCCCGTCGGCATCGACGGCCCCGCGGTGCCAGACTGCCTTGAGCGCATCAATCGCCAGCTCGACAATATCGCGACGGGCGCGGCCCTTCATGTCCGCGACAAGGCCGACACCACAGGCATCGCGTTCATCACGCGGATCGATCAGGCCGGCACGAGTGAGGGTTTCCAGCCCCTGGCGGTGGGCGGCTTCGGACCAGGTCTTGTTCGTCATTCGGCCGCTCCCAGAACACGCATGCGGTTGTCGAGATAGGATTCGATCGAGCGCGCGGCATCGAGTCCGTCCTTGATCGCCCAGACCACCAGCGAAGCGCCGCGATGCAGGTCGCCGGCGACAAACACGCCGTCAAGACTGGCCATGCGGGTATCCCGATCCGCCTCGACCCGGCCGTCGCGATGCACGGAGAGGTCCGGCGCGTCGAACAGGACGGGGAGGTCTTCCGGGGTGAATCCGAGGGCCGAGATCACCATGTCGGCGGGCCGGTCCCAGGTCTTGCCGGGATCGGGCTCGGGGGCGCGGCGTCCCGACAGGTCGGGCGCGCCGAGGCGCATGCCCTGGACGCGGACGGCTGAAATGGCATCGCCCTTGGTCAGGACGGCGAGCGGGGCGGAGAGCCATTCGAACACGACCCCCTCCTCCTCGGCATGTTTCACTTCGCGGGCCGAACCGGGCATGTTGGCGCGGTCGCGGCGATAGAGGCAGGTCACGGATTTGGCGCCCTGGCGCACGGCGGTGCGGACACAATCCATCGCCGTATCGCCGCCGCCGACCACGACGACATCCTTGCCCTTGGCATCGAGCACACTGTCATTGGCCGCCGGATCGCCCAGATCATCGCGATTGGAGCGGGTCAGGTAATCCAGCGCCGCCAGCACCCCGTCACCGGAGCCCGGACAGGTCAGCAGGCGGGCATTATAGACCCCGGTTGCCAGCAGGACCGCATGATGTTCCGCACGGATCTCGTCCAGCGTCGCGTCTCGGCCGACCTCGAAATTCATCTTGAAGGCAATACCGCCCCGGGCCAGCCGGTCGAGCCGACGCTGGACGACGGACTTTTCCAGCTTGAAGCCGGGAATGCCATACATCAACAGGCCGCCGGCGCGGTCGGCGCGCTCGTAGACGGTGACCGCGAACCCGCTCTCGCGCAGCCGTTCTGCGGCAGCAAGACCGGCAGGGCCGGAGCCGATGATGGCGACGCTCTGACCGCGTTCAGGGCCGGGTTTGAGCGGCTCGACCCAGCCTTCTTTCCAGGCGGTATCGGTGATGTATTGCTCGACGGCACCGATCGTCACGGCGCCGTGCTTGGACTTTTCAACCACGCAGGAACCTTCACACAGACGGTCCTGCGGGCAGATGCGGCCACAGATCTCCGGCATGGTCGAGGTTGCGGCGGAGGCGTCATAGGCCTCTTTGAGACGATCTTCGCCGGCCAGCATCAACCAGTCGGGGATATTGTTCTGCAAGGGACAGCCGGACTGGCAGAAAGGGACGCCGCATTGTGAACAGCGCGAGGCCTGGCCCGCCGCGGCCTCGGTCGAGAAACCGCGATAGATCTCATTGAAATCCTTGCGCCGTTCGCTCTCCGAGCGCTTCTCCGGATAGGCCTGGTCGATGTCCACAAATCTGAGCAATCCTGCCCCCTTCACACAGCCGAAAGTTCGCTAATGCAGCACAGACTTCGCATGCGCACAAGTCGGAGCCTGTGCGGCGAATTGGCATTTTATGCCCTGAAAGTGGAATTCAGGGAATGGATTTCCACGAATTATGACTTGATACCGCCACCACGGCAAATACTTGGCATCCCGTGGGATGGCCGCCCGACCCGAGCGCGCAAGAATGATGCAAGCCTGCTCGCCAATGTGGCAGATTGGGGATCATCAGCGCGACGACGCGGGCGAGACGTGCCCTCCGGGCGCAATTTGCAGAACCAATGCCCGCTGGCGACACGCCCGGTCACGATTGCGTGCCACCGGCTTTCATCCGCCAAAACGCCTTGCCCCGCCTCGCCTTCCCCCCCAAATTCGCAGCATGGCCATGTCCCACCCCTACTCGCCGCTGATCGACAGTTTCGGTCGCCAGATCCGCTATCTGCGCCTGTCGGTGACGGACCGCTGCGATCTGCGCTGCGTCTATTGCATGAAAGCGCAGCCGGACTTCCTGCCGAAATCGGAGCTGTTGAGCCTGGAAGAGCTGGAACAGGTCGCCGGCGCCTTCATCGCGCGCGGCGTCCGCAAGATCCGCATCACCGGCGGCGAACCCCTGGTGCGGCGTGATGTGGTCAGCCTGATCGAACGGCTCGGCGCCCGTCTGGGTCAGGAAGGCGGCCTCGAGGAACTGACCCTGACCACCAATGCCACACAGCTGCCGCGCTTTGCCGAACGCCTCGCTGCTGCCGGCATGATGCGCATCAATGTCTCGCTCGACACGCTGGACGCCGGGCGCTTTTCCCGCCTGACCCGTGGCGGCCGCCTCGCCGACACGCTGACCGGCATCGCAGCGGCCAAGGCTGCCGGTCTCAAGGTCAAGATCAATGCGGTCGCCATGAAGGGCGAGAATGAGGACGAACTGCCCGACCTCATCGCCTGGGCGCATGGCCAGGGCCATGACATCACCCTGATCGAAGTCATGCCGATCGGCGATGTCGGCACCGATCGTTCGGTGCAGTTTCTGCCGCTGAGCGCGGTCCGGGATCGCCTCGACCAACGCTGGACCCTGACCCCGCTGGATGAAACCACCGGCGGGCCGGCGCGTTATCATCATGTCGCGGAGACCGGCGGCAAGCTCGGCCTGATCACGCCGCTGACCGGGAATTTCTGCGCCGGCTGCAACCGCGTCCGCCTGACCTGCACCGGCCAGCTGCATGCCTGCCTGGGACAGGAGGGCAGCGTCGATCTGCGCGGCGCCCTGCGCGAGCACGGTGTCGCCGGCCTGCATTCAGCCTTGGAGGCCGCCGTGGCCGCCAAGCCGGAAGCGCATGATTTCGACGTCAGCCCGGGGGCCAAACCCTCGGTAACGCGGCACATGGCCATCACGGGAGGCTGATCCATGCAGGTTCATATCCGCTATCTGGCTGCCCTGCGTGACCGGCTCGGCGCGGGCGAAACCACGCTCGACCTGCCCGGCGAGATCACCGACAGCGAAGCGTTGATCGCCCATCTCACATCCGCTGACGTTGCAGCCGCCGCGCTTGCAGCACCGGAAATCCGCCTGATCCGCAATGACCGCATCGTCACCCGCCCCAGCCCGCTGGATGATGGCGACCGGCTTGCCTTCTGCCCGCCCTTCACCGGAGGCTGACCCATGACGACGGACATCCTGGTCACGCCTGATCCGCTCGACGCAGCGGCCCTGATCGCCGCCCTGACAGGAACCCATCCCGATGACGGCGCGATGGCGAGCTTTGTCGGCCAGGTCCGCGCCGAGCCGGGCCTTGAAGCGCTGGAACTGGAACATTATCCCGGCGTCACCGAAACCGCCCTGACCGAGCTTTGCGAACAAGCCATCAGCCGCTGGTCGCTGAGCCAGGCTCTGATCCATCACCGGGTCGGCCGCATGGCCATCGGCGAGACCATCGTGGTGGTCGCCGCCAGCGCCCCGCACCGCCGCGCCGCACTGGAGGCGGTCAGCTTCCTGATCGACCGGCTGAAGACCGAGGCGCCGTTCTGGAAGCGGGTCCACACAAAGGACGGCAGTCACTGGGTTGCGGCCCGTGACAGCGACACATCAGCATCGCAATACTGGCGCGACCAGATCGCGCAGGAGGATGCCTGATGAGCGACGAGACCCGGCTCGGCTTTGCCGTGATGACGATTTCCGACACGCGTGATGCGGCCAGCGACAAGACCGGTCCCTGGCTGCGCGAACACATCGCCGCTGCCGGTCACGCCATCATCGACCATGGCATCGTGCCCGACACGATCGAGACCATCCGCGCCAAGCTGCAGACCTGGCTCGATGACCCGGCCGTCCACGCCGTCATTACCACCGGCGGCACCGGCCTGACCGGGCGCGATGTCACGCCGGAGGCGATCCGCCCTTTGCTGGACAAGGAGATCGACGGCTTCTCCGTCGTCTTCCACCAGATTTCCTTCCAGTCGGTCGGCGTCTCGACCCTGCAATCACGGGCGCTGGCGGGCATTGCCAAGGCGACCTATGTGTTTGCCATTCCCGGCTCGATGGGCGCCTGCAAGGATGCCTGGAACGGGATTTTGCGGCATGAATTCGACGCCTCCCACAAACCCTGCAACCTGGTCGAAATCCTGCCGCGCCTGGGAGAAGCCTGATGGCCAGACTGACCCATCAGGACGGCGAGGGCCGGGTCCGCATGGTTGATGTCGGCGACAAACCCGTCACCCGCCGCACCGCCTCCGCCAGCGCCCGCATCGAGATGAGTGCCGAAGCCTTTGCCGCCGTGCGCGACGGCCAGGGTCCCAAGGGCGATGCCTGCCGCACCGCCGAGCTGGCCGGCATCATGGGCGCCAAGCGGACATCCGAGTTGATCCCGCTCTGCCATCCGCTGCCGATCACCAAGGTTGAGGTCGCGATTGAACCGGTGACCGGCGAGACCGCCTTTGCCATCACCGCCACCGTGCGCACCGACGGCAAGACCGGCGTCGAGATGGAAGCGCTGACGGCCTGTTCTGTCGCGGCGCTGACCCTCTATGACATGGCCAAGGCGCTCGACAAGGGCATGCGCATCACCGCGATCCAGCTGGACAGCAAGCGCGGCGGCAAGTCCGGCGACTGGCAGCGCGAGACGACGACGCCGTGATCCCGCTCTCCGACGCCATAGCCCGCGTGCGGGCCAGTCTCACGCCGATTGAGGTCGAGACGGTCGGCCTTGGCGAGGCGGCGGGCCGGGTGCTGGCCGAAGCGGTCACCGCCGGCCTCACCCAGCCGCCCTTCCATGCCTCGGCGATGGATGGTTATGCCGTGCGTTCCGGTGATCTCGGCGACAACCCCGTCACCCTGCCGCTCGATGGCGAATCCGCCGCCGGTCATGCCCTCGACCGTCCGATCCGGCCTGGCAGCGCAGTGCGCATCTCCACAGGCGCCGCCCTGCCCGAGGGCGCCGACCAGGTCGTGATCCAGGAGAACACGACGCGCACCGGCGACCAGATCACCCTGCAGGACCCGCCCCAGCCCTGGCGCCATGTCCGCACCAGGGGCGAGGACTTCACCACCGGCCAGACCCTGCTGGAGGCCGGATTGCGCCTGACCGCGCCGCGCCTGGCGCTGGCCGCCGCCGGCGGTGCCGCTTCGCTGCGGGTCCGCCGCCAGCCGCGCATCGGCGTGCTGGCCTCGGGCGACGAGCTGGTCGCCGCCGGTGCCCCGCCCGGTCCCGGCCAGATCATCAATTCCAACGGCCCGGCCCTGATGGCCCTGCTGAATGCCTGGGGCGCCATCGCCATTGATCTCGGCATCGCTCGCGACACGCCGGACGCTGTCCGAACGGCGCTGGAACAGGCCCGCGATCTCGACCTTCTGGTCACGATCGGCGGTGCTTCGGTAGGGGATCATGACCATCTGCGCCGGGTCTTCGCCGAGATGGGCGGCACGCTCGCCTTCGACAAGATCGCGCTGAAGCCGGGCAAGCCGACCTGGTTCGGACAGCTGCCGGACCTGCCGGTGCTGGGCCTGCCAGGCAATCCGGTCTCCGCCCTTGTGGTCGCCGAACTGGTCGTGCGCCCGGCCGTCGAACGTCTGCTCGACGAAACGCCACGCTCGCGCCTGCGTCCGGTGCGGCTGATGGTCGACCTGCCCGGCAATGGGCCGCGCGAGACCTGGATTCGCGGTCGTTTCGATGCCGAAACGGGCCGTGTCCGCCCCTCCGGCAGTCAGGATAGCGGCCTGATCTCGGCCCTGGCCCGGGCCGAGCTCCTCATCCCGCGCGCCGTCGACGCGCCGCCGACACGGGCGGGCCAGATGATCAATGTCCTGTTCCTAGACTGAGCCGCAAGGCCGCCAGCGGACCTGGCGGCATGACACGCGCGACACACCTGCCTAATCTGCCCCGACGCCAATCATCCGGGAGCGCCCCCTTGCCGGGCACTGATACCAGCTTTTCCGACCCCATCGCCCAGCCCTCGGTCGTCGACCAGCTGGCCGCGCGCATCCGCGCCCGCATCCTGGCCAATGAGTTCAAGCCGGGCGAAGCCCTGCGCCAGGAGACACTGGCCGACGCCTACAAGGTGTCGCGCATGCCGGTCCGCGAAGCGCTGCGGCGGTTGGAAGTGGAGGGCCTGGTGGTCTTCCAGCCCAATCGCGGCGTCACCGTCTCGCCGGTCTCCGCGACGGAAATGGCCGAGCTGTTCGATATCCGCGTGCAGCTGGAACCGGGCCTCTTTGCCCACGCCATCGAGCGCGCCAGCACCGCCGACATCGCCGCCGTCGAGACCATCCGCGCCCGCGAAACCGCCGCCCTGGCCGAGGGCGACACCGCCCGCTTTGGCGCCCTCAACCGCGACTTCCACGCCGCCCTGCACGCCCCGGCAAACCGCCCGCGTACCCAAGCCATCGTGCAATCCCTCAACCAGCACATAGATCGCTATGTGAGGCTCCAGCTCTCCCTCACCCCCGACGCCCGCACGACCGCCAACACCGAACATGACGGCCTGCTGGACGCGATGAAGTCCCGCGACCCCATCGCCGGCGCCAATCGCATGACGCAGCATATCGTGACGGCGCGAACGGCGCTGGTGACGGCGTTTGAGGGATAGGTTTCCGCCCCCTTTCCTCCCCTCTCATTTTTCCCGGAGGCGCGAAGCGCCATCCGGGACCGACAGGAGGCTCATCGCTTGCCGGAGGAGGCGGTGGGTCCCGGATCTCCGCCCGGCTCAGGGCCGGGCCTGCGTCCGGGAAAAATGAGGGTGGGTTTGGTTTGAAAGGGCGGTGCCATGGCGACCGTCCTTCTCCCCTGGGAGAAGGTGGCCCGAAGGGCCGGATGAGGGGGGATGCTCCGGCGTTCGCCTGGATTTCCCCCTCACCCTGACCCTCTCCCAGGGGAGAGGGAAGGTGGGTGCGTGTCAGAAGACAGCTCCTACCCCACCGTAAATCCACCCGCATACGGATCACGCTCATCGACCCAGATCGTGTTGATGCCGGTCTGGATGGCCCAGCCCTTGATGCTGGGGATGATCGCGGCGTGGTCGCCGACGGTGGTGGCGGCCTCCACCTTGCCCTCAAACAGGCTGCCGATCAGGCTTTCATGGATGAAGGCGTCGCCGGGCTTGAGTTCGCCTCTTGCCGCGAGCTGGGCCATGCGGGCGCTGGTGCCGGTGCCGCAGGGGGAGCGGTCGATGGCGCGTGCGCCGTAGAAGACGGCGTTGCGGGCGTGGGCTTTCGGGTCGCGCGGACGGCCGGTCCACAGGGCGTGGCTGACACCTTGGACACGGGCGTCATCGGGGTGGCTGAGGGTGACGGCTTCATTGGCGGCGGCGCGGACCAGCGGGCTGAGGCGCAGGATGTCGGCGACGCTCATTTCGTCGAGATCGGCATAGCCGGGCTGCGGCTCGATGATGGCGTAGAAATTGCCGCCATAGGCGATATCGACGGTGATGGCCTGCCAGCCGGGAATGTCCAGCATCAGGCCGGTGACGGCGAGATAGGAGGCGATATTGCGGATGCGGACGCCGGTGACGTGCGCGCCCTGCCAGTCGATCTCCGCCTCGATCCGCCCGGCGGGCGCGTCGAGCTTGACGCAGGTGCGATCGGCCGGCGTGAAGACGCCATTTTCCAGCGCCATGGTCAGCGCCCCGATCGTGCCATGGCCGCACATGGGCAGGCAGCCCGAGGTCTCGATGAAGAGGATGGAGGCGTCGGCATCGTCCGAGCAGGGCGGGTAGAACATCGCCCCGGACATCATGTCATGGCCGCGCGGCTCAAACATGAGCGAACGCCTGATCCAGTCGAAGCGGGCCATGAAATCGGCCCGCTTCTCGCTCATCGTGTCGCCCGCCAGGAAGGGCAAGGGCCCGGTGATGAGGCGGACCGGATTGCCGCAGGCATGCCCGTCCAGGCATTGGAAGACATGGCGTGTCACCGGCGCGCTCCCGTCCTAGTGCGCCAACACAGAGGGTAGTTTGAGCGGGCGGGTGTCACGCGCCGTTTCGACCATGGTGATGACTTCAGCGCGGCGCTCGCCCGACAGCAGCATGCGCGGCATGCGCACACGCTCGGAGCCGCGGCCCATCACCTGTTCGGCCAGTTTGATCGACTGGACGAGATCATGCTCGGCATCGAGATGTAACAGCGGCATGAACCAGCGATAGATGGCGCGGGCGGTCTCCAGATCACCGCTCTCGACGGCGTCCCACAGGGCAATCGACTCGGCCGGGAAAGCATTGGTCAGGCCGGACACCCAGCCGACCGCGCCGAGCAGGATTTCCTCCAGCGCGACATCATCCAGTCCGGCAAAGACCCGGTAACGATCGCCGCAGCGATTGAGAATGTCGGTGATCCGGCGCGGATCGGGCGCGCTCTCCTTGATCGCCACCAGCGTCTCGACATCTTTCAGGCGCTCCAGCGTGTCGAGCGAGATCGCGACGCGATAGGCGGGCGGGTTGTTGTAGAGCATGACCGGCAGAGAGGTGGCGGCCGCGACGGTGCGGATATGCGCCTCCAGCTCGGCTTCGGACGGGACATAGACCATGGCCGGCAACAGCATCAGCCCGTCGGCCCCGATCCGCGCCGCGTCGACGGCATAGGTGCGGGCCAGATCGGTGGTCAGTTCGGAGACGCCGGTCAGAACCGGCACCCGGCCATCGACCGCATCGACAATGGCGGTGAGGACGGCCCGCTTTTCCGCTGCAGTGAGGGAATTGTTCTCGCCCACCGTACCCATGGCGATGAGGCCATGCACCCCGTCCTCGACCAGGGCCTTGACCACCGCCGTGGTCGCTTCGAGATCGACCGAGAGATCCTCGGCAAATTGCGTCGTCGCAGCGGGGAAGACCCCGCGCCAGCTTGATACCGTCATCACTCACCCCTTGTGCCGGACCGACGCCCTGTTCGGGCACCTTCCGGGCCTGGCTCAACGCCGTGTCATCCGTGTCCGCCGCCGCGCCGGACGAACGGCCGGATCGGCCCCGATCAGCCTGTCACTCCCGGCGGGAAAATCAACAAGGACCAAATTGTATACAATATCCAATTTGGTCAACCGCCAACGTGACAGTGCGTGACAGCTCGGCTAGCGTCGCCGCAAAGAAGGGGACCAGGACCACCATGAAGACCACCAGGATGACCACCACGAAGACGCTGGCCATGATTGCCGGCTGCGCACTCGCCTTTTCCGCCCTGACGCCGGTCGCGCAGGGGCAGGACAATGACGCGGCGGGCTATGTCGAGACGATTGCCGAACTGGAATTGCGCGACGGTTTCATCCCGCTCTATCTCGACCCGTCCGATGGTCGCATCCTGGCCCGGCTGGCCAGCGGCGAAGGCAATGATCTTGGTCGCATGATCTATACCGCGCGGCTGACATCCGGCCTCGGATCCAACCCGGTGGGACTGGATCGCGGACTCGGATCAAGCTCTGAAATCCTGCGTTTTTTCCGGGTCAACGACCGGGTGTTCGCCGAGTTCGAGAATACGGGCTATCGCGCCGAGGGTGCCGGGCCGGACGAGGCTGCGGCGACCCGAAACTCCTTCGCCCGTTCGGTCATCTGGTCGACCGATATCGTGGCGGAAGAGGACGGCTCCGTGCTGATCGACCTCAGCGATTTCCTCAAGCGCGACCCGATCGGCACGGTGCGGCAATTGTCGAACAGCGGCCAGGGCAGTTTCTCGATTGCCGTCGAGCGCTCGGCCGCGCTCACCGGCAGCGCTCTGGTATTTCCACAAAATGTTGAAATCGATTCACTTTTAACGTTATCGAGTTCCAGCCCGGGGTCGGAAGTGCGCGCTGTGACGCCGGCACCAGACTCGATCACCCTGACCGTCCACCACTCCTTCGCGGCCCTGCCCGAAGCGGGCTATGAAGCGCGCGAAGCCGATGATCGCTCGGGCGCGATCACGTTGGATTTCTACGACATGGCCACACCGCTGGACGCCCCCGTCCGGCGCTCGCTCGCCTTGCGCCACAGGTTGGAGCGTGTTGATCCGTCAACACAATCCGGGCCTGTTGTCGAACCGATCGTCTATTATCTCGACCGCGGCACTCCGCCCCTCATCCGTGACGCGCTGATCGAAGGCGGCAATTGGTGGGCCGAGGCCTTCACCGCGGCCGGCTATGAAAACGCCTTCCGTGTCGAGCTTCTGCCGGAAGGCGCCCACCCGCTCGATGTCCGCTATAATGTCATCCAATGGGTGCATCGCCAGACCCGCGGCTGGTCCTATGGCGGCTCGGTGATTGACCCACGCACCGGTGAAATTCTCAAAGGGCATGTCATACTCGGCTCCCAACGCGTGCGTCAGGATCGCATGATCTTTGAAGGGCTTATGGGAGTGGAAAATACCGGGACCGGTGCCGCAAATGATCCGCTGGAACTCGCCCTTGCCCGTATCCGGCAGCTCTCGGCGCACGAGATCGGCCACACGATCGGCCTCGCCCATAATTTCGCCGCCAGCGTCTCCGATCGGGCCTCGGTGATGGACTATCCGGCCCCCCTGGTGACACTCGACAGCAATGGCGAGATCGATACCAGCGCGGCCTATGACACCGGCATAGCGGCCTGGGATCGTGTCGCGATTTCATGGCTTTATGGCGAGTTCGGTGAGGGGTCGACAGAGACTGCAGCGCTCAACGCCATTCTTGATGACGCCGCCGCCAACGGCCTGCTTTACATCACTGACCGCCATGCCCGCGGCAATGCCAGCGCCCACCCGCTCGCCAATCTGTGGGACAATGGCGCCGATCCGGTCGCCATGCTTGAGGAGACGCTGGCCGTCCGGGCGCGAGCTCTCGCGGCTTTTGGTCCCCATGTGCTGGCACAGAGCGAACCCGCCAGCGGCCTGCGTCAGGTGCTGCCGCCGATCTATCTCTACCATCGTTATCAGGTTGAGGCGGTTGGAAAATCCATTGGCGGCGTGGTGTTCAACTACGGGCCCAACGAGGCCGGCCTGATCGGGCTGACGCCGGTGAGCGCTGCAGATCAGACCCGGGCGCTCGACGCACTCCTCGCAACCCTCGATCCGCAAGTGCTGGATATTCCTGATGATATCCTCACCCTGATGATGCCGGCCCCCTTCGCCGACTATGATCCGGCCGCAACGCGGGAACTCTTCCGGTCCGATGATTACCCGGCCTTCAGCCGCACCGGCGCCGCCGCCGCAGCCGGACAGATCACGCTTGAAACCATGCTCAACCCGTCCCGGCTGTCCCGCTTGGCGGACCAGGCGGCTCGGGGCGGCAGCCAGATGAGCCTTGCAAGCCTGTTTGACCGGGTCGAGGCGCAATTGTTCGACGCGCCCCGCAATGAGGCGGCCCGCCTGGTGCCGCTGCGCCGGGCGCTCCAGACCGAGTATGTCGCGCAATTGCTCGACATTCTTGTCTCGGACCCCGCCGCACCTTCCGCCGCGGCCCGGCAGCGCCTTGAAACAATTGCTCGCAATGAACCCGCCCGGCAGCGCAGTGACGCAGCAGCCAGCCACCAGCTCTGGCTGGCCCGTGCTGCGGCGGCCGGCCTGGCCCGGTTTGATGAGGGCGAAACGCCGGAGCTGGTCGACACGCCGGTCCCGCCCGGCAGCCCGATCGGGGCCGACACATGCTGGCATTGCGACAGCGCAAGCTTGCTGGGGCTGGGAGAGTGAAGCGGCAGTCCCGGTTCGGCCTGGCCACGGTCGCACTCGCGCTCACCGGGTGTTCCGCCGAGACCTGGCAGGTCGAGCGCCAGGACAGCGGCGTCACAACGTCGCTGCGCGGACTAAGTGTCGTCTCGGACCAAGTCGTCTGGATCGGGGCGCCTGAAGGCGGCGTTTTGCGGACGCTGGACGGCGGCCTGTCCTGGCAGGTCACGACAGCCGGGCCGGCCGAAGGCGCCGATCTGCGCTCGGCACATGGTTTTGACGATAGCCACGCGCTGTTCGTCACCGCGGGCCAGCCCGCCCGGATTCTGGAAACGCGAGACGGCGGAGCAAGTTTCACGATCGCCTGGGAAGACAGGAGCGGGTCCGCCTTCTTTGACAGCCTCGCTTTCAGGGATGATAGGCAAGGCCTTGCTTTTTCCGACCCGGTCGATGGTCAATTCCTGATCCTCCGAACACGCGATGGGGGGGCAAGTTGGGAACAGGTCGAAGGACTACCCGAACCGCTTGACGGCGAAGCCGGGTTTGCCGCTTCCAACACGTCGATCGCGCTTACCCCGGACGGTTGCGCCTATATCGGAACCGGGGGCGGTGCCATCGCCCGCGTTCTCGCAAGTTGTGATTTCGGCGAGAGCTGGGTCGCGCGAGCCGCGCCTCTGGCAGCGGGGTCCGGCGGGGCCGGGATTTTCGCGCTGGCAGCCGGGCCGGACGGGCTGCTGGCTGCAGTCGGCGGCGATTACCAGGACCCGGAACGCCGCGACGGCACATTCGCCCTGACCAGGGATGGTGGCGCAAGCTGGGTCCGGGGCGATCCGCAGCCGAATGGCTACCGCTCTGACATCAGCCCGCTCGGCTATGGCTGGATCGCGGTGGGCACGAATGGTGTGGATCTGGGTCGTGTGAGTGGCGACACCATTAGCTGGGAGGCGAGCGGCTGGGAGATTGCCGCTCCCAATGCGGTTGCCTTTTCACCGTCCGGCGAGACCGGCTGGATCATTGGTGCCAATGGCGGCATCTGGCGGTTGACGGCCCAATAGAAACGGGCCCGGCGCAAGGCCGGGCCCGTCAATGCGTTCGCGTTGAGCGGAGGGTTGCCGCGACTAACCGCCGAAGCTCTGCGAGAAGGACAGGACGACTGACTCATTGCCGCCACCCGACACATCGTGAGCGCGCAGGCCCCAACCGACATTGTCGAAGATCGTGCCAGAGAGGCCGATGCTATAATCCTCATAATCCGCGCCTGAGAAATCATCGAAGCGACTGGCTCCGACACGGCCGTCCAGCGTGATGCCGGCGCCGATTTCCAGACCGAGGCCGGTCTCGAGATAGATGGCCGGGCCGGTCTCGCCGTAGAATTCCGGCGAATAGGACAGCTTGGCGTCCCAGCTCAGGATGTCGAAGCTGCGCGCAATGCCGCCATAGAGCTCGAAAAAGTTCTGGTCGCCACCGGCACTCGGGCTATCGGGATAGGCATAGTAGATGCCGCCAACGTCAAAGTCGAAACCGCCTGCGGCGAAGCCGTAACCGCCATAGAGGTCGAGTTCCATGGTGGTGTCGTCGCTGAAATCGACGCTGGACGCCCACACACCGCCATAGAAGCCACCGCTTTCGACGTCAAAGCCGCCGGAAATCGCCGGGCCATTATCGGTCTGGGTGATGCCGCGGAAGATATAGTCGGTCGCGAGTGCGACATTGCCGGTGATTTCCTGGGCGGCAACTGGGGCGGTGAAGCAGCAGGCCGCGAGGCCGAGGGCGAGAAACTTGGTTTTCATGACTTACTCCTGGGTGGAAAATCGGGTGTTGATGGTCTGGATTTCAGAGTGCTCCGGCCCGCTGGTCGGGAGCGCAGCTCTCCCGTTGACCGCGTGACGACCGGCGCGGATTTCAGTGTCTGCAGGGAGGTCGGGCTGGACCGGCGCTCCGGGGTTGATGAAACGGTCTGGCTTGGCTGCGGGACGGCCCCGTCCGGCGGCGGGACCGGATCCGGCGAGACAGGCTCACCGGATCCGGCCACATGTGCCGTTACTGCGCCGGGGCCGACGTCTTTCCCACGTCACTGGCGAAGATCGAGCCGGCATTGTGTCCCAGCTCGGACAGGTCGCCACCGACATTCTCGGCATCCGGTGACAGTCGGATCCCGACCGTGATCTTGAGGACCAGCCAGACGACGAAGCTGGTGGCGAAGACGAAGGCACCGATGGCGCCAACCCCGACCGCCTGACCGAAGAAGGTCGCGTCGGAATTGGTCAGCGGTACTGCCATCGTGCCCCAGATACCGGCGAACAGGTGGACCGGGATGGCGCCGACGACGTCGTCAATGCGGACCAGTTCCAGCAGTTTGGCACCGAATGTCGCGATCACGGCACCCACCGCACCGATGGCGATGGCCTCCATGATGGTCGGCGTCAGCGGCTCGGCGGTGATGGCCACAAGACCGGCGAGGGCGCCGTTGAGGCAATAGGCCAGATTGGCCTTGCCGCCACCGAGCAGCATGGACAGAAGATATGCCGTCACCACACCACCGGCGGCCGCCATATTGGTGTTGGCGAAGATCTGTGAGATCGCGACCGCATCGGCCGATGACCCCAGGGCGAGCTGGGAGGCGCCGTTGAAGCCGAACCAGCCGAACCAGAGGATGAAGGTGCCGAGCGTTGCCAAGGGCAGCGAACCCGGCAGCATCGGCTTGGCGTCTGGGCCGAACCGCCCGGCGCGGGCACCGAGCAGGATGGCACCGGCGAGCGCCGCCCAGCCACCGGTCGAGTGAACGAGGGTGGAGCCAGCAAAATCAGAGAAGCCGAACTCGGCATCCAGCCAGCCGCCGCCCCACTCCCAGCTGCCCTGGATCGGGTAGATCACCGCAGTCAGGACAACGACAAAGATGAAGAAGGGGCCCAGCTTGACCCGTTCGGCGATCGTGCCGGAGACAATCGAAGCCGCAGTGGCCACGAACACCATCTGGAAGAACCAGTCTGATGCCGCCGCATAGCCGGTTCCCAGGTCAATCGCCTCGTCGCTGGCCACCTCGGAGGGAGCCCAGATTTCAGGGATGCCGAAATAGGGGGTCTGCCCGCCATACATGACCTGATAGCCGACCAAGTAGAACATGATGCCGGCGATCGAGTAGAGGGCGATATTTTTCAGGCAGATCGCGGCCGTGTGCTTGGTGCGCACGAAACCGGCTTCCAACATGGCGAACCCGGCCGCCATGAGCATGACCAGGAAACCCCCGATCAGGAATAGAAGCGTGTTGAAAACAAACGCTGTTTCCTCTGACACCTCGGCGTGGGCGGCACCGGTCAAACCGATGCCTGCCACCACGGCGCACAATGCGCCCCTGGCCAGTGTCTTGTTCATCTGTGTTCTGCCAATCATTGGGATCCCCCCGTTCTGGCAACTGCCCCTCACCATCCGGCCTGTCATCAGGTCGCGAACAGGGCTGCGGACTGCCCGCAGCACTTGAAAAAACTTGTCGAGGATCAATGAGTTGACGGTCGCCATACGTGGCGCGCACCAGCGAAAACCCTGTGGTTTCGCCGTCCCTCACGATCCGCACCACATCGCTGTGGTGACGGATCCAATCTGTGCGCTCTGTGGTCAGGTCACCTTGAGGCGACTCTTGATATCATCAGTGTAGGACCCATTATGCTGCATCGCAACAAATTTCTCCGAACGATGCATTTGCGGTGCTTTTTTTCACCGTGGGTCCAAATATTGCTCCGACCTGCAAATTTCTTCTCCGGGAAAGAGGCTGGCGTCGGCCGCCGCCAGCAGTTCAATCCACAGAGTCGCGACATGATCGGATGTCGCCCGAAAATTTGCTGCGCGCGCTCAATGTTCCGTCAACCGGTTAATCAGGATTCCGGTGCTGACGTTTCCCGCTGCACGAAAATGAACAGGCCTGCCTGCCGATGCAGCAAGGTGAACCGGCCGTCACATGGCGCTTCAGGCCTCGTCTTGAGGTCCCTCAGGGCGGCTCAAAATGAAATAGGCGGCACCGGACAGGACCAGCGCCTGTATCGCGATCAGGAGCGGGCGAAGCCCCAGGGCGATGCTGATCAGCAATGCGGCCAGCATCGCGCCAACCGCAAAATACTTGGTCCGCCGGCCAATACTGCCATGGTCATGCCAGTTGCGGATCAAGGGGCCGAACTGCCGGTGCGACAACAGCCAAGCATGCAGGCGAGGCGAGGAGCGGGCGAAGAAAAAGGCCGCAAGCAGGAGAAAGGGTGTCGTCGGCACAAGTGGCAGCACGACACCGGCGATCGCCAGGGCCACAAAGACCAGGCCAAGCCCGCGCCAGATCATGCGTTTCAACCACATCGTGGCAACCTATCCTGTTTCGCGCGCGCGAGCGCGTAGTATTCCAGTGCTCAAAAGCCTCATTCCGGGAATGAACCTGCCGCTTTGTGCCAAAATTTGAGCTTCGGTGCAGTTTTTTTCCAAATCGGGGTTGCCTTAACCAAATTCACCGGTCACGTTGCACCGCAATAGAGTTCTGGAAAGCCGATCTGATGATCACTGCGTACGCCCTGCCGGTTGCACCGGCCGCTGCCCTGACCGGCGAGCGGGCGAACACGCTCGGCCTCCTCCTTCTCGTACTTGTACTTATTATCCCCACCATAACGGGAGCGGTTAGCGCGCCTGCCTGACGAGAGACCTCGGACACGCAGACACAAAAAACCCCGCTCCCGGACACGGAGCGGGGTTTTTTGTGTTTCGAACCACGGAACATGAAATGACCCAGGACCACCGCAAATCCTCAGACGCCATCACGGCAGGCCCGGCCCGCGCGCCGGCCCGTGCCATGTTGCGCGCCACCGGCATGGAGGATGGCGATTTCGACAAACCGATGATCGGGGTGATCAACACCTGGACCACGGTCACGCCCTGCAACATGCATTTGGCCGATCTCGCCGAGCCGGTCCGTGAGGCCGTGCGCGAGGCCGGCGGCCATCCGGTCGACTTCAACACCATCGTTGTCTCCGACGGCATCTCGATGGGCACCGAGGGCATGCGCGCCTCACTGATCTCACGCGAGGTGATCACTGACTCGATCGAGCTGGCGACGCGCGGCCATAGCCTGGACGGCGTGGTCATCCTGGTCGGTTGCGACAAGACCATCCCGGCCGCCGCCATGGCCTTAGCGCGCATGGATGTGCCGGGCTGCATCCTCTATGGCGGCACGATCATGCCCGGCAAGCTGGGCGACCAGGCCCTGTCGATCCAGGACGTGTTCGAGGCCGTCGGTGCCCACGCCGCCGGCACACTCGACGATGCCGGCCTGGCCAAGGTCGAAAAAGCCGCCTGCCCCGGCGCCGGTGCCTGTGGTGGCCAGTTCACGGCCAATACCATGGCCATGATCCTGACCATGCTGGGCCTGTCACCGATGGGCGTGAACGACATCCCGGCGCCGCACCCTGAGAAACCAGCGGCCGCCGCCCGCTGCGGCCGACTGGCTGTCGAATTGGCGAAATCCGGCACCACGCCGCGCCGTTTCATCACCGAAGCCTCCCTGCGCAATGCCGTCATCGCCGCCTCGGCCTCCGGCGGCTCAACCAATGCCGTCCTGCACGTCGCCGCCATCGCGGCTGAAGCGGGTGTGCCGTTCGACATTGCCGAGTTCGACCGCATCTCCAGCCAGGCCCCGGTCATCACCGACTTGAAGCCCGGCGGTCGTTTCCTGGCCCACCACATGTTCCTGGCCGGCGGCTCGCGCCTGTTCGGGCAACGCCTGATCGAGGGCGGTCTCCTGACCGACACACCGACCGTGACCGGTCAGAGCCTGCACGCCGAATGCGCCAGCGCCACCGAGGCCAAAAATCAGCGCGTCATCCACACGGTCGCCAATCCGGTCAAACCCGATGGCGGTTTCCGCATCCTGACCGGCGATCTGGCGCCCGAGGGCGCCGTCTTGAAACTGTCCGGCCATGACCGCTCGGAATTCTCCGGTCCGGCCCGCGTTTTTGAGTGCGAGGAAGATGCCTTCGCCGCCGTCGAGTCCAATTCGGTCAAGGCCGGCGACATCATCATCATCCGCAATGAAGGCCCCAAGGGCGGCCCCGGCATGCGTGAAATGCTGGGCGTCACCGCGGCCTTGGTCGGCCAGGGCCTGGCCGGCGATGTCGCCCTGATCACCGATGGCCGCTTTTCCGGCGCCTCCAAGGGTTTCGTGATCGGCCATGTCAGCCCGGAAGCGGCTGATGGCGGCCCGATCGGCCGGGTCCGCAATGGCGACATGATCCGTATCGATGTCGCCGCCCGCCGGATCGATGTCGAGGCCGATCTGGCCAATCGCCCGCAATCCACCTCCGGCCGGCCCGCACCGACCGGTGTCTTCGCCAAATACGCCGCCCTGGTCGCTTCGGCCTCGCGCGGCGCCACCACCCTCATCGCGCCGTCGCCCGCCAAGGCGTCGCCGCAACCCACAGCCATGCAATCCAAGCAGGAGATGCCCGCATGACCGCGTCCACCCCGTCCCGCCGTGCCGCCTTCGAGGTCGACACGACAGCCTATAAAGCCCAGCCGATCGCCGTGATCGGCTATGGCAGCCAGGGCCGCGCCCACGCCATGAACCTCAAGGAGAGCGGTTTTGACGTGACGGTCGGCGTCCGTCCCGGCGGTGCCGGCGAAACCAAGGCCAAGGCTGATGGCCTGAAGACGGCGACGCCGGACGAAGCCACCAAGGGCGCCAAGCTGATCGCCATCCTGACCCCGGACATGAGCCACGAAGCCCTGTTCCGCGAGTCGATCGCGCCCAACCTGTCGGCCGGCGATGCCGTCCTGTTCGCACACGGTTTCTCGGTCCATTTCGGCCGCGTCACCCCGCCCGAAGGCGTCGACATCATCCTCGTCGCCCCGAAAGGTCCCGGCGATCTGGTCCGTCGTGAATACGAGATCGGGCGCGGCGTGCCCTGCCTGTTCGCGGTCCAGCAGGACGCCACCGGCGAAGCCCGCAATCGGGCGCTGGCCTATACCGCCGGTATTGGCGGCGCCAATTCCGGCATCATCGAAACCACATTTGCCGAAGAGACCGAAACCGACCTGTTCGGCGAGCAGGCCGTCTTGTGCGGCGGTGCGACCGAGCTGGTCATGGCTGGTTATGAGACGCTCGTTGATGCCGGTTACCAGCCGGAAGTTGCCTATTTCGAATGCCTGCACGAGCTCAAGCTGATCGTTGACCTCCTCTATGAGGGCGGCATGGCCAAGATGCATGAATTCATCTCGGAAACGGCCATTTACGGCGATCTGCGCTCGGGCCCGCGCGTCATCAATGACGAGACCCGCGCCCGCATGCGCGAAGTCCTCAAGGACATCCAGGACGGCACATTTGCCCGCGATTGGATCACCGAGAACCAGGCCGGCAAGCCGCAATACCAGGCGCTCCTGCGCAAGGACCTGGAACACCCGATCGAAAAGACCGGCGCCGCCCTGCGCGCCGACATGCCGTGGCTGCAGCCCGGCGCCAATGCCTGACCCGGCCGTGACTGCAAAGAAGGACTGAGTGAGATGACGGCCCTGCCCGCCACCGAAATCGACGACACGGCGACCGCCGCCGCTGCCGCCCGCCCCGCCCCCCGACAGACCGGGGCGCACGCGGTCGTGCGCACGCTGGAAGCCCTGGGTGTCACCCGCGTTTTCGGCTATCCGGGCGGGGCCATCATGCCGGTCTATGACGCGCTGACCGGCTCGTCCCTGCAGCATATCCTGGTCCGCCATGAGCAGGCCGCCGCCTTTGCCGCCGACGCCCAGGCGCGGTTGACCGGCAAGGCCGGCGTCTGCCTGGCGACCTCCGGCCCGGGGGCCACCAACCTGTTGACCGGCATTGCCAATGCCTATCTGGACAGCGTCCCAATGATCATCCTGACCGGCCAGGTTCCGTCCGGGCTGATGGGCACGGATGCCTTCCAGGAAGTCGATGTCTTCGGCATGTCGATGCCGGTCGTCAAACACTCGATCATCATCCGCGACCCGATGCGGATTCCGGAAATGATCGCCGAAGCCTTCGCGATCGCGGAGGGTGGCCGCCCCGGCCCCGTCCTGATCGACCTGCCGAAGGATGTCCTACAAGCCGAGGCGTACCCCACCCTACCCCCAGAGCCTCGGCCTGAGGCCGGGCCGTCGCAGCCGCCTGAATCAGACCTGGCAGCCGCGACGGCCCTGCTGGCCCAATCCAAACGCCCCGTCTTCTATATCGGTGGCGGCGTCACACTTGGCGGCGCGGTCGAGGCCGTGCGTGACTTCATGGCCCGCACCGGAATCCCGACGGTCGCGACGCTGAAGGGGCTGGGCTGTCCGGATCCGGACAGCGAGACCTTTCTGGGCATGTTGGGCATGCATGGCGGCCGCGCCGCCAATGTCGCCGTCGATGAGAGCGATTTGCTGATCTGCTGCGGCGCCCGTTTCGACGATCGGGCGACCGGTCGGCTGGACAGTTTCGCGCCGGGCGCCCGCATCATCCATATTGATGGCGATGCCGCCGAGATCGACAAGCTGCGCCGGGCCGAGATCGGTCTGGCCGGCGACATCACCGCCATCCTGGCCGGCATCACCAATGACTGGTTGGGCATCGCCGAATGGCGTGATGCCTGTGTCGATCGCAAACATCGCCACGCCTTTCGCTATGACGCGCCCGGATCCGGCGTCTACGCCCCGGCCATGCTGAAACAATTATCAGAGGCGGCCGGTGACGATTTCATCGCCGCCTGCGATGTCGGCCAGCACCAGATGTGGGTCGCCCAGCATTGCCGCTTCTCGCGCCCGGAACATCATCTGACCTCGGCCGGTCTGGGGGCCATGGGCTATGGCCTGCCGGCCGGGATCGGGGCTGCCATGACGCGGCCCGACGCCAAGGTCGTCACCATCACCGGCGACGGCTCGATCATGATGAATATCCAGGAGCTGGCGACCGCCCGCCGCTATGGCGTGCCGGTCAAGATCCTGCTGCTGGACAATGCCTCGCTGGGCCTGGTCCGGCAGTGGCAGGAATATTTCTTCGACCAGAATTTCTCCGAGATCGACCTCTACGACAATCCCGATTTCGCGGAAGTGGCCCATGCCTTCGGCATCGAGGCCTTCACCGTTCACAGCCGCGAGGAAGTTCCCGCGGCCATCGACCGCCTGCTCAACGCCCGCGGCCCGATCCTCGCGCATGTCCTGATCGACCCGCGCGAGAATGTCTGGCCGCTGGTGCCGCCGGGCGCGTCCAATGCCGACATGATGGAGGACTGATCATGCGCACCTCTCTTCGTATTGAACTCGCTGACGCCGAAGGCGCCCTGATGCGGCTTATCGGTCTTGTGGAACGCCGCGGCTTCACCATCGCCACACTCGACAAAGATGCGGCCAGCAATGGTCAGTCGACTGTCACCATGACGCTCGATGCCCGTGACGGCGCCCGCAACATGGACGTGCTGGCGCGCCAGGTCGCGCGCCTGCTCGACGTGCGCGGCGTCTTCACCCGTGACAACCACCCCCAGATTGCACCGGAGATCGCAGCCCAGGCGGCTGGCGGTCCGGACCGATGGAGACAAGCATGTCCGCCCCGACACTGAGACCCGTAAACAGCCCGCAGCCGGACCGGTTGCAAATCTTCGACACCACGCTGCGCGATGGTGAACAGGCGCCCGGCTTCTCGATGAATCCGGCGGAAAAACTGGAGATCGCCCGCCTGCTCGAAGCCATGCGCGTCGACACGATCGAGGCCGGCTTTGCCGCCGCTTCACCGGGCGACAGCGAAGCCATCCGCCTGATTGCCTCGGAAATCCGCAATTCGACCCTGTGCTCGCTGGCCCGTGCCACCGAGAAAGATATCGATGCAGCGGCCATCGCGCTGGAACCGGCTCGCCGCAAGCGCTTGCACATCTTCCTGGCCACCAGCCCGATCCACCGTGAAGCCAAGCTGCGCATGTCGCGACGCGAAGTGCTGCAGACCATCGAACGCTGCCTCAAGCACGCCGCCGGAACCTTCGACGAAATCGAGTTTTCCGCCGAGGACGCGCTGCGCACGGAGCCTGACTTCCTGGTCGAGGCGATGAGCTGCGCCGCGGCCCATGGCGCCGACGTGCTGAATGTGCCGGACACGGTCGGCTATTCCGAACCGGACGAGATCCGCGCCGTGTTCGAACGCCTGATCGCCAAGGTCGAGCGCCCCGAGCACGTGATCTTCTCGGCCCATTGCCACAATGATCTCGGCCTCGCCGTCTCCAACTCGCTGGCCGCCGTCAAGGGCGGCGCCCGCCAGGTCGAGTGCGCCATCAACGGGATCGGCGAGCGGGCCGGCAATTGCTCGCTCGAAGAGATCGTCATGGCGCTGCAGGTGCGGGCCGACATCTTCCCGGCCATCAGCCATGTCGATGCGACCAAGATCTGGGCCGCCAGCCAGCGCCTGTCGCGGGTGACCGGTGCCCCCGTGGCGCCGAACAAGGCGATTGTTGGCAAGAATGCCTTCGCCCATGAGGCCGGCATCCACCAACACGGCATGATCTCGGATCGCCGCACCTATGAAATCATGACCCCGGAAAGCGTCGGCGCGCCCGGTTCGGCCCTGGTGCTCGGCAAGCATTCCGGCAAGCACGCTTTGGTCCAGCGCCTGGCCAAGCTGGGTTATCAGCCCGACCCGGACAAGCTGAACCAGGTCTTCAAGGACTTCAAACATCTCGCCGACGAGCTGGGCGAGGTCAACGATGCCGACCTGGTCGCCATGATGGAGGGCTTTTCGCCCAGCGGCTCACGCTGGACCGTTCTGCGCACCGAGCTGCGCACCACGGCCGGTCGCCAACCGAAACAGTTTGCCCGGGTAGAGCTGGAACATCCCGACCGGGGTCGTGTCTCCGACATTGCGTCCGGCGACGGCCCGATGGCGGCGGCCTTCGCGGCGGTGCAACGCATCACCGGCACTGACGCGACCGTGATCGGATTGGAAACGCGGATGCGTTCGACCACCACTGGCCGTGAATTTGTTGCCGATATCAGCGTCGACATCGCCGGCGAGACCTTCTCCGGCCGTGCCCGCGGCCCTGATGTCGTTACCGCAGCGATCGACTCGTTGCTCTTCACCCTCGATCGCGGCGAGGCCTATGGCCGGGCCGACATGACCCAAAAACAACCGGCCGCGGCCGTCTGACAGGACTTGAAACAATGGCTATCCAGGAAACCGACTTCATCTGGCGCAATGGCGAACTGATCGACTGGCACGAAGCCCAGACCCATATTCTCTCGCACGCCTTGCATTACGGCTCCTCGGTGTTCGAGGGAATCCGCTGCTACAACACGCCAACCGGCCCGCAGATCTTCCGGCTGACCGACCATGTCCGGCGCCTGTTCAACAGCGCCAAGGTCTATCACATGCCGATCAATCACACCGAGGAAGAGGTCGAAGCGGCCTGCCGCATGGTGATCCGCGCCAACCATCTCAAGGACGCCTATATCCGCCCGGTCGCCTTTTTCGGCTATGGCGGGATCGGCGTGCTGCCGGGCGCAGATACGAAGCCGGAAATCTGCGTCGCGGCCTTCCCCTGGGGCGCTTATCTGGGCGAGGAAGCCCTGACCAAGGGCGTCGATTGCTGCATCTCCTCGTGGAGCCGCCCGGCCCCCAACACCATCCCGACCGGCGCCAAGGCCGGCGGCAATTATATCTCCTCCATGCTGATCAGCCATGAAGCCCATTCGCGCGGCTTTGACGAAGGCATCGGGCTGGACGTCAACGGGCTGGTTTCCGAAGGCGCTGGCGAGAATATCTTCGTGGTCTCCGACGGGGTCATCCGCACCCCGCCGAGCTCGGCCTCCATCCTGTCGGGCCTGACCCGCGACAGCGTCATCAAGCTGGCTGAGGCGGAAGGCTTTGACGTGCGCGAGCAAACCCTGTCGCGCGAGAGCCTGTATTTCGCCGACGAGATCTTCTTCACCGGTACGGCGGCCGAGATCACCCCGGTCCGCTCGGTCGACGGACATGTCGTGCGCGCCGGTGGCCGCGGCCCCATCGCCGAGCTGATGCAGGACCGTTTCTTCGGCCTGTTCTCGGGCAAGACGCCGGACCGGCATGGCTGGCTGCAGCCGGTCCAGGACAATGCGATGGAGGTTCAGCATGTCGCCTGAGACTGAGCGCGCAGGCACGATGACGGACTCCGGCCCGCGCTCGCTGTTCGACAAGGTCTGGGAGGCTCACCAGGTCCGCGCCGAAACGGCCGAGACGCCGGGCCTGCTCTATATCGACCTGCACCTGGTGCACGAGGTCACCTCGCCGCAGGCCTTCTCCGTGCTCGATGAGCGCGGCCTGGCCGTGCGCCGTCCCGACCGCACCCTGGCGACGATCGACCATTCGACACCGACGCTGGATTTCGCGCCCGGCGACACGCCGCCCTATGCGACAGCGGCGGCGCAAAGCCAGGTCGAGCGGCTGCAGGACAATACGAAAAAGCATGGCATCACCCTGCATGGCTGGGGCAGCGGCCATCGCGGCGTCGTGCATGTGATCGGCCCCGAACTCGGTGCGACGCAGCCGGGCATGACAATTGTCTGCGGCGACAGCCATACCGCCACCCATGGCGCGTTCGGGGCGCTGGCTTTCGGCATCGGCACGACGGAAGTCGGTCATGTCCTGGCGTCGCAATGCCTGTTGCAACGCAAGCCAAAATCGATGCGGGTCACCGTCGATGGTGAGGTCGCGAAGGGTATTTCCGCCAAGGACATCATCCTCGCCGTGATTGCCGAAATCGGCGTCGATGGCGGCACGGGCTGCGTGATCGAATATGCCGGCAGCGCCATTGAGGCACTCGACATGGAAGGCCGGATGACGGTCTGCAACATGTCGATCGAAGCCGGCGCCCGGGCCGGCATGATCGCGCCGGACGAAACGACATTCGACTGGCTGAAAGGCCGGGAACACTGCCCGTCTGGCGCCGGCTGGGACCAAGCCGTCGAGGGCTGGCGCGCACTGCGCAGTGATCCGGGCGCGCATTTCGACCATGAAATCATGATCGACGCCGCCAGTATCCGGCCGATGGTGACCTGGGGCACGGCGCCGGATACCGGCATTGCCGTCAACACGCCGATCCCGCAGCCGCGCAGCGCCTCGCACAGGAAAGCCCTGACCTATATGGGCCTGGAAGCCGGCAAGCCAGTCGCCGGCGCCAAGGTCGATCAGGTCTTCATCGGCTCCTGCACCAATTCGCGCATCACCGATCTGCGCGAGGCAGCGACCATCATGAGCGGACGCCGCGTCGCCGAGGGCGTCCGCGCCCTCGTCGTCCCCGGTTCGGTCGCTGTCCGGGCGCAAGCCGAAGCCGAAGGGCTGGACCGAATCTTCACCGCGGCCGGCGCCGAATGGCGCCAGCCGGGCTGCTCCATGTGCATCGCGATGAATGGCGATCGCGGTGAGCCGGGCCAGCTGGTCGTCTCGACCTCGAACCGCAATTTTGAAGGCCGTCAGGGACCGGGCGTGCGCACCGTGCTGGCCAGTCCGGCCACCGCTGCGGCGGCGGCCATTGCCGGTCATGTCATCGACCCGGCCGAGCTGATGGAGCCCGCCCATGCCTGATCAAATCGACGATATCCGCCAGATCGACAGCCGCACCTTCGTGATCGACCAGGAGGACATCGACACCGACCAGATCATCCCGGCCCGCTTCCTGACCACCACCAGCCGCGACGGGCTGGGCAGGCTGGCCTTCCATGACTGGCGTTATGATGGCGAGGGCAAGCCGCTGGACGCGGTCTCGCTGAACAGTCTCGACACGGCCGAATGCCGCGTGCTGGTTGCCGGGCGCAATTTCGGCTGCGGCTCGTCGCGCGAACATGCCCCGTGGGCGTTGCATGATTTCGGCTTCCGGGCGGTCATCTCCAGCGAGTTTGCCGATATTTTCCGCTCCAACTCGGCCCGCAACGGACTGTTGCCGATCGTGGCGCCGGAAGCGGCGCATAACTGGCTGCTGGAAAATCCCGGCGTCGCGATCAAGGTCGACCTGGCCAGCCAGCATGTCGATCTGGGCAATGGTCCCAGTTTCGACTTCGCCATCGAACCCTTTGCCAAACACTGCCTGATGGAGGGCACCGATCCGCTCGGCTTCCTGATGAGCCATGCCGATGCGATCGACGCATATGAGGCCGACCACGCATGACCTACCGCATCACACTCCTGCCCGGCGACGGGATCGGACCGGAAATCACCGCTGTCGCCCGCGCCGTGCTGGACTATGTCGCCGCGCTTGAAGGCTTTGGCGTCACCTTCGAGACCTGCGCCTTTGGCGGCGCCTCGATCGATGAATTCGGCGAACCGCTGACCGAGGCCACACTGGCGACCTGTCGGGCCTCGGACGCGATCTTCCTCGGCGCGGTCGGTGGACCGAAATGGGACCGGGCCGATGTCCGCCCGGAAGCGGGCCTGCTGGCCCTGCGCAAGGCGCTTGGCGTCTATGCCAATCTGCGACCAGCCGCCGTGCATCCGGCCCTGGCCGGCAAATCCCCCCTGCGCCCGGACCTGGTGGCCGGCACCGATCTCCTGATCGTGCGCGAGCTGACCGGCGGGATTTATTTCGGGACGCGCGAGCGCAGCGCCGGCAGCGCCAGCGACACCTGCACCTATTCGCGCGGCGAGATCGAGCGGGTCGCCCGCATCGCCTTCCAGCAGGCCCGTCTGCGGCGCGGCAAGCTGACCTCGGTCGACAAGGCCAATGTGCTGGAAACCAGCCGTCTGTGGCGCGAAACCGTCTCCGAGATGGGCGCCCGCGACTTCCCCGATATCGAGCTCGACCACATGTATGTCGACGCCGCCGCCATGCACATGCTGCGCGCCCCGGCGAGCTTTGACGTCATCGTCACCGAAAACATGTTCGGCGACATCCTCTCCGACGAAGCCTCCATGCTCCCCGGCTCGATCGGCCTGTTAGGCTCGGCCTCGCTAGGCGACCAGAAGCCGGGCCTCTTCGAACCCATCCACGGCTCGGCCCCCGACATCGCCGGCCAGGACAAGGCCAACCCCTTCGGCGCCATCGAGGCAGCGGCGCAATTGCTGGAAAGCCTGGACGAGACGGGGGCGGCAAGACGGATCCGCGACGCTGTTGATGCCATGCATCAGGCGGGTGAGTGGACGGGGGATCTGGGTGGATCGCTGAGCTGTTCGCAGGCTGGGGTGAAGCTGGTGGAGCGCCTGGAGGCGGAGGCTGTGGCGGCGGAGTAGGGGGTGGCGGGGGTGTCGAATTTTGGCGTGTGAGAGGACGGTGTCGGCTTTGGTGCGCGAGGGAACGAAGCGATGCGCACGGCTCTAAGGTTTGGCGATACCGCTCAATCCTGAGACAGGACACCATGTGACCAAGTGGGTACAGGACGTTGTTCAGCGGCGTCACTAGGACAAGGGCTATTGGCGCGCAACACCCGAGTTCGCCAGATTATTCCTCGAATTCGAGCGTTGTCGACGTTGAGCTTGCCTGCCCATCTATTTTGCAACTTGAAATTGATCCACCTGGCGCGCCGGTCAAATAACCATCAAGAAACGCCAATCACACCAATCAATTGTTTTAATTGATTTAATTCTGCCAATCACACTCCAACATGAGCGATCAATTGCTTAAGAATCAAATAACATATGGAATCTATCGGGAACGTAATGACATCAGGCCTAGCTAGCACGCGACTTAAGCCCAAAACGGAACATAACGTGCGTTTCGATTCCCCTGTTCGGGATCGTAAGGCTTAATAGCCCCAGCATCTTGAGCCTCCCGGATAATACGTGACGCCTGCGCACTATTCTTCTGTGCAATACCGAACCGTTTACGCAAGCTAGTATTAGTCATAGCCTCGCGCTGCACGTGCTTCAAACAGGCATGAAGATAACAAGCGTGGACCCGCTCTTCGCGATCCATATCCTTGAAATCCTTGTGTGCGAATAGGACGGCTCGGAAAGCCCCTTCGCTTACCTCCCAACGCGGGGGCGGAAGCTGATAGAACTCCGTTTCGAAAACAACCTTATCTACGCCGCTACCCCGCTCTTCGCACAGACCAATTCTCCGCATGAAGGCCGCAAGCGCTTCGTTTCGAGACCGAGGTGCCTGGTCCAAAAGGCGGCGGACATCGCCCAACGGCTCGCCCGGATTAGTAATCTCAACGCGGTCTTCAAACATTTCGACCATCGGCCCAGCACCGGAGATCGTAAAATCCTGATGAATAAGTGCATTCGCGATCAACTCCCGCAATGCCAAGTCGGGATACATCGCGACGTCTTCACGAAATGCATCGCCGACCACTTCGTTGCGTGGCAGAAGGGCTTTCAAGAAGCCGACAAGCGCCTCAAAACCGATAGCATAGCCTCGCCTGCCCTCGTGCTCCCGCTCCGTCTTGATCCGCCCCTTGCCTCCATAAACTACCAAACGAACAGCTTTGCGATTCACCGTAGGAAACTTGCTGAGGTCATTGGCGAACAGGATCGCACCCAAGTTAGTTATATCCCAATGACCGGCGTCATTCGGCTTCACCATCCTGTCTTCTTCAAGTGCTCGAAGCACCGCGCGTTGATCGTCCGGAACCGGCAGCTTTTGAAGGCCGAAGAACGCTGCAGTATCAAGCAATCCGGCTACGCTTGCGCCGCTCTGGTCAGTTAATGCCGACTGCAACTCAAATGGCGTTTGGTCAAAGCACCGCCACAGGGCGCGTTCCTTTTCAGGCACATCGCGTAAAGCACGGTTGGTGGAGCCCACTCTAATCAGCTCCTTGCCGGCAAAGGCTGTTGGCTGCACGCGGGCCGTCGGTATCTGAAGTACAACTACCGACTCCCCATCAATGACCCCAGAGTGGAATTGGATGTTGATACGAGGCGCGAGCATCTGGACCAGCCAGCTCTCAAGGTCCTGGTTTCCTTTTTTGGCCGCCCCGGGAACGAACGATGTGCCCACAAGTTCATGTGCCGCGTCTCGTACCCCCCAAACAATCCAAGCCGACTCCTTGCCTTCCAGAGTCGCCGCATTCGAAAGTGAAGCAATCAAATCGCCGATCATCTGCGGGTCGCAATTGTTTTCCTTGAACTCTGCCCAAGAGGTTTCTGAAGGCAAAGCTCGAAGCTCTCGAACTAACCGTTCGAACTGATCTTGATCCACGCCTAAGACCCCATTGATACGCCGGCAGCGCTACATGTTAACCGCTTCAACGTGTAAACGAATTCAATCGACGGGTCGCCCCCGACCTGCGTTGTTCGTGAACGATCTTACGTCGCCCCGAAACCCGCACTAGGCCGAACCCGCGCCGCATCATCGCCCAGGCGCCGCCCGAAAATGCGAAGAGATGAGCCGCGATGAACTTGACGCCGATGTCATAACCCAGCGATGCCGTATCAATGTTCACACAAGCCCCCTTATACCCTCATAGAGGCAGACACACATCAAGGCAGCAAAAGTCGAGCGCCATGCGGCGAGGACACTTAACCCAAGGCCACGCGACGACTTGGTACATGGAGTTAGACAACGCGCCATGTATCAAACAAACGGACAAGCATAACGCATTGAAATAAAACAGCCTTAAAGAGCGCTAAAATTCTCCCACGCCCTTCTCCTGGGCACCATATTTTGATTTCACCGGAAGCCCCCACCCTGCATCAAACCAACACCCCCCTACCCCGGCAAATTCTCCAAAAAGAACCGCACCGTATTCTCGCCCATGACTTGGCGGATGTCGCTTTCGGTCAGGCCGGCGGCGAGGAGGCGGTCGGTGAGGACGGCGTATTCGGAGGCGTCGAAGGTGGTGGTGACGGTGCCGTCATAGTCGGAGCCGAGGGCGACATGGTCGATGCCGACCAGCTCGATGGCGGCCAGCAGGGTGGCGGCGACGCCTTCGGGGCTGTCGTCGCAGGTGACATCGGCCCAGAAGCCGATGCCGATCAGCCCGCCGCCGGCGGCGATGCGCTGCATCAGGGCGTCGGGGATGTTGCGCTTGACCTCGCAATGGCCGTGCACGCCGGTATGGGAGACCACGAGCGGGCTGTCGGTCATGGCCAGGACCTCCTCAACGACTTGCGGCGAGGAATGGGCGACATCGATGATCAGGCCGCGCTCATCCATGCGGCGGATGACGTCGCGGCCGAAATCCGTCAGCCCGGCATTCGAGACGCCGTGCAGCGAGCCGCCAAGCTCATTGTCGAAGAAATGCTGCAGGCCGAGCATGCGGTAGCCGGCCTCCCACAACACATCGATATTGGCGAGATCGCCCTCGAGCGGGTGGGCGCCTTCGGTCTCGAGGAGGCCGGCCAGGGCGGTCGGATCGGTTTCGCGCGCGGCGAGGACGGCCTCGAGATCGGCGCGGGTCCGCACCACGGTGAAACTGTCATCGCGGTCGGCCAGGCGGTTGAGGCGGTCGGCATGGTAGACGGCACGTTCGAGGATTGAGTCCCAGGTCCGCATCGGCCAGCGCTGGACGATTGCGAGGGCGGTGATGTCGTCACTGTCGGCGGTATTGCTGTCATAATTCTGGCCGGACGGGGTCTTGGTGACGCTGGCGAAGACCTGCAGCGCCACACCGCCGGCGCGCAGGCGCGGCAGGTCGGTATGACCGCGATCATTCCAGCGCGTCGGGTCGCGCATCCACAGCAGCATGTCGGAGTGAAGATCGGCGACGCGGAGGGTTTCGTGCAGGGCCTCGGCCTCACCGCTCAGCTCATAGGGGGCGTGCGGCGTGACGACATTCATGCCGTCATCAATGCGCGCCGGGACAATTCCGAAGATTGTGATCGCGGCGCCGAGGATGACCACCAGGATGATGCCGAAGAAGATACGCATGATGACCCCGCCCGATTTTGAGGCTCAAAGCCATAGACCGGAACGGCGCACGAAAAAAGGGCGGCCGCTTGCCAGCGACCGCCCCTGTCTCAAAACCGCGAAGACCTATTCGCTGTAAAGCTCCGAGATCGACAGCGTGGCCTGGGCATTATCGCCCTGGCTGTAGGAGCCGATCCAGATGTCATAGGTGCCCGACTGGGCGTTGTTGAAGGTCAGCGCCGGATTGAGGCCAGCATTGCCGCCATCATCATCGCAATGCCAGTTCCCGTTGGGATCATTGACCAAAATCGTCGTGTCAGAGCTGGACGCCGCCGACAGGATCAGGGGCAGCGAGCCAGCGGTGAAGCTGAGCTCGAAATCCGGGGCCGCCGAGACCCAGCCACGGCAACCCGTGCGCACCGAGTCGGCGCGGTAGCTGCCGCCGGAGATGATGTTGACGCGATAGGGGTCCGGCGTGAAACCGCCGCGCAGACTGGCCGAGCCGAAATTGGACTGCAGCGACCAGTCAATTCCACCCATATTGCCCTGTGACGGCTGGCCACCGGCCATGCCGAGTTCGGACACGGACAGCGTTGCCTGGGCATAATCGCCTTCGGAATAGGAACCGACCCAGATGTCATAGCGGCCCGATTGCGGATTGTTGAAGGTCAGGCTCGGATTGAGGCCTTCACCGCTGTCATCATCGCAGTACCAATTGCCATAGGGGCCATTGACCACAAGCGTGGTGTCGGAGCTCGACACCGAACCGATGGTCAGATCGAACATATTGCCGGCCTGGTAATAGACCGAATAGTCCGGCGCATTGGCGATCCAGCCACGGCAGGAGCTGGAGATGTTGCTGGCCCGCAATTGGCCACCCGATGTGAGTGTCACATTGTACGGGTCCGGCGTGAAACCGGCGCTCAGATTGACGGAGCCGAAACTCGGCGGAGCCGACGTGTCCTGAGCAATGGCGGCTCCGGCCAGCAGCACAGATGCCACCACACTCGTGAAAATTTGGGTTTTCATCATGATCCCCTTCCCCCCAGACAGCGCGAAACGCCCCTGCGTTTCGATCCCACCCCTGGTCTGGTGCAGATTAGGGGCATTTTCGACTGAACCAAAGCTGAACGCGAGAATATTCGAATCTACGGGAAACCTGCCCGCGTCGACGCGATCTGCGACAGCAATGCCGGAATGACGAACGGGCGGCGCTAGGCAGGTTCAATCAGGATGGTCGCTTCCACCAGGTTTCCGGCGCCGTGATAGGTCAGCGAGGAGAAGGACAGGTCCCGCGCCATGGCAATACCGCGGCCACGATAGCCATCGCCCGGCGCGCTGCTCGTGAGATAACGCGCATGATCAAAGCCGGCGCCCTCATCCTGAACCGTGAGTGATATGATGCGCTCGCTGCGCTGAAAGGTGACGTTGACCACACGGTCAGCGAAAGCGGGATCGTTGAGCCGTTTTTCGATTTCCTCGCGCCAGCGCCCGGACATCAGGAGTTCCTGTTTCATCGCGGCATCGATTTCGAGATTGCCGTGCTCAACGGCATTGATCAGCAATTCCTGAAGCCCGATCGCAACCAGGTCGGCATTGGGACAGGCGAGCGCCAGCATGGTGGCCAGATTGCGTGCCTCATCGAGCGTGCGCAGCACGAACTGGCCGGTGATGATGGTGCCGATCGCCGACTTGCGCCGGGCGACATCGGCTTTCAGGGTCATCACCTGGTCGTGGAAATCCTTGGCCGCGCGCAGGACAGACTTCACGGCCTCGATGCCGACATCCGCCGCGAGGACGAAATCGGCCCGCACGTCAGCCGACGGGTCGGCGGTGATCAGGATCGATTGCAGGACACCGGCCGCGTGTGCACCCGCCGTTTCAATGTCGGCATGATGCGCATCATCGACGATGACCAGGCCGATCGTCGCCCCCTCCGGCAAAACATCCACCGTGGTCACAGAGTCCCGAAAGCGCTCGGCAAAACAGGCCAAAACCGCCGCTGCCATTTGCGGGTCGGCCAAGCGAACCCAGATGCCGTCTTCGACGGCACCGGCGAGGGCGGCATCAGACGTCACCCGTGACCTCCAGCAGCATGAGCGTCAGATCGTCCCGGCGCTGCGCCATCTCGTCGGCAAAGACCCGGTTTATCAGCGCCTGGTGAAAATCGGCGCCGGTGGCAGATGCGAGCACCTCACGCGCCAGCGCCGCCATGTCGTGCGGATCCAGCGACTCTTCGGGCACGTCGAAATTCTCGTACAGGGCATCGCTGTAAAGCAGGACATGATCACCGACAGCCAGTCGCGCCGAATGGGTATCGTAGGTCACGCCTTCCCGGCAGCCCAGGATAAGTCCCGACCCATCAAGCGGCCGCCACTCGCCGCCCGCCTCCAGAAGGATCGGAGGCGGCGCGCCAGCAGCGGCGTAGTCCAACCGTCCGCCGGCGACATCAACCACGCCATAGAAGGCCGTCGCGAAATGCCCGATCGACAGCATCTGGCAGAGATCATCATTCAATGCCGCCAGCCACTTGCCCGGATCACCCCGGTCGCGACGCCGCGCCTCGGCCAGCATGTGAACGCGAAAGGCGTTGATCGCGGCAGCGACGCCATGGCCGGACAGGTCAACCATGAACAGGCCGAACCGGCTCGCATCGATCTCGAACACCTGCCACAAATCGCCGCCGAGCTGGTTGGACGCCTGATAGAAAGTGGTCAACGCCGCGCCGCGCGGCTGGGCGATGGCGGCGACATCGGCGTCGGACTTGAGCAAGGAGACCTGCATCGACTCGGCGGCCCGGAGTTCATCCTCCATCCGCCGCTGATAGGTCTGCAGGCTGTCGATCATGCGCCGCCGCTCGAGATGAAGGCGGACGCGCGACACCAGCTCATGGGCGTGAATCGGCTTGGAGACGATATCCGAAGCGCCGGCATCAAAGGCCGAGGCCCGCTGGTCGGCATCCTGCAGGCCGGACTGGATCAGGATCGGGATGTTGAGGCCCAGACGACCCCGTGCCTGGCGGCAGACCTCGAACCCGTCCATGCGCGGCATCACGATATCGAGGAGGATCATGTCGACCGGTTCGCTTTCAAGGCGCTCGACCGCCTCGATGCCATCGCTGGCAAACAGGAGATTGGTGAAGCCGGCCGCATTGAGCACCGAACCGATCAGAAGGCGGGACGAGCGAAGATCATCGACGACCAGGATCACCGCGTCATCATCGACGCAGCGGCTGGTGGAAGATTGCGGATCGCCTCCCATCGCGTCGTCAATCAACCGGGATCAGCTGGTCGATCTTCGAGAGTTCGATCACCTTGGCGACATGCCCGGTCACACCCGACAGACGCAGCGACTTGCCGCATCGCCCCGCCTTGTCATTGGCCAACAACAACATGCCGATCCCGGCCGAGTCGATCATCCGTGTGGTCGCCAGCGACAGCTCGACGGTCGCCGGTGCGCAATCGGCGATTTCGGCCACGACCTGACGGAATTTCTCATGATCATCAAAGGTGAGCACGCCCGAGATCGAAACAAGGAAACGATCTCCGCGGGTTTCACAACGATAGTCCATGGCATTCTCCCAATCTGTCATGTGCGCAGCCTGGCAGACAACCAGCTGCGGCCAGCCTCAAGACGCAGCTTCCAGACGCACAATTGACCGGTCGAGGATGGCGGCGAGATCGGAACCCGGATCAGACCCGTCGCGCTCAAGCTGACCGGCGATCACGCTGAGCTGCACCAGTCCGATATTGGCAGCCGCCCCTTTGAGAGCGTGCGCATGCGCGCGCGCCTGGTCGAAATCGGCGCCGGCATGAGCCTGCTTGTACGCCTCGGCGAGAGACCGCAGATCGGTCACGAACTGATCCCGCATGCCCGAAAAGGCATCATGCCCGACAGCATCGATCAGGCCCTGGATGATCGTTGGGTCCACTTCCGGATGGTCTTGCCAATTGCTCAAATCAGGTCTCCGTCACTGCAGGCCAAGCCTCGTGCCATGGCATGGCAGACAATTGTCCACCGGTTTGCCGCCGGCACGAAGCCACCGTTGCAGCTTGGCCGCTGTCGACCGGTTTGTGAAGCTAGCGGGCAGGTCCGGTCGACGAGTCACGGATCACGATTTCGGACCGGATTTCACACCGGGCGACGGCATTCTCATCGCCATTGAGATGGCTGGCCAACAGCTCGACGGCGGCACTCGACATGTCGGAAATCGGTTGCCGGACCGTGGTCAGTTGCGGCCAGATCGCGGTCGCGGTCTGGGTGTCGTCAAAGCCGACCACGGTCAGGTCACGCGGCACGTCCAGCGCATGCTTGTGTGCCAGCGCAATCACCGCCACGGCCATGTCGTCATTCGAGGCAAAAATCGCGGTCGGGCGCTGTTCGAGTGACAGCAGCACATCGGCCGCCTCAAGACCGGACTTGTAGGTAAACGCCCCGGCGGCGATCAACGCCGGATCACTTTCGATCCCGTGCGCCGCCAGGCCTTCAAGGAAGCCGGCATGACGTTCACGGCTGGCACCGTGCTCGGTCGGTCCGAGAATGAAACCGATCCGCGTATGGCCAAGGCCGATCAGATATTCGGTCATCCGGCGCGCTGCTGCCCGGTCATCGGTCAGGATACAGGGCGCCCGGTCTATGTCTGTATCGGGCGCAATGCGGACATAGGGGATGCCGGCCTCGGCAACGGCATCAAGAACGTCAGGATGATCACAGACCGGCGGCGGCATGATCACGCCGTCGAAATTGGAAGTCCGCAGCATGTCAGCGATCTGGCTGGTCCAGTCCTCGTCTGCGGCACCGCAACTCTCCAGCACCAGATGATAGCCCGAGGAGCGGCAGCGATTGAGGGCGCCGATCAGCAATTCGCTGATATAGCCGGCGCTGGGATTGTCATACAGCAAGCCGATGAAATAGGCGTTGGCGCGCGCCAGATTGCGGGCAGACAGATTGGGACGGTAGTTCAGCTCGAGAATGGCCGACTGGACCCGTTCGCGCGTTGCCGGGCGGACATTGGGCTCAGCGTTCAGCACGCGTGACACCGTCATCGCCGAGACGCCAGCGGCGTTGGCCACGTCCTTGATCGTCGCTCCGGACTGCTTGTTCGCCCGCGTCTTCACACTCATGCTGACCGTCACCCCGGCACCTGACGAAATCACGTGATCCGTGATGGTAGCGCAAACGCATGGCGCCCGCACCCGCCTTCGTCACTCGCGCAAAAGCCCAGGCGGGCCGCACCTCGCCGGATCAGAGTCCGGTAAAGACCTGAAATGCCCGCAAAAGCGGGTTGGCAAATCGCAACTTGCCATGCGTCAGGGCCAGACAGACACAAACGCCGGACGGGTCAATGCGGATATCGTGCTCGATATCGGGATGCGCCTCTTCAACATCGCCGCGACGATATTCCTGGTCCCCGTCCCAGAAACTGCCTTTCAGCACCAGGGTGAGTTCAGATCCGTTGTGACCATGGTGCGGGATCGCCACCCCGGGCTCAGCCTTGAGCAGCCACAAATTGGTGTCTCCCTCGCCCCGCCACAGGATCGCCTTGCGAAGTCCGGGACCGAGAAACTCCCATTTCACACGCACACCGGTTTCCGCGAGATAGGTCTTCAGGGCCTGTGGAACATCGATACCGTCGAGTTCCCCGGGCAACTCAAATGCCGGCGTCTCGGCAGGAACGACATCGTCCGCCTCGGCCAGGGCCAGCAAATCATCGGCATTGAAGGGCAGGGCTTGTCCGGCCGGCAGACGCTCCAACAAAACGCCACCGACACGATCCAGCCTGGCGACACGTTCACTGGCATCTTCATTGAGTTCAACATGCGAACGAACGAGCACGGCCTCCGCTTCGCTGGCCAGCGAACCGGCCGCGAAATCAAGATACCAGGCATCGTCAAGCACGTGACCGCGTTGGGTCATTCCAGTTCTCCAAGGGTGGTCTTCAGCTTGCTCATGGCCAGCCGTATGCGGGATTTGACGGTTCCGAGCGGCACATTCAGCCGCTCGGAGATTTCACTGTGGGAAAGGCCTTCATTGAAGGCCATCGCGACAACCTCGCGCTGGTCCGCTGAGAGACTTTCGAGCGCCGCACCGACCGTCTCGGCAGACTCGGCCTGTTCAAACAGAAGGTCCGCCGCCGGCATCGGGACCGGCTGCAGCGACGGGTCGGTTTCGTCCATTTTGCTGGCGCGCTGAGCCTTGCGGAATTGGTCGATGTGCTGGTTGCGCGCGATCGTGTAAATCCATGTCGAGGCAGCGGCCTTGGCCGGGTCATAACTCGCCGCACGCCGCCAGACGGCCAGCATCACGTCCTGGGTCAGATCGTCCGCCTGCGCCGGAGCCAGTCTCCGTTGCAACAGGAAGGCCCGGATACGCGGCGCAAAATGATCAAACACGACGCGAAACGCAGCCCGGTCGTGTGTCTGACCCACCCGCACCAAAAGGGCTGACATTTCCCGGGCCGCATCCGAAAGGGTCGGCCTGTCCGTCATGTCCGTCATGCGCCCCTTTCCCGGGTCGACGGCCCGGCTCCGGGCCGGACGAATGGATATCTCGGCCGCAGCGTACATGCTTCGCCCTACGATGACAGCCGCGAAGCGGATCACTCGAGCGACCGCATTTTACATGGATTGCGATGTGATCCGCGGACCGGTGCGCTGCGTAGCCATCAACACCAACCCGGCCACCAGCTCGAATGCGAGACAGCGCATGTCCCATCAAATCCCCCGCCGCATCGCCGTCATCGGATCCGGCATCTCCGGTCTTGCCGCCGCCTGGCGCCTGTCGCAAACGCAGGCGGTGACACTCTTCGAAGCGGCTGACCGGCTGGGTGGGCACGCCAATACTGCGCAGATCGAGATCGGGGAGCGGGCCTTCGGGGTCGACACCGGCTTCATCGTCTATAATCCGCGCAACTACCCGAATTTTGTCGGCCTGCTTGATGAACTTGGGGTCGAAACCGCCGAGAGCGACATGTCCTTTGCCGCATCCATCGGCAATGGCGGGTTCGAGTATTCGTCCAACCCGTCGGGCCTGTTTGCCCAGCGCCGCAACGTGCTGCGCCCGCGCATGTGGCGGATGATCGCCGATATCCTGCGCCTGAACCGTCACGCCCGCGACAGGGCACGCACGGCAAGCGCCCTCACGCTCGACGACTTCCTGAAGCAGAAAGGTTATTCGCGCGCTTTCCGCGAAGATCACATCCTGCCGATGTGTGCGGCGATCTGGTCGTCGCCGGTCGACCAGATGCGCGGCTTCCCGGCCGACGCCTTCTTCCGCTTCTTCCTCAATCACGGGCTGCTGCAGCTGACCGACCGCCCGCAATGGCGGACCATCACCGGTGGCAGCCAAGCCTATGTCAGCGCGCTTGCCGGTGCGATCAAAGGCGAGATCGCGCTGTCGACACCGGTCCATGCCGTCCGGCGCAATGCCGAGGGTGTGACGCTGACCCTGGGCGATGGCGCCACCGCAGACTTCGACGCCGTGGTCTTTGCCTGCCATTCCGACCAGGCGCTGGCCCTGCTCGCCGATGCCGACCGGCAGGAAACCAGCCTGCTCTCGGCCATCCGCTATCGTCCCAACACGGCAGTGCTGCACACGGATACCCGACTGATGCCGGCACGCCGATCCGCCTGGGCGAGCTGGAACTATCTCGAGCGCAGCCGGGGCGATACCCGGGAAATTTCCCTGACCTACTGGATGAACCGGCTGCAGCCCCTGCCGGTTTCAAGCCCGGTCCTGGTGACCTTGAACCCGCAGACCGAGCCCGATCCGGCGCGTGTCCTGCGCACCGATCACTACGATCATCCGGTGTTCGACCAAGCCGCGATTGCCGCCCAAAGCGCAATCGGTGCGATCCAGGGACGCGGCGGCGTCTGGTATAGCGGCGCTTGGCTCGGATCCGGTTTCCATGAGGACGGGCTGCAGTCCGGCCTGCTGGTTGCCGAAGCGCTGGGCGCGCCGCTGCGTCCATGGTCACACCCGGAGATGAACGCCCGCATCGCCTGGCCCGGACACTTGGCCGACACGCGGGTCGACATGCCGACCGACACCGAAGCGGACACGGCGGCGGACACGCTCGCCATCGCCGCCGAATGAGGGCTCTGCCTGCCTCCCTCGCGATTGGTCAGGTCGGCCATACGCGCCATCGGCCGCGCCATCACAGCCTGCGCTATCGCATGGCGTCGGTACTGGTGGATATCGACGGCCCCGACACGCCGGCCTCACGCAATGTCGTGTTCGGTTTCAACAGGCCCGCCCTGGTCAGCCTGTTCACACGCGATTTCGGGCGTCCCGACATGACAGTGCGCGCCTGGGTCGAGGCACGCCTGCGCGCGGTCGGTCTCGAAAGCGAGCTGGGCCGTATCCAGCTGCTCGCCGCCCCCCGCATTCTTGGCCTCGCCTTCAACCCGGTCTCGGTCTTCTTCGCCTTCCGGCCCGACGGTTCGCTGGCCGGGCTGGTCTTCGAGGTCAGCAATTTCCACAGCGGTCGCGGCGCCTACGCCGTAAACCTGCCGCGGGACCACGACCCGGACGAAGCCGTGCGTTTCGTGGCGGACAAGCGTTTCTTCGTCTCGCCTTTCAATCCGGTGGCCGGCGAATACATATTCCGGCTGGCGCGCCACGGCGCGACCTATCAGCTCGGCATCCAGCTGGTGCGTGACGGACAACGCATCCTCAGCGCCGTGCACACTGCCACCTTGAAGCCGCTCACCCCGTCAGCGCTTGGCGCCGTAGCCTGGCTCGTCGGGGGCAATACGGCACGCATCTTTTTTGCTATCCTGTGGGAGGCGCTGAAACTGCGCCTGAAGGGGTTGGCGACCTTTGCCCCCCGCCGCGGAACCATTGACACAACGCCCGGGAGGCATTGATGGACGCGTACAGCAACAAATCCCAGGCGCGGAGCCTCAGGCCGTCGCGCCTGCAAGCCTTCGCCGCGCGCCGGATTTCGCAGGCCCTCGCCGGACTGACCTCATGCCGGCTGCGGGTCGAGCTGCCCGGAGGCTATCGTTTTACCGTCGGACCGGAACAATCCGAACTCAGCGCCGACTGGACCATCCACAAATGGAACGCCCTGTTGCGGATCGCGGCGAGCGGTACGCTCGGCTTTTCCGAGGGCTTCGTGAATGCCGAGTGGGACACCGCCGACCTGCCGGTCCTGCTGACCGCGCTTGCCCGCGAACTCGACCAGGTCTCGGCGGCGCGTGGGCGCGGAGGGCCAAGCCGCATTCTGGGCCGGGTCCAGCACTGGCTGAACGGCAACACCCGGCGCGGCAGTCGTCGCAACATCTCTTTCCACTACGACCTCGGCAATGACTTCTATCGCCAATGGCTCGATGACAGCATGACCTATTCCTCGGCGGTCTTTGCCAATGACGATGAAAGCCTGGCCGACGCCCAGGCGCGCAAATATCGCCGCATCTGTGACAGCCTCAAACTCAAACCCGGCGATCGGGTGCTTGAGATTGGTTGCGGCTGGGGCGGGTTCGCCGAGGTCGCGATCCGCGACTATGGCTGCCATGTCACCGGGGTAACCCTGTCCCAGGAACAGCTCGACTTTGCCCGCGCGCGCCTCGATGCGGCCGGACTGGCTGACAGGGCCGATCTTCGCCTGCAGGACTATCGCGATGTCGATGAGCGCTTCGACGCCATCGCCTCCATCGAGATGTTCGAGGCGGTCGGCGAGGCCCATTGGCCAGTATATTTCCAGCGCCTGCATCATTGCCTGAAGCCCGGCGGGAAGGCGGCCCTCCAGATCATCACCATCCGGGAACTCGATTTCGCCGACTACCGGACCTCGGCGGATTTCATCCAGAAATATGTCTTCCCGGGCGGGATGCTGCCGCCGGTCCCCCTTCTCGCAGAACTCGCCCGCGAGGCCGAGCTGGTGCCGCAGGCACAGACCATGTTCGGCGACAGCTATGCCCGCACCCTGTCAGCCTGGCATCGCAGCTACCGGGCGAGCTGGCCCGATATTGAAGCGATGGGCTTTGACGCCCGGTTTGACCGAATCTGGCGCTTTTACCTTGCCTATTGCGAGGCCGGCTTCCGCACAGGGCGGATCGATGTCGGGCAATTTGTCTACGCCAAACCGTTGGCAGCAACGCTCCAGGACACGCTCACAGGCTGCACACCTGCATGAAATATGACGCAACTTGCGTTTGACAACTGCAATTTGCCCCAAATTCCGTCGCTTTGCTGACGAGGCCTTTACGAGTTTCCGGCACGCTTTCCCGTCCAAGACGACCAAAAGGTGGACTGGATGGGACGGACACTCGACAGCACTTTGAGCCGCTACATCAATGTGGCGACGCTGGTGAGTCTGATTGCCTCCGTTCTCACAATCTACTTCTTCGTCGGCGCCCTGAACCGCAACGCCGAACGCAATGATCGCCGACTATTGTCCGCAGGCATCGAGGCCACAACCCGCCAGAACGAGATCTGGGTCACGGATTATGGCTGGTGGGGCGAAGTGCTCACGCTGTGGAATGAACAGGAAGAGCGCGTTCTAACCGGCAGCCTGTCATCATCCTTCTCCGACCACGGCGCATTCGACTTTGTCGCCCTGTCTTCAACCGACAATGTCGACGGCATGAGTTGGCACCGGGATACCGGCAGCCAAGTCCGGACCGATGTCCTGACACATGACGACATCGCAGCCCTGCGTGCCGACCTGGCGGCGGCCTATGAGCAAGGCCGCTATATCGCGACCCATTTCCTCGACATCGGCGGCATCCCCTATCTCGCTTCGGTGACCGTGATGGGTGAATATGACGACCGGGCGTCGATGACAGATCCCATGAAGGATCCGATCATCGTGCTTGGCGCGGCCATGGATGATGACTTCCTGACCGCGACCCATGACGTTTTCCTGGTGTCGGGGGCTGCCTTGCACGACGGCGCCATGCCGCGAAACACCACCGGGCTCGAACTGAGGGACGATAATGGCCACCTTGTGGGCTGGATGAGTTGGCAAGCCTCTCGGCCCGGACTGGACACGCTGCGCCTCGCCTTCATCCCGTTGCTGGCCTACATCGCCATCTTCTTCGTCGGCGCCCAGCTGATCGCCCACAAGGCGCGGACACTCGCCCGGCACGCCGAAAACAACGAAAAACGCGCCGTCATCGCGGCCGGAACCGATAATCTGAGCGGCCTTCCGAACCGGTTGGGCTTCACGAGCTTCATCGAAAGTCGCGCCGCGCGGCAAGCGGCCGGGAATGGCGAAGCGGCGGTAATCTATATCGACCTCAACGGCTTCAAGGCGGTCAATGACAAAGCCGGTCACCGCGCCGGTGATGACGTGATCCGTCGCGTGGCCCACCGCTTCCGCGGCGCGGTCGATGGCACCGTCCACATCGCGCGCATTGGCGGTGATGAGTTCGCCTGCGCACTGATCGGCGCCGATGGCGCCCAGGCGGCGCTCGACATCGCGCGCAACCTATCCGCTTGCCTCGCTCGACCGTTCGATATTGACGGTCGAGCCTTCGAGATCGGGGCCGCGATCGGCATTGCCCATTCGGACCCGGGCAATCCCAAACCCTTCACCCAGCTGATCCATGACGCCGACCTCGCCATGTATCGCGCCAAGGCGGACCAGCTCGACAAGCCGCTTGTCTTCAATGCCAGCCTCGGACTTGAAGCCGATGCCCGCCGGGCGCTGGAAGCCGACATCGAAGCCGGTCTTGAGCGCAATGAATTCTTCGTTGTCTACCAACCCATCGCCCGCTCGTCCGATGGCAGCACGGCCTCGGTTGAGGCGCTGTTGCGCTGGGAGCATCCGACCCGCGGCGCGGTGCCGCCGGACGTCTTCATTCCGGTTGCCGAAAACTCCAAGCTGATCCGCCGCTTGGGCGATTTCGTGGTACGCTCAGTGTGCGAAGAGATCGGGGCCGACGCGCCCCATTCGGTATCGATCAACCTGTCACCGGCCCAGCTGACCGACGAACGCCTGTGCGAACGCTATCTGCGCGAGCTGCGCTCCCACGGCATGACGGCAGACCAGATCGAATTCGAACTGACCGAGGCGGTTCTCGTTGAGGATTTCGACCGTGCCAAGGCGCGCCTGATGGAACTTCACGACGCTGGCTTCAAGGTCAATCTCGACGATTTCGGGACCGGATTCGCCTCGGTGGGCTATCTGCACATGCTGCCCTTCTCGAAGATCAAGATCGACAAGAGCTTCGTGCAGACGATCGGCCGCGGCGAAGGCCCCAACAAGATGCTTCAGGCCCTCGCCCTGCTGGGCGACGCCCTGTCCCTGGAAATGGTCGCTGAAGGCGTGGAAACCGAAGGCCAGGCCGCAATGCTGCGACTGCTCGGCTTTGAATACCTGCAAGGCTGGCATTTCGGACATCCGCTGCCGGCATCCCAGCTCAAGGCGCGCGGCGCCGGTAAGGCGGCCTGATTACGGTCGAGCGCCATGATGCCTGTCGCCGATCCGGGCTGACTCACATATCGCTTGCCTGTGCCGCCGCGGCAGCGCGGGCGCGCCTGTCGAGTTTCCTGGCAAGCCCCGCGTGCAACCGGGCGTGGCGCATCGGTGTCAGCGGATAGCTCCAGATCAGCGGAACTGAGAGCGCATAGAGCGCGATCGGTCCAAGGCAGTAGACCAGCCGCAGCGACAGCACGCCGATGGCACTCGACGCCTCCAGATTGCCCGACGCCTGATAGCCCAGCAGGCCGACAATCCCCAGCGCCAGACCGGTAAAGATCGCCGCCGCCAGTTTTTCCGACAGGCCGAGCACCGCAAAATAGGTCCCGGCGCGACGGCCACCGGACCGGACACTGTCGATATCGACGACGTCGGCGAGCATGGCCAGCGGCAGGAATTGCAAACCGCCAAAGGCGAAGCCCTTGAGCAGGAAGAGGCAGAAAAAGGCGAAATAATCACCGCGGCCAAGCAAGAGATTGCTGGCGCTGACCACGCTGACAAAGCCGAGCGTGACCATGAAAGCCCGGTGTTTGCCGAGTTTCTTGCCCAGCCAGAGCCAGAACGGGATCGCCGCAATTCCGGAGATGAAATACAGGAAATAGGCCGCGCCGATCGTCGGAATGCCGATGATGTCGCGGATGAAGAAGAGTGAGACGGCGTTGCGCAGGCTCTCACCGGCAATCACCAGGAAAGCGATGATGAGAACCCGGCGCATCGGCCCGTTGCGCCAAAGATGACGGAAACCCTCGACCATCGGCACCCGCTCACGCAAGGCGGGTGGTGGCTCCTTGACGGTGGTGATGATCAGGGTCGAAAGCAGGGGAACGGCAATGATGATGGCAATCGCCAGCCCCATCAGGACCGGCCCGGTGAGCGCCGCCCGACTGGTCGGGGTGCGGGTCATCAGTTCGCCGGTGAAAGCGCCGGTCACATCGCGCCAGATTGCCGCGAAAATCTCAGTCACCGCGCCGCCATCGGCGAAAATCTCGATCACCATCGGCACGGCGGCCGCCATCAGCAGACCGGTCAGATAGTAGAATTCCCGCGCTGCCGTGACCTGGCTGCGGACATGGTAATTGGCCGATAATTCCGCACCCCAGGCCCGGAAGGGGATCTGGATCATGGTGGCGCTGGCGAAAAACAGGGTCAGCCAGACCAGGAAATAGAGAATGCCGGCGCCCGTTGGCGGCACGAAGAGGAACCAGGCCGACACCATAAGGGCCGGCGCGCCCAGCGCGATATAGGGTTTGCGGCGCCCGAACCGGGTCCGTCCGCGATCGGAAATTTCCCCCATCAGCGGGTCGGTGAAAACATCCGTGAAGCGTGCGATCATGATGATCAGGCCGATCGCCTGCAGCGACAGGCCGAGCTGGCCGGAATAGTGGGCCGGCAGCCAGATCGCCAGCGGATAGCCATAAACCGCGAGCGGCAGCGCCAGCGAACCATGCAGGAAAATGGTCGAGCGCTTGATCGTCGGCTCGGGTCCGTCGCCGGGCGCGGGCAACGTCGGCGCGACCGGGGCAGCCGGCACATCTGCGGTCATGATTATCCTCCCAGTACGCTGACCGTCCGTGTTATTGTGTCGGATCGGCCAGCTTTTCCAAGTTTGAGTATGCCGGGAGGGCAGAGTCAAATTAAACGCATGACATTGCGCAGTCGTGACCTTGGCGTCAGTTCCGGGGGGCGGGCCCGGTGGAATCGCGATGGATGATCTCGTAGTCGAGATACTCGTTCGGCACGTCTTGCATGCCCGGGAGCTGATTGGTCGCCGCATCGATCAGCTGACGCGTCGCCTCATTACCCATCGTCAGGAGCGGCTGGCGGACGGTGGTGAGCGCCGGCCACATTTTCTCGGCGATCTCGGAATCGTCGAACCCAACCACCGACAGATCATCCGGCACATCGATCCGCAAACGGTGTGCCGACATCAGGACGCCGGCCGCCATGTCGTCATTGGCCGCAAACACGGCCGTCGGCCGGTTGGCCAGGGCAAACAGGGCATCGCCCGCTTCCAGCCCGGTCGGGAAGTTGAAATCACCGGGTTGCACCAGCGCCTCATCGAGCGCGATTCCAGCCCCGTCAAGCGCGTCACGATATCCGGCGAAACGCTCATGGGTGGCGTTCTGGTCTTCCTTGCCGCGCACAAAGGCGATCCGCGTGTGGCCGAGCGATATCAGGTGTTCGGTCAACTCACGCGCCGCCTCGCGCTCATTGATTTTCACGATGATCCGGGCATCGGGCAGATTGTTTGGCCCCACCCGGGCGACCGGCACGTCAAACCGTTCGAGCACGCCATAAAGGCGCTCATCATTGGATAAGGGTGGCACCAGGATCAGCCCGTCCGGCTTGCTCGCCGCCATCAGGCGCTCAAAGCGTGCGACCAGATCCGCCTCCGGCATGTCCCGCAAATCCTCCATCAACGACACCATCAACTGATAGCCGCGCTGCTGGCAGGTTTGCACTGCGCCGAACTGGATCGCGTTGACATAGGCCGAACGGTGCGAGTGGCTAACCAGGTGGATGGCATAGGAGCGCCGGCTGCGCAGCGCCCGGGCCGTCGTCGACGGCACATAACCAACCTCGGCCGCAGCCGTGCGGACCTTGTCACGCAGGCTTTCCTTGACGTGCGGCTCATTGTTGAGGACGCGCGACACGGTTTTGATGGAGACACCCGCCTTGTTGGCGACGTCGATCATTCTAGCCATGGCCATGCCTCCCCCGGAACCGGATCCCGCGCATCAGCCGACGAACCCGTCATTTCGATCCCCCGATCTGCCCGACGATGCGGGCATGCAGGGTGCGATTCAATGGTAATTTCAGAATCAGCAAGGTCGACAGGGCCAGAAGCAACGATGGCATCAGGAAGATATGGAAGCGGATTCCGTCAACCGTTGCAGCGCTCTGGGTGGTCGCATCAATGTCATAGCCGACCTGCGACAACATGAAACCAACGAACAACCCCATCAGTCCCCCGGACAGTTTCTGGACCAGCAGGACCGAGCCGAAAACCGCGCCTTCATTGCGCTCGCCGGTCTTCCACTGCCCGTATTCCACCGTATCGGGAACGAAGGACCAGACCAGCACACCGAAAGCCCCGAAGGCAGCGCCATAGCCGATGATCTGCAGTGGCACGCCGGCCACGACACGGGCGCCACTGATGGCAAGATCGAGCCCGCACAGGATCGCCAACACGCAGGCCAGCGCCCAGCCCGCCTTCTTGCCGAAGCGGCGAATGAAGACGGTCCAGACCGGGATCGAGGCCAGCGTCGCCGTCGCATAGGCGGTCATCACGACTTCCTTGCGGGCAAAGACCGGCGCATTGACGTCGATGAAGAAGCTGAGCGGAATCAACAGGCTGGCGACCGCGCCCGACTGCAGGAAAATCATCATCAGAAGGATCGCCAGAGCGTGATTGTCACGGATGGCGAGGATGAAGCGCCAAATGCTCGGCGGCCGTGCCGATGCGCAGCGCCCCGGTGGCGGTTTTTCACGCGTGCCGGCAAAGCACAGCATCAACGCGATGGTTGCGACCAGCGCCCCGATAACAGCCGCCGCCTGGAAGCCGGCCGCCGCCGTATCCTCGCCGCCCCCGAAATGACGCACCAGCGGGAACCACAAGCCGGACACGGTGAGCAGGCCCGCGAAGGCAAAGAACATGCGCACGCCCGAGAATGTGGTCCGCTCGACACTGTCATAGCTGAGCCGCGACGCCAGTGCCGAATAGGGTACGGCAACGATCGTATAGACGGTGCGGAACAGGACATGCGCCGCTGTCAGCACGGCGATCAACGCCATGCCCTCGAGCGGCGGGATCCAGAACAGAAGGCAAAAACTGAGTCCCAGCGCCCCGCCGCCGAACAGGATATGCGGGCGATAGGTGCCAAAGCGTGACCGGGTCCGTTCCGACAAGCTTGCCACAACCGCATCGGTGACCGCGTCCCAGGCCATGCCGACGAAATAGATTGCCCCTGCGACGGCAGGGCTGAGCCCGACCACTTCGGCATACCAGAACATCAGGACCAGCGAGAGCGCGTTCCAATAGATGTTCAGGCCGAAATCGCCGACCCCGTAGCCGGCATAACGCCGAAACTCATTGCCCGTTGCCAAGATGCCTCCCCCTCTGGCCCGCATCAGACCAAGAGGGACAGGATGAGCGACGTGGCGAAACCCGCAAGGCCGATGATCAGCGTTGCGACGGTCCAGCTTTGCAGGGTTTGTTGTTCATTGAGGCCGAATATCCGGCTGACCAGCCAGAATCCGCTGTCATTGACGTGCGACAAAGCGGTCGCGCCAGCGGCGATCGCGATCACGCACAGGGCCAGGTCCGGCGGTGCCAGACCGGCGGCGCTGGCCAGCGGGGCGGTCAGACCGGCCGCCGTGATCATCGCCACCGTCGCGCTGCCTTGGGCAACACGGACCAGCAGGGCCAGCACGAAGCCGGCAACCAGCGGGGCCAAGCCCAGCGCCGTCGCGGCGTTGGCCAGCTGGGCACCGGCGCCGGTGTCAACCAGGACCTGTTTGAAAGCACCGCCGGCGCCGGTCACGAGGATAACCGCCCCCGACGGCTCGAGCGCCCGCGACAATCCCTCGCCGAGACGCGCCCGCGCCGCATCATCGGTCGGTCGGAAGACCAGAAAGGTTGCACCGCACGCAATCAGGAGCGCCATGAAGGGATGGCCGACAAAAGCAATCACATCGCCGGCAAGACCGCCAATCCCCAGACGGGCGGCCAGCGTTCCGGCCAGGATGAGGACAAGCGGCAAGCAAATCAGACCGGCCGCCCAGACAGCGGCTCCTGCCCGCGCCGGTGTGGCGTCGGACGCCCCGGCGGGTGTCTCCATTGTCAGGCCGCGATCTGGCGTCCCTGCCAGCAATCCACGGCGGTCGAGCCAGCCAGCATAGATCGGCCCGGCCAGGGCCAGGGCCGGCAGACCCGCCACCACACCGAACAGGATGACCAGGCCGAGTTCGGCCCCGAGAATTTCGGCCACGGCGATCGGTCCCGGCGTGGGCGGGATGAAACTGTGGGCCACCGCCAGGCCGCAGGCGAGCGGCAGGCCGAACGTCAGGGCGGCCCGTCCCGTCTTGCGGGCGAAGGCAAAGGCGAGGGGTGCGAGGATGATCAGGGCGACATCGAAGAAGACCGGGATGGAGGCCAGCAATCCCAGCCCGCCCATCAACCAGCGCCCGCCGGCCGGCGTGCGCCCAGCCAGAAGCCGGTTTGCCAATTGCTCCAGCCCGCCTGAGCGTTCGATGATGACACCAAACAGGGCGCCAAGTCCGATCACGATCGCCACAAAGCCGAGCGTGCCGCCCATGCCGCGCGTGATGGTGTCAAACGCCGCCGCTGGTGCCAGCCCGGCGGCGACCGCCGCGAAACAACTCACAAGGATCAGCGCCGCAAAGGCGGGCATGCGCGCCCGCAGGATCAGGACCAGCAGGGCGATGATCGCCGCCAGGGTGGCCAGCAGCGGCCGAAACTCCTGTAGCAGCGCCCCTAGCTCCATTGCACGCCCCGGCTTTGCGTTTCGACCCGCAGGAGACGGTCTTGGGCGGTGATGAAAAGACTGCGTCCGTCGGCGCCGCCAAAGGCGCAATTCGCTGTTCCGCGCCCGGTCAGGATACGTCCCAGAAGCTCGCCTCCGGGTGACAGGACAAGCACGCCGCCAGGCCCGGTCGCGAACAGGTTGCCGGCCGCATCGACGGCCATCCCGTCCGGCAGGCCGGGGCCGTCGAGCGATGCGGCATCATAGAACAGCTCATCGCTGTCGATTGCACCGTGCGGGCCCAGACCAAGGACGCGGATTACCGGCGCTTGCGGATCTGATTGCGCGATGTAGAGACGGCGCCCATCGGGCGACAGGGCAATCCCGTTGGGAAAGCTCATATCGTCCAGCAGGCGTTCGATCACGCCGTCGGGGCGGCGGCGATAGACGCCATTGACCGACATTTCCTTGAGCGGCGACGCATCAAGCCCGTCCAGCCCATAGGGCGGGTCGGTGAAATAAATGCTGCCGTCTGCCGCTTCCACGAGGTCATTGGGTGAGTTGAAACGCTGGCCGGCCAGGCCGGTCGCGAGCGGCGTCCGGACCTGCGTGTCGGGATCGATCATCACGACCGAGCGGGTACCATGCACACAGGCCAGCAATTGCCCGTCGGGGCGCATCCAGAGACCATTTGCCCCGGGCTCGCGAAAGCCCTCTGCCTCCGCCAGCGGGATTCCGGACGGGTCGAGCCAGGTCTCCACCTGACCACCCGGCTGCCAGCGATAGGCGCGATTGCCGGGAACGTCTGTGAAATACAGGCAAGCCCGCTGGCGATCCCAGGCCGGCCCCTCGGCCCATTGGTAACCCGTGCCGAGCAGGTCAGCCCCTGCGGTCGGGTCGATCAAGGTGTCGAGCCGAGGGTCAAGCCGCTCGACCGTGATCTTGCGGTCCGGCGTGCCGGAATTGCGTGAACACGCGCCCAACAGAAAACTGGCCGTGGCGCCGGCCAACACGGCGCGGCGTGTCGTCATCATTCCACCTCGACCCCTGTAGCAATGGCGGTGGCAGGGCGATCAGATACGCCGTCGCCGGTGATGGTCAGACGGGCTGACTGGCGCAGATCGGCCGAGGACGCCCCGACGCTGAGCTCGATATCGCCGGCCTCGATCCGCCAAACGCCGGGCGACTGGAAGATCGCAAACTGCGCCGGCTCCAGCGCAAAGGTGACCGATCGTGTTTCACCGGCTTCCAACGCCACCCGGGCAAAGCCCCGCAATTCAAGACGCGGACGCGCCACCGAGGCGACCGGGTCGCGCATGTAGAGCTGGACGACCTCATCTCCAGCGCGGTCGCCGGTATTGGTGACCGCGAGCGTGAGCCGCGCGGTCTCTCCGGGCGCGACCGCCGTGCGGTCCAGCTGCAATTCGCCATATTCGAAGGCCGCGTAGCTCAGCCCGTGGCCGAACGAATATAACGGCGTGATCGGCAGGTCATGGAAGCGATTGCTGTCATTCGACAAATCCGGATCGGCCGGGCGTCCGCCGGGATATTCCGAATAGGTGAACGGCGCCTGGCCCGTGGTGCGCGGGAAAGAAACCGGCAAGCGACCGGCCGGAGAGACCCGGCCATAGATGATATCGGCCAGCGCCGGTCCGGCCTCGACGCCGAGCATCCAGCTCGCCAGCACCGCATCGGCGCGCTCGGCGATATCGGGAATGGCGAGCGGGCGACCACTGACCAGCACCACCGTGACCGGGCGCCCGGTATCGAGCACCGCGCTCGCCAGCGCCCGCTGGCTGGCCGGCATGAACAGGTCGGAGCGGCTGCGCGCCTCGCCGGACAGGTCATAATCCTCACCGACAACCAGAATGACATGATCCGCAGCCATCGCCTCGGCCACCGCCTCCGGCAGGCCGGACAGGTCATCGCTGCGCGGATCGGCGCCGGATGCATAGCGGATATCGACACCGGCAGGCGCCTCATCCCGCAAGCCATCGAGCAGCGAGATACCCGTGTCGGGCGTACCGCGCGCTCGCCAGGAACCGAGTTGGGTGGAGGCGTCTTCTGCCAGCGCCCCGATCACCGCGACCCGGCCAGTCCCCGCGCCCAGCGGCAACGCCCCGTCCCGGTTCTGCAGCAATACGATACTGCGCGCCGCGATGCGCCGGGCCTCGGCCCGGGCGGTCTCCGTCAGCATCGCCGCCTCGCGGTCGGCATCATGATAGGCCATCGGCGTGTCAAACAGGCCGAGGCGTTCCTTGGCGGTCAGGACATGGCCGACCGCGCGGTCGAGATCGGCCATCAGCGCCGGCTCGGCCTCGATGGCAGCGGCCAGGTCATTGGCGAAAACGGCGCTGGTCATATCCATGTCGACACCGGCACGCAGGGCCAGGGCTGCCGCTTGGACACGGGTCTCGGCGACGCCGTGATTGATCAGCTCGGCGACCGCATTCCAGTCGCTGACGATCATGCCGTCAAAACCCCAGCGGGCCCGCAACACATCATCGATCAAATGCTCATTGGCCGTGCTCGGCACACCGGCGATATCGTTGAACGCGGTCATCATCGAACCGCTTCCGGCCGCGCTGGCAGCATGGAAGGGCGGCAGGTAGATTTCGTGCAGGCTGCGCTCGGACAGGTCGGCGGTACCATAGTCGCGACCGCCGATCGGCGCGCCATAAGCGCCGAAATGCTTGGCCGTCGCCATGATCGTGTTGCCGGCGGTCAAATCATCGCCCTGGAAGCCCGTCACTTGCGCCACCGCCAGGCGGGCGCCGAGATAGGGGTCGCTGCCGCCGCCCTCCACGATCCGCCCCCAGCGCGGATCGCGGGCAATGTCGATCATCGGGGCGAAGGTCCAGTGCAGACCGGCGGCGCTGGCCTCATCGGCCGCGATCCGGCTGGCGGTCACGAGGTCGTCCGTGTCCCAGCTGCTGGCCATGGCGATCGGGACCGGAAAGATCGTGCGATAGCCGTGCACCACGTCCATCGCAAACAGGAGCGGAATGCCGAGCCGGCTCTCTTCCACCGCGACCTGTTGCAAAGCCCCCAAGGGCGCGGCGCCGGCGACATGCAGGTAAGACCCGATCTCGCCGCGCCGGACCCGGTCAAGCTCGTCCGGGGTGAGGCGCGAATTGAGGTTTCTCGACCGTCCGCCGGCAACCTGGTTGAGCTGGCCAAGCTTCTCTTCCAACGTCATCTCGGCGAGCAGGCCCGCCACGCGTGGCGACCAGATCGCCACCTGCTCGGCCGGAGCGGTCGGCAAGGTTGCGGCAACCGCACTGTCGGGGTCGGATGCCACCGGCTGGCATGCGGCGAGCGCCGCGGCAGCGACGAGAACTGGAATGGATGATTTCATGGATACGGCCTCGCCCCGGGCGGAAAAGACCGGAGCGCCGCAACGACGCCCCGGTGTTGAGTTCAGAGGGATGGGAAACCGGCAACAGACCGGTCCAATTGACCCGCTGCGGCAACGGGCGGACGCGGAGTCCAAGCACCGTCAAACACTGGATTTGTCATGCTCACCCTCCCCGTTGACCGCCATTGACAGCGTTGTCAATTACTGACAATTTCACGTCAAGAACGACACCTGTCAAGGCAGGGCATGGCCAGCAACCAATTGCGGTCCGGCAGGCTGGAACAGGTCGGCGGGCGAAAACGCGGCACTGCGACACCATGGGGGAGAGGATGAGGCGAGTTGCAAAACCGCGTGCGCGGCGGATTGTCGGATTAACCGGCCTGGCCCTGGCTGTCGCCGCGACAACGCCAGCCCTGGCAGATAGCTGCATGCCCGCCGAAGCCGCACCGCAAGACGCACCCGCCCTTCGCCTGACACAGCATGGTTTCGAGACCCGGGGCCGCAAGCTGGCCATCCTGCGAACGGCCCACGCCGAACCCGTTGACTGGCAGGTAGTCGACGCTGCCGGGACGGTGATCGCGGTCGGGACGAGCGAGGTCTTCGGCGCCAATCCGACCTCAGCCGACGCATTGCACCGGATTGACCTGTCAGCGCTGGACATGGCGGGAGAGGGATTCCGGATCGAGGCCTGTGGCACCACAAGCCGCGCCTTCACCGTCTCGGACCGCCCTTTTGACCAGCTCAGCGTCGACAGCCTGACCTATTTTTATCACAACCGGCTGGGCACACCGATTGAAGCCGCGCATGTGCAAGGCGAAGCCTGGGTCCGCGACGCCGGCTTCCCGCACAGCACGCCAACCTGTTTTCACGGCACGGACGAGGCGGGCAATGTCTGGCCGGGCTGCGACTACCGGCTTGATGTGACCGGCGGCTGGGCCGATGCCGGCGATTACGGCAAATACGTCGTCAATGGCAGCATCGCCGTGTGGACGCTGCAGAATTTCGTCGAACGCCTGAGCAGCCAACCCGACCCGGTCGCCGCCATGTGGGCCGATGGCCGGGCACCCATGCCGGAAAACGGCAATGGCGTTTCCGACATATTGGACGAGGCGCGCTGGCAGCTGGAATTCATGCTCGCCATGCAAGTGCCCGATGGGGCCCGCCTGTCGGTGCCGTTGGGTCGCCAGGATGGTCGCGAACCGTTGCAATTGAGCGAGATCGACGCCGCTGGCCTGGTCCACCACAAGGTCCATGAGCGGGCCTGGCTGCCGGTTCCCATCCTGCCGGCGGATGCGCAGGAAGAACGCTTCCTGTTGCCGCCCTCCACCGCGGCTAGCCTGAACCTGGCCGCCTCTGCGGCCCAGGCCGCGCGGCTCTGGCGCGAGATCGACCCGGACTTTGCCGCCCGCTGCCTTGACGCGGCCCGGCGCGCCTATTCCGCAGCCCGCGCCTATCCGGAGATCTACGCCTACAATAATTTCGGCGGCGGCGGCGCCTATGGTGATTTCCGTCTCGATGACGAGTTCGCTTGGGCGGCGACGGAGCTCTTTGTCACCACTGGCGAGACCGCCTATCTGACGGATGTACAGGGCGATGCCGCGGCGCCGGCCGAAGCGCCCGTGCTGCAGGTTCGCGGCGCCACGATCGCCTGGCCAGCCGTTGACCTGCTGCCAGCCCTCACCTTGCTCACCGCCGAAACGGTCGAGGATGACGCCCTGCTTGCAGCGGCGCGTCAGCAGATCATCGACACCGCCGATCGCTATCTCGCTGACCGGGCGATGGAGGGTTATGCCTTCCCGTTCAGCCCGGACCAGTATGTCTGGGGTTCGAACGGCAATCTGGCCAATCGCGGCATTGTGCTGGCCATGGCGCACACGCTGACCGGCGAGGCCGATTACCGCAACGCCGTGATCGACGCCATCGACTATCTGCTCGGCCGCAACGCGCTCGACCAGTCCTATGTCAGCGGCTATGGCGAGCGTGCGATGCGCCATCCGCACCACCGTTTCTGGGGCGCCGGCGCCGATCCGGAATACCCGCCGGCGCCACCCGGCGCCGTCTCCGGCGGACCCAACGCCACCAATATGAGCGACCCGGTCGCGACCGAAATGCGCGGCCAGTGTGCGCCGCAGGCCTGCTGGGCCGATAATTACCGCGCCTATGCGCTCAACGAGGTGGCCATCAACTGGAACGCACCCCTGTTCTGGATCGCCGCCTATCTCGACACCACCCACAGCAATGACTGATCCGGATTGAGGACACCATCATGACCCGACTGACCCGAACCCATAGCCTCACCACCGTATCGCTCCTTGCCATGCTGGCGCTGGGCGCCTGCCAGCCGAGCGACGCCGCCAACACGTCGCAAACGGTCGATGTCGCCAATGAGACGCCCGCCCCCGTCGCCGCCGACGGTGTCATCCACCCCGAACTGTGGCCGGAATTCACGCCGCCGCCGCTCGACCCCGCGGTCGAGGCGCGCATCGACGCGATCATGGCCACCATGACGGTCGAGCAGAAGGTCGGTCAGGTCATCCAGGCTGACAGCGGATCGGTGACGCCCGAGGAAGTCCGCGAATACCGGCTCGGCTCGGTTCTCAGCGGCGGCAATTCTGCGCCGGGACCGCTGCCCTATGCTGATACAGAGACCTGGCTTGAGGCGGCCGATGCCTATTTCAACGCTTCGATCGACCCGGAGGGCGTGGAGACCGCGATCCCGATCATCTGGGGGATCGACGCGGTCCATGGTCACGCCAATCTGCGCGGCGCCGTCGTCTTCCCGCACAATATCGGCCTTGGCGCGACGCGAAACCCGGACCTGATCGAAGAGATTTACCGTGTCACGGCGCGCGAACTCTCCGTCTCCGGCCATGACTGGACCTTCGCACCGACCCTGGCCGTGCCGCAGGATGATCGTTGGGGCCGGACCTATGAAGGCTTTTCCGAAGACCCGGCCATCGTTGCCTCCTATGGCGACCGGATCGTGTACGGGCTGCAGGGGCGACCGGGCACGGATGACTTCATGTCGACTGGCCATGTCATCTCAAGCGCCAAGCATTTCCTCGCCGATGGCGGCACCGAGAACGGCCGCGACCAGGGCGATGCGCTGATCAGCGAGGCCGAGCTGCGTGACATTCACGCCGCCGGCTATCTGACCGCCATTCCGGCCGGTGTGCAGACGGTGATGGCGTCCTTCTCGAGCTGGTGGCACCAGCCGATGCACGGCAATGAGGCGCTGCTAACCGATATCCTGAAAGACCGGTTCGGGTTTCAGGGCTTCGTGGTCGGCGACTGGAACGGGCATGGCCTGATCCCGGGCTGCACCTCGACCGATTGCCCGCAGGCCTTCAATGCCGGCCTCGACATGTATATGGCGCCGGACAGCTGGCGTGAGCTTTATCACTCCACCCTGGCGCATGTGCGCTCCGGCGAGATCAGCCAGGAACGCCTTGATGATGCCGTCCGCCGCATCCTGCGCGTGAAGATTAATTCGGGTATTTTCGAAATATCTCAGCCTAGCGATCGCCCGCTGGCCGGCAATGCCGGCGTGCTGGCGGCACCCGAGCACCGCGCCGTGGCCCGCCAGGCGGTGCGTGAAAGCCTCGTCCTGCTCAAAAATGCCGACCAGACCCTGCCCCTTGATCCCGGCCTGACCGTTCTGGTGGTCGGCGACGGGGCTGATGACATCGCCAAGGCGTCGGGTGGCTGGACCCTGTCCTGGCAGGGCGGTGGCATCGACAATTCGGAGTTCCCCAACGGCCAGACCATTCTCGACGGCATCCGCGAGACCGTGGAAGCGGCCGGCGGCAGCGTCATCCATGATCCCGACGGCACGTCCGCCGCCGCCGCCGATGTCGTCATCGCGGTCTATGGCGAGAACCCCTATGCGGAATTCCAAGGTGACCGGGAACATCTCGATTTCGTGCCGAACGGGTTTGATACCAACCGTCTTGCCGAACTCGGCGCCAACGGCACCCCGGTCGTCTCGGTCTTCCTGTCGGGACGTCCGATGTGGGCCAATCCCGAGATCAACGCCTCCGACGCCTTTGTCGCGGCCTGGCTGCCGGGCAGCGAGGGCGGCGGCATTGCCGACATGTTGTTCCGCACCGACCCGGCCTTTGACTTCACCGGACGCCTGTCCTTCTCCTGGCCCGGCGATGCTCTGGGTGAACCGCTCAATCCGGGCGATGACGCCTACGCGCCCCTCTTCCCGCTTGGCTATGGCCTTGGCTTTGATGATGACGGCGCTTTGGCTGCACTGTCGGAAGTCTCCGGCCTCGCCGATGGCGACAGTGCGCCGGACGGCACTTATTACACGCGCGGACAGACGGTAACGCCGTGGCAGGCCTCGATCTGGTCAGGCGGGGCCAGCGCATCGGCCGACACTTTGCCCGCCGAGCTCGACGGGATCCAGGTGCGGGCGACGGACCGAACTGCGCAGGAAGACTCCCTTCAAGTAACCTGGCAGGCCGGCATGACAGGCCTCCGCCTCGATACGGCCGAGCCGGTTGATCTGGAGCGACAGGCCAATGGCGCCATGGAACTCGCCTTCCAGGCCCGCGCTTTCGGCAATGCGCCGGAACAGGTCGGCGTCGGGATCGGATGCGCCGCCGACGGTGAATGCGAGGCCAGCGTCCCGATCACCATCATGCAGGGCAATTGGAGCGAATATCGCATCTCGCTCAACTGTTTCGCTGATGCGGGTGTGGACATGCAGGCGATCAATTCGGCCTTCATTCTCTCCCTGCCCGAGAGCGGCGGCGAAATCGGCATCAGCGAGATCCGTCTCGACTCCGACACCGACGCGATGCGGACTTGCGGCGACACCGCCAACTGACCGCCAGATCGGCCAAGACTTGCCGGGCACACCCGGGCTGGCGCAGATAGGGATACTGTCCGCCAGCCCGGAGACCGCCGTGACCGACGCGCCGATCCATCTCGACCGCCACGACCATCATGCCGAACTGGTGCTGAACCGGCCGCAGCGCCGCAATGCGCTCAACGCGGCCATGTGGACGGCCCTGCCCGACCTGCTCGACGAAGCCGCGGGCGATGACACGATCAAGGCGCTGGTCGTGCGCGGTGCGGGTGGCAGCTTTACCGCCGGGGCCGACATCTCGGAATTCGACACCGTCTATGCCACCGCCGAGGCGGCCCAAACCTATACCAATGCCATTGCGCGCGGGCTCGACGCGCTGGCCCATTTTCCCAAGCCAACCCTGGCCGTGATCCGCGGCGCCTGCATCGGCGGCGGTTGCGGCCTGGCCCTGTCCTGCGACCTGCGTTTTACGGCGTCGGATGGCCGTTTCGGGATCACACCCGCCAAGCTCGGCCTCGCCTATACGCTCAACGACACCAAGCGCCTGATCGACGCCGTCGGCGTGTCGACCGCCAAGGACCTGCTCTATTCGGCACGATTGATCGACGCAACCGAAGCGCTGGCCATGGGCCTGGTCAATCGCTGTTTCGAACCGGACGAGCTGGACGCCGAGGTTGGCGCCTATCTCGAAATGATGCTGTCACGATCGACCGGGTCGGCGCGCGCCATCAAACGGGTGATCCACCTCATCCGGCAGGGCGTGGACGGCGATACCGACGAGACCCGCCAGCTCTTCCTCGACGCTTTCCAGAGCGATGATTTCCGCGAGGGCTATAACGCCTTCCTGGGCAAGCGGACGCCCGACTTTACCGGGCAAGGCTGACACGCCGCCTATTCGGCGGCGGTCTCGACCCCGTCATCGCCGGCGGCCCGAGCCTCGTCCTCAAGCTGGCGCGAAACCCAGTTCGGCGTCTTGGTGAAACGACCCAGCACGCCATAGGCGACCGGGATCACGAACAGGGTGAAGAGCGTTGCCACGGCGACGCCGGCGAAGATCACCACACCGATCGTGATGCGGCTCTCCGCGCCCGGGCCAGAGCCGATCACCAGCGGAAAAGCGCCGATGGCGGTGGAGATGCCGGTCATCAGGATCGGCCGGAAACGGGTCTCTGCGGCATCGAGTGTCGCGGTGCGCAGATCGCGACCGGTCTCACGGAGCTGGTTGGCAAATTCGACGATGAGAATGCCGTTCTTGGCCGCCAGACCGATCAGGATGACCAGGCCGATCTGGGAATAGATGTTGAGGCTGGAGCCGACCAGTTCCAGTCCGAACAGGCCGCCGGCCACCGCCAGCGGCACGGTCAGCATGATCACCAGCGGCTGGATCAGGCTTTCAAACTGCGCTGCCAGGACCAGGAAAACGATCAGCAAGGCCATGCCGAAGGCGAACAGGACAGCCGAGTTGGCGCTGAGGAATTCCTTGGCGCCGCCGAGATAGGTGGTGCCCATTTCCGGCGGCAGGTCGCGCTGGGCCCAGCCGTCGAGCCATTCAACCGCCTCGCCCAGCGTGTAACCTTCGGCCAAGGTCGCGGAGATGGTGACGGCGCGTTGACGATCGACCCGGTTGCGCGATGAGGCCTCGCCGACCTCGTGCAGTTCGACCAGGTTGGAGAGCGGGATCAGCTGGCCGCCACGGCCGGACACGTAAAGCGTTTCCAGATCCTGCGGGCTGGACCTTTCCTCGCGCCGGTTTTCGAGGATCACATTATAGGCCTCGCCGCGGTCGATGAATTGACCCACCCGGCGCGAACCGAGATGGGTTTGCAGGGTCTGGCCGATCTCGGACACCGAGACGCCCAGATCGGCGGCGCGCTCGCGATTGATGTCGACGATGAGGCGCGGACTGGTCGGCTCGTAATTCTTGCGGGCTCGCAGAAGGCCCGGATTGCCGGCCCGGATCGCGGCCATGAGCCGCTCGGCCTGCTGGTCGAGACTGCCATAATCAGGGCCTTGCAGGACAAATTGCACGTCATCACCGCCGCCGCCGCCGCCCAGCGAGGAGCGCATCGAGGCGAAGGCCTGCACTCCGGTCAGCTGACCGAGACGGCCATTGAGGTCGCGCATGATGTCACTGCCCGGGCGACGTTCGCCCCAATCGGTCATGGTGCCGATCACGAAGCCGGAATTGAAACCGCTACCGCCCCAGCCCGGCGAAATCACCAGCACGCGGCGCAGTTCGCCGGCATCGACATATTCCATCGCGATGGCTTCGACCTGGTCGGCCTGCTGCGACATATAGTCGAAACTCGCGCCCTCGGGCCCGGCAAAGCGGCCGAAGAAGGAGCCGCGGTCTTCCGGGGGTGTCAGCTCGGCCGGCAAGCGGTCGAGCAGGAAGGCCGACCCCGCCATCGCCACGGCGACGAAGGGGATGATCAGGAGCGGCATTTTCAGCGCGATTTCCAGACTGTCGCGATAGGAGCGCCGGGCCATATTGACGATGCCATTGACCCATTTCGCCAAGCCCTTGGCTTCGCGGCTGGGACGCAGGAGTTTGGACGCCATCATCGGCGACAGGGTCAGCGCGACAAAGCTGGACAGCACCACGGCACCGGCAATCGTGAGGGCCAGCTCGGTGAAGATGCGGCCAATGAAACCGGGCAGGAAGACCAGCGGCACAAAGACAGCGACGAGAACCGCGGTGGTGGCGATCACTGCGAAAAAGACCTGACGCCCGCCGCGCAGGGAGGCCAGGGCCGGGGGCTCGCCGAGATCGACCCGGCGCTGGATATTTTCCAGCACGACAATCGAATCATCGACCACCAGACCGATCGCCAGCACCAGGGCCAGCAGGGTCAGGATGTTGATCGAGAAGCCGGCGACGGCGAGCACGGCAAACACGCCGATCAGGCAGACCGGCACCACGGCAGCGGGGATGATGGCGGCGCGCAGGCTGCCGAGGAAAAGATAGATCACCAGCACGACCAGGGTCGCGGCGATGGCCAGGGTGCGCCAGACTTCCTTGATCGATTCCTCGATGAAGACCGTGTCGTCCGACGCCGAAATCATCTCCATGCCTTCCGGCAGGGTGAGGCGGACGCGGTCTGCCTCGACCGCGATGGAATCGGCGACTTCGACCGAATTGGCCTGGCTCTGGCGGACGAAGCCGAGCCCGATCATGTTCTGGCCATTGCCGCGGAACAAGGTGCGCGGCTCCTCGGCGGCGAGTTCGACATCGGCGACTTCGGCAAGGCGCACGACATGGCCCTCGCCGGTGCGCGAGATCGGCAGGCGAGCAAAGGCCTCAGGGTCGGCGAACAGGCGCTCGACACGGACCACGATCTGGGTGTCGGGCGTTTCCACCGAACCGCCGGGCACTTCGACATTCTGGGAACGCAGGGCGCCGTCAATATCCGCCACCGTGACGCCGCGCGCAGCCATGGCCTGCGGATCAAGCCAGATCCGCATCGAGTAGCGGCGTTGGCCGCCAATACGGACCTGGGCGACGCCATCAATGACCGAAAACCGGTCCAGCAGCGCCCGCTCGGCATAGTCCGACAGCTCCTCCGACGTCATCCGATCGGACAGGAGATTATACCAGATGAAGGGCCGGGCATCGCTGTCCTGCTTGCGGACCTCGACCTGTTCCACATCCTGGGGCAACCGATCGATAATGCGTGAAACGGCGTCGCGGACATCATTGGCCGCGGCCTCGATGTTGCGATCAAGCGAGAACGTGATCGTGACCCGGGACGAGCTGTCGCGCGAGGAGGAGGTGATGGTGTCGACACCATCAATGCCGGACAGCTGATCCTCGATGATCTGGGTGACGCGGTTCTCGACCACCTCGGCATTGGCACCGGGATAATCCGCCGATACCGACACCACCGGCCGGTCGACATCCGGCAGTTCGCGCAGTGGCAGGCCGCGCAGGCCGAGGACGCCGAAGACGACGATCAGGGCGCAGAAGACAAAGGCCAGGACCGGCCGACGGACGGCGACATCGGAGAGTGTCATTGGGCCGCGCTGCTCCCACCTGCCGCGACCCCGGCCATCACGCCATTGGCGCCGAGGCGCATCTCGCGGGTAATTTCAACCGCGGCGCCGTCGCGAATGCGATGCACGCCTTCGGAAATGATCTGCTCGCCGGCCGTCAGCCCGTCGAGCACTTCAACCATGGTACCGGCGCGGCGGCCCAGCTCGATACTGCGCTGGCGTGCAATCATGCCTTCGGCCGCCTCTTCAACCACATAGACGAAGGTCTGGTCGAGATAGCGGGTCAGGGCAGCGCCCGGCACCGCCGGATGGCTGCGAACATCACGCCGAACAGCGACGGTCATCAACTGGCCGGGCAGGAGGCGGCCGTCGAGGTTTTCAATTTCGGCGCGGATGGTGACGCTGCGCGTGATCGGGTCGATCCGGCTGTCGATCTGGGCGATCTCGCCGGTAAAAACCTCACCGGGATAGGCCGAGGTCTCCGCCGCCACCTGCATGCCGGCACTCACCACCGACAGGAAGCGCTCCGGGACGGTGAAGTCGAGCTTGATACGGCTGGTATCATCGAGCCGCGCAATCGTGTCGCCCGGGCGGACCAGGCCACCAAGACTGACTTCGCGCAGGCCGACAATGCCGGCGAAGGGCGCCCGCACGATGCGATCAGCCAGCTGCGCCTCGATCGACGCCACCCGGGCCCGCGCCCGCTCAAGCGCAGCGGTCGCCTCGTCGAATCGTGATTGCGGCACAACGGCGCGCGCGATCAGGTCATTGGTGCGATCAAGATCACGCTGGGCTTCGCGCTGCGTGGTCCGCGCCTCGGCCAGGCCGGCGGCCTCTTCCGTATCGGTCAGCTCGACCAGGATTGCACCGGCGGCGACATGCTGGCCGGACTCGAAATTGATCCGCGAGATCGTATCGGTCACCCGCGCCGTGACCGTCACGGTCTCATTGGCCCGCGCGGTTCCGAGCGCCTCGACGACATCGGCGAATTCGACGCTCGGCACTGCGGCAACGGCCACTGGCAGGACACGCTCGCCACGTCCCGCCATCTCATCCCCGCCGGGCAACAAGGCCCGGACGGCAACAATGACGGTCATCGCCACAAAGGCGACAAGGACAACAATCAAGAAACTGGCACGACGCATGGCATTCTCCTGAGCGCATAAATGGCCCACAGGCGCGCAAAGGCAAGTATTGAAGTAAGCGCGTGCCGGTTGGTGTCCACACCAGGGTGACAGACAGTTCCGCCTTGCATCAAGATGTAGCGCCTGGGCCGGTTCCGCTTAGCCGCGCGGCGCCGCCGCCTCGAAAGCCGCAGCTATCGCCGCCCGCAGGGGTTTGGGCTGGAAGTCGGCATCAAACGGGGTCGGGCGTTTCGGCTCGCCATCGGCCCGCGGCCAAAGTCCCTGCAGCCAAGTGTAGCGGTCGGACAGGCCCCAGACGAGCACGTCGCGGGTCTGCGGATAGCTGAACATCAGGTCGAGATAGCGCCGGGCAAGGTCGGCGACCGCCTGGTCGCGATCGGCGAAATCATATGGGAGGTTCTTGTCGTGCACATCGAATTCGGTGATTGCGAGATCGAGGCCCAGCCCGGTGGCATGGTCGAGGAAGCCGCGCCAATGCTCATCGCGAGCGGTGTCGAAACCGACTGACGTGTCGTAATTGCCCGACCCGATATGGCTCTGGACCCCCAGCGCATCGATCGGCACGCCGCGCGCCACCATGCCATCGAGCAAGCGCAGCACGCCGTCCTGATGGGTCTCGTGACCGGCCTCCCAGCTCATATAGTCATTGTAGACGATCTGCCCGTCCGGATCGGCCTCGCGAGTGGCGTGATAGGCGATATCGATAATGTTCTCGCCGAGATGGCGGGTCAGCGAGGTCTCCCGCAGCTGGCCGGTCGCCGGATCAATGGTCTCGTTGACGACATCCCAGGAGGTGATGCGACCGCGATAGCGCGCCACCACGGCCCGGACATGCTCGACCACAAGCCGCTCGGCCTCGGTGCCGGGACGGCTGCCGAAATCGTAATTATTGACCCAGGCCGGCGAGAACTCCTCGCGGTTCCACAACAGGGTGTGACCGCGCATCGCCATGCCCTGCTCGGTCGCGAACTCGACCAGCTGGTCGGCCGGGTCGTAGTAGAAGGTCCCGGCATCGGGACGCATGACATACCATTTCAGGGCATTCTCATGGACCAGGATGCCGCATTCCCGTTCGATCAGCGCCCGGTAGCCCGGGTCATTGAAAGCGCCGGTCAACGTGCCGGGCCGCCCCATCCCAACCGCTGTTCCAAAACGCATTCCCTTCGCCTCGGCGAGCGCATGGAGGGACGGTGTTTCCTCGGCCAGCAGGCCGGGAGCCGCACAGGCAGCCAGACCGCCAGCAGCCAAGAGAAGGGCTTCGCGCCGATTGAATATCTTGGTCATGTGCCCCTCCAAGGCCTGTTACCGGACAAAAAGGGGGCGCAGGTGCGGCGAACCGGCACCTGCGCCCCCCTTGATCGATGCGACTAGTAGGTCGCGCGCAGGATGAAGGTCACCCGGCGGTCGTTCATGAACCAGGACCGCGGCGCCGTCAGCAGGTCGTCATTGAGAACCTGGCTGGTGCGGGTGACCTGGTTAAGCAGGTTCACGCCCTGGACCCCGACACGGATATTGTCGTTGATCGTGTAGAAGGCCGACCCGTCAAGCTGGCCGCCGCTTTCCTGCATGATCGGCGAGTAGGGCACGATCACGTCACGGACCGTGACCAGGAAATCAGACCGCCAGGCGTAGGCAAGGCGCAGCGCCACCCGGTCCGTCTCGTAGAAGCCGGACACATTGAAGGTGTGCTCGGACAGGCCCTGCAGCGGGAGCAGGCTGGTGTCGATATTCGCCACCCGACCAGCTGCCACATCCGGGTCGGTCGCGGAAAGGGTGGATTGGACCACGCCCTCACTGTCGACATAGGTGTAGCTGGCATTCATGCCGAGACCGTTGAACGGAGCCGGCAGGAAGTCATAGGTCTGCTGGTAGGCAATCTCGAAGCCCTTGACCGTACCCTGTTCCGGCGAGTTCGACGGGGTCGTCACGATACCGTCGAAAGTCGCACCATTATTGGTGAAGACCAGACGTTCGGTGCCATTCGTGATGACATTGTCGAGTTGCTTGTAGAACAACGCGACGGTCAGCGAGCCGACATCGGCAAAATACCATTCGGCCGACGCGTCGAAATTCATCGACTCGATCGGATCGAGATAGGGATTGCCGACCGTGGAATTGATCCGCGGGCCGAGGAACTCATTGTTCTGACCGAATTCCGGTCCCTGAAGGGTGATGTTGTAGTAGTTCCGCGTCAGGCCGACATCCGGCATGGTGATGGTCTTGGAAGCGCCGAAGCGGAACTGCCAGCCGTTTTCCATCCGAGCGACGATGTTGAAGCTCGGCAGGTAGTATTCCATGTCGTGGCTGGTCGTGTTCGGTGTGATCGAGCCGTCCGCGAAGTTACGGGCGGCATCACGATCCCCCTGACTGAGCAGACAGAAGTTCGGCGGCGTCTGCCCCGCCGGGATGGCCGCACATTCCGCATCTGAGGCGAACGTCACGTCAGTGAAGGAATGATAGCCCTGCGTTTCGCGGTTCATGCTGACCCAGCGCAGACCGAAATTCCCTGACACTTCAACACCATCGCCGACGTCCTGATTGAAACGCAGCATGGCGTAGAGCGCGTCTGAGGTCTCCTGGATCGGATTGATTTCCTGCAGGAGGAAAGGTGTGCCCGGCTCCATCTGGCCGCAACGCTCCGCGAGCGGCTCCCAGTTTTCACAGGTCGTCGTCGGACGCCAGCTATTGGCCACCGTAGACGCGAAATTGGCAAACGTGTCGTAGTTCTCAAGAATGTTCGAATTCCAGAACACAGGTGGCGTGCTTCCAGTCGGGGAAGGAACATCGCCTTGCATGAAGTTGTCGAAGGCGAATGGTGAGAAATAGTCCGCCAGATTACCGACACCGGCGACATTGCCATCGAGCCAAACCGGGCCACCATTGCCCCACTGCTCGGAGATCACACCCCAGTTATAGGTTGAAAAACGTGTGATCTGGTCACGGTTAGCGTGACGATAGCCGAAGCGGATGGATTCAGCCCAACGATCCGGATTGTTGAAATGGTATTCACCGTCGGCGCGGAAGGAGTCGAGCGTCCCTTCGCTCTGCTCGATGTGATCCATCGCAGCCCGCGGGAAGGAGTTGAACGGATCCGAAAAGCTGTCATGCGGCGCACGGAAATATCCCGGGCAGTTCGCTGTACCGGGATCACCGGCACACGGCACTCCGTTGAGGCCGGGAGGTGTGAAGCTGATATCGGGAATGTCATCGCCATTCATCTGGATGACGACGTTCTGGTAGGTCGACGCCCACAGACCGATATCTTCGACCTCAACCTCGGATTCGACACGCTGGAAATCAAAGTTGAATGACCAGCTTTCATTCGGTGTCCACTTGAAATTGAAGCCAATATCCTCGGTCAGATAGTTCTGCATGACATCGCGACGGATATTGTTCGATTGCAGGCCACCAATCGGGGAGCGAGCATCGGCACCGTTCTGGTCATCGCGCCAGCCATTGTCGTCGGACGTGATGGCACCGCCGGTAAACAAGCCGGTCGGCCCGAATGTCAGCTGCGTCCCTGCCACAGCACGGGAGTCGCCTGATGACGCCACATTATCGGTCGCGATTTCCATCGCATGCTCGGTCCAGGCCTGTTGCGAGTCGGAGCGCAGATACTGGAGCGTGGCTTCCATCGTGCGATCTTCCGAACGCCACTGGGCTGCAGCCCCGAGGCCTTCGCGCTGACGCTCGAAGATCTGTGAACGGAAGGCGGCACCACGCGGGAAGTAGACCTGGCCCACGGCCGTACCCGCACCCGGATCGACCACATCACCATTGTCATAGAGCGTGCGCTCCGCGTAGTTGGAAATCTGCTGACCATCAGAACGTGAGATCAGTTCGGAGTTCACATAGTTGAACAAGAGGCCGAACTCGCCACTCGTCCCGGTGTCCCAGCGATTGGACGCCATCACGGAATAGGTCGGCGCCCATTCCTCGGCAAAGTCGCCATAGCTGGACTCAACAGAGGCAGAAATCGTCGGCGCGCCGTCAAACGGACGACGGGTCCGCAGATTGATCGTGCCGGAAATCCCGCCCTCGATCATGTCGGCGGACGGGCTCTTGAACACGTCGACGCCGCCCATGAGTTCGGACGGAACATCGGAGAAGCTGAGGATGCGGCCATTATTGGCCGAGAATGTGTCGCGACCATTGAGTTCCGAACGAACCCAGGTCAGACCGCGAACGACGACGCCGGAACCTTCGATCGAGAAGTGGTCCGGATCGACACCAGCCCGGAAACGGTCGATCGACACACCCGGGACGCGCTGCAGCGCCTCGGTGACAGAACGATCCGGCAGGGCGCCAATGTCTTCAGCGGTGATCGAGTCGACCACCACTTCGCTGTCGCGCTTGATTGTTTGTGATGTCTGCAGGCTGGACCGGAAGCCCGTGACCTGGATGACTTCGGCATCATCGGTGTCATCGGTTGCTTCGGTTTCCTGGCCATAGGCCGGTGTTGCGGCCAACAGCGCGGTCAGAGCAAAGGCGGATACGCCTTCCTTCCAGCCCCGGCTGCGGCCACGTCCCGTCAGATACACGGGTAACGTTGATGATCTTTCCATCAGACTTCCTCCCCTTTGATGCGCAATTGTTAGCGCTACTAATTTTGCTTGTCGCAAATGTCTGATTAATTAAATGGGTAACCCTAGTTTCCGGGCATGGCAAGCCTTCACCCCCAATAGATTCGAACCTCGCACTTAGGTGTTCCCCGATTGCAACGCTAACGAAGTTGTCCACGTTGTCAATTGATAGCTAGAACCCTATTCCTGCTTGCTATTTCACAGACACAGAACGTTGACGTCGATTGTCGTGGGCCGATAAGCTCACGTGAAGAACGGCGGGGAGGCCGGGCTGCAATGTCAGACAATAAGGTCGATCACATCCTGATTATCGGCGGCGGAACCGCCGGCTGGATGTGTGCCGCGGCACTCTCCCACCGCCTCCGGGCCGACCGGGTTCGCATAGAATTGGTCGAATCCGAGGGTATCGGCACGGTCGGGGTCGGCGAGTCGACCATTCCCCATATCCGTCACTTCAATGCCAGCCTCGGAATTGACGAAGCCGACTTCATGGCGCGCACCCACGCCACCTACAAGCTCGCGATCGAGTTCCGGGACTGGGGTCGCATCGGCGATAGCTACATGCACCCGTTTGGCGCTTTCGGCGTGCCCGGCGCGGTCGTCGACTTTCATCATGACTGGTTGCGCAGCGGCGGCGAGACCGCCCTTGGTTCGATCGATGACTACTCATTGCCGATCGCGATGGCACGCGGCCAACGTTTTGCGCGACCGGCCTCCGATCCCCGCGATCTCGCCTCGACCTACGCCTACGCCTTCCAATTCGATGCCGCGGCCTATGCGCGCTATCTGCGCGATTTTGCCGAAGCCCGCGGCGTCATCCGCACAGAAGGCCGCGTCACCGACGTGCAAGTGGATGGTGAGACCGGGCATGTGCGCAATGTCAGCCTCGAGAGCGGACAGCGGATCGAGGCCGATCTCTTCATCGATTGCTCGGGCTTTCGCGGACTGATCACCGAACAGGCGCTCGCGACCGGCTATGAAGACTGGTCGCACTGGCTGCCGTGTGATCGGGCGATTGCCTTGCCATCCGCCGCGACAGGCGAATTGCCACCCTATACCCGCGCGACGGCGCTCGAGGCCGGCTGGGCCTGGCGCATTCCGCTGCAGCACCGGGTCGGCAATGGTCATGTCTATGCCAGCGCCTTCATGGATGATGAGCGCGCCGAAACCCTGCTGCGCGACCAGCTGGAAGGCGAAGCCCTGGCCGAACCAAACCGGCTGCGCTTCCTGGCCGGCAAGCGCAAACGGCAATGGAACCGCAATTGCGTCGCCATCGGCCTGTCGTCCGGCTTTCTCGAACCGCTTGAGTCAACCTCGATCCACCTCATCCAGTCGGCCATTGGCCATCTGCTCGACCTCTTCCCCACCGGCGAATGGGACCCGGCCGAGGCCGACGAATTCAACCGTGTCATGGACCAGGAATATGCCCGCATCCGCGACTTCCTGATCCTGCACTACAAGGCCACACAGCGCGACGACACGGAATTCTGGCGCCACTGCCGCGAGATGGACATTCCCGACAGCCTTGCCGGCAAGATCGAGCATTTCCGCGAGCGCGGCCTGATCGCGGACTATGAGCACGGGGTTTTCCTCAAACCGAGCTGGCAGGCCGTCTTCCTCGGCCAGCACATCACACCGCAACGGCTCGATCCGCGGGCCGTCAATGCCGCCGCCGGGATCCGGCCGCTGGCGGCCGAATTGACGCGAATCGCGACCGCCATGCCGGGCCACGCCGAAGTCTTGTCCGCCCACGCCCATGCAACGGCGGACTAGCATGACCGAACCGGCCGCGAATCCCCTCTCCATCCTCATCATCGGCGGCGGTCCGGACGGCTGGCTGACGGCGCTCGCGGCCCATCAAGCCGTCGCGGGTCTGCCGGGTGCCTCGGTGCGGATTGTCCATGAAGAGGGGCCGGTCTGCGCGCCCGCGCTCAGCGCGCCGCCCGATTTACGCATGCTGCACGGCCGCCTCGGCCTCAATGATGGCGACATCCTGGCGCGCACCGGCGGCGCAGCGCGGCTTGGCCGGCTGTTTTCCGGTTGGCGCGGCGACGGCGAACCGGACTTCGTCCAGCCGCATGGCGCCATCGGCGCCAATTGGGGACCGGTCCATTTCCACCAGCAAGTCGCAGCCCATGGCCCGGGCACCGATGACTATGCCAACTACGCGCTCGCCGCGCAGGCGATCAAACAGGCCCGCTTTGCACCGCCCTCGCCGAACCCGCGTGACTTCGTGTCGACGCTGGACTTCGGCTTTCATCTGGATTGCGCCGCCTATACGGCCCTGCTGCGCGACACCGCCCGGCAACGCGGCATCGAAGCCTGTGCGGGCCGCGTCACGACCATCGAGACGGACGAGACCGGCCTCGCCGGGGTCACGCTGGACAAGAGTCGATATCTCAAAGCGGACCTCTATATCGACGCAACGGGTCCGGAGATGAAACTGGCGGCGGCGATCAACGCGGCCTGCGAGGACTGGTCAGACGACACGCCTTTCCTGTTTGAAGCGACCCGGCTGGAAACGCCCCGGTCGCCACTTACCCCCGCGACCCGCATCATCGCCGACCCGGCGGGCTGGCACATGGCCATCGCCCTGCCCGATGCGACCGTGACCCGCCGCTTCACGGCGACGGCGGATGACGGCGATACTGCCCGGCTCACACCCGGACGCCTGAGCACGCCCTGGTCCGGCAATTGTCTGGCCGTCGGCGCCGCTGCCTGCCGCCCGGATCCGCTGGCCGATGCCGACCTGCCGCTGCTGGCCCGCACACTCCTGCGCCTGCCCGGCCTCTTGCCCACCGGCCCCGACATGCGGGCAGAAGCCGATGTCCACAATCGGGCCTTTGCCCGGGAAAGCGACGCCGCGCGTGATTTCAGCGCCCTGGTGCTGGGTTCGCAAACGCGCTCCGAACCGGTCTGGCAGGCCTGCCGCGACGCCGCACCGAGCGACCGGCTTGCCCACGCGACCGCCCTGTTCAAGGCGCGGGGCCGTATTGCCGCGCGCGAACACGATATCTACCGCCAAGGCGATTGGGTCACCGCCTGGCTGGGGCTGGGCGTCAAACCCCGCCGCCATGACCCGCTGGCCGACCGGCTGGACCCGGCGGCCGCATCGGCACGACTGACGCAAATCCGGACGCTCGCAGAGCAGACCGCCGCTGCCATGCCGGACCACCAAGCCGCCCTGTCACGCCTCAAGGCTGGAGTGCCACCCGCATGATCAATCCGAGAACCCTCGATCAGGTTGTCATTGTCGGTGGCGGTTCCGCCGGCTGGATGACCGCAGCCGCCCTGTCCCGCCTGATCGGCAATGGCCATACCAAGATCACGCTGATCGAGTCCGAGGCCATCGGCATTGTCGGTGTCGGCGAGGCGACCATCCCGCCAATCCGTCATTTCAATGAATTGCTGGGCCTGGACGAGCGCGACTTCCTGCGGGCAACCCAGGGCACGATCAAGACCGCCATCGAATTTGTCGACTGGACCCGGCCGGGCCACACCTATCTGCACCCGTTCGGGACCTATGGTGCCGACATGAATGCCGTGAAGTTTCACCAATACTGGCTGAAACTGCGCCAGCTCGGCCAGGCTGAAGCCTTTGGCGAGTATAATCTGTGTGATGTCGCGGCGCGGCAGAACCGCTTCGGGCCGGTGGCCCGGGACCGACAATCGCCGGTCTCCAGCCTGCACTGGGCCTATCATTTCGACGCCTCACTCTATGCCCGCCATCTGCGCCGCTATGCCGAACAGCGCGGCGTGCAACGGATCGAAGGCAAGGTGGTCGATGTCCATCAGCGTCCGGAAGACGGTTTCATCGCCTCGGTCGAGATGGAATCCGGCGACCGCATCACCGGCGACCTGTTTGTTGACTGTTCCGGCTTTCGCGGCCTGTTGATCGAGCAGACGCTGAAATCCGGCTTCGAGGACTGGACCCACTGGCTGCCCTGCAACCGGGCGATCGCCGTCTCCTCGGCCAGCGCCGGCGAACTCACCCCCTTCACGCGCTCCACGGCCCGCGATGCCGGCTGGCAATGGCGCATCCCGCTGCAACACCGGATCGGCTCCGGATTCGTCTATTCCGCCGACCATCTGTCGGAGGATGAAGCGACCAGCGTCCTGCTCGACAATCTCGACGGCGAACCGCTGAACACCCCGAAGCCGATCCGCTTCACGACCGGCCGCCGCAAACAGGCCTGGATCAAGAATTGCGTCGCCATCGGGCTGGCATCCGGCTTCCTGGAGCCTCTGGAATCGACCTCGATCCACATCACGCAAGCGGGGATTTCCCGGCTGATGGCGCTGTTCCCCGACAAGGATTTCGATCCGGCGGGCATTACCGAGTACAATCGCCAGGCGGAATATCTCTACCGCCATATCCGCGATTTCATCGTGCTGCATTATCACGCCAATGAGCGTCATGGCGTGCCGCTGTGGGATCATTGCCGCAACATGGCGATCCCCGAGACATTGCAGCGCAAGCTCGACCTGTTCCGGCTCAAGGGGCGCCTCTTCCGCTATGAGGACGAGCTGTTTGCCGAGTCGAGCTGGCACGCAGTCCTGCTGGGCCAGAATGTAATGCCCGACGGCTATGACCCGCTGGTCGATGCGGCGCCGGAAGACCGTATCATCGACGCGTTCAGACAAATGCACCAGGCCGTGGCCGGAGCTGTGGCCTCCATGCCCAAACACCAGACCTTCATCGACCAGCATTGCCGCGCCGCCATGACGGCACCACCCGCATGAGGACAAAATGACCGATCAACGCATCCGCAAAATCGTGATTGTCGGCGGCGGAACGGCCGGCTGGATGACCGCCGCCGCGCTGGCCAAGGTATTGGGTCCGGACTATGCCGACATCACCCTGGTCGAGAGTGACGCCATCGGCATTGTCGGGGTCGGCGAAGCGACCATCCCGCAGATTAAGATCTTCAACGCCATGCTCGGTCTCGATGAGGACCGTTTCATGCGCGACACCAAGGGCAGTTTCAAACTTGGCATCCAGTTTCGTGACTGGGGTCGCAAGGGTGACAGCTATTTCCACCCGTTCGGCCCGTTCGGCGTCGATATGGAAGGCGTCTCGTTCCACGCCTTCTGGCTGCGCATGAACCAGCTGGGCGAGCCTTACCCGATCACCGATTATTCGGTGCAGTCCGTGGCCGGCGAAAACGGCAAATTCATGCGCCCGATCGCCAATGCCGGCACCTCCCCGCTCGGTCAGATCGCCTATGCCTTCCATTTCGACGCCCATCTCTATGCCAAATTCCTGCGCGGTTTTGCCGAGGAGCGCGGGGTCAAACGCGTCGAGGGCAAGATTGACCAGGTCCACCAGCGCGGCGAGGACGGGTTCATCGAAGCCGTCGAGCTGGAAAACGGGACACGAATTGAGGGCGAACTCTTCATCGATTGTTCCGGCTTCCGGGGCCTGCTGATCGAGCAAACCCTCAAGGCCGGTTACGAGGACTGGACCAACTGGCTGCCCTGCGACCGGGCGCTGGCTGTGCCGTGTGAAGGGTCGGAGGAGATCACACCCTATACCCGCGCCACGGCGCGCGAGGCCGGCTGGCAATGGCGCATTCCGCTGCAACACCGGGTCGGCAATGGCTATGTCTATTCGTCCAACCATATTTCCGACGACGAAGCGGCGGCCACCCTGCTGGCCAATCTCGACGGCAAACCGCTCGCCGAGCCGCGCCTGCTGCGTTTCGTGACCGGTCGGCGCAAACAGGCCTGGGTGAAAAACTGCGTTGCTCTCGGCCTGTCCTCGGGCTTCCTGGAACCGCTGGAATCGACCTCGATCCACCTGATCCAGAGCGGGATCGCCAAACTCCTGCAAATGTTCCCGCGCACCTCTTTCGAGCAAGCCGATATCGACCGCTTCAACGCCCGCACCAAGGAGGAATTCGAACGGGTGCGCGACTTCATCATCCTGCACTACAACGCCACGACGCGGGATGACACGCCCTTCTGGGATCATTGCCGGACCATGCAGATCCCGCCGGGACTGGCCGAGAAGTATCGCATTTTCGAAAGCTATGGCCGGGTCTTCCGGGAAAATGACGAGCTTTTCAACGACACCAGCTGGTTCGCCGTCATGATCGGCCAGGGCCTGAAGCCGCGCTCCTTCGATCCGGTGGCGGAATGCTTGTCCGAGGACGAGACGCGCCGCCGCCTGGCCCAGATCCGACAAGCCATGCAGACCTCCTCGGATCATATGCCCGCCCATGCCGACTTCATCGCCAAGACTTGCGCCGCCGAAATGGAGCCCATGACATGATCCGCCACCTGTTGCTGTGCACCGGCCTCGCCACACTCGCGGCCTGCGCCGCAGAAACCGCCGGATCCCCGACTCCGGGCATCACCCCGGCCCGTTTCGAGCGCTTCACCTATTCCGGCGGCGACCCGGTCCATGAGGGGGTGGCTCAGGACGCAGACACCTATCTCAACCCGGTGCTCGGCGGCTTTTATCCGGATCCCTCCAACACCCGCGCCGGCGAGGATTACTACCTGGTCACCTCGACGTTTTCCTATTTCCCGGGACTGCCGGTCTTCCGCTCCAGCGACCTGGTCAACTGGGAGCAGATCGGCAATGCGATCGACCGGCCCGACCAGGTCGATTTCGGCACGCTCGGCCTGTCGCGCGGCCTGTTCGCCCCGGCCATCGAATTCCATGACGGTCTGTTCTACATCCTCAATACCTGTGTCGATTGCGGTGGCAATTTCCTGATCACCGCCACCGACCCGGCCGGACCCTGGTCGGACCCGGTCTGGCTGCCCGATCTGGAATGGGGCATCGACCCGTCACTCTTCGTCGATGAGGACGGTCGCGCCTACCTCCTCAATAACGGCCCACCGGACCGCGAACCCGAGTATGAAGGCCACCGGGCCGTCTGGATCCAGGAATTCAATCTCGAAACCCTGGAAACCTTCGGCGAGCGCGTCGTGCTGATCGATGGCGGCGTCGATTTCTCGGAACAGCCGATCTGGATCGAGGGGCCTCACATCTACAAGGTCGATGGCCGCTACTATCTGATGGCAGCCGAGGGCGGTACGGCGGAAAACCACTCCCAGGTCGTGCTGGTTGGTGACGCGCCGACGGGCCCGTACACGCCTTATGACGACAATCCGGTCCTGACCCAGCGGGACCTGCCGCGCGACCGCGCCAATCCGATCACTTCGGCCGGCCATGCCGATCTGGTGCAGACACCCGACGGGGACTGGTGGGCGACCTTCCTCGCCGTGCGTCCCTATGGCGACGACCAGTACAATACCGGCCGCGAGACCTTCCTGATGCCGGTCAGCTGGGAAGACGGCTGGCCGCGCATCACAGGACCGGGCGAGGCCATTCCCCATGCCGCGGCAAGACCTGACCTGCCGGCCGGCGATCCGGGTATAGCGCCAATGACCGGCGCCTTCACGGTGGTCGACGAGTTTGACTCGGAGGCCATGGGGCCGGACTGGATGATGATGCGCAATCCGCGCGAGACCTGGTGGCAACTCGACGGCGACGCACTGCTGCTTGAACCGCGCCCGGTCGGACTGGGCGATTTTGCCAACCCGTCCTATTTCGGACGGCGCCAGCAACACATGTTCGGGCTGGCAGAGCTGGCCTTCAGCTTCACGCCCGACACACCCGGCGCCCGCGCCGGCCTCGCCGTGCTGCAGAATGACGAATACTGGTATTTCATCGGTCTTGAGCAGACCGAAGACGGGCTCGCCATCCACCTGCGCCGCCGCGCTGGCAGTGACGACCCGTCAGACGGCATGGTGATCGCTGCCGCACAGGTCGCACTGAACGCGGGCGCCCTGATCGAGGTCCGGGCCACGGCCCGCGGCCCGCACTATGATTTCGATTATCGCTTGCCCGATGGCGGCTGGCAGAACCTGCTGCGCGGTGCCGACGGCACCATCCTCTCCACCCGCACCGCCGGCGGTTTCGTCGGCGTCACGATGGGCCCGCACGCCTATACGCCGAGCCACATTGACTAGCGCTTGCCGTCTCCTCTTTTCATTTTTCCCGGAGGCGCGCAGCGCCATCCGGGACCAACGGGAGACTCATTGCTTGCCGGAGCGTTTCGTTGGTCCCGGCTCTCCGCCCCGCTTTTGCGGGGCTGCGGCCGGGAAAAATGTGTTTGGATTTGCGGAGGCTGTGGAGGCTAGGCGGAGAAACGCGCGCTTATCCCCGCCCAGCGCCTTTAAAACCGTCATCCTGACGAAAGTCAGGACCCAGTCTCGCAAACTCGATTTGTCAAACATGGCAACAGCTTGCGTCGCATTCCGGGTCCCGGCGTGCGCCGGGATGACGGTGTGTGGGGAGAAAACTCAGCCAAACTTATCCGCCCCCCTTCACCGCAAGCGATAATGCCCTCGGT